>CAMKRS010000051.1 GCA_946415245.1 uncultured Prevotella sp. | reverse complement strand
CAAGAAAAGTGAAAATAATTACAAGTTTTTGCATATTTTCTTTGTAAATCTGAAATAATTATCATATCTTTGCAGACAAATTCTATTTACCGTTATGAACATTGTATATTTGATTATTATTTTTCTGTTGCTCGTTGGATTCGGATTATCTGCATATTTCATGTATGCACATTATGAGCAGCGACTGGAGAAAGAACTGAACCGCGCCCAGAAGAGCGAGCGGCTTAAGTCTGTATTCCTTGATAACGTCAGCCACACCCTGCGCACACCGCTGAACGCTATCATGAGTTATAGCAAGCTTATTCTTGAAGAGAATGATGAAAATATGCAGGCTGCACAGGTAAAAGAGTTGGCAACCTATATTAACAAGAACACCCAGCAACTGCTTGATTACCTCAAACAGCTTCTGGATTTGTCAAGCCTCGAAGGCGGAATGCCTTCCTTTACCTTCATCGAGGTGAATCTGGCCGAGTTGATGGCCTCCTATCGTCGTGAAGCGTCGAACCTCACCAAACCTGAAGTCTCCATCCGCGTCAGATCCACCCTCTCAGTTCACTGTAAGGGAACACTTGATACCAACTTCATGCACCAGCTGATGATAACTCTTTTGTCGAATGCCGCCAAGGAGTGTACTCAAGGCGACATCATCCTCTTCTACGGAGATGAGGTCAGAAGCCGTAGAGGCATCAGGGTTACCATTACCTATCTAGGCACTGGCCAGAGCGAATTGGTCAGCGGCGACCTCTTCACGTTCCTCCAGAAACAAAGCAATCAGTCATCAGGCAATGAGACCGCTGGAATGAGTCTTTCCACATGTAAGGTTATCGTCGATGCCCTCGGCGGCGAAATAGATGTTGATAACCAAAACGGCAAGACCACTGCTACATTCTGGTTCCCCTGCAAGATGCGTGATAGGCATAAGGGTGTCTAATCATTGTATTCAAATAAAACAAGATGAAACGACTTAGGATTTTGATGATGGCCGCTACTATTGTATGCGGCATCAATGCACATGCACAAGATCGAAAAATGGATTACCCGCAGGCTGAATGGAGCGTAGCGGGCGACATACTGATGCACACGCCAGGACAAGAGCTGTTCTTGGGCGTGGCACACCCCTTGGCCGGACTTTTCGAAGATTACTTCGATGTAGAGAAGGCTGCCGAGGAGCATCGCGGCTATATCCGTATGCTTGAGAACAACGGCATACGCGTGCACACCATACCTGGCATTCTCGAGGAGGTGGGCATCGACAGTCTGCAGCAGCTGGCTTCCGATGTGCTCGTCTATGACACCAGCGCCCTCCCCGCTGAGGATCAGGCGCGCATGAAAGACTACCGCAAGGAGGTGCTATCGAAGATGAGCCGTTCCGACCTGATCAAATGCATCATTCTACAGCCCACCGTGGTATTGTCGACGACCGACAACAACACGGGCTATGAGGCCAAGTACTTACAGACACCGCTGATGAACCTCTACTTCACCCGCGACCAGAGCATCACCACGCCACGAGGACATGTCATCTGCAACATGAACAGCAGTCAGCGCGCCCCGGAAACCAACATCATTGAACTCTGCTACAACCACCTCGGCGTGAAGCCCGTCCTCCGTATTAAAGGTGACGGCCGACTGGAGGGTGGCGACTATATTCCTGCAGGCAACATCTCGTTCATCGGCTGCGGTATGCGTACCAACGATGAGGGTATCAAACAGATGCTGGAGGCCGACGCCTTCGGCCACGACACCGTTGTGGTAGTGCGCGACCACAAGCTGTGGCAGATGCAGATGCACCTCGATACCCACTTCAACATCATCGACAGCAATCTCTGTACGATGTTGCGCAGCCGTCTGGAAGCCCAGCCTGGTACACCAGAGTACGACACCTGCGACCTCTGGGTGCGCCAACCAGGCACCAAGGCTTATACGTTGTGGAAACAGGATCTGCCGTTCGTCGATTATATCAAGGACCGTGGCTTTGAGATTATTCCCATCGACTTTTCCGATGAGATGCATTACGCCAACAACTTCCTGACGATTGCCCCGCGTCATATCATGGCTGTCGCCGGACAGTCTGAAGAGTTAGCGAAGCGTTTCAAAGACGCTGGCGTCACGGTGGAGTGGATTCCACTGGAGAACCTCATCAAAGGCTACGGTGCTGCCCACTGCATGACACAGGTGCTGCAGCGTGAGATATACAACGGTGGCTCGCCCACTGCCTTATCAACCACCCGACTAGCAAAAACCGCTGATGATAAGGCCTACCGCCTCGACGGCACTCCCGCCACAGCCACTACTCCCGGCATCATCATCCGCAACAGCCACAAATATATGCAACGCTGATTGTAGAATCCCTAAAAACTCACGGGACCTGTCCCCGTGAGTTATGGGCAGCATCGCTGTCCGTTTCCAAACAGACACTTCGTATATTACGAAATGTTCAATATATCTCCATTCATTTCCGATTTATACCTTTTAAGGACGTTTGTTACATGACAGAACACATATTGTGACAAATCGGATAGCGAATTTAGGATATTTATGCCGAACTTTGCAGCCGAAATAGTAAAAAACGAACA
>CAMKRS010000050.1 GCA_946415245.1 uncultured Prevotella sp. | reverse complement strand
GGGTTCGACAGCTTCGAGCATCGCAGTGACATCAAGACGTGGATTTATCGCGTCGCCCTCAACACCTGTATTTCTATCAATAGGAAAAAGAAGCGACGCTCATCCGAAGTCAAGCTAACGATGGACATCAACCTGTTTGAAGACCGCGACGAGGATACCCGCCAGGTGGACATGCTTCACAAGCGTATATCCAAACTCCAACCTTTCGACCGTGCCATCGTCCTACTCTGGCTCGAGAACCTCCCATACGAGGAAATCGGACAGATTGTCGGCATCACTGCCAAGAACGTCAGTGTCCGTCTGTTTAGGATCAGAGAGCAGTTAAAACAAATGTCAAACGATTAAACATTAGACGATTATGAACAACGATTTTGAGTTAGAGAATATGCGCCAGCAGATGCAGACGCTGAAGAATAAGCTTAACGAGCAGGAGATTGTGAACGACCGCCTCATGCGCCGCTCAATGACGAAGGAAGTGAACAACATTACACGTCGCTACTACATCATCATGGGACTGTGCGTCTTAATGGTACCTTACGGCTATTGGTCGTTTGTGGTACTGAGTCACCTCTCTATACCCTTCTGGATTGCCACGAGCATCATCATGCTAGTTTGTGCAAGCGCAACCTTCTACAATACTCGCAAGATCAGCGACCCAGGACTGATGAACCATAGCCTTCTGGAAGCAAGTAAAAGGGTGGCAAGTGCCAAGAAATTCGATAGCAACTGGCTGCTGGTTGGTATTCCCATGATTATACTATGGCTTTGCTGGTTCTTCTACGAAACATATCAACAGAATCATGACTATGCCAACGGCTTCTTCTGGGGCGGTGTAATTGGAGGCACTATTGGAGCTATCTTGGGATTCAGCCTGCACTTCAAGACCCAGCGACAATATCAGGAAATTATCGACCAAATAGAAGACCTCACGGCAATGAATTAGTAATGGCAGGCTTCATCCACGCTGCCAGCCTCAAGCAAGCGCTGCTGGGCCTCTTCGTAACTGAGGCCCAGCATATCTTGTACCATACGTGTGCCACGATCCACAAGCTTTGCATTCGTCAGCTGCATATTCACCATCCGGTTTCCCTGCACACGGCCCATACGTACCATCAGTGTGGTTGAAATCATGTTCAACACCATCTTCTGAGCCGTTCCACTCTTCATACGACTAGAACCCGTTACGAACTCAGGTCCCACAATGGTCTCAATGGGGAAATCGGATGTCTGAGCTAATGGTGTATGGGGATTACTGGTGATACAACCCGTCAGCAGTCCATTCAGTCGCGCCAACCTGACGACACCTACAACATACGGTGTAGTGCCTGACGCAGCTATTCCCAGTACAGTATCATTGGCTGTAGGGTGATAGGGCTGCAGATCTAGCCAGCCTTGTTCTGGCATGTCCTCTGCCTTCTCCACAGCATGGCGCAAGGCCCGATCACCTCCAGCAATAAGACCTATGACTTTCGTATCAGACACACCAAATGTGGGAGGCAACTCACTGGCATCGAGCACACCCAGTCGCCCGCTGGTGCCTGCACCGATATAGAATAGTCGACCACCCAGCTTCATCCGCTCCTCTACAGCCTCAACAAAGGCCTGTATCTGAGGGATAGCCAGTTTTACAGCCTCTGCAACACGATAATCTTCTTCATTAATATGATGTAGCAGTTCAACAACAGACATCTGCTCCAGATTATCATAGTTTGAAGACTGCTCTGTAATCGCTACAGACTTACAAGACTGAAAAGCGAGGCGTTCTGCCCCATCCAACAGATAGATGATACCACAATAGCGGAACCCATACTTCTCAAGCGCGTGGCGCATCACCACATTTTGACGATGAGTATCGATACGGATATTATCAGTATGGGAAAAACAGAAGTTTAGAACATCTTTCAATACACCACGGACCCCAGGAGCACTGGCAAGACGATGAACGACATAATAAGGTTTGACGTCATCGAGCCATTTCCCTTCGTATATCTTTGCATAGGTCACATCGGGTCCAGGCTTGAAAGCAAAGGTGACCACCACTTTGCCGTTCTCCGTCATCACATAGCTTTCACCAAGCCGGATATCCTCTTCAATGACCTCCTGACTAGGCTGGCCATTAGTCCATTGCTCATTGTTCCCAGCGGCCCGCATCTTCTGACGCCCACACTCTATCAACTCCAGTATACGGGGCAGATCTGCAACTCTTGCTCTTCGAAAATTACGCGTAAGTTCTGTCATCTTGTAAAGAAACTATTTTGATTTTGGAAAAATCCTCTTGTTCAGTTCACGAGCATTTGACAACAAATTCCAGATGGCATCCTCAGAAAGCACGCCACGTTTCAAATCAGCAGGTAATCGGCCTGCCTCATCATCAGCAAAGTCCTTTTTCCACTCCTTACTGACATAATACTCATCGAGGACCTTGATATCCCCCTGCACCGCTTCGTATTTTTCCAGCGCTGCCGATAACTCTATCATAGCCGCAGTGACCTTATCCAACCGCAACTCCATCTGCTTGATCCGTTCTATGGAGCACTTTTCCATAATCCTTTCCTTTTTTGCTGCAAAGTTACAATTTTTTTTGTATCTTTGCAACCAAATCGGCTAAAAATAGTGTTGACTGAGAAAACGATGGAAAAACTGCGAATCCTCGCAGAGTCGGCGAAGTACGATGTGTCGTG
>CAMKRS010000049.1 GCA_946415245.1 uncultured Prevotella sp. | reverse complement strand
GAGATCGACTACTGGACTCCCTCAAATACGGGTGCAGAGTGGCAGAAGCCAGTCTACAGCCAGGCAGGTGGTGATGCCTACGCAGGATTGCTGGGCTTCAAGGATGCCTCGTTCATCAAGATCCGCAACCTCTCTCTGGGTTACAACTTCGACAAGCAGCTGCTCAGCAAGCTGGGTATCGGCCTGAGCAATGCCAAGATCTATATCCAGGGTAAGAACCTCGGTATGCTCTATTCTTCTGTTGACTTCATGGACCTCGATACAGGTGCTACATTCTACAACCGTGGCTTCACCGTTGGTCTGCAGGTGGACTTCTAATGAAGTGATAAATCGTAAATCGAAAATCAGTAAATAGTAAATAATATGAGATATATCAATAAAACAATAGTTTGCGGTGCACTGTCGATGCTGGCTCTGCTGGGTACGACCTCCTGTGGCGATGATTTCCTGAAGGAAGATGCTGGCCATAAGGTAACGGATGCACTGCTGGAAGACGAGACTGGAGCTCTGAAAATGGCTGCAGGACTCTATGGAAACATCCGCTGGCACTTCGGTTATGAGTGGGCCTATGGTATCACACTCTATGGCTGTGATGAGTTCACCAATGGTGCTGACCTTACCTCTGAGCCTTGGAATACCTATGATAGCCGTCTGAATCCGCTCGACTGTACACCTGCCCTGGGTGCAGCCAATAAGAACTGTCCTGCTGTGTCAGCTCTTTGGGATGAGATGTACTATGGTATCGCCACAGCCAATCTGGTGATTTCGAAGGCTGTGAACGTGGCCAATGAGGACAGCCGTAACAAGGCCCTCGGCGAGGCTTACTTCCTGCGTGGCTACAACTACTACCGTCTGTTCTGTCAGTATGGTGGTGTCGTGCTGCAGCTTGAGCCTTCGAATGGTGAGATCAAGAAGGATTATACCCGTGCTTCTGAGGATGAGACCCTCGCACAGGTGATCTCCGACCTCGAGCAGGCTTATCAGATGCTGCCAAAGGATAAGTGGCGTGGCAATGGTACTTGGACCAGGTACACCGCAGCTCACTTCCTGGCAAAGGCTCTGCTGTATCGTCAGTCTGAGCGTTGTGCTTCTTGGGCTTCCAAGTATGACAAGAACAGCGACCTGAACCGTGTCATCTCACTTTGTGACGAGGTGATCGCTGCTTGTCCGCTCGCTGCCGACTACTGGGATCTGTATGCCAAGTGGACGGGTGTGGACTGCAAGAACGAGGGACTCTCAGAGATCCTGATGGCTGCAGAGCACAATGAGGACAGCTCTACTCAGGGACGTTTCGGAAACCGTACCTATAACTACTTCGATCCCCAGTTCTCTAACTTCTCAGGTGGTTGGGTTCAGCGTGGTCAGTATATCGGTGGTATGGACTTCCAGCGCTGCCGTCCTACGGAGTACACCTACTCTGTATTCGACAACGTGAACGATGCCCGTATGTGGAAGACCTTCAAGACCGTCTATGGCCTGAACCATGCAGCTAAGACTGCTGAGGCTATTGTTGAGGAGAATGGTATCAAAGCTGCCCAGGTGCCTGGTATCGGTGATGAGGGTATCATCTTCATCCTGAACAAGAAGGATGACCATCGTTTCGATGGCGAGCCTTACGGAACCTTCGGACGTGGTGGCGTGGCTCACAGCTTCGTGAATCCGCTTACAGGCAAATGGGTGCCCAACGCCTTCCCCGCATTCATGAAGGGCGAATACGTCATGTATAACTACGGAGTCAGTGGCAACACGGCTACATCGAATGTCTTCTGCGGTATCAACAAGACGGCCGACGGCTCTCGTACTGCTGAGAAGGGTGATGCCCATCGTGATGTGATCATGGCCCGTACTGGTGAGACTTATCTTGTGAAGGCTGAGGCTCAGGTACGTCTGGGTAACTATCAGGCAGCCCTTGAGACGGTGAACGTGCTCCGTGCCCGTGGTCAGTGGAAGCAGGGTGAGGACCGCAGCTACTATACCGACGGTTCGATGGCCTTCCTGAAGGCTGACGGTGGTGACAAGGATAATTCTACGGCTACCGCTACCTCTGTGAAGAAGAACAAGGACTTTGCAGGTAAGGTGCTGAACAATACTGAGGCTTACTATGCATCCATGACCCACAAGAACACCTATTACCTCTCAACAGGTATCGAGGAGACCACGGATGCTTCTGACCTTCAGATCAAGAGCACCTCACAGCTCCCTGCCGAGGATGAGGCTGTGCTGAAGGCCATCGGTGCCAGCGGTGAATACGAGCGTATGCTGAACTTCATCTTCAACGAGCGTACCCGTGAGCTCCTGGGTGAGTGGAACCGTTGGGATGAGCTGGCACGTACTGGTCTGCTCGTGAAGCGCGCCAAGGCTTTCAATCCTGAGGCTGCTCCCAATATTCAGGATCGTCACAACTATCGCCCGATTCCTCAGAAGTTCATCGATACCCTTCAGAATCCTGATGGTACGAACCTGAGTGATGCCGAGAAGAAGGCATGGCAGAATCCCGGTTATTAAATGTTTCAGTCATATATTAATTAGGTTAGTTAGTTTAGTTTTACAGAATTCGTATTTTAAAGATGTTAACATGTGAAGGTCGCATCGGGAGGTGCGACCTTTACTAAAGAAATCCATATCTTTACACCCGACAAATTGAATACAGCTATGATTAAAAGATTATTTCTTGCATTCGG
>CAMKRS010000048.1 GCA_946415245.1 uncultured Prevotella sp. | reverse complement strand
TCAAATACTTCGATCCTCAGACCAACGAGAGCTACACCCCGTATGTCATCGAGACATCAATTGGTGTGGATCGTATGTTCCTGAGCATTATGTGTCACGCCTTCGAGGAGGAGAAACTGGAGAATGGTGAGACCCGCGTAGTGCTGAAGTTGCCCGCAGCTCTGGCTCCTGTCAAGTGTGCTGTGATGCCGTTGGTGAAGAAGGACGGTCTGCCCGAGAAGGCTCGTGAGATCATCGACCAGCTGAAGTTCCACTTCAATTGTCAGTATGATGAGAAGGACTCTATCGGTAAGCGCTATCGTCGTCAGGACGCTATTGGTACACCGTACTGTGTCACCGTGGATCACGACACGCTGACTGACGGTAAGGTCACCCTGCGTTTCCGCGATACGATGGAGCAGGAGCGTGTGAACATCAGCGACCTGAATGCGATCATCGAGGATAAGGTGAGCATTGCCAGTCTGCTGAAGAAGCTTCAGTAATATAATAAGGTAAAAGCGTTAGAAGATGATAAAGTCTATCGAGCATATGGCAACGTCGCTGGTGAAATGGCTGATGCCATTGTGCCTGTTGACCGTCGTGCCTCTGGTTTCTTGTGAGGAAGACGATGATGACGATGATGAGTCTGCCGATGAGTTCGAAAACTGGCAGCAACGCAATGATGAGATGTTGGAGCTGTGGGCCGCTGATCCAGATCTTCAGAAGTATAAGAACTATGCGTTGAACGAAAAGGCGACAGCAGGAAACAGCGACTACATCTATGTGAAGGTACTGGAGTCTGCTACATCCGAGTCCATCACACCCTTCCTGACGGATACGGTTCGTATCGCCTATCGTGGTAGGCTGATTCCTTCAATAACTTATCCTGAAGGCTATGTTTTTGACCAGTCCTATCTGAACGACTTTAATTGGCGGACGGCATATGCCACATCGGGTTGCGGCTGGATTGAGGGTCTTCAGACAGCCTTGCTGAAAATGCATGTCGGTGATCGCTGGTTGATTCATATTCCCTATCAGTTGGGTTATGGTAGCAGCACCACCTCCTCTACGATTCCTGCCTACAGTAATCTGATATTCGACGTGGCGCTCTATGACGTATGGCATCCTGGAGAGACAAGGCCGCCATTTAAATAATTAATATAAAGGGCATCATGTGTGATAGCATGGTGCCCTTTTATAAACAAAAAGCTTATGCAAAAGTATGCTGACTACATCAAACGGATAGAGATCGATTCTCTATGGAGCGGTAAGAAACATATCGTTTGGGAGTTGAACCGTCAGGTGAATATTCTCAGCGGTAGTAATGGTCAGGGTAAGAGTAC
Source organism: uncultured Prevotella sp. (assembly GCA_946415245.1). Lineage (GTDB taxonomy): Bacteria > Bacteroidota > Bacteroidia > Bacteroidales > Bacteroidaceae > Prevotella. The sequence goes on along the minus strand of CAMKRS010000048.1, from coordinate 1,546 downwards.
GATCCTGAACAAGGTGGTGAAGGGACTGGCTGCTGGCGGCGAGTTTCCGAGTCACATGCTCAAGGGCGTGAAACTTGAAGTGGAGCCTGAGGATGCGAAGTGGATCAGGTACGACATGATTCGTTCACTCGACTCCAACCTGCAGAAGACGCTTTCCGAAGGTGATGGCTTCATCAGACAGGCACTCACGGCACTTGCTGGCGTGGGAGGCGGTTCGCTGCTCGACATCCAGTTGTATAACCTGCAGCGCAAGTTCCTTGATTATCAGGTGAAGATCGGTAACCGTATCATCGAGAAACTTCAGACGGGTGATACGGATGCTGCCCAACAGCTCTCACAAAAGAAAACGCGATTCCAGGATATTGTTGACGACCTGTTCTCTGAGACGGGCAAGCGGATCATCCGTACTGAGAACGAGCTTCGTTTCACGCAGATTGGTGAGATGCTGTTGCCCTACCAGCTGTCGAGTGGCGAGAAACAGCTGCTTGTCATCCTGCTGACGGTGCTGGTAGAGGACAACCAACCCTATGTGCTTTTCATGGACGAGCCTGAGGTGTCGCTTCATATCGAATGGCAGAAGCGACTCATCGATCTCTGTCTGGAATTGAATCCAAATGTGCAGATCATTCTGACCACCCATTCGCCCGCCGTCGTCATGAATGGTTGGGTGGACTCCGTCACGGAGGTTTCCGATATCACGAGTTAATATTTGCAACGGACTACCGAAAAAGCTGATGGCCTATAAACTAAAAGACAATCTGAATAGCAGGTACTTTGAAGCAGCGAACTCGCTGACTTCAAAGAAAGCGCGTCGTAGGATCGTTGCCTACGTCGAGAGCTATGATGATATCTACTTTTGGCGGACCGTCCTCAGTGAGTTTGAAAACGAGAAACGTTATTTCGAGGTGATGCTCCCCTCCAAGGCTAATCTGACGCGTGGCAAGAAGTCGGTGCTGATGAACTTCCTCGAAGGGGAACCACTCGGACGTGATATGATTGCCTGTGTGGATGCCGATTACGACTATCTGTTACAACGTCGAAGTCATCAGTCGCAGAAGGTATTGGACAGTCCTTATGTCTTCCATACCTATGTCTATGCCATCGAGAACTTCCAGTGTTATGCGCCCTCGTTGCATAATGTATGTGTGTCGGTGACGCTCAACGACCACCGTATCTTTGATTTCCGAGAGTACTTCCGTCTGTTTAGTGAGGCTCTCTTCCCGTTGTTCGTGTGGTCGATCATGCTCTATCGCAACGGAAACTATCCCAGGTTCTCTATCACTGATCTGAACCGTATTGCTGACCCGGGAGGCTTTAATGTACAGAACCCGGGACCTTCGATCGACAATGTCAGACGGAAGGTGCGTACGAAGGTCCATGACCTGCAGCGTCAGTTCCCTGATGCCAAGGAAGAGTATCTTGCCACCAAGGAGGATATCAAGACGCTGGGTGTGACCCCGCAGACCACCTACCTCTATATCCAGGGTCACCATCTGTTTGATACGGTTGTCTCACCCATTCTCTCCAAGGTCTGCAACCTGCTTCG
>CAMKRS010000047.1 GCA_946415245.1 uncultured Prevotella sp. | reverse complement strand
ACGAAAGCGTCAGCAGCGTAACAACCAGCATAAACAATCTTTTCTGCATAAAATTAGTAATGTTTTAATTAAAAATTAAATCGGTTATTGACCGAATGTTTGAAATTTCGGTGCAAAATTAATTAAAAAAATCGATATAAATGTTTAATTTGCGTTATTTTTTTATTTAATATGCGTTTTTTTGCTCAGCTTCTCAAGCAAAGGCATCGGATTGACCGGTTTTCCGTTCTTTCTGACCTCAAAATGAAGATGCTCGGTAGTGGCGCGCCCCGTCTTTCCCGTCAAGGCGATCTTCTGTCCGCCCCTGACTTTCTCTCCCTCTTTCACATAGTTTTTTGAGTTATGCGCATAGAGCGTCTCCGTACCATCCGCATGTTTGAGGATAATACACTTACCGTAACCTGAGTAATTCTTCGACATCGTGACCACACCATCGGCAACTGCATAGATAGGATCATTGGGCTTGGTCTTCAGATCCACGCCTGTATGACGATGGGTGCCCCTGTTGTTCTTATAGGGACTGATCACCTTGGCACCTGGCAACGGGTAACAACCGTCTTTAGAACCAGCCACAACACTCTTCTGATGGCTACAGGATGCCAGCACACACAGCATCAGAAACGGGAACAACAGGCGGAACAGCTTCATATCTCTCTCAAATTAGGATTCACGAATAACAATCGCAGTCAGGATACGACCAGACTCGATACCCAAACGACGGGCAGAGAAATAGTCGTCACAGCGATCATAGGTACATATACCAGAAACCTCAATGTTCTCAGGCTTCAGCCCCACGTCCTCAAGTTGCAGACGACAACATTGCCAGAGGTCGATGTGCCACTTCTCATAGCGACGGGCTATCCGTTCCATCGGGTAGCCGGCAGCGGCAAACTGGTCATAGACTTCATCACCCACTTCGAAGTTCTTCAGTGAGATACCCGGGCCGATGACGGCTTTGAGCATCTCCGGACGGGAATGATAGGCACGCTGCATGGAGGTGACAGCCACCCCCGCGATATTAGCCACCGTACCGCGCCAGCCACTGTGAACCACACTGGCGGCATGATGCTCGGGATCATAGATGATAATGGGGATGCAGTCGGCGGTAGAGACACCAATACAGACGCCGGGGATATTCGTCATCAGGGCATCGATGCCCTCCAACACCTGACGGCGCACCTCCTCGGAGAGTCGGAAGAAAGTACGTCCAATCTGGGCGATACCCGTCTCATGTACCTGATGAGGCATCACCAAGCGGTTTTCGCTGATCTTCAACAACTTGCAAAGGGCCTTGCGATTGGTGGCGATGGCCTCAGGGGCATCGCCACAATAGAGGTTTACGTTAAATTCGCCATGAGGGCCCTCACTACAGCCGCCATGACGGGTAGAACTGAAGGCCGTGACACCTTCAGCTAGGTCGTAGTAAGTCAGCTCGGGTTTAGGACTCTTCGCTCTCATACTCAAAATCGTCAAGATCCTCGATGTCCTCGATAGCCTCGTCGTCGATATACTCGATATCCTCGTCTTCACCCTCGTCAGCCAGTTCCTGGGCAAAGCGGGTCATATCCTTATCACGGTGCACGAGCGTGTCTTCTGCCGTGATCGTCGCCAGTTTATTGCTCTCGGCATTGAGTTCACGCCACAACACATCCTTCAGTTCCTCAAGACCATAGCCTGTCACAGCGGAGATAAATACCACGGGCAGATCATCGGGCAGCGTCTCACGGAGCATCTCCACCAGTTCCTCGTCCAACAAATCACACTTGGTCACCGCCAGCACACGATGCTTGTCGAGCAGTTCAGGATTAAACTGCGCCAACTCATTCAGCAAGATCTCGTACTCCCTTTTGATATCGTCCGTATCGCCAGGTACCATGAAGAGCAGCAACGAGTTGCGTTCAATATGGCGGAGGAAGCGCAAGCCTAAGCCACGCCCCTCTGATGCGCCCTCGATGATACCCGGGATGTCAGCCATCACAAAAGACTTATTGTCACGATAGCCCACGATACCCAAAGAAGGCTCCATCGTTGTGAAAGGATAATTGGCAATCTTCGGACGGGCATTCGAGAGGGCCGACACCAACGTGGATTTGCCAGCATTGGGGAAGCCCACCAGACCGACATCCGCCAAGAGCTTCAGCTCCAGGATGATGGTCATCTCTTGCATCGGTTCTCCAGGCTGCGCATAGCGCGGTGCCTGGTTGGTGGCCGTACGGAACTGGAAATTACCGAGACCACCTCGTCCGCCCTTCAGCAACATCACCTCCTGTCCGTCGTAGGTGACATCGCATACATATTTGCCGGTCTCAGCATTATAGACTACCGTGCCACAGGGGACGTCGATATAGACATCCTTACCGTCGGTGCCATGACACTTATCCTTGCCGCCGTTGCCACCATGCTCTGCAAAGATATGACGCTCATATTTCAGATGCAACAGTGTCCAATAGTTGTGATTGCCGCGCAGGATGATACTACCACCCTTACCGCCATCACCGCCATCAGGACCTCCGTTGGGATTATACTTCACATGGCGCAGGTGCATGGAGCCTTTGCCGCCCTTACCGGAGCGGCAATAGATCTTCACGTAATCTACAAAATTGCTTTCGGGCATAAATTATATCTTATCAATGACCTCGCAAATATCCGCGAAAATACGGTCCAGTTCACCCAAGCCGTTGATATGATAGTGCAGGCCTTCCTGCTTATACCACTCGATCAGCGGCTGGGTCTGACTGTGATAAACCACAAGGCGCTTCTTGATGGTCTCCTCGTTATCGTCGGCACGACCACTCTGCTGACCACGGAGGATCAGACGCTTCATCAGCTCTTCCTCGGGCACATCGAGCTCAATCATCGCAGCCACCTTGTCGCCACGCTCATCAAGCATCTTCTTCAGGGCCTCTGCCTGTGGGATCGTACGGGGGAAGCCATCGAAAATCACACCCTTATGGTCACCGAAAGAGTCATATACACTGGCAAGGATGCTGACCATCAAGTCGTCAGGAATCAACTGGCCATTGTCAATATAGCCCGCTGCGGTCTTACCCAGTTCTGTACCCTTTTTAATCTCACTACGAAGCACGTCACCTGTTGAGATGTGATTCAGTCCGTACTTCTCAATCATCTTGTCACTCTGCGTGCCCTTACCAGAGCCCGGAGCGCCGAAAATCACGATATTCTTCATTATCCTGAATGATTTAGTTGTTGGTTATTCTACTATCGTATAGATATCTTTCAGCTCACGTCCCTGATGGTCGTAATCCAAGCCGTAGCCCACGATGAAGTCATCAGGTATGCGGAAGGCCACATAGTCGAGCGTCA
>CAMKRS010000046.1 GCA_946415245.1 uncultured Prevotella sp. | reverse complement strand
ATAGCGTCCAACATCCTGTGCTTGTTTCAAGCCGTCATTTGTCAAGGGTATATTATGTAACAGCGGGACGGTTCTTCCGTTATAACAAAAGAACCGTCACTTTGTTATATGCATCATCGTTGGAATCCTTACCCACCTTTTTAATTACAAAGAATAATTGGGAATAAACGCATTCTTTCTCCGCATCCGCACGATGTCTTGCACATTATTGATTATACTCATCATGCCAAGGGTCATCACGAGACAAAAGTAGGCGATTTGGTATAAAACGTGCAATGAGAGAAAAAAGCTGCCCGAAAATTTGGAAGTTTCAATAATTATGTCTATCTTTGCAGCGTCAGAATGAAAGTTCTGGCTATCCGGGTGATATTCCCGCGAGGGGCAAGCCTTTATCGACACTACCCATTTAAAAGAGTTGCTACGGCAGCTCTTTTTATTTTACGTACCTTCGCATGAAGATCCGATAGAAATCAGAACTTAAAGTCAGATCTCTCGTGACAGATATCATCTTCTTACCCTTAAAGATCAAAACCTCTAATGCTGATTCGTTCCGTTCAAAATATCTTTTGATACCACGAGCCAATAAACTTGGGTTATAGTCAGTTGCGAGATTCAACAAAGCACGATTAGACTGTCCTGTAGAACTAAGCAGTTGAGTGTCTACTATATTCCTGCCTGAGATTGTTTTCAGATCGAAGAGTTTGAAAACGTTTTTTCTCACAAAAATGAAATCGGCAGTCCTAATGCCACGAGGATTGGGAAGTATATAGACCTGATAGCCGTGTTCCACAGCCTTTCTGGCAGCGTTTAGCAAGAATGGATAATCCTCACCATTCTCACCCCCAACAGTGAAAATGCAAGGATCTTCCTCCAGAGGATGAAACTCCTTACGTCCAGCTATGGCCTTTAGCTGGTTCACATAAGCAGATCCTTTCAATGTATGGAGGAGCGCCAATTCTGATGCTATGTCGTTTGTCATATCTTAGACTTAATCATCGATAACGGTTGCAAAGATAGATATTTTTCTCTTAACTTCCAAATGTTTCGACAATAATTTCGCGAAACTGTAACAGGTTTCGCGAATTTTTTGTATCTTTGCGGCAGAGTTATCAAAACAATAAGGAATATGAAGAAGATCTTTGTAATGGCAGTAGCCGCCATGATGGCTACGGTGAGTGCGACGGCACAGCATCGGGAGGGTGACATTACGATCCAGCCGCGTGTGGGTATCTCGATGAGTACGCTGACCAACTGGGACGACGCCAAGATGAAGGTGAACCTGGCCTACGGCGTTGAGTTTGAGCATTTCTTCACCGAGGATTTCAGTGCGGCAGCGGGTCTGCTGTTTACCAATCAGGGTGCCAAATTCGAGGGTGAGAATCAGATGAAACTCTACTACGCCGCATTCCCCATTACCGCCAACTACTACGTGTTGCCGGGACTGGCTGTGAAGGCTGGTGTGCAGCCTGCCTACAGGGTGAAGGCGCAGTTGAAGGACGGGGATATGACCGTTGACTTCGACAGGTATATCGAGACGGTGTTTAATGACGACGACTTCAACATGCCGAAGTTTGAGCTGGAAATCCCCGTGGGTCTGTCGTATGAGTACAACGGCATCACATTAGATGCCCGTTATAACTTCGGACTGACCAAGTTGATCACAGGCATAGACGATGCGATCTACCAACGGGTGATCGTGGTGACGCTAGGCTATAAATTCTAAGACGACAATAAAAAAATCCGGAGGCCTGAAGACTTCCGGATTTTTATGTCGATGCGTTGATGCTTACCACTTGTAGCGGAGACCGACTGTGAGGAAACCTTTCTCACCAATTCCGAGCTCTGTGAAGCCACGGAAGGTCTCACTACCAAACTCCATTCCGAGTGGTGTACCTTGGGCCATGAACCATACTCTCTGGTCTTTACCAGTAATGTATTTGTTGTCGATGTTGTGACTCATGAACATGACACCTGCTGAGAGGGATGAGTACATGCCGAAGTGACGCTTGCGAAGCCAGTTGAATTTGACAGAAGGCATCAGCGTGATGTACTTGGATGAATAGTCCTCGCTATCCTTGCCCCATTTGCTGCCTGCGATGGATGCAACGGCACCAACGGCAACCACGGGCGATGTGTGATAGTAATACTCGACGCCGATAGGGCCCCAGTATCCGTGCTGATCGTCGCTGCTGAATGAGAATGCATGAGCAAAGGTAGAGAAAATATCGGAGGCTGCTCCGAAACCATAGTAGACGCCGAACTCGTTCTTCAAGTCGTCGTTCTGTGCGCTTGCTGTCAGCGCAGCCACCATCATAGCGGCAATCATCATTAATTTTTTCATAAACATGAATAGACTAAATTTAATCCTTATTTCGAAATGTCGGTGCAAAGATATGAAGTATTTTTGACACGAAAAAAAAAGAGGTAAGACTTTGACGTCTCACCCCTATTTTCTTGATATACATTAACTTAGGAGGATTAGTCTTCCCAATTCTCCTGAGTCTTACGAACGTAGCTCTTGTAGCGGATCTGGGCCATCTTCTGGGCCTCGGCGAAGAGCTCTTCGGCCTCGTTAGGATAAGCCTTCTTCACTGACAGGTAGCGAACCTCACCGAGCAGGAAGTCGTGGAAGTTCTCCCAGTTCGGCTCCTTAGAGTCGAGAGTGAACGGATTCTTGCCTTCATCGGCCAGAGCGGGATTGTAGCGCCACAGGTGCCAGTAACCGCACTCAACGGCCTTTTTCTCCTCAGCCTGAGACTTACCCATACCGCCCTTGGCCTTCAGACCGTGGTTGATACAAGGAGCGTAAGCGATGATGATAGAAGGTCCGTGCCAAGCCTCAGCCTCGCGGATAGCCTTGAGGGTCTGTGCGTGGTCAGCGCCCATAGCAATCTGAGCTACATATACATAACCGTAAGTGGTAGCGATCATACCGAGATCCTTCTTGCGGATGCGCTTACCCTGAGCAGCGAACTGAGCGATAGCGCCGAGAGGAGTAGCCTTAGAAGCCTGACCACCGGTGTTAGAGTAAACCTCAGTATCGAGCACGAGGATGTTGACGTCCTCACCAGAAGCAATCACGTGGTCGAGACCACCGTAACCGATATCGTAAGAAGCACCGTCACCACCGATGATCCACTGTGAACGCTTCACGAGGTAGTGATCGAGTGTCTGGAGCTCCTTGCAAACGGGACAACCCTTGGCAGCGCTCTCAGCGATGCACTTGCGCAGCTTCGGAGCGATCTCCTTGGTCTTGTCGGCGTCGTCCTTGTTGGCAATCCACTCCTGAGCGAGAGCCTTGTACTCGTCGCTGGCGTTGCCGTCGATCATCTCCTGCAGCAGCTTAGCCACGCGCTCCTTCATCTTCTTGTTACCGAGAGCCATACCGAGACCGAACTCGCAGAAGTCCTCGAACAGAGAGTTGTTGAAGCATGGGCCCTGACCCTTCTCGTTCTTGGTGTAAGGCGTAGAGGGGATAGAGGCAGAGTAGATAGAAGAACAACCGGTAGCGTTGGCAATCATCTGACGATCACCGAACAGCTGGCTGATCAGCTTCACGT
>CAMKRS010000045.1 GCA_946415245.1 uncultured Prevotella sp. | reverse complement strand
TACAAGGTGACAGCAAGACTTCTTTATATAGTGCTTCTGATCAGCCCATCTATAGTTTCAGCAATCATTACTGGATGCCAGGCTATAGTCATTCTTCATGGAATGGCAGGTTTGATTATGAGCATAAGACGCGTCGGAAGGGCGAGCGGTTCACTCTCTCTTACATGCTCGCCCTGACGCGTCAACATACTGACGAGGAGAATACCTATTCAGAAATGGTGAACGCTCCTTTTGCATATACAGGTAGTTTTCAGACAGAGCGGGAGCGATTTACAGAGCATACCTTTCAGGCAGATTGGCTAAGACCTTTGGGAAAAGGTCATCAACTGGAGATAGGAACCAAATATATCGATCGAAACAACAACAGCCACAACACGCAGGAATTCTATGGAGATAACTTGCTGATCAATGATGAGTTTCAGCATACCACTCGTGTGCTGGCTGGATATGCCGACTATATTTATAATCATGAGAAATGGTCTGCACGCGCAGGCCTGCGCTATGAATACAGTTTTATGGAGGGCAGCTATCCTGATGGCAAAAAGGAATCCTTTAATAAGCACCTGAACGACTGGGTGCCACAGGCCTCGTTGAAATACCAATTGACTGATGCCCAGTCGCTGAAACTGAACTATACCACGAGTATCAATCGTCCAGGAATCTCCTATCTGAACCCTGCTGTAGTGATATCTCCAACAATCATATATCAAGGTAATCCGCAATTGGTTAGTTCACGTACCCAGCGCATCAGTGTGGTCTATTCATATATCCTCCCCAATCTCACTCTTCAGGTGGCTCCTGGTTATCATCACACCTATGATGGTATTTCTGATATACAGACGGCCAAGGATGATATCCGCTATCGTACCTATGATAATATCCTCAGCTATCGGAGAGCCAGTTTGGAGACTTATGTGCAATGGAAACCATTTGATGGCACCACCATCGTGCTTAACAATAATCTCCGCTATGAGCACTACGAGAATCCGAACCTTGGCTATCGCACCTTCGGATGGTCTGACAACTACTACGTCAACCTGTCGCAGAAGCTCCCTTGGAAATTGCTGCTCTATCTGAGCTCCTATGGTAAGATAGGCCGTAGTCCGTCAGATGTTTACACGATGCGGCACTCCTATTTTGGATATTACGCATCACTTCAGCGTTCCTTCCTCAAGGCTGATCGCTTAACGGTGAGGATAGCTGCCAATGCGCCATTCAACAAGTATTGGTCGTCAGAGACAGAAACGGTGAATGGCAATTATCATGATTTCCAGCAGTCCTGGAATCGGGCCCGCAGCTTCACGATAGCTATTACTTATCGTTTTGGCTCGCTCAAAGCCAGTGTCAAGAAGACAGAACATAGCATTGATAATGATGATGTCGTAGGGGGCATCAGCAAAGGTTCAAAATAATTGCTAGGATGACTGCCTGTTATTTGGGAGACAGCTTGTTCTGAAATACGTTTCAGATTGGGTATAGGCGCGAAGCCGTTAGGGTATTGGCGGACGGCTGTTGGGGTATAGGAGCACGATGGAAAAGAGGCTTCTCTCTCCCTGCGAGCCTTAGTATTTCTCCCTGCGGGCATTAGTATTTGCCCTTGAAAGTATTAGTATTTACTCACAGAACTCAACAAAAGCGGTTACGGTTACAGCTGTAACCATGTAACCGCAGAGGAGATTAATCAAAGAATAATTATAAATAACATATTGTTAATCAATAATTTACATATAAATAAGCATCATTATCGCAGAGAAAAGGTCACATGGTTACAGCTGTAACCGTAACCACAAACAGAAACAAAAGAATGTGACAATATCTAACTTTAGATGCTGAATGCCGCTCTTAACAACTCATACCTATCTCTCAGTTCTAATCCTGTATATCTAAACACGGCCTCGCTCCCCTGCCGATGCAATCCCGCTGCATAATAGTTGATCTGCACCTTATTCAACATGTCGATGTGTGTCTTGCGGGCGAGTTTCGATGTCGCTACTTCGTATAAAGGTCGATACACATTATCTCCCGTCTCAAGGCAGAAGATACTCACTCGTCGCGTAATTCCACAAACCTTCAACAGCTGCCGTAGCGTCTTGTTATACCGCTGTTTCTCGTACTTCAAGTTTGGTCCGACCAGCTGAAGCCCCGTACGGTTGATAATTTCCAGCGCAGGCTCGATCAGCGGTGTGATCACCTCACGATTGGTGGATTGTCGTTTAGCCGTCTTCGAGGGGATATAATGAACAAACGGGATACCCTCATCCGACACCGTTACCTTGTCGGGCGTCAGGCGGAGCAGGTCGCTGATGCGGCATCCAACGGCACAGTTCAGCACAAACAAGTCTTTTACCCACTGCAGTTCTGCAGGCACCTTGGTCGCCATTACCTGCCTAACTTCCTCGGCCCTCAAAAACACTGGGGCATCATACATCACATGCATCATCACACGCCGCTTCTGCGCCGAGATCTTCCGGAAGGGGGAACAGCGTATCTCACCGGTATTCTCCAACTCCGCAAAGAACGCCTGTAACAGTTTCAGGTCGTGAACTACCGTTGTGTTGCGGAATCGCTTCTGGGGTGGGCGATGGCCAGCTCCTCGCGGGTAAAGCCTGGGGTAGAGCGGCACGTACTTGTACTCCTCGGAGATAAACCGACGGAAATCGAGCACCATGTCGGCGTTAAACTGGTCCGTGTGTAATGATGAACGTTTGGTGATAATCAGAAACCGCTGTAGTTTACTGGCTTTTCCCAGTGCAACGGCATAGCGCCCATCTCCTATCACCCCATCGCGGTGGGCCTCTTCGATAAATCGCAGGAATCGGGGGTACATCAGTTCTGTCTCTTTCCTGACGTGAAATACACGCAGACATCTGTTGAAAATAGCTATCGCTTCCATATCTCTTAGTTTTTTAGTTATACATAGGTAATAGATTAACGGCTGAAGAGGTTTTCTTATTGTGATTTTTCCCTCCAAGTCTTGGCGGAATGGATAAGTTTTACTATTTTTGCAGCCAAAAGGAAATTTGAGTAAATATGAACGATAACAACAAAGAGCAGCAAGGGCTGCAACTGGAGTTGCCACAGGATGTGGCGCAGGGCGAGTATGCCAATTTTGCCATCATCACGCATTCGAGCAGTGACTTTATCATCGACTTTGCACGTGTGCTGCCTGGGGTGCCGAAAGCCCAGGTGAAGAGTCGTGTGATCCTTGCACCAGAGCACGCCAAGCGTCTGCTGGCCGCTCTTCAGGAGAATATCATTCGCTACGAGAATGAGTTTGGCCCCATCCGCATTCCGAGTCAACAGCCTGCCCCCATCGCACCCTTTGACCTCACAAAAGGTGAGGCTTGATCCTCTGTCAGCTGTGAAACAAGATACCTATCCTATACTGCACCTTCCAGAGCCAGGAACGGTGCTCTATCCCTTTCGCGAGAACTGCCGCCACGAGGTGAGCAGACTGAAAGCCCGTTTCTGCGAGTGGTTGGGTGAGCAACTGCCAGAGGGACTGACATTCAGAAACGACGTGGGCATCTGTGTGGCGGATGCCTTGCCTCTGATCTGTCCTGATCTGGTGATTCTGGTGGATGAGCGTCCTGACGTGCGGATCG
>CAMKRS010000044.1 GCA_946415245.1 uncultured Prevotella sp. | reverse complement strand
AGTTCACACCGTCGATATTCATAAAGTAATAGTGGAAACCTACGGGCAGCGGATCTGTCACAGCCATGAAGACACCATTGCCCTGAGGCTGCATCTCATACTGCTTGCTGCAGATATCAACAATCACCTTCTTGGCCTGAGGCGCATTGATACGGAAGTAAGCACGACGCTGAGAATCTACCTTCGGGAAGTCGTTTCCAGGAATAGTATACTCGCCCGTCACAGCATCAGCAGGCACGTTGATTTTCTTGATGGGCACAGGCAGATTAGCAGGACGCTTGGGCTCATAGCCGAGATGACGGACAACAGCCTCACCATAACGGCAACCCAGCTCACGATAACCAGCAGCATCGAAGTGCAGACGGTCAGGACCATTGGAGCAGTTATCAGAAGAGATCACCTGAGAGGTATGGATGGTCTGAGGCAGCTCGTCGATCTGCTTCTTACAGCCGATGCAGACACCCTTACCATCAGCCTGTACAATATTACCTACATAGAGGTTCACTTCCTCAGGCTTCAGCTGCAGGTCGCCACAAAGGTTCTCGTACACCTGCTTCACCATACCAGCCCACTTGGGGTCGCCCGTATTCGTCTCCCCCTGATGCATCAGGATACCCTTGATGACACCATCCTTCTGAGCCTTCTTGGCCAGCGTGACCAGGCGCTCGTAGGGGTTGTTGTCGTAAGCAGCCAACATACCCTTCATCCAACCTGGAGCCTTCTTGTTTACGTAATCGGGGATACTGTCAGGCAGGAAGCCCTTGATATCGATACCACCGATAGCCACATGGATGACACCGATCTTGATATTTTCAGGCAGCGAGGCTACCAACGTACGACCGAACCAGTCGGCTGGTGTCAGACCAGTATTCGCACGACAGAGAGGAGCCGAAGCCTCACACCACTCACCCATCTTACGCTCAGGGCGACCATTGGCTGCAGGGAAATCTACAGCTGGCATCAACAGGAAGCGGGGACCAGGACTCTGCAGATCCACAGCCTCAGGACGGGCATTTCCCTCCATGTTCGACTGTCCGAAGCAGAGGAAGATGTAGAAGTTAGGATCAGCGGGCTGCACTTGTTCAGTCGCAGCTTTCTTCGCCGTTTTCTTAGCGCCCTTCTTTTGGGCCATCACATCGCTGGGCAGTGCCAAAAGCAAGGCTGCCAACAGCAGAGATTCGAGTACTTTTTTCATGTTGTTTTGATTTTATAGATATTACTGTATTTCTGTTGTCAGTTTCTTCAGATCCTTGTCGAGCGAGCTGTTGCCAATGAGGATCTCATATCTGCCAGGTTTCACACGCATGGTATTGGTCTCCGGATCCCAGAACTCAAAGCTCTTGCGCTCAAACGTCAAGTTAGCGGTCACCGTCTGTCCTGCCTTCACATCCACACGCTTAAAGGCACGGAGGCTCTTCAGCGGACCGTCAGGATCCTGCAGATTGCGGATATAAAGCTGGAGGATCTCTGTGCCATCACGCTGACCGAGGTTCTTGACAGGAACAGCAATGTTGAAGCCAGGATTCTGGGCAGAGGTATTGATGACAGAGGGCTCGCCCACTTCAAACTGCGTATAGCTCAGGCCATAGCCGAAGGGGAAGAGGGCATCGCTGAAATAACGATAGGTACGACCCTTCATCGAATAGTCCTCGTAGTCGGGCAGCTGTGAAGAGGTCTTATAGAACGTCACAGGCAGTTTGCCACAGGGATTATAGTCGCCAAAGAGCACATCAGCCACAGCCGTCCCACCCTCTTGTCCAGCATACCACGCCTGAACAATCGCCTCACAGGTTTCTGTCTCTGGCAGCAGCGCAATGGCAGAACCAGAACAGTTCACGAAGATCACCTTCTTGCCTGCGTCCTTCAGCGCCTTCAAGAAATCACGCTGCACCTTAGGCAGTTCGATATGGGTACGGTCGCCACCCTTGAAACCATCGATATCCACAGGCATTTCCTCACCTTCGAGGGCAGAAGAGATACCGCCCACGAAAATCACTTTGTCGATGCCCTTCAGCTGACTGATAATCTGCTGATAATCGATGGGCAGCTCTTTGGCCACATTGATCTTCAGATTGGCATTGTAGGTATGAACATGCGAGAAACGTACCTCGATATTGTAACTCTTACCCTTTTCAGCCTGAATGGCCACACGATTAGGTGTGGTGCGCCAAATACGGTGGTGGAACTTACGCTCTCCGTCGATGTAGAGCTCAAACTGTCCGCAACCATCCACATTTACCACATACTCACCAGACTCCTTGGGTGTAAAGACGGTCTCGTACTTAGCTGAGAAGTCCTCGAGCTGTACACCAGGAGCGAAATTATGCATACCAAAGGTTGTGACTGCGATGGGCTGGGTGTAATACTGGGTGGTCACAGGCTTACCTTCCATCCTACGGTTGTTCCAGAACGTACCCTTCATACCTTTCTTACCCTCAAAGCTGCATTGCGAGGCCATCAGGCTCTCCATCACTTTGTCGTAAGTCAGGTCGCAGCCTGCATTGAAGTAGAGTTTCTTCTGCTTGGTCTTGATACCATCGAGGATCGTGATGGTATGATTCGGCGTTCCATTATAGTTACCCCACATCAGCGGTTCGTTGTCAGCATTCGGACCAATCACGGCTATCTTCTCCTTGTTCTTCTGCAACGGGAGGATATTACCCTTGTTCTGCAGCAACACAATGGTCTGACGCGCCATATCGAGAGCAATTTGACGATGCTGCTTGGAGTCCATGATAGAATACGGTATCTTCGACCACTCTACCAGTGAGGGATCATCCATCTCACCCAGATCGAAACGGCCTTCGAGCAAACGGATGACATGCTTGTCAACCTCGGCCTCTGTGATAAAGCCACGTTTCACTGCCTCAGGAATACTGCGATAGGCATAGCCATAACCGCACTCCACGTCCGTACCAGCGATGGTAGCCTTTGCAGAAGCATGCACAGGACTGGAAGAAGACTTGTGCGACTCATAGAAATCTGACACAGCACCACAGTCGCTGACAACAAGATATTCAAAGCCCCACTCATCGCGCAGAATGGTCTGCAACAGACGCTGTGAACCGCAGCAAGGATCATCGTCCAAACGCTGGTAGGCACACATCACCTCACGCACCTTCGCATCCTGAACGAGGGCCTTGAAGGCGGGCATATAGGTCTCCCAGAAATCACGTGACGAGACATCAGTAAGATTGGCAGTATGACGGGTATACTCAGGACCGCTGTGAACGGCATAGTGCTTGGCACAGGCCCAGAGCTTACGATACTTCGCATCCTCAGGTCCCTGCAAACCCTTCACCACCTGCGTTCCCATGACAGAGGTCAGATAGGGATCCTCACCATAGGTCTCCTGACCACGCCCCCAACGGGGATCGCGGAAGATGTTCACATTCGGTGTCCAGACAGAGAGGCTGTGGAACTTCTCATCCTCGCCAGAGCCACGATACATTCGCTCGTCATACTGGGCACGGAACTCCGTACTGGCAGCATCGAACACCTTGTACAGCAGATCAGGATTAAACGACGAAGCCATAGCTATGGGTTCTGGGAACACGGTGACATTGCCCATATTGGCTGCACCATGCAGGGCCTCACTCCACCAGAAGAACTTCTTGATGCCCAAGCGGGGGATAGCCGGACTCTCATCCAGCATCAGCTTGGCCTTCTCTTCAAGGGTCAGTCTACTACACAAATCCTTGGCACGTTCCTTAGCACTCAGATTAGGATTCTGATAAGGAAGTGTCTGTGCCGACACGAACTGGCCGGCACAGAACAGCAAAACAATTGATAATAAGCGATGATTCATTTATTTAGTTTTT
>CAMKRS010000043.1 GCA_946415245.1 uncultured Prevotella sp. | reverse complement strand
GGAATATGACCGACCCTGAGAAAGCCTACATCAAGGAACGCTTCCCGAATGTCAGGCTGCTGGACAGTACCAACACCATAAGAAAGTAAAAAGTTATAATTTGCTGCATTAGTTTCGCCAGAAATTCGTAAATTTGCAGCAATGAAGAAGATTATTCATGTCGACATGGATCAGTTCTTCGCTGCTGTGGAACTGCTCGACCACCCTGAACTGAAGGGCTTGCCCATCGCCGTTGGCCACGATGCGGAGCGGGGTGTGGTGTCGACGGCCAGCTACGAGGCTCGTCGCTTTGGTGTCCATTCGGCTCAGTCCATTCAGGTGGCCAAGCGTCTGTGTCCGCAACTCATCATCATCGAACCGCATTTCCAAAGATATAAAGAGGTGTCGGCGCAATTGCATGACATCTTCCACGACTATACCGACCTGATAGAACCCATCTCGCTCGATGAGGCTTTTCTGGATGTGACAGACAACAAACATGGTATCGAACTGGGTGTCGACATCGCCCGTGAGATCAAGCAGCGCATCAGGGAAACCACCAATCTGACGGCATCAGCAGGCGTCAGTTATTGCAAGTTCCTGGCGAAGATTGCCTCCGACTGGCGCAAGCCCGACGGTCTGACGGTGATTCATCCTGACAAGGCGCTCGACTTCATTGCGCAGTTGAGGGTGGAGAAAATCTGGGGCGTGGGTCAGAAGACGGCCGATAAGATGCACCACATGGGAATCTTTACTGGAGCCGATCTCCGTCAGATGTCGCTCAACCGACTGCAACAGGAGTTTGGCAAGATGGGGCAGGTGTTTTACGACTTCGCCCGAGGTATCGACAATCGGCCCGTTATTTCCGAATGGGAGCGCAAGTCGGTCAGTTGTGAGCGGACCTTTGAAAAGGACATTAACCAGAATGCCGATGTCATCATCCATCTCTATCACACCGTGCTCGAACTTGTCCGCCGTTTAGAGAAAAACGACTTCGAGGGCCGCACCCTGACGCTGAAAGTGAAATTCGAGGACTTCCAACAGATTACACGCAGCATTACCGTCGATCACATCCTTCGCACCAAGGACGACATCCTTCCCCTTGCCAAACAACTGATGCACAGTGTGGAATACCATTCCCATCCCATCCGCCTCATCGGTCTTGGCGTTTCCAATCAGAAAGGCGCTACTGATCAGCCACAACCCCGCTGGATCCAACTCGAACTCGAATTCAAAGACTGATTGTGCGTTAATTACTAATAACAGCCGTTGAATTACTAATAATGAAAGTTAAAGAATCGCTGATTTTGAAAGAATTGCAATTACTAAGACTTGAAAACTTAGTAATCTTGCAGCCCTTAATAGGAAATTTAGAAAGGCTTAACTGAAAAAATGAAAACGCTTCGTTGGCTTTTCAAAAATACTTCGCTGACTTTTCAATACTAGTGAAGAATTATGAAAATGGTAGTTAAGACAATATTTCATGGTAGGTAAAACAATATTTAAAACAGCTTATGAAAAAAATCCAATGTCGAAGCAATAGAGCCAATTAGAATCCAATGATTCACGGAATCTGTCAAGTGAGTCCATAATTTGTCTCGGAGAAAAAGAAATTAGTCCGAAAGTATTGAAAATTACTCCGAGAGAATTGATGATTACCTTCGGAGTAATTGAAGTGGGAGTTTAATCCTTTTGCGCATAGTCAGGAACGATGTGTAATTGCACAACAGTCTGACTCCATGTGTTGTTTGGAGGAATCCTTTACTCAATACTGATGATGACGCGGCGATAGGCGGGCAGATGGAAAGGGCCGTTGTCGTGAACTTCACAGATAAGGTGCAGCTCACCTTTGTCTGCATCAGCAGGAATCTGAATGATGGTTTTGGGCTGATTCGCCTGAGTGATGATGGCCTTGGAGGTACCGATCTCAGGCTGTTGCCACCAATGGAAGGAGAGCGTATCGCCATCGGGGTCTTTTGATTTCGAGGCATCCAAGCGGATGGTTTTTCCTGCTTTGGCTTTGAGGCGGACGGGCTGTAAGCCTTTCTGACGATTGATAATCACCTGAGGATTATGATTGCCACGTCCCTCGTCAGCCCACTGCATACGGGCCATGAAGTCGTTGAGTTCATCAGGATAGAAACGCTGTTTATAGCCCACGGAGATGCTGCGGAGCGGCTCCTGCCAAGATGTCCAGGCAGTGGTGAGCGAGTCGGCACAGATACCACGCTCATGATAGCCTGCCCAGCCTGCCTGATGCGGGTCTTCAGGGTCGTTCAGACCGTTGGGCATCACATAGAGGAAACTGGGTGTATCGCCCTCCACACCCCATTTATAGGTGGGGTATTCTTTGCCTAATGCCCCTTTGCCCTGAATATTCTCCTTGTGCTGTTGCCAGTGACGCTTGCCCAGTTCGCATTGCTCCTGCCACGTGCCCTCGTCCCAGATGAACTGCAGGTCGTCTTTGAACTCGCGTCGCAGCCACATGTGGGAACTGTAGGCACGATCCATTCGCATGTTGTACTGCATATCCTGATCGGTAATGGTATAGATACGGAACTTCCTTACAAACCGCTTCAGTTGCTCTGTCGAACGAGTCTGCTTCACGCGCCAGATGGCTTGTGCCAAGGTGTTTGCACCACCCCATGCTGCCACGTAGATGGGTCGCGGATCGTCCTCATCAGCCAGACGAATCAACAGTTCGCTGCCTGGTGAGTCGTTGCCCTCGCCAATCACCTTGATGCCCCCTCGTTCGCTACCCATCACGGCCCGACTTTTGAGATAGTCGGCACTGGGCCAGTAGCCGATTTGTTGCTGACCGTTCTCCTGCTCTATTGGCAGAAATCCTTGCTGGTCGGAACGTTTCATCAGATTCGGTACGTCTTGGCGATAGGCCTCTATCACGCGGAAGAGATAATCTGCCCACTCCTTGGGATAAGGATCGCAGTTCCAGCCCACAGACGTAATCAGCGCTTCCACCTCGAAACAATCGGCGTAGGCCATCAAGCGCACCATCGACTCCATATCGTCGGGCTCCACATCAGCTGGTGCAATGTCCGTACACACCACGAGGCGGGGCTTCAGCCCGTTTTCGCTTTTTGCCTGCCCCGTCGTCGAAACGGCCAGCAAATAGATTACCGAAGCAAGGATTTTCATCATCTTTTATAAATTTTACTCCGCCTCGAGCAGGAGGACGCGGCTGGACCAGTCGTTCTTCTTCGACCATTCGGGCTCGTTGCGGTAGGGCATTTCGAGGCCGTGATTCATCAGGTAGGCACCGCTGAAGGTCTTCCCCTCGATGTCGAGCGGCTTGAGGTCGATGCGGTTCAGTTCGTGAACCTTATAGTTCTTCGAGGCATCGAGACCTGCCATTTTTACCCGTGGGAGATGCTCGTTCTGGAACGATTCGGTCTTCCACCAGAAGAAGACGGACTTCGACTTCTGCTCGTTGACGTACATGAGTGAGGCGAGGCCCATCTTATCGTAAGGCGAGACGAGTCGATAGAGGTCGCCGAACTGCACGATGGGTCGTATCTGCTTATACTCGGCAATGGCTTTGCGACAGAGCGTCTTCTCGTCGTCAGTCATGTTTTTGGGCTGGATCTCCATACCCAGGCGTCCGCTCATGGCCACATCGATGCGATACTTCATGGCGGTGGTGCGGAAGACGGTGTGATTTGGTGTGGCAGAAATATGGCTGGCCATCGCGATGGCAGGGAAGAAATAGCTGGTGCCCCACTGCATATAGATGCGCTGGAGGGCATCGGTATTGTCGCTCACCCAGAACTCGTCGAAGTAAGGCAGCACACCCCAGTTGGCGCGTCCGCCTCCAGAGGCGCAGGCCTGGATGGTGAGGTCGGGATACTTGGCGCGGATGCGCTGAC
>CAMKRS010000042.1 GCA_946415245.1 uncultured Prevotella sp. | reverse complement strand
AAGATGTTTAGTTTTCTCCATAAGAAATCAGTTTTAAATTATTAATTAGAGTTATTAAATAAGTTATTCTCACTTTTCACCTTTCACTTCTCACCTTTCACTTCCAACTATCCTCATCGCCGCTCCGCCACTTCGGGCAAGTCTCAGCTTCAGCGTACTGTTGCTGTTCACCACCTCCTGACGGATGGTCATCGGATATGGATTCGTCTCATAGTCGGCATCTGGCCCATCCTCATAGATAATGGCACGATACTGTTTGTCGGCATCCAGGAAGTCGAGCTTCAGGTCCAGTTCACGAGCTTCCTCGTTAGTGATGCTGCCTATGAACCAGCTGTCACCGTCTCTCTGCTTGCGGGCAACCGTCACGTATTTGCCAATCTCACCATTCGGCACGAGCGTCTTGCTCCAAGTCGTCGGACAACTCTCGATAAATGTCAAGGCAGGCTGACCTTCGTAGTTCTCGATGGCATCGGCAGCCATCTGTAGCGGACTGTAGATCACCACAAACTCACCGAGTTGCTTAGCTAAGGTGCTGTGGGGATGAGTTCCCTTCACCACCTCAGAGAAGTTGAAGATGGCGGGAGTGAAGTCTGTTGGACCTGCCAGACCACGGGTGAAGGGCAGGGTGACGGTATGAGCTGGTGGATTGCCGCCTCGACGATCCCAGGCATTATACTCCTGCCCGCGGACACCCTCCTGAGTCATCAGGTTAGGCCACGTGCGCTGGATACCCGTCGGCATGGCTGGCTCATGGTTGTCAATCATCATCTGATACTTAGCGGCAGTCTCTATCACCTTGCGATAGTGGCGGATGCCATACTGCGACTTTGGCAGTTCTTTACCATCGAAGTAATGGCCTACATAGCCCGTCTTGACGGCACGGATGCCCAGCTTCTGATACCAAGCGAAAGCCTCATCCATCTGCTCCTCCAGTAACTTCGCATTACCCCATGTCTCAGTATGGCCGATGAAGCGCACACCCTTTGAGAGAGCATAGTTGCAAACCGCTTCGATATCAAAGTCGGGATAGGGCTTCAGGTAACTGATCTTCTCACCCTGTCCCCAACCTTGGTTCCATCCTTCAGCGAGGACGCCACTGAAACCATGGCGGGCTGCGAAATCAATATATCTTTTTACGTTTTCTGTGGTTGCGCCATGCGTGGGTCCCATCTCCCACGTATTCTGCTTCTTATGGATGCTCCACCAGATGCCGATATAACGGCCAGGTTCTATCCATGAGGTATCCTCAATACGAGAAGGCTCATTCAAGTTCAGCATCAGGCGCGAGGTCATCAACTCGCCAGGCGTCTGGGCGATAATCATCGTGCGCCAAGGTGTCTTAGTCTCTCCCTCGCAATATACTTTCACCCCACTCTGCCAGGGAGTCAGCGCAGTCCTCAGCCTGATTGCCCTCTCTGCGTCCCCCTCGGGGGACAACAGGGGGGTTATGTTGATACTGGCATAATCTTCCAAAGCTGCCTCGTGGATGGTCAGATAGAGGTTGTCCTCATATTCGATGGTTAGCGGTGTGCAGACCGTATCCTTTCTGCTCAGTAGATCACGAGTGTAAAGACCTTCGAAATACTGAGTACGATTGCTTGGAATCGACCAAGCCTTGGCATCGTGCGCCAAGGTAATCTCGGTCAATTCCTCCTGAATACAATACTTATCACCTTTATCTCTTGGCAGAATATAGCGAAAGCCGAACCCATCGTTAAACACGCGGAATACGACGTTCATTTCACGTTTTTCAGCCGAATGCTCCTGAAAGCGTACTGTCAGTTCATTATAATGATTACGCACACTGTCCTCCTCGCCCCAAGGCTGGCACCAAGTTTCGTCTTTCGAATCTTTGCGGAAACTGAGCATCTTCACGTTATCGCCCAGCAATCCGTCGCTGAGCTCAAAGCCCAAGTGCGATGGCTTGACAATATTCTGGTTTCGATAGCTCACCTGATAGTAAGGCTTGTTGGCTTTCACGCCGACGGATACCGTCACGGCGCCGTCGGGTGAACAAACCAAAACATCCTTTGCATGAACCTGTGCAAAGAAACCACTACTAACAACTAACATAACTAAACTAACTATTCTAAGCATAATCGACATTGTTTTTTGTTTCAATTGTGAATTTGGGTGCAAAATTAAGGCAGCAATTTGCCAATAACAAGCGTAACAAATAATTATCAAAGTCTATAAAAATACAAATAACTGCTAATCAGGAGGTTGGAAAAATAATGAGGATAAAAAATCAAAACGTTTGCAAACGGGAAAAAGCCCTATTCCGCCTAAATTGCCGCCTTAAGATTTGGTGGTTAAGAATAAAATGAGTATCTTTGTACTCGTAATTAATAAAAATCTGTTGCAATGAACTTAACTAAACTGATTCTGTCATTTCTGATTTGCCTCTGCCCTGCTTTTGCCAATGCCGGACAAGTCTCTGCAGAAAACCGTCGACTCTACAAGACGCTTGACTCGCTGATAGAACGTCAGCCTACAATCATCAAAGAGAAAGAGGCTAGGATCCATGTCATCACAGACGGCATGAGGGTCATGAATCTGAACGAAGAGCAACAGTACCAGACCTGCAAGAAACTCTACGACGAATATCTGGCCTTTCAGTTCGATTCTGCCTTCTCATATATAAATAGGTGTATGGAATTGCAGCAACGTATCGGCAATGCTGATCTGAATGCCGAGAGCCGCATCGCTATGGCACACATCCTGGCCGTGACCGGTATCTTCCGCAAGGCACAGCAGATGCTTGACGGCATTGATGCGAGCCAGCTGACGACGGAGCGACGTGTGGAATACTACAACCAACTCGGCGAAATGAATCTCTATCGTTCAGAAATGGCCGAGCTCACACCTTTCTTCCAAGAATATATCGACAGTGCCCAATATTACCGCCAGCTTATTTTCCAGATAGCACCGAAAGACAGTTACGACTATATCTTCAATCACGCCACCTATACCTGTGAACAGGGGGATATAGACAGCGCCATCAGTCAGTTGGAACAATTCCTGCCCACACTGCGTCAGGGCGATCGCCGCTATAGCATCGTCACAAGCACACTGGCATATTTCTACTTGAAAAAGCAGAATACTGATATGCAAGAGCATTATCTGTTACTTTCCGCCATCAGCGATGTTCAGGGAGCCATTCTCGAAAACAACTCACTACGCGAACTCTCGGCCATTCTCCTGGCCCGTAGTGAATATGCCAAGGCCTACAGCTATTTGCAACAGTCGAGCGAGGATGCCAAAAACTATGGTAGCCGCCTACGCAGCCTGCAGGTGGCCCGCATGTCACCACTCATCACCCGTGCCTACGACATGGAGCGTACCGCTGCCGAGCACCGCACCCGTCTGTTACTGGGCATTATCTCAGTGATAGCACTACTCCTGGTAGGCACCATCGTATATATCCTCTCTTTGGTAAAGAAACGTAGGCTGGCAAACGAGAAAATCAGCAGGATGAACATGGAACTAACCACCCAAAACGAACAGATGCAACAGCTGAACAGCCAGATGAAAGAATCGAATCGCATCAAGGATGAGTACATCGGGCGATTCCTGGAACTGAGCAGCAGCCTGATATACCGTAGCGAGGAACGCACAAAACTGCTGAACCGCCTTGCGCGTGACAGAAAGTTGGAAGAGCTATATGCCGAACTAAAGAGTCCCAAGGCCATCAACGAAGGCATACGGCTGTTCCATCAAAACTTCGATACGGCCTTCCTTAACATTTATCCGGATTTCATTGAAGAGGTGAATCGCCTGATGGCAGACGATAACCAGTTTGAAACATCATCAGAATCTGCACGATTGACGACCGAACTACGTGTATTGGCGCTTATCCGGCTTGGAATCAGCGACAATCAGGCTATTGCCGATATTCTGCGTTCCAGCATCACCACCATCTACACCTATCGCTCTAGATTGAAATCACGAGCCATCGCCAAAGATTCTTTCGAGGATGACATCAAGAAGATTGCCACATATTAGGGATTCGGAGAAGCCATAGTATCCATTATATCACCGTACACAATTTCAGCACATCCTCATCAAAAGTGTCTTTATTGA
>CAMKRS010000041.1 GCA_946415245.1 uncultured Prevotella sp. | reverse complement strand
TTGGTAACACCAGCCATCGCCTTACGCTCACGCTCGCTCTCCTTGATCTTATTCTCAAGCACCTCAGCCACATCGGCATGAATATGCAGATAGTTGTCGACCTCCTGCTTGATGAAATCGCCAATATACTTGTTGATACTTACACCATCGGGAGACATCGTCAGCGAACCCAGCTTGATCTTCGTCTGGCTCTCGAACATGGGTTCCTCTACGTTAATGGCGATGGCAGCGACAATACCTGTGCGGATATCGCCATACTCGTATTTTCCGAAGAACTCCTTGATGGTACGGGCGATATGCTCCTTGAAGGCACTCTGATGGGTGCCGCCCTGTGTGGTATGCTGTCCGTTGACAAACGAGTAATACTCCTCACCATACTGATTAGAGTGGGTAAAGGCAATCTCGATATCCTCGCCCTTCAAATGGATGATCGGATAGAGGCCATCGTTGGTCATACGATCGTTCAACAGGTCTTCGAGTCCATGACGTGAGAGGATGCGCCTATCGTTGTACATGATGGCGAGACCCGTATTCAGATAAGTATAGTTGCGGAGCATATTCTCCACGATATCATCCTGGAACTTATAGTTAAGGAAGAGGGTATCGTCAGGTTCGAAAAAGATGAAAGTGCCGTTCTCATCCTGAGAATTCTCAGTCACGTCGCTCGTCATCACACCTTTCTCAAAGGTAGCCTTGCGCATCTTTCCGTCGCGATAGCTTCTGACCTCGAAATGCGAACTCAGCGCGTTGACGGCTTTCACACCGACTCCATTCAGACCAACAGACTTCTTGAATGCCTTCGAGTCATACTTTCCTCCAGTATTCAGGACAGATACAGCCTCGATCATCTTTCCCTGAGGAATGCCTCGTCCATAGTCGCGAACAGAAACACGCAGATTCTCGTCGATATTCACCTCGATACGGTCGCCTGCATGCATCTTAAACTCGTCGATAGAGTTGTCGATGACCTCCTTGAGCAGCACATAGATACCATCTTCGGGCAGGGATCCGTCGCCAAGACGTCCGATGTACATACCAGGACGGGTACGTACATGTTCCATATCACTCAGATGGCGAATGTTTTCGTCATCGTATCTTACTTGTTCGTTCTGAGGTTCAGTTATTTGATTGTCTTCCATTTGATTTATAGTGACTTTTTAAAGCATCTTCTTCGCTTATGTAATTCGTTCTCAAGATAAGCCCATTGCCCCTGGACTTTCTCGTTGGTCTCCATCTCGACATTCGTCTCTCCCCACTTGAAGCCATACTTCTGATATACAGGTATCAGGCGGTTAAACAACAAGGCATTGGCGCCTTTGGCTCGATACTCAGGCAGAATGCCTACGAGCAAGAGATCGACGGTATCAGTCTTATGGAACTTCAAGGCACGGAGGATATGCCACCAGCCGAAGGGGAAGAGCCTGCCTTTGCGGCATTTCTGCAAAGCCCTGCTCAGTGAGGGGATAGAGATGCCCACGCCAATCACATCGTGGTTAGGCAGGTTCCAATCTTCTATCACACAGAGCATCTCCATATCGAAGAACTTAAAATACATCTTGACATACTCCTCTCGCTGGCGTGGGGTCATCTGCGAAAAGCCGTACAAATCGGCAAAAGTCTTATTGACCACATCGAGCACCTTCTGCCCATACTGCTCAGGACCAAAGACCTGACTACGCTTCAGATGAGGGATGTGCAGGTTGTAGCGCTGCATCGTCAGCTCGGCCACCCGCTTATATTTCTCAGGGACACCGCCCTTGGGCACTTTCAGCTTAAACTCCACATAATCGTTGTCCTTCTCCCAGCCTCCCATCTGCTCCATGTGCTGTGGATAATAGGAATAATTATAGATGGTGGACATGGTGCCCAACTGGTCGAAGCCGAAGATAAGCATACCCTCAGGATCCATGTCAGTAAACCCTAAGGGACCAACGATCTCCTTCATGCCTTTCTGGCGCCCCCAATCGGCGACAGCATCCAGTAGAGCTTTCGACACCTCGATATCGTCAACAAAGTCGATCCATCCGAAACGGACAGACTCACGATTCCACTTCTCGTTAGCCCTATGGTTAATGATGCCTGCTACGCGACCTACCAGCTTTCCGTCCTTGTAAGCTAGGAAATACTCTGCCTCGCAAAACTCGAAGGCTGCATTCTTGTCCTTACTGAAGGTGTGAAGCTCGTCGCTATACAAGGTTGGCGCATCATAGGGACTACCTTGATACAACTCATAATGGAAGTCTATAAAGGCTCTCAGACTCCTCTTGTCCGTAACTTTTCTTATTTCTACTGATGACATATTCTGTTGCCATTAAGACATAATTCGTTGCAAAGATACAGAAAAAAGAGCCAAATAACAAAATAATTAAGTTTTTTTTCGGCAAACTAACAACTGATGACCTTCATCGGAGATTGTCGTGGCGAAAATATAGACATCCCCACCCTCTTTCAATTTTAACCGTTTGCGGAGTTCTGCCACTGACATCGGGAAGTTTCTGACCGTGATATTTGCCTGATCTACATCTGCCAGTGTAGCCTTTAGTTCACGCTTGTTCATCGATGTGCGCTTCTCTATCAGGAACTGACGGCCTGGGAATCCTGATATCTCCTTATCAGAGACAAACAGATGGCTGTTCCGCTCCAGCTGTACGACTCCGAAGCGTTGCTCTATCAAGTCAAAACAGCCTGCCTTCATAACCGAAGCATTCGGCTCGTAGAGATATCGCATATCTTGTGGAAGAGGACGCGGCTGAGACGAGATTCCCTCGACGACCTCAAAACACTCATCATTATTTACACAGAAAACCCGCAAGGGCTTCTTCGTCTTCGATAAAATCAGCAGCAGCTCCTTGCATTCATTATCCACAGAGATGATATGCACCTCATTGACCTTGCCAAGATCAGCTACCGCTTTGCGCCAGTCTAGCATCGGCGAGAGTTTGATCATCACACGATCAGCTTTTTCCAACATTTCATCGAGTATTTCCAACACATTTGGAGTACAATCGCTGATATCATAGGTACGTCCGCCATGCACATCCCTTCTGGCAGGATCGATGAATAACAGATCGGCATGTCTCATCGTATGCAAATACGCCACACCATCACCACAGACCACCTCGATATGATTCAGTCCCAACAAGCGGAAATTCTCCGATGAAATCGCACAAAGTTGAGGTTGTCGCTCCACATGGACGGCCTTCTGGAAGCCTTGAGAGATAAGAGCCATATCAACGCCAAAACCAGCCGTTAAATCGACGAAAAGAGCCCCTTTTCCAGCAATACTCGCCTTATATCTGGCTGTCACCTCACTGGAACACTGCTCCATCGAGAGATGAGGCGGATAGACGATTCCATCTATAGCAGCCCATGAGGGTAATTTAGTACGAGCCTTCTGCCTGCCAGCAATCTGTTCGAGGGCATACTGCAAATCCACATCAGGGCATTTATGGCCCCGAAGTGCCAGCTGACGCACATCTTCATCAGCATGCTGACGGATATAGTCAAGAGTCGACTGATTGACCTCTATCATCTTAATTTCGCTTTTCCGTGTGCAAAGTTAGCAAATTATTCAGATTTTTGTTATACCTTTGCACCAAAATCATCAAAAAAACGTTTCTATCATTATGAAGAAGATTATCACTATTCTTTTGGCAGCCATCGCCCTGAATGCCCATTCACAGAGTTTCCAACCCAAAGAGACACCAGAACTGGAGTTCGCCCTACAACTGAAAGTGACACTTGGCGAAACCTACACTATCGACAACACCCAGCATGGTAAGCGTATCGTCATCCCTATTACAGGCGGCACGTTCGAAGGACCGCTTCTGAAAGGTACTATTATCAATGGCGGTGCCGACTATCAGTTATCGAATGGCTCACGCACAGAGTTGGAAGCCATCTACAGCATCAAGACAGATGACGGGATTTATATCCATGTACGTAACAGAGGCATCATTGCCAATGGGAAAGATGCCGACGGCAAACCCTCTTTCTACTTCAAGGCAGCTCCACAGTTTGAGGCACCTGCCGACAGCAAATACGGCTGGCTGAACAATGCCCTCTTTATCTGCGCTCCAGAGTGGAACCAGGAGTTCAAGGGCATCGTGCTCAATGTCTGGAAGGTCAAATAAGAGCTAAAGGAAATAGCATCGCGCGTACATTATTAATCTAATAGCAAATCCAATTTAGGAACAATTTTTTTAGTTTTCGTGTAGTTTTTCGTAACTTTGCTGCGTCTAATGGGTAAAAGATCAAAAAACAGAATGACAATGACGACATTAGAACAACAGTTTGCGCAAACCGTAGCAGAGCACAAGAGCACCATCTA
>CAMKRS010000040.1 GCA_946415245.1 uncultured Prevotella sp. | reverse complement strand
AAGGATGGTAAGGTAACACTCACCGTTCCTGTTACTAACACCGGTAAGCGCGAGGGTACTGAGACCGTTCAGGTTTACGTGAAGGCACTCGACGATGCCGGCGCTCCCATCAAGGCTCTGAAGGGATTCCAGAAACTGAGTCTGAAGTCTGGTGAGACACAGAAGGCTACCATCACACTCGATGGCGAGGCATTCGAGTACTACGACGAGAGTATCGACGAGCTGTCTACCAAGGCAGGCCGCTATCAGATTCTCTACGGCACCTCGTCACTCGACAAGGACCTGAAAGCAATTGATTTTGTAGTAAAATAAGGTATTATGATAGGGGTGATTTGATCGAGTTATCTTGTATCAGCACCCCACATCATTTTCTCACGTAGGGTGTTGAAATAGCGATGGTCTGATCGCTTCACAACCTTGATATCATAGGGGGCACGACGGAGTGTAATCTTCGTGCCCTCTTTGCATTTCTCTGAGCGACCGTCAATAGCCACAAGATAATTATGCGAACGACTTTCCACATCAAGTTCGATGACCGATGAGTCAGCCAACACTATCGGACGTACATTCAGCGAATGAGGTGCTACAGCCGTCATCGAGAACACTTTTGTTCCTGGCACGATAATCGGGCCACCGTTCGAGAGTGAATAAGCTGTTGAACCTGTAGGTGTGGATATCACGAGTCCGTCAGCCTGATAGGTATTCAGGTATTGTCCGTTCACATTAGCACGTATTGAAATCATTGAAGCTGAATCGCGCTTCAGAATAGCCACATCATTCAGAGCAAAACTGAAATCACCCAGTGGTGCTCCGTCGGCCTCCACCTGAATCATAGCCCTCGATTCCACAGCATAGTCGTCGTTATGCAGTGCTTCAAGACAATGCTCTATATCGTCTGGACTGATATCAGCCAGGAAGCCCAGTCTGCCCATATTCACGCCCAGAATGGGAATGTTTTTCTTACCCACCCTACTGGCGGCCTTCAGGAAAGTTCCATCACCACCCATCGATATCACAAAGTCGGCATCGAAATCATCGTCAGAGAACACCTTGGTAGCCCTCACGTCGAGACGCTGGTTATCCTTCAGGAAGTAATAATACTCCATGTCCACATAGAGTTCTGCACCAAAATTGGTGATACAAGAGAGTACCTTTTGGATACTCGCCGATTTCTTGGCCTGATAAATATTGCCCAATAGGGCAAATCTTAGTTTACGATGTTCCATTCTTTAGACCTTTTGGGTGCAAATATAATTAAAATATGGAACACAAAGACACAGAGAGACAGAGTTTTTTGTTTTTTTATTAAAAATCTCTGTATCTCTGTACCTCTGTGTTAGATTAAATTTGTATCTTTGCAGTCAGAAAACCAAATAAAAGATAAGTATTATGGCAAAAGTTTATGTATTCCTGGCTGACGGCTTCGAGGATGTCGAGGCCCTGATTCCCATCGACGTACTGCGTCGTGGCGGTGTTGATGTTATAACGGTGAGCACCACCGAGTTTCCTCTTGTTGAGTCGGCCCATGGCGTAAGCATCGAGGCTGATCTCCAGTTTGATCAGTCCGACTATACTGATGCCGATCTGCTGATGCTGCCGGGTGGTATGCCAGGAGCCAGCAATCTGTTTGCCCACGAAGGAGTGTGTCAGGCAATCAAGGCACAGTTCGATGCCGGTAAGAAGGTATCAGCCATTTGTGCTGCTCCGGCCGTTGTGCTCGCCCCGTTGGGTATCCTTAATGGCAAAAAAGCTACCTGCTATCCTGGTTTTGAGAAAGCTCTCGCTGAAACAGGCGCCACCTATACGGCCGACCTTGTAACCGTCGACGGTACTGTCACCACAGCTGAGGGTCCTGCCGCCGCGTTCCCATACGCTTACGAACTCCTGTCGCAGTTGGTCGACAAAGCGACTTCTGACCAGATCGCCGAAGGCATGCGCTTCAAACATTTAATGCAGAAATAATGGACTATATCATCATTGTAGCAGGTGGCAAGGGATTACGCATGGGGACCGATATACCCAAGCAGTTCCTGCCCATTGGCGGCAAACCGGTGCTGATGCGCACACTGGAGCGGTTCCGTGCCTATTCTGCCGATCTGCAGATCATCCTCGTTCTACCCGAGGCCCAACAGGACTATTGGCATCAACTCTGCGCAGAGTATCACTTCGATGTGGAATACACGCTGGCTAATGGCGGACAGACGCGATTCCACTCCGTACAGAACGGACTGGCCAAGGTGCCCGATGATGCCATTGGTGTGGTTGGTGTTCACGATGGCGTACGTCCATTCCCCAGCATCGAGGTAATTCGTAATTGCTACGAGACCGCCCGCACAGCCAAGGCCGTCATTCCCGTGATCCCCGTAGTCGAGACAGTGCGCCATCTCGAAGGTGAGCAATCCAAGACAGTACCTCGCAA
Source organism: uncultured Prevotella sp. (assembly GCA_946415245.1). Lineage (GTDB taxonomy): Bacteria > Bacteroidota > Bacteroidia > Bacteroidales > Bacteroidaceae > Prevotella. The sequence continues at coordinate 1,982 of CAMKRS010000040.1, read as the reverse complement.
TGACTACCGATTGGTGCAGACACCACAGACGTTCGATATCCAGTTGCTAAAGGCGGCCAACCGCCAGCCCTACAATGATGGTTTCACGGATGATGCCTCGGTGGTAGAGTCGTTCGGCTATGAGATTACCTTGGTAGAAGGCAATCGCGAAAATATCAAGATCACCACTCCCTACGACATGAAGATTGCTGAAGTTCTCATATAATGGATATATTATCACAGGACATTAAGTTTCTTCCCGGCGTGGGACCTAACCGTAAAAAGATGCTGAGTAATGAACTCGGCATTGAGACTTATGGTGACCTGCTTGAATACTATCCATACAAATATGTAGACCGCTCTAAGGTCTATACCATCCACGAACTCACGGGGGACATGCCTTTCGTGCAGGTGGTAGGCCGCATCATGAGCTTCGAAACCTTCCCCATGGGACCGCGCAAGGAACGCGTGGTAGCCCACTTCACCGACGGCACAGCCATCTGCGATCTCACTTGGTTTAATGGTGGCAAATATGCTAAACAAAATTACAAAGTAGGCATCGATTATCTGGTCTTTGGAAAACCTACAGTATTCAACAACCGCATTAACTTCACCCATCCCGACCTCGATGACGCATCAAAGGTCGATCTCTCCACCATGGGATTACAGCCCTATTATAACACCACGGAGAAGATGAAGAAAAGCGGACTTAACTCACGTGCCATCGAGCGATTGACCAAGACACTGATAGAAAAACTCCCCACCCTACCCGAGACCATACCCGAATTCATCTCCCATCCCCTACATCTCGTAGGTCGCGATGACGCCCTGCGCACCGTCCATTATCCCCAGAACGCCAAGGATCTGGAGCGTGCCCGATTGCGTCTGAAATTCGAGGAGCTTTTCTTCATCCAACTCAATATCCTGAGGTATGCCAGCGACCAACGGCGTAAGTACCGCGGCTACATTTTCTCGAAAGTGGGTGAGGTATTCAATACCTTCTACAGCAAATATCTCCCCTTCCCACTCACCGGTGCGCAGAAACGTGTTATCCGCGAGATACGCGTCGACACCGGTAGCGGTCGACAGATGAACCGCTTATTGCAGGGCGATGTAGGCAGCGGCAAGACGCTCGTGGCCCTTATGTCGATGCTCATTGCCATCGACAATGGCTACCAAGCCTGTATCATGGCACCCACCGAGATCCTGGCCGAACAACATCTCCAGACCATTATGGGATTCCTAAAAGATATGGACATCCGTGTGGCATTGCTCACTGGCATCGTCAAGGGCAAACGTCGCGAGGAAGTACTCGAGGGACTACTCGACGGTACCATCCAGATACTTGTTGGCACACATGCCGTCATCGAAGACACTGTACAGTTCGCCCGTCTTGGCTTCGTAGTGGTCGACGAGCAGCACCGTTTCGGCGTGGCACAGCGTGCTAAGCTCTGGAGCAAAAGCGCCAACCCGCCCCACGTACTCGTTATGACGGCCACCCCTATTCCACGCACCCTCGCCATGACACTCTATGGCGACCTCGACGTGAGCGTCATCGACGAACTGCCGCCAGGACGCAAGCCCGTTCGCACCACCCATGTCTTCGACACCCGCATGACCTCGCTCTACGACGGCATCCGTCAACAAATCAATGAAGGGCGACAAGTGTATATCGTATTCCCACTCATCGAAGAGAGCGAGAAGAGCGACTTGAAGAACTTGGAAGATGGTTTCGAGGTTTTAAAGGAAGCTTTCCCCGAGTTCCGCCTCAGCAAGGTACACGGTCGCATGAAGCCCAAAGACAAGGAGGAAGAGATGCAGCGCTTCGTCAAAGGCGAGACACAGATACTTGTAGCTACTACTGTCATCGAGGTAGGCGTAAACGTACCAAACGCTTCGGTGATGGTTATCCTCGAAGCCCAGCGTTTCGGACTCGCCCAGCTCCATCAGTTGCGCGGTCGTGTTGGACGCGGTGCTGATCAGTCGTTTTGTATTCTCGTCAC
>CAMKRS010000039.1 GCA_946415245.1 uncultured Prevotella sp. | reverse complement strand
TGGCTCTCTACACCCCTAAGCTCATCTGGTATATCCTGCCCGTCACCGCCTGGCTTCTGCTGTTGGTGATGGTGGCAATGGCGTATGTAGTGCATCGCAAAAATAAGCTTTATGCCTGGCCTACACTGGAGAACACGGTGCCGTCGAACCCTGCCTTCACAGTCTCCGTACCTTACACCTCTGAGGGCATAGAAGCGTTTCTGGCCCAAGTGCACCCCTTTATACAGGCATGCGAGCTACCTGACGGTCTGGCTGTGGATATGGCACTGGAGGAACTACTCTATGAGATTGTGGAGACACATGAACCGCAAAAATCCAAGGAGGATGAGACTTTCGATGTGCGTATTATCGACAAGGAAAAGGAATTCACGGTGGTGGTTAAGAGCAAAGGTCCCCTGCGAAATCCGATTTACAAATTTAATGATGAAGAATTAATGGATATGGATGAGAATAATCTACGACGGGCTATCCTATCACGCTTGTGCAAGAATATCAACCACAAGTACATGAACGGTATCAACTGCATCTATCTGAACTATAGCCGAACTGAAAGCTTACATTCAGGAAAAAAGCAATGATATAATCCCCGCCGACTAGCGGGGATTATTGATTATTTGTTAGCGAAGCGTTCAGCTTGCTGGCGGATGAGTTCGGCATCGTTGAAATAGTCGATACGCATGGCTTTACGAACCTCATCCATCGTCTGAGCCCCTACCTCGCGGGCCTGTTCGGTTCCTTTCTTCAGGATATTGTAGATCTCAGGGATGTCCTTCTCGAACTCTGCACGACGGGCACGCATGGGCTCTAAGAACTTATTGAGCACCTGATTCAGGAATTTCTTGCACTTCATATCGCCTAGGCCTCCGCGACGGTAGTGATCTTTCAGCTCGTCGAGGTTCTGATACTCGGGCCAGAACTCAGCGAAATCAGCATCGCAGGAGAAAGCATCGAGATAGGTGAAGACGGCATTGCCCTCCACATGACCAGGATCGTTGAGGTTGACATGCTCGGGATCGGTGTACATCGAGCGCACCTTCTGCCACACATCGTCTGCGGAATCAGAGAGGTAGATGCAGTTGCCCAACGACTTCGACATCTTCTCCTTGCCATCAGTTCCTGGCAAGCGACGGGCGGTAAGGTTCTCGGGCAACAGGATGTTCGGTTCTACGAGCACTTCCGCATATACCTGATTGAAACGGCGAACAAGTTCACGGGTAACTTCGAGCATCGGCTCCTGATCTTCACCTGCAGGAACGGTAGTAGCCTTGAAGAGCGTAATGTCAGCAGCCTGCGACACAGGGTAACAGAAGAAGCCTAAGGGGATACTCTCACCTTCGAAGCCACGCATCTTCACCTCTGTCTTCACCGTCGGGTTACGCTGCACACGGCTTACGCTGACAAGGTTCATCAGATAGGTGGTGAGCTCAGCGAGTTCAGGAATCTGACTCTGGATAAAGAGCACGCACTTCTCGGGATCGAGACCCGCTGCCAGATAGTCGAGGGCTACCTCAATGATATTCTGACGGATCTTTTCAGGATTATCGGCATTATCGGTGAGAGCCTGTACATCGGCCATAAACACGAACATACGATCATAGTCGCCCGCATTCTGCAACTCGACACGACGACGCAGCGAACCGACGTAGTGTCCGAGATGGAGTTTTCCGGTGGGACGATCACCTGTAAGAATTACTTTTCCCATTGTATTTTAAGTCTATTATTTCAAATTGGCCACAAAAGTACACATTTTTTTCGAGACAAAAGAACAAATGCCCAGAAATTACACAATAGGGGCGGTTCCTAGTGTGTAATTATGCAATTTTTTCGCAAAAGATTCGGCTATTTGAGAAATAATTAGTAACTTTGCACCAAATTGACCAACGAAAACGAAATATAAGAAATGTTCAGTAAGGAAACATATATCAGAAGACGCGCTGAGTTGAAGAAACTCGTGGGTAACGGTGTGATTGTCCTCTTTGGCAATAATGATTCACCGATGAACTATCCCGCTAACGCCTATGCCCCGATGCGACAGGATTCATCGTTCCTGTATTACTTCGGTCAGCATCGCGACGGACTCGTGGGTGTGATTGATATCGACAACGACGATGAGATGCTCTTCGGCGATGATATCGACGTGGAGGACATCGTGTGGATGGGCTATACCCCATCGGTGGCCGACCTCGCAGCAGAGGTGGGCGTGAAGAAGACCGCACCGATGGAAAAGTTGAAGGAATTCTGCGACGTCGTGAAAAACAGGAAGATCCACTTCCTGCCTCCCTATCGCTTCGACACAAAGATCCAGATCGCAGAACTGCTGGGTATCTATCCCTCACAGCAGAAGGAAGCCGCTTCGCTGGAACTCATCAAGGCCGTAGTGAAGATGCGCGCCACGAAGAGTGCCGAGGAAATTGCCTATATCGAGGCTGCATGCGACGTGGGCTACGTGATGCACACCACCGCACAGCTGCTCATCAAGCCCGGAATCACAGAACGGTTCGTTGCAGGACAGGTGGACGGTATCGCCCGCAGTCTGGCACAAGGCAACAGCTTTACTACCATCTTCTCGCAGCATGGTGAGATCATGCACGGCAATCCCTCAGACGCGAAGTTGGAAGACGGACGACTGGTGTTGTGCGACGCAGGTTGTGAACTCGACGACTATTGTTCCGACCACACCCGTACGATGCCCGTGAACGGTAAGTTCACCCAGCGTCAGTTGGAGATCTACAGCATCGTAGAGGCCTGTCACGACTATGTGCTCGAGGTGGCTAAGCCCGGTGTGAAATATATGGATGTGCACTTTGCCGTCTGCAAGATGATGACGGAACGTCTGAAGGAGCTCGGATTGATGAAGGGCGATACAGACGAAGCCGTAGCTGCTGGTGCCCACGCGATGTTCCTGCCTCACGGACTGGGACATATGATGGGTATGGACGTGCACGATATGGAGGGTCTCGGACAGATCTACGTGGGCTTCGACGAGGAGACGCGTCCGAATCTGGAACAGTTTGGTACCAACTGTCTGCGTATGGGTCGTAAGCTGGAAGAAGGCTTCGTGATGACCGACGAGCCAGGTATCTATTTCATTCCTACCCTCATCGACGACTGGAAGGCCAGCGGGCACTGCAAGGAATTCCTGAATTTCGACAAGCTGGAGACCTATAAGGACTTCGGTGGCATCCGCATCGAGGACGATATCCTCATCACGAAGGAGGGTTGCCGATTCCTCGGATCGAAGCGTATCCCGTATCATCCTCAGGAGCTCGAAGAATTCATGTCAGCGGGGAGAAAATAATCAGATTACTCAGAATACTCAGATTATTCAGATAAAATTAAATTATGAAGAAGATTTTAACATTCGCGCTGATGGCGATGATCGCCATGAGTGCTGCGGGAGCCAAGAAGAAGGAGCCCGCAAAGAACCAGAACAAGCCTGTATTCACCACGATCAAGGCCAATCCCATCACAACTATCAAGGACCAGAACCGTTCGGGAACCTGTTGGGACTACTCCACCCTCTCGTTCTTCGAGGCAGAGATCTTGAAGGCAACAGGCAAGAAATACACCCTCTGTGAGGCTTTCGTTGCCAACAAGACCTATATGGAGCGCGCTATTCAGGTGGTTCGCTATCATGGTGACTGTCAGTTTGCTCAGGGTGGTAGTGCAGAGGACGTGCTTCACACCCTGAAGACCTGGGGCATCTGTCCTATCGACGCGATGCCTTTCCCAGGTTCGCTGTATGGCGACTCACTGAACAACTTCAACGAGTTCTTCTCTATTCTCGAGCCTTATGTAGCAGCTGTTGCCAAGAGCTCTGCCAAGAAGATCAGCAACCAGTGGAAGGTTGGTCTGCAAGGTATCCTCGACGCTTATCTCGGCAAGTGCCCGGAGAAGTTCGTCTATGAGGGCAAGGAATACACCCCGAAGTCGTTTATGGCTTCGCTCGGCATCAACCTCGACGACTATGTCTCTATCACCAGCTACACCCATCACCCCTTCTACACCGCTTTTGCCGTAGAGGTACAGGACAACTGGCGCTTCCCGTTGAGCTATAACCTTCCGATGGACGAGATGATGCAGATCATCGACAACGCCATTGAGAAGGGTTACACCGTTGCCTGGGGTGGTGATGTATCGGAAGAGGGCTTCACCCGTAAGGGTCTGGCCTATGCCGTTGACAGTAAGGCTACACAGAACCTCAGTGGCAGCGATATGGCCCGTTGGCTTAAACTTACTGCTGAGAAAAAGCGCAATATCATCGACTCACTGGGATGCAACGTACCTGAGATCGTGCCTACACAGGCCATGCGTCAGGAGCGTTTCGACAACTGGGAGCTGACCGACGATCACGGTATGCACATCTATGGTATCGCCAAGGATCAGAACGGTAAGGAGTACTATATGGTACAGAATTCTTGGGGTGAGACTGGCGACTATAAGGGTACCTGGTATATGACCAAGGCCTTCATCGCTGCCAACACGATGGACTTCCTCATCAACAAGAACGCTATCCCCGCAGAAATTCGCAAAAAACTCGGTCTCTAAGCCTAAAAATCATCTTTTT
>CAMKRS010000038.1 GCA_946415245.1 uncultured Prevotella sp. | reverse complement strand
GTATCCACAGGGCCGCTACAAGCCTCGGGGTGGAACTGAGCCGACATCCAGGGATTCTGCTTATGACGGATGCCTTCGTTCGAACCATCGTTCATGTTCACAAAGAGCGGCTCCCAGTCAGAGGGTAGGGTGGAGGCATCCACCGCATAGCCATGATTTTGTGAGGTGATAAAGCACTGCGTAGTACCAACTCGCTGCACGGGTTGGTTGTGCGAACGGTGTCCGTATTTCAGTTTATAGGTCTTGGCACCAGCAGCCTTTGCCAGCAACTGATTGCCGAGACAGATGCCCATGCACGGACGAACGTTTTCTTGATGAAGGAATGTTCTGATATGTGCCACCGTCTTCTCGCATCGCTCAGGGTCACCTGGACCATTGGCTAAGAAAAGTCCGTCGAAATCCAGCTGATTGAAATCATAATCCCAAGGTACACGAACCACCTCGATGCCTCGCTTCAACAGACAGCGGATGATATTGGCTTTGACGCCGCAGTCGACTAACACGACACGATGATTCCGCTCGCCGACGGGCTGATAAGTGATGACCTCCTTACAACTCACTTTCTCAACCCAATTCACGTTACCATAAGCCTCTGGTTTGATGGTGTCCTCTATCCCTTCAATAACAATCTTTCCCATCATCACGCCACGTTCCCTGAGCAACATAGTCAGACGGCGGGTATCGATGCCTGTGATGGCTGGCACATTTTCACGCTTGAGCCATGTATCGAGCGATTCTTTGGCATTCCAGTGCGAATAGGTCTCACTATAATCAGCCACAATCAATGCTGTGGGGTGAATGCGTTCGCTCTCCATCAGTTGTGGCAATCCGTTCTCAGCTGTCTCAGTCGTGGGCACACCATAATTACCTACCAGCGGGTAGGTCATTACCAGCATCTGCCCGGCATAACTGGGGTCAGTCAGACTCTCTGGATAGCCAGTCATAGCTGTGTTAAACACCACCTCGCCCGATACGTTCTTCTTTGCGCCAAAAGCCCAGCCGCAGAATTGCGTACCATCATCGAGGATGAGTTTTGCTCTTGTCTTCATTTTATAATTGCATCTTTAATACTTGTTCTATATAGTTCACAAACGCCTGGTTCACCATGCGGATACCTCCAGGAGTGGGATAATGCCCTGTGAAGTACCAGTCGCCAGGATGATTCGGGCAAGCTTCGTGCAGGCCTTCGATGCTTTGATATACCAGTTCGATAGGTGCCTGCATGCCCTCAGGGCGCAACATCTCCACGATCTTGCGATTGATCTCGTCGACGCTGAATGGCGCATAGATAGCTCTTACGTGGTTGGCTGCCACAGGTGCCGACAGGCATAGGCGATATGTATCGGCTATCAGTTGTTGCATGCCCCGCTCTTTGATGAGTTCGATAGCAGCACGGAAGGCGCAGAGTTCTTCCAGTCGTGACATGTCGATACCATAATAATCTGGATAGCGGATTTGTGGCGAGCTCGATACCATCACGATTTTCTTGGGATGCAGGCGGTCGAGAATCTTGAAGATGCTCTCCTTCAGGGTAGTGCCTCTCACGATTGAGTCGTCGATAATCACGAGGTTATCCTCGAAAGGCCGCAACGAACCGTAGGTGATGTCATAGACATGGGCGGCAAGGTCGTTGCGCTCAGCCCCGTCAGAAATGAAAGTGCGGAGCTTGATGTCTTTCCATACGACCTTCTCAATACGTACGTCATGGTCCAACCGTCGGATACCGTCAGTCATGCCATAAAAGGCGACCTCTGCCGTATTGGGGATATATGAAAATACGGTGTTGGTCACATCGTGGTCAATGGCCTGCATGATGACTGGGGTGAGCTGTTCGCCCAATCGTTTGCGCTCGATGTAGATATCCCTGTCAGAGCCTCGACTGAAATAGATGCGCTCGAAACTACATGCTGATGGCTTCTGTGCAGACAGGATCTGCTCCAATCCGCTCTCACCGTTCTTACGGACAATCAGTGACTGCCCAGGCTGCAACTCACGGATATCTTCTGCCTGCAAATCAAAAGTTGTCTGAATCACAGGTCGCTCACTGGCCAGCACCACCACTTCTTCGTCCTGATACCAGAACGCGGGGCGGATGCCCCAAGGATCGCGCATAGCGAACATTTCTCCTGAGCCAGTCAGACCGCACATGACGAAACCGCCGTCGAAATGTGACATCGTGGTTTTCAGCACGTTGGCCATCTCTACATGGTCATCGATATAGCGCGTAATATCTGTACCTTCCAGTCCTTGATGACGAGCCTCGCTATAAAGCCGCTCCACCTCACGATCGAGGCGATGACCCATCAACTCCAGCGTGATATATGAATCACCATAGATACGAGGCGACTGCCCTTGAGCAGTCAGAAACTCAAAAACCTCATCGATGTTGGTCATGTTGAAATTACCACACAGGCAGAGGTTCTTGGCGCGCCAGTTGTTTCTTCTCAGGAATGGATGCACGTATTGTAGTCCGCTCTTACCTGTGGTCGAATAGCGCAGATGGCCCATATACAGCTGGCCTGCAAACGACTTGTCGACATGCTTGAATACCTCTGTGATGGCATCCTTACCTTCTGCACGTTCACGGAACATATATTCCTCACCTGCAGGGGCATCAAGGTTGACACAGGCGACGCCCGCACCTTCCTGACCGCGATTATGTTGCTTCTCCATCATCAGATAGAGTTTATTCAGCCCATAGCGCCAGGTGCCGTATTTCCGTTCGTAATAGCTCAGCGGCTTCAGCAGGCGAATCATCGCCACGCCGCATTCATGCTTTAACTGTTCCATTGATACATGCTTTGATGAAACTCATGAAGAGAGGGTGGGGATGTAGTACCGTCGAAGAATACTCCGGATGGAACTGTGTGCCGATATACCACTTCTTTTCTGGGATTTCGACAATCTCCACAAGTTTGGAAGCAGGGTTGATCCCCACACACTTCATCCCAGCACTTTCGTATTCCTCTTTATATGCGTTGTTAAACTCATAACGATGGCGATGGCGTTCAAGAATCCTGTCTCCATGATCTTTACCGTAGGCCTCCCATGCCCTGCTACTTTCTGTTAGCACGCACTCATAGGCGCCCAGTCGCATCGTTCCGCCCATCTCTGTGATGTTCTTCTGCTCTTCCATCATGTCGATGACATTGTGAGGTGTCTGGTCATCCATCTCGGCACTATTTGCATCCTGATAGCCCAAGACGTTGCGCGCAAACTCGATGACCATCATCTGCATGCCCAGACAGATGCCGAAAGTAGGCACGTCATGGGTGCGGCCATACTCAGCCGCAATGATCTTTCCCTCGATGCCGCGCTGGCCGAATCCTGGACAGATGATGATGCCTGCCATTCCCTGCAATCGTTCACCGATGTTCTGGTCAGTAATCTCTTCACTATTCACAAAATGAATCTTTGCCTTCACGTTGTTGTAGATACCGGCGAGGTTAAGGCTCTCACGGATACTTTTGTAAGCGTCCTGCAAGTCGTACTTTCCTACAAGTGCCACATGCACCTCTTGGGTGGCGTTACGCTGCTTTTCAAGGAAGTCGTGCCAAGGCTTCATAGCAGGTGTCTCACCTACTGGGATACCAATCTTTCTCAGGATGGCGGCATCGAGACCCTGCCGTTGCATGTTGACGGGCACCTCGTAAATCGAGGGCATGTCTTCACTTTGCACCACGCATTCCAGATCGACATTACAAAACGATGCCACCTTCATGCGCAAGGCATTGTCGAGGTGGCGTTCTGTACGTAATACTAATATGTCGGGCTGGATACCCATTCCCTGCAGTTCCTTGACGGAATGTTGGGTGGGTTTGGTCTTCAACTCATCAGCAGCTTTCAGATAAGGCACGTAAGTCAGATGCACACAAACGGCATCGCGTCCTAATTGCCAGCGCAGCTGACGGATAGCCTCCATGAAGGGTGCACTCTCAATATCGCCGATGGTACCTCCCACCTCTGTAATCACAAAATCGAGGTGCTCGTCAAGGCACTTATCACTTTTCGCCTCACTCTTTTCACTTAACCGTAGCATCCTTCGCTTGATCTCATCCGTGATATGGGGCACCACCTGAATGGTCTTTCCCAGATAGTCGCCATGACGCTCACGGTCGATGACCGTCTTGTAGATGCGACCTGTCGTAATCGAGTTGTTGCGGGTCGTATGTATGCCCGTGAACCTTTCGTAATGACCCAGGTCCAAGTCTGTTTCCATGCCGTCGACGGTGACGTAGCACTCGCCGTGTTCATAAGGGTTCAGCGTACCTGGATCGATGTTGATATAGGGATCAAACTTTTGAATGGTTACTTTGTAGCCACGTGCCTGCAACAATTTGCCGATGCTGGCAGAGATAATGCCTTTTCCCAACGAGGAAACCACACCGCCTGTCACGAAGATGTATTTTGTATCCATATTCTGTTGTTTTGAAGTTTGCGTCATTATTATCCTTTTACCTTACTTGTATTGATTCGACTGCAAAATTAGTGCATTTTGGCATAATTGCCGTAAGATGGGTTTCTTTTTGATTGTTAAAAATCCATCCGAATATCATTTTGTAAAGTCTGCGTTTGGTTTCGCTTTCTTTTTGCTAACTCTTTGCACTCAAAACTTGCCATTTCGTTACAAATCGTCACTTTATAAGAAATCAAAAAA
>CAMKRS010000037.1 GCA_946415245.1 uncultured Prevotella sp. | reverse complement strand
AGAAGATGACAGAGGAAATCCAGAAGCTCGGTCTGCCGCTCGACAGTATCAACGGCGGAAAGAGCGAATTCCAGGAGTGGGTCTCTGCGGCCCGCAGTGCTAACCCTGACATGAAGCTCGCCATCAAGTGCGATGCCAACACTTCTTACGCTGTAGTGAAGAAGATGATGTCAGAACTTCAGGACATGAGCGAAAACCGTTTCCAGCTCATCACGAATCTCGATGTTAAACGTCTAAACGCTGAATAGTATATGGCAAAGAAAAATCTATCCAAGCAAAAGAAGATGGATACCCGCGTGAACTTCACGCCGATGGTAGACATGATGATGCTTCTGATCACCTTCTTCATGCTGTGTACTACTCTGGCAAAGCCGCAGGCAATGCAGCTGACGATGCCGAGTAACGACGAGAACTTGCAGAAGGAAGATAAGCAGGTAACGAAGGCCTCTCATACCATCACTCTCTATCTGGGTGCCAACGACAAGATCTACTATGTGGCCGGTCTGCCCAACTACGACGATCCCGCATCGTGCGTGAAGGAGACCACCTATGGTAAGGACGGTATTGAGAAGGTGCTTAACGAGCATACGACCGAAGAGGGTATCAACCCCGTGGCCAAGATCAAGCTGGCAAAGAAGGAGCTCGACGCTAAGAAGAACGAGTACAACTCGAAGATGACCGACGAGCAGTATCAGGAGCAGTTGAAGAAACTGAAGAAGGGTGAGCTTCCCACTGGTGAGAAGGTGCCCACACTGACCTGTATCATCCGTCCGCTTCCGACAGCTACCTATGCCAACATGGTTGCCGCTCTTGACGAGATGCTGATCAGCAATATTGATAAGTATGTGATTGATGATATCGACAAGATGAGTGACGATGATAAGGCACTCGTTGAAAAGGCCGGTATCAAGTAACCCCTAAAAAGAAGAAGAACTATGGGAAAAATAGATCTTATAGATAATGGCTGGGCTGACCTTGTGTTTGAAGGTAAGAACCAGGCATACGGAGCTTATCAATTACGTCGAGACACCGGTAAACGTAACCTGAAGGCGCTGCTGACTATGTTCGCCATGTTTGCTATCATCGCAGCTATCGTCATCGCAAAGGTTTCATTCGATAACTACATGGCATCACGTAATGCCGCTATCGAGACCGATGTGGAGCTGACGAGTCTGGCTGAGAAGAAGGAAGCCAAGGTAGAGCGTAAGGAAGAGCCTCAGGTTGAGAAGATCGAGGTTGAGAAGGTAAAGAGCTCTGTAGCATTTACAACCCCTGAAATTAAGAAGGATGAAGATGTAGCCCCCGAGGACGAGATCAAGTCTCAGGATGAACTGGCACAGACGAACACCGCCATCGGTGCTTTCGATGTGAAGGGTAACGATGAGGCTGAAGGTGAAGTGCTCAAGGCTAAGGAAGTAATCGCACAGCCCGAACCCCCGAAGGAGGAGGAGACCAAGGTCTTCGACGTGGTTGAGGAAATGCCTCAGTTCCCCGGTGGTCCGAACGCTCTGTTCGAGTATCTTTCGAAGAACATCAAGTATCCCGTTGTGGCAGAAGAGAACGGCGTACAGGGTCGTGTTATCGTGACCTTCGTCGTAGAGCGCGACGGTTCGATTACCGATGTGAAGGTTGTCAAGTCAGTTGACCCGTCACTCGATAAGGAGGCCCAGCGCGTGGTAAAGGGTATGCCCCACTGGATTCCTGGTAAGCAGAACGGTTCTGCCGTACGTGTGAAGTACACCGTACCTGTAACCTTCCGTCTTCAGTAATTTTTAAAGATGAACGCATTCAACAAATTACACATATTAGTTGGATTCACTCTAATGTTAGGCTTGCTCCACGCATGTGGGAGCAAGCCTAATCCTGAAATGGAGGAGGCCTATCAGAAGGCTGCCAGCTGTCTGGCTGCCGATGAGAGTTTCTACCCCATTATCGACGAAGCGCTCTATTATTTCCAGAACCAGACGCTCGACAGCATCACGCCCGAGTATATCAACGAGCAGGAGGCTGTGCAGAAGCTGATGAATCTGGAGACCTGGCTGGCGTTCACCACGCGTGACTTCACCGCCAAGGAAAGAAAGAACCTGCAGGACCGCAAGTATCTGCCGCGGGCACTCCCCATTGCCTACGACGGTCTTGCCATCATCGTGAACAATGCCAATCCCGATACCTGCATCACTGTGAAGGATTTCCGTCATATCCTCCTGGGAGAGATGACCAAGTGGAACGAGCTCAACCCGAAGTCGGCTCTGGGCGATATCGACGTGGTCTTCGACAATCCCCTGTCGAGCACCGTCCGTTGGTGTGTCGACTCCATCCTCGGAGGTCAGGAATTCAAGAACCCCAACATCGGTGCTGTGAAGACCAGTGCCGCTGTGATCGACTATGTGGAGAACCATAAGAATGCCCTCGGCATTATCGGTTCTAACTGGCTAAACGACAAACGTGACACCACGAATGTCACCTTCAAGAAGAATATTACCGTGATGGGTGTCTCCCGACTCGACTCCGCCACCAAGGCCAACAGTTGGAAGCCCTATCAATTCTATTTATATAATGGTAACTATCCCCTCATCCGCACCATCTACGCCCTGTTGAACGAGCCCCGAAGCGGCGTGCCTTCCAGCTTCGCCCACTTCTGTCAGTTGCCCAAGGGCCAGAAGATCATCCTGCGCTACGGCCTGCTGCCACGAACGGCAAACATGAACGTGAGAGAGGTCATAGTGAACAAGGAGTAGTGAATAGTGAATAGTGAATAGTTAATAGTGAATAGTGAATAGTGATTTAAGGAAACTGATTAAACCATTTGAGTTTTCAAACGTCATAACAAACGAGAGATAATTAACAAGATGTATAACGTAAAAAACGAGAGAATTATGAAAACGATCAAATATTTAGTAATGGGTGTGATGCTGGCAGGTTTCAGCACCGCCGCTATGGCACAGGAGGCAGAACTCAACGCAGCCCTGCAGGCCATCAAGAACAATGCAGCCGACAAGGCTGACGTAGTGAAAACCGCTCAGAAGAAGAACAAGAAGAACCCCGATGCCCTTGTAGCTATCGGTCGTGCCTTCTACGAGGCTCAGGACACCGCTCAGGCTCGTACCTTCGCCCTTCTGGCTGACGAGGCAGCGAAGCACAAGTGCGCTCCCGCCTTCATTCTGCTGGGTGACATCGAGGCTTTTGCCAACGAGGGTGGTAAGGCTGCCGGTTACTACAACCAGGCTACCTACACCGATCCTAAGGATCCCGCAGGCTACTACAAGTACGCTCTGGTGTATCGTAAGATTTCTCCAAAGGGTGCCGTTCAGAAGCTGGCTGACCTGAAGGCCCAGCGTCCCGACATCGAGGTGGATGCCCTTTCTGGTCACATCTACTATCTCTCCAACGAGTTTGAGAAGGCCCGTGAGGCTTATGGCAAGGTGCCCGTAGGCAAGATGGAGAAGAACGACATCGTGGAATATGCTATGGCCTCTTACTTCCTGGGCAAGCACTCAGAGGGTCTTGAGAAGGTAAAGGCCGGTCTGGCTAAGGAGCCGCGCAATGCCGCTATGAACCGTCTGGCTATGTTCTTCAACACCGAGCTCGGTAACTTCGACGACGCTGTGAAGTTTGGTGATGCCCTCTTCAACAAGTCGGACAGTGCCAAGTTCTCTTATCTGGACTACGCTTATCTGGGCAATGCCTTCAACGGTCTGAAGCAGGCTGACAAGGCTATCGAGCAGTACAACCTGGCTCTGCAGTCAGAGTTTGACAACAAGGCCAAGCGTGCCGGTGTGGTGAAGCAGCTCTCTGACGCTTATGCTGAGAAGGAAGACTATATCAACGCTATCGAGCGCTATAAGGAGTATCTGGAGGGTATCGAGAAGGCGAGCGCTACTGATATGGCCGCTCTCGGAAGCCTGTACACCCAGCACGCCAGCAAGTTGACAGACCCCGTTGCCAAGAAGGAAGCTTTCACTCAGGCCGACGGTGTGTATGCAGGTCTGGCAGAGAAGTACGAGAACGCTGTTGAGTATGCTAACTTCATGCGTGCCCGTGTGAACGCCCAGATGGATCCCGACTCTAAGCAGGGTCTCGCTAAGCCCTACTACGACAAGCTCATCGAGCTGATCGCCCCGAAGGCTGAGAAGGATGCTTCCGACAAGGCCCGTCTGGTGGAGGCTTATCGCTACAACATCGCTTACTACTTCATCGTGAAGGAAGACAAGGCTCAGGCTAAGGAGTTTGCCAACAAGCTCATCGCCATCGATCCTGACAATGAGGTTGCCAAGCAGATTCTCGGAGTGAAGTAATCAGGGAAATGGACATAAAAAATCCCTCGCCGAAAGGCGGGGGATATTTTTTTTTGATAACTGCTGTATTGTTTGTTTAGCCCAGGCTGATAGCCTCAGAAGGACAAACACTTGCGCAGGTACCGCACTCAGTGCACAGATCGGGATCGATAGAATACTTCTCACCCTCAGAAATTGCCTCAACGGGGCACTCACCCTGACATGTACCGCAAGCGATGCAGTCGTCACCAATTACATATGCCATAATCGTTACAAATTTAAAGTGTTAATACTATAAATACCTTAATTAGGTGATGCAAAGGTACAAACTTTTTTCGATATCTCCCAAATTTTAGGTAGCCAATTTTATGTAGAGACCTCAATTTATACAATGTCGAAATAGCGGATGATATAATAAAAGGCCCCTTTCTTACGTTATAATGAATAGATGAAAAGAACACTCTTGATGTTCACACTCTGTCTGACGGCCCTCATGGCAATGGCCCAAGAGAGAAAGGTGCAGAACAAGCCGTATACCGATTTGCGGCCGTTGCACCTGGGTATTCTTGTGGGTATGAACTTGCAGGATATCGAACTGGAAAACGTGGGTCCGCAGAGCATTTTGCAGGAAGACGGTACGATGAAGACACAAACTATCGTCTGCGATGATGACAAATGGAATGCGGGATTCTCGGTAGGTGTGTTGGCCGACCTGAGGCTCTCGCAGCATCTGAACCTGCGTTTCACACCCACGATGCACTTCGGCGCCAAGCATCTTACCTTTTATAATATGACGGAACTGACGGCCGAGGGAAGGTTGACGGAACTGACGCAGGATATGAAGACCACCTATATGTCGTTTCCTCTGGATCTGAAGTTCTCGGCTGAGCGTTGGAACAATTACCGTCCTTATATCATCGCCGGTGTGAACCAGCTGGTGAACCTGACCAGTAAGAATCAGGATTACCTGCAGTTGAAACGTGCCGACACGATGATCGAGGTGGGACTGGGTTGCGACCTCTATCTACCCTTCTTCAAACTGATTCCCGAGTTGAAGTTCTGTTACAGTCTGACCAACGCCATCGACTGGCGTCATGCTGACGAATTGCAGGATACCAACAAGCGGATGTATGCCAACGCGGTGAAGAGTGGACAGACGAAGATGATTGTTTTGACCTTCTATTTTGAGTAGCAACTGTTAAAAAAGCATAATTACATGATCGATTATGCGTTGCGCTCACGTTATCCGGATAAAAAGTAGTACCTTTGCACCCGCTTTTCGGCGTAACCGATGGAGGGAAGTCACGAGTTGCCCGCTATGTTGCGTTGGAACGATACAACAAATTTAATTATTTAGTAGATAAAATGGAT
>CAMKRS010000036.1 GCA_946415245.1 uncultured Prevotella sp. | reverse complement strand
GACAGCAGATTTACAGTCTGCCCCATTTGGCCACTCTGGAAAACACCCTTCCTGCTTGAAAGCGGGTGCAAAGGTACGAAAAAGAGGTGAGAGGTAAGAGGTGAGAGGTAAGAAAATGCTTTTTTTTAACGATTTTTTTGGATTCAGTATGCGTAATGTGACAGAAAATGAGTAATTTTGCACCAAATTTTGAGAGACATGAAGAAATTAGTCATCAATTCCTACGACGAATTTGCAGCACACTTAGGTGAGGAGCTTGGTGCCTCAGACTGGCTGCAAGTAGACCAAGACCGCATTAACATGTTTGCCGACGCTACGCTCGACCATCAGTGGATCCACGTGGATGTGGAGCGTGCCAAGACCGAGAGCCAGTATCAGAGCACCATTGCTCACGGCTATCTGACACTCTCGCTGTTGCCCTATATGTGGGACCAGATCATCGAGGTGAATAATATCAAGATGCTTGTGAACTATGGCATGGACAAGATGCGCTTCGGCCAGCCTGTGATTACGGGTTCGAAGGTAAGGCTGGTCACCAAACTGCACAACATCCAGAACCTGCGCGGCATCTGTAAGGCAGAGATAGATTTCAAGATTGAGATAGAGGGACAACGCAAGCCTGCACTCGAAGGCATCGCATCGTTCCTCTACTATTTTATATAATAAGGTATGGGAGGATTCTTTGGAACCATCAGCACGAAGAGCTGTGTGAACGACCTGTTCTACGGCACTGACTACAATTCGCATCTCGGTACAAGGCGTGCGGGGATGGTGATGTACGACAGGGAGAAGGGCTTCAGTCGTAAGATCCACAATCTGGAGCGCGACTATTTCCGTTCGAAGTTTGAAGACGAACTCGACTCGTTCTCTGGTAGTCAGGGCGTAGGCGTCATCAGTGATACGGATCCTCAGCCGATCATCGTCAACTCTCACTTAGGACGTTATGCGGTGGTGACGGTGGCGAAGATCAACAACCTCAGAGAGATTGCCGATGAGTTGTTGGAGCGTCGTATGCATTTCAGCGAGTATTCGGCCAACACCATCAACCAGACGGAACTCGTGGCGCTGCTCATCAATATGGGGCGTACCTTTGTCGAAGGTATCAATCTGGTATACAGGAAGATAGAAGGCTCGTGCTCGATGCTGATCCTCACGGAGAACGGTATTATTGCTGCTCGCGATTTCTTGGGACGTACACCAATTGTCATCGGAAAGAAGGAAGGTTCTTATGCCGTGAGCAGCGAGACCACCAGTTTCCCGAATCTCGATTTCCATCGTGTGCGCGACCTCGGTCCTGGTGAGATTGTCTATCTGCAGGCCGATAAGATGGAAGTGCTGCAAGAACCCTTCAAGCGTGAGCAGATCTGCTCTTTCCTGTGGGTATATTACGGTTTCCCCGCTTCCGACTATAACGGCATCAATGTTGAAATGGTGCGTGAGAAGAATGGTAAGATGATGGGTGAAAAGGACGATACGGAGATCGATAGCGTCTGTGGTGTGCCTGATTCCGGTGTCGGTATGGCTCTGGGCTATGCTGAGGGAAAGGGTGTGCCCTACAACCGTTCCGTATTGAAATATACGCCTACGTGGCCTCGCTCGTTCACACCTGGTAATCAGGAGCGTCGTTCACTCGTGGCAAAGATGAAACTGATTCCTAACCCTGCCTTGCTGAAAGACCAACGCATCGTCTTTTGCGACGACTCCATCGTGCGTGGTACGCAGCTGAGGGATAATGTGAAGACCTTCTTCGACTATGGTGCCAAAGAGGTGCATTGTCGTATCTCTTGTCCGCCTCTGGTCTACGGTTGTCCGTTTATCGGTTTCACCTCTTCGAAGAGCGATCTGGAACTGATCACCCGTCGTATCATCCGTGATTTCGAGGGTGGCGACGACCAGAAGCATCTGGAACGCTATGCCACTACCGATTCTCCTGAGTATAAGAAGATGGTGGAGGAGATAGCCCGTCGTCTGGGATTGACCTCGCTGAAGTTTGCCAAACTCGAGGATCTCATCGAGGCCATCGGTATGCCTAAGTGCAAGGTCTGCACCCACTGCTTCGATGGCAGCAGCTATTGTCACGAGCACGACGATGAGGACGAGCGTCAGTTGAAATTTGATTTCTGATTACTCGGAATATTCTGAGTACTCCGATTTATTTCTTGCTGAGGAAACCGTCTTCCTGTAAGATGTGTTCCTCGTGCAATAGATATTCGAGCGCGACATTCAATTGTTCTGTAGGCAATTGGAGGTCGCGTAATTCTGTGATATGGTGGGGTTTACCGTCTGCAAGCAGTTCGAGGATAGCGTGGGCTTCTGGTGAGGAAATGTTCTCGTTCGCCTGATCGTGAGGGTGGGAGAGACACACGTCACACTGACGACAATCGTGACTGTCCTCTTCGCCAAAGTAACGCAATAGTTGTCGACTTCTGCATATGTGATCATTCGTCGCGTAGTTGATCATCGCATAGATACGTTCGCGGAACTGTTCCTTGCGCTCTTCATAGACCACAGGTGGCAACTGCACATTCTCGGTTTCCTCTCGCCTTTGCAGATAGCGTACGTAGGGTGTCTTCTTCTGAGGGATAAAGTGCAGGATATGTTTCTCGCTCAGGTTCTTCAGGATCATATACAACTGCTGATGCTGCAGTCCGCACTGACTGGCGATGAAACCCTCATCGATGAAATTATAGTCGACAAACAGTCCACCATAGCTTCTCAGCAACGCGGTGATGACCTTCTCCTCGTTGGGTGTGGCGTTTTCCAAGCGGTAGAGTTCATTACGACTGATGGTGAACATCACACGTGCCTGGTTATCCTGTTCTTCGGTATATTCGATATAGCCCGCGCGGTTCAGGATCTTCAAGGCAGAGTCTACCTGAATGGGGAAATGACGGAAAGCGTGACAGAACTTGTCGATATTAAACTCGAAAGTGGCGTGATAGCCTGAGCCTACGCCCACCTGATAGAAGAAAGCGAGATGTTCATAGACCTTTCTCACATAGTCTTTCTCAGGGAAGGTATCACTGATGCGCTTGTCGAGCTTGCGTTGGTCGGCATCGTTGTAGAGCAGTACGGCGTAGGCTTTCTTACCATCGCGTCCTGCACGTCCTGCTTCCTGAAAATAGGCTTCGAGCGAATCGGGACAGTCGATGTGGAGCACCACCCGTACGTCGGGTTTGTCGATACCCATACCAAAAGCGTTGGTAGCCACCATTACACGTACCTTGTCTTCCTGCCATTCGCGCTGGCGCTGGTCCTTCACCACCGTATCAAGACCTGCGTGGTAGAAGGTGGCGCTGATGCCTGCTTCACAGAGCAGTTCTGCCACTTCCTTCGTGCGACGACGACTGCGGGCATAGACAATAGCGCAGCCTTTCACGCTCTCGAGGATATGGATGAGCTCCTGTCGCTTATCCGTAGCGCGACGTACAACATAGGCGAGGTTCTTGCGCTCGAAACTCATCTTGAAGACGTTGAAAGAAGTGAGAGGTAAGAGGTGAGAGGTGAGAGAGATGTCCGGAGGTGAGAGTTTGCTCTGGATATCCTCCACCACCAAAGGCGTAGCCGTAGCCGTGAGGGCGAGAACGGGGATACCTGGAAGGTCTTTGCGGATGTCAGCTATCTCGAGATAGGATGGTCGGAAATCGTAGCCCCATTGTGAGATACAGTGGGCCTCGTCGACGGTGATGAAGCTCACCTTCATATGACGGAGTTTCGTACGGAAGAGCTCTGACGAAAGGCGCTCTGGTGAGACATAGAGGATCGTGATACCTCCGAAGATGCAGTTCTCGAGGGTGGTGAGGATCTCCTCACGCGAGAGACCGGAATAGATGGCAGCAGCACGGATGCCGATACGACGCAGATGCTGCACCTGGTCCTTCATCAGGGCTATCAGCGGGGTGATAACGATACAGGTGCCTTCGCTGCAAAGCGCTGGCACCTGAAAGGTGATGGACTTTCCGCCTCCAGTAGGCATCAGTCCCAGTGTATCGTGTCCGTTGCCTATCGACTCGATGATTTCCCGTTGAATACCGCGAAAGTCATCATAGCCCCAATACTTTTGGAGAACCTCCCTATAATTATCAATTGTCAATTTTCAATTATCAATTAATCACTCTTCGGAGGGCCTGATATCCTCTATCTGCAACTGCACCTCGCTGCGTTTGTAGATATTCTCCTCGATGGTATAGGCGATATCAAAGGAACGTTTCGACTTGATATAGCGGGCGTCAGCACTCCGTCCGAAGGCGATACCGTTCATCACGTTCGACGATTTCGAATCTACCAGTTCCAATTTGATATGCTCCTGCTGACGACCCACGACCTTCGAGGTACCGTAGTCATAGACATTACGGGTGCAGAAGATAGGCTTCTCGTTGTCAGGTCCGTGAGGTGCAAACTTCTTCAAATCGTTGTGCAGTTTCTTGGTGATATCCTTGAAGTCCACCTCTTCCTCAATTTCCAGGGTGGCCTCCGTCTGTTCGGGGAGGATATGCTCGTTGACATACTGTTGGAAACGACGTCTGAACTCTGGGATATTCTCGATTTTCAGCGAGAGACCTACGGCATAGGTATGTCCTCCGAAGTTCTCCAGCAGATCACGACAACTCTTCACAGCGTCGTAGATATCATAGCCTGCTACACTGCGTGCAGAACCTGTGGCCAGATCGCCGCTACGGGTGAGTACCACCGTAGGACGATAGTACATTTCCGTCATTCTCGATGCCACGATGCCTACCACACCCTTCTTCCAGTTCTCGTCGTAGAGCACGATACTGTTGTGGTGCTTCTGGCTCTCCAACTTCTCGATGATCTGGTTGGCCTCCTCCGTCATCTGCTTGTCCACATCCTTGCGCTGCTCGTTGTAGACATTGATGTGGTTGGCTTCTGCCAGCGCTTTCTCGAAATCACGCTCCACCAGCAGGTCGACGGCTTCCGTACCGTTCTGCATACGTCCTGAGGCATTGATACGGGGCCCAATCTTGAACACAATGTCGCTCATCGTCAACTCACGACCCGTGAGACCGCTGATCTCGATGATGGACTTCAGACCCACCGAAGGACTCTGGTTCAGCTGCTTCAGTCCGTGGAAGGCCAGAATACGGTTCTCACCCGTCACTGGCACCATATCCGCAGCGATGGAGACAGCACAGAAGTCGAGCAATGGAATGAGCCTTGAGAAGGGGATACCATTGTTCTTGGCGAACGCCTGCATGAACTTGAAGCCTACGCCACAACCACACAGGTGTTTGAAGGGATAGGTGGAGTCTTCACGCTTCGGATTCAGGATGGCAACCGCATCAGGCAGATCGTCATCAGGCACGTGATGGTCACACACAATAAAGTCGATGCCAAGTGTCTTGGCATACCTAATCTCTTCGATTGCCTTAACGCCGCAATCGAGCACAATAATAAGTTTGACGTCTCTCTCTACAGCTGAATCCAACGCTTTCTTACTGATACCATAACCCTCTTCGTAGCGATCGGGAATGTAGTATTCAATGTTGGAATAGAACTGCTGCAAAAACTTGTACACCAAAGCTACCGCCGTACATCCATCGACATCGTAGTCGCCATACACCATGATTTTCTCTTTACGCCCCATAGCGTCGTTGAGCCTATCTACGGCAATGTCCATGTCGTTCATCAGGAACGGATCTATCAATTCATTTAACATCGGACGGAAGAATCGCTTGGCTGCGCTCTCCGTCTTGATGCCACGCTGAATGAGTAGGTCGGCGAGAATCGGACTCATGCCAATCTTCTCTCCCAGCTCCTTAGCTGCCGCTCGTCTTTCTGATG
>CAMKRS010000035.1 GCA_946415245.1 uncultured Prevotella sp. | reverse complement strand
ATAACGACTTCATGCTCTCAGGCGGCTATGCCTACAACTGGGTGTTTGCCAAGAACTGGCTGTTTTGTGCGAGTGGACAGTTGGCTATTGCCTATAAGACGAGTTATGGACAGACGGTTGATGAGAAGCGTGGCTTTGATATCGGGAAGGTGAATCCTGATTTTGTCGGACGTCTCGGACTGGTTTATAACAATACCCGCTGGTATGTGGGGGCGAGTGCCATCTTTCGCACGAACAACTACCGTACCTCGCGTTTCAGGGCCAATAATGTGTTTGGCTCGCTGAATGCCTATATAGGCTATAATTTTATGTTAAAGGATAAATACAAGCAAAAGAAGAAATGAAACGATATCTGTTCTTGTTGATAACACTCTTACCGCTTCTCGGCTATGCCCAGGAAGAAGGTGGGGTATGCTATCAGCAGAGTGACAGTATAACGATCTGCCGATTACTCGACGAGGCGCATAGTCTGCCGCGCACCACGAACTTCCCGCTTTTCTTTGCCAGGAAGTTCTTAGGTGTCCCCTATGTGGCCTATACACTCGAAGTCAATGATGACGAGCGACTGGTGGTGAATACCCGTCAACTGGATTGTACCACGCTTGTGGAGACGGTCACAGCCCTGACGCTCTGTGCCTATCGTCATCTTTTCACCTGGCGTGACTATCTGAATGCGCTCTCAGCCATGCGTTATCGTAACGGTAGGATAGAAGATTATACGAGTCGTATTCATTACTTTACAGAGTGGATTACGCTGAATACGGAAGCCGGCATCGTGAAAGAGATCCAAGAGCCTGATCCGCCGTTCTCCGCTATCCAGAATGTCAAGGTGAACTATATGAGTCAGCATCCGCAGAGCTATAAGGCACTCCGAGAGCATCCTGAGTATCTCGACGCCATCCGTGAGATGGAACAGCGAGTCTCTGGCGGACGCTTCCGTTACATCCCCAAGCAGATGGTGAAGAACCAGACTTTGCTCCGTCAAGCCGTGAATGATGGCGATATCATTGCCATTACCTGTAAGAAAGCAGGTCTCGATATCGCCCACCTCGGTTTTGCTGTCTGGAAAGACGGCAAACTGCATCTGCTCAATGCCTCTATGCTGCATAAGAAGGTGGTGGAGGAGCCCATGACGCTCTACCAGTATCTGCAGCAGCACAGCACCCATACGGGTATCAGAATTATCAGAATCTTAAAGTAGAACTTAACCAGATAGAAATTATGGAATTACCTGATTTTATGAGTTATGCCAACAAATTCTCTCAGTCGGAATTTGTAGAAAAAATCTCCCGCATTGCCAAGCGAGCGGGGTCGAAGCTGGTGTATGCCGCCCTGATCCTTTATTATACGCTTCAGAGCGATTCCGTCAGCAAGACTGACAAGGCCATCATCATCGGTGCCTTGGGTTATATGATCAGTCCACTTGATGTCATACCTGATGCCATCCCCATTGCTGGTCTTACCGACGACTTCGCCGTACTGATCTATGTGCTGAAGAAGGTGTGGACTGATGTTGATCCTTCGATTCTCGAACAGGCCAAGGAGAAGCTCGCCAAATGGTTTGATGAAGAGGAGATCTGTGACATCACGGATATCTTCAAAGAAAACAACGAGTAGAGAATACGAAAAAGGCTGGTGGAAATCTCCATCAGCCTTTTACATTCTTCAAGAGGTGCCTGGCGGATTCGAACCGCCGTGGACGGTTTTGCAGACCGTAGACTAAGCCACTCATCCAAGGCACCATTAAGCGAGTAAAGAGCGATGCTTGCATCAGCTCTTTCGAGCGTATGGTGGCTCGACCGAAGGTCAAGGCACCGAGCACCATTCCTCGAATGCGGGTGCAAAGGTAGGCATAATATTCGAGATAGCCAAATTTTTAGACTACTTTTTATGCCAGCAATCTGCTTTTTTCTTCTTTTGGGCTTGTTTCTGTGCTTTTAAGGGACATCCTGCACAACCATAACAAGGGTCTCCAGCACTTCGGAATACCTTATAAATGCGCCAGCCGCCGTAACTGAGGGCTGCCAGAAGCACGATGACAACCGCGATTTCCTGCATTACAACTTGGAGAGTTTACGGAGCATCACCTTGTTGATGATCAGCATACGATGACCAGTCTTCTCGATGTCCTCACGTACATTATTTATATTATTAAAGAAATCGCTGAAGGCGTTCAACAGGAAATTAGCCCCATCGGTATCCTCTTTCTTTTCTGGATTCGTCAGGATGCGGATTCCTTGCGGCTCGATATGCACATCAATGTCTTTACCCGTCATGATCGGATCGCCGTCGTAATGGATGGCCCCGGGTTCCTGACGCGTGATATGCAGGCGTTTCGTGCGGAATGTCTTGATCTTCGAGTTGTTCGTCAATGTCTTCATAAAGAGGTCGGCTGCTACCTGCGGGGCATCGAGTGCGTTGAAGGGCTCCATCACGATCACATCCAACTCACCGTCCTGCATCGTGGCTCCTGGGGCGATATAGGCATTGTTGCCGTATTGCGAAGCGTTGGCACAGGCAATGAGGAATGCCTTGTATTTCTTGGTACCCGACTCATCTTCCACCTCATAGGTCTCTGGGCGATAGACCAACCCCTCCTTCAGCACATTCTCCAGATAAGTCACTGGGCCACGCTTGCCAGCCTCGGCAAACTTCAACGAGATAAAGGCATCGAAGCCCATACCACAGGTACAGAAGAAGGGTAGGTCGTTGATGACGCCATAGTCAAAGGCCTCTATCTTACAGGCATTGATGATCTGAATGGCTTTCTTGATATCAAGCGGCAGACAGAGATGACGGGCCAGCCCGTTGCCCGATCCGCAGGGAATGATGCCAAGGGCCGTCTGGGTGTGTACTAGCGAACGAGCCACCTCGTTGACAGTCCCATCGCCACCTATGGCAACGACGATGTCAACGCCCTCATTAGCACATTCCTTCGCAATCTCTGAGGCATGTCCGGCATATTCTGTCAATTTGATTTCTGCGTCAAACTGATCATGGTCCAGTGTACGCTCTATTATTTCAGGTATTTCTTTCTTCGAGTGAGTACCAGAAATGGGGTTTAATATGAATACAATCTTTTTCTTATTTGCCATAAATCTTCTGCAAATATACAAAAAATGGCTGAAGAAAACCTGTTTTTCATAAGAAAAAAAGCAAAATCCGACAAATATTAATAAAAACTTGCACGAATTCATAAAAATTGTGTAACTTTGCACCCTGAAATAAAAAAATTAAAAAGTTACCTATATAGGAATGGGACAATTAACAGAAAGATACAAGCTATATCGTGAACCGCAGAAGTTCATGGAAGCTGATGTGTATCCGTATTTCCGAGAGATTGAAGGCAAACAGGGAACTGAGGTGGAAATGGGTGGCCATAAAGTGCTGATGTTCGGTTCGAATGCCTACACAGGTCTTACTGGTGATCAGCGTATCATCGATGCTGCTAAGGCTGCACTTGATAAGTATGGTTCTGGCTGTGCCGGTAGCCGTTTCCTCAATGGAACGCTCGACCTGCACGTGAAGTTGGAGAAGGAATTGGCCGAGTTCATCGGTAAGGATGAGGCGCTTTGCTTCTCTACAGGCTTCTCTGTAAACCAGGGTGTGCTGGCTGTGATCTGTGGTAAGGACGACTATATCATCTGTGATGATCGTGACCATGCTTCCATCGTTGACGGACGCCGTTTGTCATTCGCCAAGCAGCTCCATTACAAGCACAACGACATGGAAGATCTGGAGCGTCTGCTGCAGGGTCTGCCTCACGATGCCATCAAACTCATCGTGGTGGATGGCGTATTCTCTATGGAGGGCGATCTGGCTAACCTGCCTGCCATCGTAGAGCTGAAGCATAAGTACAACTGCTCTATCATGGTGGATGAGGCTCACGGTATTGGTGTCTTCGGACGTCAGGGTCGTGGTGTATGTGATCACTTCGGCTTGACCGATGAGGTGGATCTCATCATGGGTACCTTCTCTAAGTCACTTGCTTCTATCGGTGGTTTCATTGCTGCTGACTGGGATATTATCAACTATCTGCGTCATACCTGTCGCTCATATATCTTCTCGGCTTCTAATACGCCTGCTGCTACCGCAGCCGCCATGGAGGCACTTCACATCATCCAGCAGGAGCCTGAGCGCATCGAGCGTCTGTGGAAGGTGACCAAATATGCCTTGAAGCGTTTCCGCGAGGAGGGCTTCGAGATTGGCGAGACTGAGAGTCCTATCATTCCGCTCTATGTGCGTGATGCCCAGAAGACTTTCCTCGTAACGGCATTGGCTTTCAAGGCTGGCGTGTTTATCAATCCTGTGATTCCGCCTGCTTGTGCACCTCAGGACACCCTCGTACGTTATGCCCTGATGGCTACGCATACTGAAGAACAGGTAGATCGTTCTGTGACTGCATTGAAGAAAATCTTCGTCGAACAGGGAATTATCAAGTAAATCCCAAAATAAATTGCGGAAAAGTTTGCAAGGGTCACAGAAAATGTGTACCTTTGCACCCGCAAAAACGAGGTGTAGCGCAGTTGGTAGCGTTCCTGGTTTGGGACCAGGCTGTCGCAGGTTCGAGTCCTGTCACCTCGACTTCAAATATAGATCCCCGCTAAGTCAAACGATTTAGCGGGGATTCTTTACAAATTATTAAGATGGAATACAGAAAGATAGGTGATAACTATTATGTTCGTATGGATCGAGGGGACGAGATTATCAGCAACCTCCTCGAAATCTGTGAAAAGGAATCCATACCATCAGCCGTTTACTCTGGAATCGGCGGCTGTCAGAGTGCGGAGTTACAGGTGTTTATTCCTGAAATAGGCAGCTTTGAGACTGAACGGTTGGAAGGAATGCTGGAACTGGTATCGCTCAACGGCAATGTTGTAAGAGACGATGACGGCAAACTCTTCCACCATACTCATGCCCTGTTCTCTTTTAAGAAGGACGGCCAGCATGGAATGGCGGGAGGACACCTCAAAGCCACAACTGTTCTTTATACTGCCGAGATAGAACTGCGTCCTACTGTCGGCGGTGCTATTGGAAGGAAGTTTGATCCTGAGACAGGTACAGGATTCTGGAATTTTAAAGATTGATTAACGAAGAGAATATGATGACTGAAAACAACAAATGGGTGGCTTGTTGGGGGAATGCCACCTCGATTACAAACCGTCGCGAGGCCGTTTATGCCAAGGACCTCACGTTGCGTTACCCCATCCGTATGCCGTTCGGCGGCAGTATGCTGCGTTTCCGTTTCTCGAACCTGACTGGTACTGAACCCGTCACGCTTACGAAGGTCTTTGTTGGTCATACGCCCATCACGTTTGGGGGTGAGAAGAAAGTCTGTCTGATGCCTGGAAAGGAGACTGAGAGCGATGCTATCAGCTATCCCGTTCACCGTGGTGACACGATAGAGGTGAGCTTTTATTTGGCTGATTATACACAGATGAACAGCGGCACACTCGTGACAGGTCCCTTGTCGAAGGGCTTTTATGCCTATGGCGACTATGCGGAGGCCGACGAACTGCCCATCGACCTGTCGCGTCACACCAACTGGTTCTACTTCCTCAATACCGTTGATGTGCTGACCTCGCCCGAGAATCGTGCTGTCGTATGCTATGGCGACTCCATCACGGCTCAGTCGTGGCCCGACTATATGGCGCAGCTGGCATTCGGCTCCCATGTGGCAATCATCCGACGGGCTGTCAGCGGCACACGTATCCTACGGCAATATGACTGTATTACCTATCAGGCCTATGGTCTGAAAGGTGCCACGCGCTTTCCTATCGAGATGAATGTGGCTGGTGCTTCGGATGTCATCATCCAACATGGCATCAACGATATCATCCATCCTGTGGGCGAAGATGTCAATCCCTTCCGTCCTTGGAGCGACCTGCCAACGGTAGAAGAGATGGAGCGTGGGGTAGAGGATATCTACGTGAAACCAGCAAAGGCGATGGGCTTGAAGGTATGGAGCGGCACGTTGCTGCCTATTTTCGGCTGGCGTACCTATAACGAAGATCGCGACGCGATGCGCCAGCAGTTTAACGAGTGGTTGCGCACTTCGCCAATCTTCGATGGTTGTATCGATTTCGATGCCGCCGTTCGTTGCACGACTAATCCGAAGGCTTTTGCCGACGGCTTTGACAGCGGCGACCATCTGCATCCGAGTGAACGTGCCTACGAGGCGATGGCACAGGCGGCAGTCCACAAGTTGATTCGCCACATGCCTCGCTACGACCACGAAGAGTCATTCTAAGACGGCTTTTATTTTCCTAAGAACTTGGTGTCTAAATACGCCTGGAAGCTATCTTTGTACATATCTCCGATGGGCAGATAGGTATCGGCATCCATGATGACGCGGTTCTTGTTCACCTCCTGAATCTTTGTGAGGTTGATGATATAGGAGCGATGGATCCGCATGAAGGTGTCGGGCAGTCGATCCTCCATCTTCTTCATCGACAGGAGGGTGATGATAGGTTTGGGCTCACCTTCGACCCATACCTTCAGATACTCGCTCATGGCCTCGACGTAGCGGATGGCAGGGATGCTGACTTTCACGATTCTGTAGTCGGTCTTGAGGAAAAGGATGTCTGGCTCCTCCATCGTTGGAGCCGCTGATAAACGTTCTTTCAATCGATTGGCAGCCCGTTGGAAATCTTGCAACCCGAAGGGTTTCAACAGATAGTCAACGGCATTCACGCGGAAGCCCTCGACCGCATATTCCGAATAGGCTGTGGTGAAAACAACGAGGGGTGGGGCAGCGAGCGTCTTCACGAAGTCCATACCGTTGAGGTCGGGCATGTTGATGTCGCAGAAGATGGCA
>CAMKRS010000034.1 GCA_946415245.1 uncultured Prevotella sp. | reverse complement strand
GCACCGTACTTTGAGCGACGCTGCAGGCGGTTTGCTACACCGGCGGTATCAAGCGTACCGCGAACGATGTGATAACGCACACCGGGCAGGTCCTTTACACGTCCACCGCGAACGAGCACGATAGAGTGCTCCTGCAGGTTGTGTCCCTCTCCGGGGATGTAAGAGTTAACTTCCTTCTGATTTGTCAGACGAACACGGGCTACTTTACGCATAGCCGAATTAGGCTTCTTCGGGGTTGTCGTGTAGACACGTACACAGACACCACGACGCTGAGGACAGTTGTCCAGCGCGGGTGACTTCGACTTGTCGACAATCACCTTTCTGCCTTTTCTTACCAATTGTGAAATTGTAGGCATAATACTTTAATTTTTTAATTATTTATATGTTATATTTTGTTTATATTCAACACTTTACGCGCCCAATTTGGTCACAAAAGGGCGTTTCGGGCTGCAAAGGTACAACTATTTTCTGATTCCACCTAATATATAATGAAGAAAAAGCGTTATACCCCGTTCAATTTAACAAGATATAACACTTTTATGAATTATTAGCACACCTTTTCCTTATGCTTCACCCTTTGGCAAGTCAAAAGGGGCAGCCGTGCGCCCTTCCTGATTGGGAATTTTGATGGGACCGAACTCCCGTTCATAGCGGAAGATATTCTCCTGCAGGGCTCCCAGCAGTCGTTTGGCATGCTCGGGCGCCAGGATCACCCTACTCTTCACCTGCGACTTCGGCACGCCGGGCAGTACGCGGGCGAAATCAATGACGAAATCACTACTCGAGTGCGTGATAATGGCGAAGTTGGCATACTCACCCTGTGCCACATCCTGCGGCAGTTCCAGTTGCAGACTTGGCTGCTTCTTTTCGTTCTCGTTCATATATATAATATATAATAGGTGTAATTTCCAGCCGCAAAGTTACACATAAATTCCCGTACCACCAAGCGATACGGGAATTATTTACTTCAGCTGCAAGTGATAGTCAGCCAGACGAGTTCATCGCGGGCTTTAGCCTCGACGATTTTCTGTTTCAGTTCATAGAGCCATTTGCGGGATTCGAGCACCTGACCTACCAGTTGATTGCGTCCGACGAGGATGCAGCCAATAGTATCCTTCACGGTATTGCCAGCGTGGATGCGGACACCTTTCCACAGATGGTTGAAGTCGGGACCACCGAGCAAGACAGGCAACCACTGTTTGAATTTCGGACTCCACGTAATCACTACGGCATAACGGCCTTCGGGGATGGCAAAAGGTTTCAGACTCTGTACCTTTGCTGGCGAACGGAGCACGGCAGCCTTGGATACCGAGGTCTTCATTTCGAGCACAGGCGGCTCGAGGGTGTCGCAAAAGTACACCTCTCGTGAGCCGGCCAGATACTCATCATCGATTTGTTCTACGATGGAAAGCCTACCTATCGTGTAGGCCTTCCTTTTTGCTATGCGTGTTAATACTAATTCCATATCATATACCTCCTTATTGTCACAAAGTCAAATGTCACAAAGTCTATTTTTCAATTATCAATTGTCAATTTCTTCCAGTGCGTCCTGTCAGTCTTCTCAATCCAATGGTCACGATACCAGCGGGAGATGATCTTCCGAAGTGCCGCCTCACCACAGAAACCACGCTTCAAGGCACGCAGGTCATCCATCGTGAAAGCAGGTGCCAACTGGTCGAAGACAGAGTGGTTCGAGCCATATCGGATGCACGCATCGCGAGCGTCAACAAACTGACTCTCGAGTGCCTCGCCAAAGGCCTTTATCTGCTGTTGCAGGCAATACTCAGCCATCATCGTTGCAAAGTCGAGACAAGCCTTGGTCTCTTTCTCCTTACCGCTCAGAAGATGGAAGATCACCCCGCAGCGGAAACCGATCACAGCGGCACGCTTGCGATAAATGTCTTTCACATGGTCGATATCCTTTGCTGCCTCCACGCGCTTCTCCTCACACCACTGCTCAATGGTTTTCCTGAGTCGGGGCACATCAATCAGTCCTGTAAAGCCACGAAGCCTTGTCACCGCCTCCTGAATCCGTGCCTCGTCGTCAGCCGAGCGCTTACCGAACTTGGGCATTTTCTGGAAAGAAGAGTCGGGCATCTCAGCCAGCATCACACGACTCGAAAGACCATTCTCGATGTTGTCGGCCTTGAAACATTTCCTCAGAGCACCGTTGGTACCGAGCATCGTCCAGTTATAGGCCACCTTCACCACGCCCGATTCTGCGGCATCACTGTTGTAATCCTGTCCCCATTCGCCTCGGTCAAACGAAAGGCGATAGATGTCATATTTCGATGACCACGAGCCGGCACCGTTGGTTTTCCGGAGGGTATCAAGCTCCTCACCAAACGAGTAGAGTGTATGTCCGCCGGAATTCTTGAAGCGCTTCAAAAGCGTTGAGCACGAGACGGTTACGGGCACCTGGCGGATGAGTACGTGCGGATCTTCAGGAGCCTTCTCGTTGGCTTTCCTACCCTTTTTTCGTTCCTTCCACTCCTCCTCGCGCTTGCGTGCCAGGGCGTCCTCATCATCAAACTGGCGTTTCCAGACGTCGATGGCATTCTTGACCACCGATTTGTTCGAGGCCTGCTCACCATGGATGATGGCCATCAGTCCAAGGTGATGGATGTTGCCGTCGCAATATTCCACCTCGACACCGTCGGCGTACGCACCGCAAATGGGCATGATGCCTATCAATGTGGGCATGTGCATTGAAACGGGTACGCCCACCAAAGATTCTTTCAGACCGATTGGCAGGGCTTTTTTAAGTGAAGAATGAAGAGTGAAGAGTGAAGAATCGGACTGCGCATCGTCGTCGAGTTGAAGTTCAGGGTGAGCGGAAGCAAATTCTTCATTCTTCATTCTTAACTCTTCACTCTCCAGAATCTGCTGCATCACCTTTGAAATGCCCTTAGGTGGCTCCTTACAAGCCGAGTCAACGACCGATTTCAATTCCATGTCAGAGAGTCCGAAGCGGGGCATCACCTGCATCAGTACCTCTTTCTTATTGTCGCAGATGGCTCGGAGATTGACGGCCAACTTATGGAGTTTGACATTACGTTCACCTTCGGCAGGCTCGCCACCGTTGCGATGCCACCATTCAGCAATAATACTGGCATACGGAATATTCTTAAATTTTGCATCGGACTTTACGGACTGACTCGGACTGTTATTCTCAGCATCAAAACAAGAAGTCCGTGTTAGTCCGTGGTCGTCCGCTGCTGAATTATTATTCTCCGCTGCCTCAAACAGCTTCGGGTTCACATATTTCGTATGATCCTCGGGTACCATATAGATGCACCTCGCGACGTCTTTTACTGCTGCATCGGGTGTGAATCCCGTTGCCTCTTGCATCAAGGCTTGTGCCTCTTCGGGTGTCATCCCCTCAGGCAGTTCCACCAGCACATGCGTCCCTCTCCTGACACTCTCTTCCACCAGCAGAACCTCGAGATTTCCGCACAATAGGGACGGACCCTTTTGTGAGAATTTCGACAGGATATCATCCGTATGCCCCTTCTCGTCGAAATCCAACATCAGTCGGTTCAGCGGCTTGACGGCATCGGCGATGGCTCGATGGTTATCCTTAAACTCTGCGCAATGCGGTGTCCATACAGGCAAACGATGTTTCAGTTCATCGTCACCTTTCTCTATACGTGCGCACATCTGCGCCAGCCAAGGCTGCTTTCTGAACTCCAGCCATTCCTGTTGCGTTACAGGGAAGCAAGGAGCGCCGTGCCCCTTGCCAATACATGTGAATTTCATGGTTCTTACTGCTGATTCCATAGTGTTTCCTCCTTTCGTGTTTTAAAGTACGACATCATTTGGTCACCCTCCCTCTGAAGTGCCTCCATGATCATCCACAAGGGATACTTCTTCGGGAACTTAAAGGTGACATAGACGTATTCATCTTTCATTCTTCGGCGCCCGTTATCGCTGCGGAACATCTGGCGCGTCATTTTCACAGCTCCATGAGGTGTCTCAAAGAGCGTTTCATGCTTAGGACCGTTCAGTCCTACATTGTAGCGCTTCACCCGGGTGCGGCCGTCGGCATCAACCGAAATGCCACCTTTGTAGTTCACGCGCTCACCATTGGTTACTTGCTTCTCACTCTCCCAGGGGCAGGGATAAATGTTGATGTCCCCGTTGGTCTGGAAGTTAATCGCACCGTCCATCTGGACGTTTTGCAGCAAAAGCTGCTTCTTGAAATTTTTCTGCATACTTGAGTTGAATTTGCGAGAGAAGTTTTCGAGAAAGGGCCCTACACCGCCGGAGCGGCGCTCAATTGATTCCCTCGACTTCAACTCATGTTAATAAATTAGATAAGGTGAAAACGCTGTGATTTTATCACTCCGAGATGATTCACCTTGCTCATCTCCATCTTGTCGCGGCGAGCTCTGAGAGCTCTGCACACGGTTCTTACTGTTGATCTTTTCGACATCTTAAATTTTTGTTTTACGTCGCCTCCTTAAGCGACTCTAAGATTATACTTTTGTTTTTTCTCTCTCTTATCCCCTCCTGCCTTCAGTGTGGGTGGTTTGTATCAACATGTCAAAGAACACCGTCAATCAATTTTGACGATGCAAAGGTACGACATTTATCTTATGTATAAAAGGAAATGTTTATGTAACTACCTGATATACAAGTAAATACAAATAATTACAAGTGCCACACAAGTTTTTGTACAAGTAAGGGCATAAAAAAGGGAACCAACAAGTGCCGATTCCCTTCATTTGAGTATTTCCGAAAGCAAGTTAATACACTTGCGAGTTCCAGTTCGATTCCGATTTCTCGTAGAGCCCATAGTCGTGAAGCACAGACCACAGATCCCGTTTACGTGATATATCAGATATCTTCCGCTCATTTACCAACTGGTTTACTCTGTCGGTTATCTGTTTGGGGTTCATGCCTTGAATGCTCACAAGGAAAGCTTTCGCCTCTTCTGTCTGCCCAAAGAATATCGGTTTCAGTTTGTTTATGACGTCTTGTAACTCGTCAAGTCCCATTGGTGCATGATGCTCCAACCACTCCATTGAGAGCATGCCGATAGTCTGAATCTTCAGTTTGGGTAGCGACAACTCGGCTATATCCCAAACCTCACAGACCACTTTCTCAACCTGATGCCCGTAGATTTTCCAGTACTCAAAAGTGTCGCCTTGCCCGATTCTCCTGATGGCATCCTCACGATGAATGCTGACATCAGAAGTCTCTGAGGCCATTAGCTGTTGTTGCTGACTCAGCCAGGCATCATCCTGTCTGAGAGCCGACAACCACTCCGAGGCTGAGGCATAGTCCCCGCGATTACTGCTCATCATAGGGCATCGTCCTCCTCGCGCCAGTGACCGTATCCACACCGTTCGGCATGAGCCATCAGATAGGCGAACTCCAACGAGCCGTCAGCTATCCAGCCTTCTGCCAGATACTGAGCACGCACCTCGCGGACTTTTGCGGCAAATCGATTCAGCACCTCAGCCGTGATACGCCTCACAGACTCAGGCTGCTCACTCCATGAAGAGGCGTTATAATCATAGTCTTCCAGCACCAGCCGTCCGTACAATTCCTTGTCCATATAATCGTAGAGCGCCTGAGCGGCTTCCAACACCCCCTTGTCAAACTGGCGAGGCACCACACCGTAGATCTCATCGTGCAGAATCACCAGTTCGGGATCCAATTTCAGCCTGCGTCCCCGCTGCCAATGCCGTTCTATCCGAAGCAGCTCGTCAAGGATAGTCTTCACATAGCCACGAGGAGGCATCTCCGCATGGTTCGGTTCGCGTACCAGTTCGTGGTACTCCGACGAGAATAGTTCGGCCATCGCATCTTGAGCGGGTTGGTAATGACCGTATTCAAACACACCGATGGCGAATTTCCTCATGATGTACGCTGTGTGCATCGCAATCTGTTCATACGTCGTAGTAGTGAGCCACTCCACCAACTGCTTGTTCGATACCCAGAAGTCATTCTTGATGCCGAAGGCCTCCCTTAGGTCGAACGTAAAGTGCAGACCCAGATCGTGGCAGAGACCTGCTATTTCCAATATCAGACGCAGACGGCTCATTTCTTTATCCGTCAGCGTCTGCTGTTCCTCCAACGACAACAGCGGGGTGGTGAGATAACCCGGCTCGGGTATCGGGGTGGTATGCTCCCAGGGCATCGGCACCCTGCCCTCGTCAGCCGTCCAGAACTGGTCGGATAGGTACAGCGCCATCATCGGATATCCATGTCTCTCCGTCAGCAACCTTTCTACCTGCGCAAGCTTGTATGCCCTGCGCTCGTCACCCTCCAACCGGCTAGCCTTTGCAAGGCCAGCTCCCTTAAAGAACTTTTTCTCAATCCATGCCAGCATCTCCCTGGCCGTCTTTCTCTGTGTCATGAGTCTCTATATCTACGATTTATTTTCAATCTGCAAAGATACACCTTTTTTATAAATATAGGATGCAAAATCGGAAAATGTTTCATCTCAAACAAAAAAAATCCGCCTATACAAATAGACGGATGATTTGACTACTACGACTCACGGGACCTGTCCCCGCGGTCAATTGTTGTAACAAAAGAACCGTCCCGCTGTTACATTTGCAGACGCCCTCACTTACTCAGTGTAATCCGTTGACGATTAAATCATATATGAACAACCCAAACAAAAGAAACGCCGAAGGAATGATCCAAAACAGAAGATAGGTCGAAGGCAGAAATAATAAGAATAGAATTATAACTACAATAACTCCTGTGTTGATAAACTTATAATTATATTCCTCTTTTGCCAAAGCGTAATTCCAATTATTCTTTTTAAGGCTTCGATATATAATGGCAATACCATAGTTAAATATCATCATTCCTACAATAAATAATGATTCGATAGCTGATTCTTTTAAATCTCTATCGAAAAATAGTATTACCCCGAAAAGCAATATCACGCTAATAATTAATCCATAATAATCTTGAATTTTATTCATCGGTTTGTATCATTACAATGTCACAGATTGTCCTGACCCCAATGTGACACAGGTGTTTTTACTCAAAATCTCAAATCTTCTTTTCCCAATATTCTGTTTTTCG
>CAMKRS010000033.1 GCA_946415245.1 uncultured Prevotella sp. | reverse complement strand
TGGCATCGGTATCCAATCCCACACAGAGAAAACTCTGCTTCTGCTTAATCTGCTGTATTAGTTCTTTGCGTGTCATATTTATTATTTTTTTAGATAACGATAAGTCAGGTAAATAAGGACAACAACTGCCCACCAGATGATAAGAAACAGCGCAAACAGCCAAAAGCCGCCGCCCACCCTTCTTGAAAGGTATTCAGCAGGAATAAATCCCATCGCGCCAACGATATTGACAAATATTTGTTTTTTTGTGAATTCCTCCGTCATGGGAGCCCAGAACTTTTTCAGCTTATCTATCATACAACTGATTATTTAGATTATTCTTAGAGTTCTGTTTCTTTCATTCTCTCTGCGTTTTCAGCAACCGTGAGGGCATCGATCATCGCCTGGATGTCGCCTCCAAGGAAACCCTGCAAGTCGTGGGTGGTGTATCCGATACGATGGTCCGTCACACGACCTTGTGGGAAGTTATAGGTGCGGATCTTCGCTGAGCGGTCACCCGTAGACACAAGACTCTTTCTGCGCGAGGCAATATCGTCCATATACTTCTGATGCTCCTTATCATAGATAAAGGTATAGAGACGCGAGAGGGCACGTTCCTTGTTCTTCGGCTGGTCGCGCGTTTCCGTACATTCAATGAGAATTTCCTCAGTTTCACCGGTATTTGGGTTCTTCCACATATAGCGCAGGCGGACACCAGACTCCACCTTGTTCACATTCTGGCCACCGGCACCTGACGAACGGAACGTATCCCATTTGATCTCGCCTTCATTGACATGTACCTCGAACTTATCCGCTTCGGGAAGTACGGCAACAGTCGCTGCGGAAGTATGCATACGTCCTTGTGTCTCAGTAGCTGGTACACGCTGTACACGATGCACACCCGATTCATATTTCAGCGTACCATAGACATCGGCCCCGCTGACAGCGAAGTCGATTTCCTTATAGCCACCCACAGCACCTTCAGAGACACTGGTGATTGACAATTGCCAACCCTTTGAGTCGCAGTAGCTCTTATACATCTTAAACAGGTCACCCGCAAACAGACAGGCTTCATCGCCACCTGTTCCTGCGCGAATTTCCATCTGTACGTTCTTCGCGTCCTCTGGATCCTTTGGAATCAAGGCAATTTTGATCTCTTCCTCTAATTTAGGCTGAAGTTCCTCATTCATCGCCAACTCCTCACGCGCCATTTCCTTCATCTCAGGGTCGGTCTCGTTGGCGAGGATATCCTTTGCCTCCTTGATACCGTTCAGACAGGCGATATAGCGCTTGCGGGCGTCCATAATGTCGCCAAGGTCCTTGTATTCCTTCGTTAATTTCACAAAACGGTTCTGATCGGCTATCACATCGGGGTCGGTAATCAGCGTTGATACCTCCTCGAAACGCGCCTCCAGACCGTCGAGCTTTTGCAATATACTGTTATTCTCCATATTAATTATTATATTTGCCTGTTCCTTTGCAGGTTTCACAGGTATACATTCCATCGGGTGTCACTGTGACAGACGATAATCCCAAAGAGCATATAATGGCGCTTCTACGCATAGACCTTAATAGTCGAACTCGCCGTATTCTGATTTGATTGTCAAACTCTTGGGTCCTTCCTCGATATGACCCACGATCTGGGCGTCGATGTTGAAGCTCTTCGAAATCTCAATCACTTTCTCTGCCACCTCAGGACGGACATAGATCTCCATGCGATGACCCATGTTGAACACCTGATACATCTCCTTCCAATCGGTGCCTGAGCACTCGTGAATGGCCTTAAACAGCGGTGGAACGGGGAACATGTTATCTTTCACCACCTTGCAGTTGTCGCTGACAAAATGCAGCACCTTCGTCTGAGCGCCACCCGTACAATGCACCATTCCGTGAATCTCCGGGCGCAGCTCATCGAGCAGACGCTTGATCACAGGAGCATAGGTGCGGGTAGGAGAGAGCACCAGCTGTCCTGCATCCACAGGAGAACCCTCGACTGCATCCGTCAATTTATATTTCCCGCTATATACCAGTACATCAGGCACTGCATGATCATAGCTCTCAGGATATTTCTCTGCCAGATACTTGGCGAAGACATCATGACGGGCGGAGGTCAGACCATTTGAGCCCATTCCACCGTTATAATGCTTCTCATACGTGGCCTGTCCGGTACTCGAAAGTCCAACGATTACATCACCCGGACGGATATTGGCATTGTCGATGACATCGCTTCTTTTCATACGACAAGTAACGGTGGAATCGACGATAATGGTCCTTACGAGGTCGCCCACATCGGCTGTTTCGCCTCCCGTGGGATAAATGCCGATACCCATCTCACGCAATTCTGCCAACAGTTCGTCGGTACCATTGATAATGGCCGAGATCACCTCACCAGGCACCAGCATCTTATTACGTCCGATGGTGCTCGAAACCAAGATGTTATCCACAGCACCCACACAAAGCAGATCGTCGGTGTTCATCACGATGGCATCCTGGGCAATTCCCTTCCATACGGAGAGGTCGCCCGTTTCCTTCCAGTACATATAGGCAAGACTCGACTTAGTACCTGCACCGTCGGCATGCATAATATTACAATACTCGGGATCACCACCCAGAATATCGGGAATAATCTTGCAGAAAGCCTGCGGGAAGATACCCTTGTCGATGTTCTTAATCGCGTTGTGTACGTCTTCTTTTGCGGCACTCACGCCGCGCATCATATATCTATTATCCATAACTCTAAACTCTCAATTCTCAACTACCTTTCTCCGTTCCAGAACTCCCACGATGCAAATGCCTGCAACAACAGCATTTCCAAACCGTTCTTCACATCCGCTCCATATTCAGCCCCGCGACGCATGAATAGCGTCTGGTCCGGATTATAGATTAGGTCGTAGAGAATGGTATGATAATCCATCGCCTCGTAAGGCAATTTCGGACATTCCTCGGTCTTGGGGAACATACCCACGGGGGTACAGTTCACAATCACATTGTATTCCTTGACCACCTCAGGCGTAATCTTCTCATACTGTATCGTGCCCGGACGCTCGTAACGACTCACAAACACCGTCTCGAGTCCCAGCGACTTCAAACCATAGTTGATGGCCTTCGAGGCACCGCCTGTTCCCAGAATCAGGGCTTTCTTATGCCATTTCTTGTCGAGCATAGGCTCTATGCTCTGGGTAAAACCGATCACATCGCTGTTATAACCCATCAAGATGACCTTATTGCCTTCGTGGCTCACCTTGATGACATTCACGGCACCGATGGCTCTTGCTTCCGGACTCACACTGTCGAGGAAATCTATTACTTTCTCCTTATAGGGGATCGTGACGTTGAGTCCTTTGAGTTCTGGATTCTTTGCCAACACCTCCGGCAGTTCATCGATACTCGGAATCTCAAAGTTAATATACTTGGCATTGATACCCTCATCAGCAAACCTCTGGTTGAAGTAGCTGATGGAGAACGAATGTCCCAAGGGATAGCCAATCAGTCCGTATTTGTCCATAACGCTATTATTATTTGGTTGCGAAATACATCGTACAAATGCCGAAAGTGAGCCGTTTGAAAGAGGCCTCACTGAATCCGGCTTTCTTCAAGATCTCCATCATTCGTTCACCTTGCGGAAAGGCCTCGATGGTCTTGGTGAGATAGCTGTAGGCACTGGTGTCGCGACTGATGAGTCGTCCATAGATCGGCAACACCGTGTGACTGTAAATATGGAAGAGCTGTTTCATCGGGAATTTCACGGGTGTGGTGAGTTCCACGATACTCAGATGACCTCCGGGCTTCAGCACCCGGCACATCTCCCGCAGCCCCTTGTCGAGATCGGCAAAGTTACGGATGCCGAAAGCTGCGGTGACGGCATCGAAACTACCGTCAGAGTAGGAGAGGGCCAGACAGTCTTCCTTGGCAAAGGAGATTACACTGTCGAGACCTCTCTGAGCCACTTTCTCCCGTCCTATCTGCATCATCCCCTCACTGATGTCGGCTCCGATGAGCTTCTCAGGGTGCAGCATTTCTGCTGCCAGGATAGCAAAGTCGCCTGTGCCCGTAGCGATGTCGAGGATCGTCTGTGGCTGATGGGGCGCCAACTGCTGGATGGCCTTCTTACGCCATCCGCGGTCGATATCCCACGACAGACGATGGTTCAGCTTGTCATAGGTAGGGGCGATGTTGTCGAACATCTGCTCCACCTGTGCAGCCTTCTCACCTCGCTGCTCATACGGCTTAATCACCTCTTGTCCGTATCCCATCAACTCAACTATTCACTATTCACTTTCTGGCCTTCAGCCACTCGCTCACGTTCTTCTCGATACGTGCAGCGATATCGCCTTCCTCGGTAGCCTTGTCGAATTTCTCGCCTACGATATGTTCGTAGAGCTCGATATAGCGATCCGACACGCTCTCGGCATATGCATCCGTAATCTCAGGCATCACCTGTCCGGGCTCGTTCATGAAGTTGTGCTCGATGAGCCACTGACGCACAAACTCCTTCGACAACTGCTTCTGGGGTTCGCCCTTCGCCAGTTTCTCCTCATAGCCGTCGGCATAGAAATAACGGCTAGAATCGGGGGTGTGGATCTCGTCGATGAGATACACCTTTCCGTCGCGTTTACCAAACTCATACTTTGTATCCACGAGAATCAGTCCACGCTTGGCGGCAATCTCCTGTCCACGGGCGAAGATCTTGCGGGTATAGTCCTCCATCACTGCATAGTCCTCAGCAGAGACGATACCCTGAGCGATGATCTCTTCCTTTGAGATATTCATGTCGTGTCCCTCGTCAGCCTTCGTTGTCGGGGTGATGATAGGCTCGGGGAAACGCTCGTTTTCCTTCATTCCATCGGGCAGTTTCACGCCACAGAGTTCCCTGCAGCCGTTCTTATACTCGCGCCAGGCAGAACCGGTGAGAATCGAGCGGATGATCATCTCTACACGGAAACCCTCACACTTCAGTCCCACCGTCACCATCGGATCGGGGGTTGCCAGCTTCCAGTTCGGACAGATGTCGGTAGTGGCATCCAGGAACTTGGCGGCTATCTGGTTCAACACCTGTCCCTTGAAGGGAATGCCCTTGGGCAGTACCACGTCGAAGGCCGAGATACGGTCTGTGGCTACCATCACCATCAGGTCGTCATTGATGTTATACACGTCACGAACCTTGCCGTGATACACACTCTTCTGTCCATCAAAATGGAAATCAGTCTTTGTTAATGCTTTCATCTTATATTTGACAATTTTACGATTTTACTTTTTCACTATTCACTTCCTTGTCGAATGCTTCGTAAGCATTGACGATGCGTGTCACGAGCTTGTGGCGCACGATATCTTTTCCCGTGAGATTCACCACACCGATGCCCTCCACATTATTTAATATGTGCAGCGCCTCGATCAATCCGCTTTTCTGAGAGTGGGGGAGGTCTATCTGCGTCATATCACCCGTGATGATCATCTTCGTGTTCCATCCCATACGGGTGAGGAACATACGGATCTGCGCGGGCGTCGTATTCTGTGCCTCGTCGAGGATCACCACCGCATCCGAGAGCGTACGACCGCGCATAAAGGCGAGGGGAGCGATCTGGATGACGTGTTTCTCCATCATATCCTGCAACTTCACCTGGGGCAGCATATCCTCCAAAGCGTCATAGAGTGGTTGCAGATAGGGGTCTATCTTGTCTTTCATGTCGCCAGGCAGGAATCCCAACTTTTCTCCAGCCTCCACAGCCGGACGCGAGAGGATGATCTTCTTGGCTGTCTTTTCCTTCAACGCCTTCACAGCGAGGGCAATCGATAGGTAGGTCTTTCCAGTACCTGCAGGACCCACGGCAAACACCATATCGTTCTTCTCGTAGGCCTCGATCAACCGCTGCTGGTTCTCACTGCGCGGTTTGATGGCACGTCCCGACATCGAATAGACCAACACACCATCGGGCATATCGTCCTTCACACGCTTGCCTTTCACGATATCCAGGATATCCTCATCGCTCAACGAGTTGAACCTGAGCACATGCTTCCGGAGTTTTTCTATTGCCTCCTCGAAGATGGCCATCTGCTCTTCATCACCCAACACACGAATCACATTGTCACGAGCCACGATACGCAGTTTGGGGTAAAGCGAACGTATCATCTGCAAGTGAACATTGCCCACGCCATAGAAAACAACGGGGTCGATATCCTCTAAAACAAGATGCTTCTCTATCAAATCTGTATACAAATTATATTTTGCGTGCAAAATTACTAAATTATTATGAATTATGCATTATGAATTATGAATTATTTCGTACCTTTGTAGCCAAAATGAAAAAAATAACGATTAAACTGACGAAAAAACGTTTCCTCACGGGGTTCGCTGCCGTGGTGTTACTGTTGGCTGTCATACGATGGATATTTCCATCGGTGGCTGAACCGCGTGTGATTATGCACGAAATAGCAGAAGCTGTTATGCCGTCCTCGCTCCAGACAAATGGTCGTCCGCACCGCATCCGTTCTGTGGCCAGCTACGCAGTGGCTTTCCCTGATACCAACGCCGTTCAACTGGTGGCAGCACAGCAGTGGGGAGTGACACCTGTCCGTAACCGTGAGGATGCAGAGGCCCGCAAACGCGAACTGGTCTACATTGCCTCCAATCCATATTATCACGTCGACCCGCTGTATTCCAGCATTCCTTATCTGGTGCCGCGAGCTGCCGTTCTCTTGCAAGATATTGGTCAGGCGTTCTACGATAGTCTCTATGTCAAGGGCGTTCCTTTGCACAAGATGATCGTCACCAGCGTACTGCGTTCTCAGGAGGATGTGGCCAAGCTCCGTCGTCGTAACGGCAATGCCACCGAGAACTCCTGTCATCTCTATGGCACCACGTTTGATATTTGTTATAACCGTTATAAGACGGTGGAAGAGCCTGATGGTCCTGCACGGCGACAAGTGCGCAACGACACCTTGAAATGGGTGCTGTCGGAAGTGTTGCGTGATATGCGTGAACAGGGGAGATGCTACATTAAATACGAAGTCAAGCAGGGCTGCTTCCACATGACCGTCAGGTGAAAATCTGTGTGATCTGTGCCATCTGTGTGACAAAAAAATTAGGCTTGCATCTAAGTGCAAGCCTTTTATCTTTGTGAGCGGAATACGGGAATCGAACCCGCCTCCCAGGCTTGGGAAGCCCGTGCACTA
>CAMKRS010000032.1 GCA_946415245.1 uncultured Prevotella sp. | reverse complement strand
TCCTCGTCGTTGGGGTTGGCAATCAGTCGGAAATAGGCAATCACATCCTTGATCTCCTTGCGCTGATAGAAGCTCAGTCCACCATAGATCCTATAGGGGATATTATCCTTGCGCATCTGTTCCTCAAAGCTTCGGCTCTGGGCATTCGTGCGATACAGAATAGCGAAGTCGCTCCAATCTGCATGTTCCTGTCTCCGCAGCCGCTTGATATCCTGCGTCACGATCATCGCCTCCTCCCTATCCGAAAACGCAGGTTTCAACTGCAGCTTCTCACCATGTTCATTCTTCGAGAACACATTCTTCGGAATCTGTCGCTCATTCCTCTTGATCAGCGAGTTCGCTGCCTGCACTATCAACTGCGTAGAACGGTAATTCTGCTCCAACTTAAAGAGCTTCGCATCCGTATACTGACTCTGGAAGTTCAGGATATTGTCGATGTTCGCACCACGGAAGGAATAAATACTTTGTGCATCATCACCCACCACGCATACTTTCTGACGTTCTTTCGTCAACTGATAGACGATGGCCTGCTGGGCAAAGTTCGTGTCCTGATACTCATCCACCAACACAAAATGGAACTTCTCTACATATTTCTGGCGGATATCCTCGTGATTTTGGAACAATATCCATGTCTGAACGAGCAAATCGTCGAAGTCCATCGCATTCGCCTGTCGACAGCGTTCCGCGTACCTTATATATATAGTACTCACCTGAGGCCGCTTCTGACTCGCATCATCCCTCGCCCATGCACTCTGTGCGTAAGCCTGAGGCAACAGCAGGTGATTCTTCGCCATCGAGATACGATCTGCCACCGAGGCAGGCTTATATACTTTATCATCGAGTCCCATCTCCTTGATGATTGTCTTCACCAACGAGCGCGAGTCACTCTGGTCGTAGATGGTAAAGCTTGAATTAAAGCCT
Source organism: uncultured Prevotella sp. (assembly GCA_946415245.1). Classification (GTDB taxonomy): domain Bacteria; phylum Bacteroidota; class Bacteroidia; order Bacteroidales; family Bacteroidaceae; genus Prevotella. The sequence goes on along the minus strand of CAMKRS010000032.1, from coordinate 7,097 downwards.
AACGTTTCTGCCTCCGAACGCAGGATTCTTGCAAACACACTGTGAAAGGTACCCATCTGCAAATACCTGGCCCTTTCTTCTCCCACCAGTCTGCCGATGCGTTCCTTCATCTCGCGAGCCGCTTTATTGGTAAAGGTCAGCGCCAGAATCTGCCAAGGGGCCATCCCGTGCTCCAAAAGCCACGCAATCTTATACGTCAGCACCCTCGTCTTTCCAGAACCAGCACCCGCAATCACCAGCGAAGGCCCATCACAATAGACGACCGCCTCCTGCTGACTTTCATTCAGTTGTTGCAATATCTCGTCGTTCATGTTGCAAAGGTACAACTTTTCCATGAGATAATTTGCAAGTATCGTGAAAATTGTATATCTTTGCACCAAATTATTACCGACGATGAAAAGATTAGCTATACTAACAACGGCCCTTCTGGCCATGATATTATCAACCACAGCCCAGCCCGCCACAAAGACAGTGAAGCTGAAAGTGATTGAGACCAGTGATGTACACGGACATTTCTTCCCCTGGGACTTTATGAACAACAAGCCCATCGACGGAACCCTGACCCGTGCGAACACCTATATCAAGAAACAGCGTGAGCAATATGGCGACCACCTGTTGCTGATCGACAACGGCGATATCCTGCAAGGTCAGCCCTGTGTCTACTGGACGAACTACGTGATGCCCGAGGACGAGAACCTGGCAGCATCAGTAATCAACTATATGAAATACGATGCTGAGACCGTAGGCAATCACGACATCGAACCCGGACATAAGGTCTACGACAAATGGATCCGCGAGGTGCGCTGTCCGTTGCTGGGAGCCAACATCGTGAAAGAGGAAGACAAGAATGGCAAGGCCAATCCCCAAAGTATCTATACAGGACTGCAGCCCTACTCCACTCACTACATCGACGGTGTGAAGATCTGCATCATCGGCATGCTGACACCCGCTATTCCCAATTGGCTGAACAAGTCGATCTGGAAAGGTATGGAGTTTGAGGAGATGACCAGCTGCGCAAAAAAATGGGTGAAATATATCCAGGATGTGGAGCAGCCAGACCTTATCTTCGGACTCTTCCATTCAGGACTGAAAGGTGGTATCAAGACCGACGAATATGAGGAGGACGCCACCGAGGCTGTAGCCAAGGAAGTGCCGGGATTCGACATCATCTTCTTCGGACACGACCATCAGGTGCACAACGACTGGATCACCAACAAAAAAGGCAAGAAAGTGCTTTGCATCGACCCCAGCTGTTATGTTAAGAACGTGGCAGATGCCGAGATCGAGCTCACCTACAAGAACGGTCATCTGGTGAAGAAGGATATCAAGGGTGAGATTGTCAGCGTGACCAACGAAGCCATCGACGAACAAATGCTCAGTCATTTCCAACCGAAGATCGACGCCGTGAAGGAGTATGTAGGTCGTAAGATTGGTCGTTTCGAGAACCCCGTCTACTCGCGTGAGGGATTCTTCGGCAACTCCGCCTTTACCGACTTGATCCACAACCTGCAGATGAAGATTTCGGGTGCAGACATCTCGTTCAACGCCCCCTTAGCCTTCAACAGCGTGATTCAGGCTGGCGATGTGACGCAGGGCGATATGTTCAAGCTCTACAGGTTTGAGAACCTGATGTTCGTGCTCAAACTCTCAGGCGAAGAGATTCGTAAGCATCTGGAATACAGCTACGACATGTGGACCAACACGATGACGAAGCCCGAGGACCACATCCTCAGACTGAACGACCAGACCACTGGCGATCAGCAGCGTACAGGATTCCAATACTACACTTTCAACTTCGACTCCGCCTGTGGCATCGACTACGAGGTAGACGTCACGAAACCCGATGGACAGAAAGTCAGGATCCTGAAGATGTCAAACGGTGAGCCCTTCGATGAGAAGAAGATCTATAAGGTGGTGATGAACAGTTATCGTGCCAATGGCGGTGGTGAACTGCTGACCCTCGGTGCCGGTATCCCCAAGGAGGAACTGGAGAAGCGTGTGGTTTGGCAGACAGAACTCGACCAGCGTCACTACCTCACGGAGGAAATCCGGAAGATGGGTGTGGTGAATCCACAGCCTAACCACAACTGGAAGTTCGTGCCTGAAGAATGGACAAAGCCCGCATTGGAGCGAGATTACAAGATATTGTTCGGTAAATAAATATCGGATTACTCAGAATACTCCGATTACTCGGATTACTCAGATTGAATGAAAAGCTATTATTTCGTTTTTTGTAAGGAAGACCTGCTGTTAGAGAAATGCTCCGACGGCAGTTATACCATTCCTCTGCAGGAGGAAGCCCCCACAGAGGTGAAGCCCTGGACCAACGTGATGAACATCACACCGCTGGAAGGCATCGGGGTGAAGACCTACCGCATTGATGCCCCCATAGTGGACAATCCCCGTTACGAGATGTGTCCCCTGCGACAGAGCTATTTCAAACTATCGAAGCCCCTCTATCTGAAAGCAGGCAAGTGTCAGGAACTGTTGTACTGGGACCAGAACACGAAATATTGTGGTGTGTGCGGAGCCCCGATGCGCATGGATACCGATATCTCAAAGAAATGCACGGAATGTGGCAAGGAGATCTGGCCACAGCTGGCCACAGCCGTCATCGTGCTGATACATCGTGGTGACGAAGTGCTGCTGGTGCGCGCCAAGAATTTCAAACGCGATTACTACGGACTGGTGGCAGGATTCGTAGAGACGGGTGAGACACTCGAAGAGGCCGTTGCCCGTGAAGCCCTCGAAGAGACGGGCGTTACCATCACCAACATCCGCTATTTCGGTTCACAACCCTGGCCCTACCCCTGTGGACTGATGGTAGGTTTTAATGCCGACTATGTCTCAGGCGAGATCCACCTGCAACAAAGTGAAATCGCCAAAGGAGGATGGTTCAGAAAGGATAATCTGCCGAATATCCCTGAAAAACTCTCGATTGCCAGAATGCTGTTGGACGCCTGGACAGGCGACAACGACTAATACTCGATGGTCTTCATCTTCAGCTCGCCCTTGTAGGATATCAACGTCTCTACAAGGTAACAGCTGGCGCCATCGGGAATGCAAAGGGTGGCGTTGAAATGCAGACCCTGTGCATCGATACTGCTGAACTCCATATTCCCCAGCACCGCCTGCTCTAAGAAATCAGCAGGCACATACTTGCTGTATTGCGACTTGCGGAAATCGCTGGAATAGAGCTTCTGCGCTCCCTTATAGACGCTGATGTGCATGATATTGTCGTAATACACATTATCCACCTCGACACCATCGTCGCTATAAGTATGCTTCACCACCTTGTATTTCGTGGGGTTGATGGCAATGTACCAATGGTAACGCTCACCGCCAAAGCTCACCACAGAATCGGTCTTCACCTGATGGGTGTAGGTCATGATGTGAGGCGTATCGTGCACCCATGTGGTGTCTTCGGGATTATCGCTGCGACGGTACTTCACGAGATCGCCGTTCTGATTGTGGAACCAGAAGAGGTTCTGCGTCATACGTTCAATGTTGTACGCTGCACCAGAACCCAGCACGAGCGAATCACCCACGATACGGAAATAGGCTGGCATACTGGTGGAGTCGGTATAGAAGATGGTATCGCCATCCACATGAACGGCCAGTTCTTCCGTCTCGGCATCCACCCAGAAACCTTGCAGCATGGCCTTTGCATCGCGGTCTTCCGCCTGTTCCGTCAACGGGACATTGGCAGAACGGTTACCACAGCTGCAAAGTACCAGAACCAATAGAATTATAATCGATAGTTGTTTCATTTACCTATACAGTGATACTCGAAGCCGTTCTCGTCGAGCTCCTCAGTATCGAAGATGTTACGTCCGTCGATCACCAACGGCTGTTTCATCGCCTTCTTGATGACACCCCAGCCAGGCAGACGGAACTCCTTCCACTCAGTGAGCAGCAGCAGGGCATCGGCATCGAGCACGGCATCATACATGTCGCGACAGTAGATGACGGCATCACCCACACGGCGTTTGCACTCCTCCATCGCCACGGGATCGTAGACGCGGATCGTACAACCAGCCTTCGTCAGCTTGTCGATCATCACCAGCGCCGTCGACTCACGCATATCGTCGGTCTCGGGCTTGAACGAGAGCCCCCACATGGCAATGGTCTTGCCCTTCAGTGCTTCCTCGCTGCCAAAGTGCTTGACGAGCTTGTCGTAGAGCACACTCTTCTGACGCTCGTTGACGCGCTCCACCGATTTGAGCACCTCCATCGAATAACCTGCCTGATCGGCTGTCTTGATGAGGGCCTTCACATCCTTGGGGAAGCACGAGCCACCATAACCGCAGCCAGCATAGAGGAACTTACGTCCAATACGGGTGTCGGAACCTATTCCCGCGCGTACCATATTAATATCCGCGCCCACGCGTTCGCATAGGTTGGCAATATCATTCATGAAAGAGATACGCGTGGCCAGCATCGAGTTGGCAGCATATTTCGTCATCTCAGCCGAGGGGATATCCATGAAGATCACACGGAAATTGTTGATGAGGAAAGGCTTGTAGAGTTTGGTGAGCACCTTCTTGGCATGCTCGCTCTCCACACCTACCACCACACGGTCGGGTGACATGAAGTCCTTGATGGCGTTACCTTCCTTGAGGAACTCCGGATTCGACGCCACATCAAACTCGATATCCACACCGCGCTTCTTCAATTCGTCTTCGATGGCCTTACGCACCTTCTTGGCAGTACCCACAGGCACCGTCGACTTGGTGACCACCACCACATACTTATTCAGATTCTCTCCGATGGTCTTCGCCACCTGGAGCACATATTTCAAATCCGCACTACCGTCTTCATCGGGGGGCGTACCTACTGCGGAGAAGACAATCTCCACATCGTTCAGTACCGATGCCAGATCAGTCGTAAACTTCAAACGCCCTGCGGCCACATTCTTCTTTACCAGCTCGTCGAGACCTGGTTCATAGATGGGGATGATACCCTCCTGCAGACGCTTGATCTTCTCAGCGTCAACATCTACACAAGTCACATTGGCACCTGTATCAGCAAAGCATGTGCCTGACACAAGACCTACATAACCCGTTCCTACAATTGCAATATTCATGTTGATAATAAATTGTTACTCAAATACTTGCGCCTCTTTCAACAAGGGTTGCTTTAAATCTTTCTCACTCGTCTGCACCACTGCGGGGTCGATGGGCCACTCGATGGCGAGCTCAGGATCATTCCAACGGATACCGGCTTCCTCAGCAGGCATATAGGGGTTGTCCACCTTATAGGTGAAGATGGCTTCCTCGCTCAATACCAGAAATCCGTGAGCGAATCCACGGGGGATAAAGAACTGACGCTTGTTGTCTTCGCTGAGCTCCACCATCACGTGCTTACCGAAGGTAGGACTCGACTTACGGATATCTACCGCCACATCGAGTACACGTCCCTTGATCACACGCACCAGTTTGGCCTGCGACCACTCACCTTTCTGATAGTGCAGACCACGAAGGACACCATACGATGACTTCGACTCATTGTCCTGGATGAATTTCACCCGACCAATGTGCTGATTGAACTCCTCCTCTTTCCAAGCTTCCATGAAATAGCCCCGGGCATCACTAAACACACGCGGTTCAATGATAAAAACTCCCGCTATTTCAGTCTCGATATACTTCATATTTTCTAATTTGGATGCAAAGTTACATCAAAAAATTCATTTTTGCGAAATTTTAAGGTACTTTTTATTTGTTTTTCTCAGAAAAAAACATTAATTTTGCACACATGATTGAATTAGACAGACATATTGAGATACTTCTGCTGAGCAATGACTGCGTCATTGTGCCTGGTTTAGGCGGGTTTATGACCCATCACGTAGGGGCTCGTTACGATGATAACGATCAGATGTACCTCCCACCCTTGCGCACCCTGGGCTTTAATCCACAGCTGACGATGAACGACTCGCTGCTCGTGCAGTCGTACATCGAAGCCTACGACATCAGCTACCCCGAGGCCCTGCGCAGGATAGAAAGCGAGGTGGAAGAACTGAAACAGCACATCAGCGCTGCGGGCTATTATGAGCTCAACGATATCGGTGAGCTCGCCCTCAACGAGGAAGGCAAGTATATCTTCACCCCCTGCGAGGCCGGTATCCTCACACCTGAGCTCTACGGACTCAGCAGTTTTGAGATCAGCCCGCTCGAAGAGACTGCGACCGTAGCAGAGACACAGACCGAGACCGAAGAGAAGGAAACGCCTGTGCTCGTAGGTCTGACACCGGACAACGACGACGATGAGGAGCGCGCCCTGGTCATCAAGATGTCGTGGATACGCAATACCGTAGCCGTTGCCGCTGCCGTGCTGGCCTTCTTCCTGATGACCACACCCGTGAGCAACAGCGATTCCACACAGATGAACATGGGTGGTCTCAACAATCCACTGCTCGTGCAGAAACCCAGCAAACCCGCTGTAAAGCCCGATACCGCCATCCAGCTCATCCCCGACACCACCGTTGCCAAGAAGGCAGAGGTAGCCGAGGCAGCCAAAGAGCCTGAGGTGAAGCAGGAAGCCCCAGAGGCACAGCCCGAGGTGAAGAAGACTGACTACTGCATCGTGCTGGCCAGCCACGTATCGATGAAGAATGCCAATGCCTTCGTCGAGGAACTCCACAAGCGCGGTTTCTCTGAGGCAGAGATCTTCGTACGCAACAATGTGACACGTGTGGTCTGCGGACATTTCGAAACGCAGAATGCTGCCTATAACCGCCTGAACCGCATCCGCGACAACAAGGGCTTCGAAGAGGCCTGGGTGCTCAAACTAAAAGACAAGGTCTGAGCCTATGAAGCGTGTGCGTTGCCCCAAGTGCGACCAATACATCACTTTCGACGAGACCCAGTATGAAGCCGGACAGTCGCTGGTCTTCAAATGTCCCGACTGCGGCAAGGAGTTCGGCATCCGCATAGGCGTCAGCAAACTGAAAAACCGCCAGAAAGACGAGAATCCCGACGAAAACGCCAACGAGGAAGGCTGCGGATCGGTGGTGATTATAGAAAATGTATTCCATTATAAACAAGTGATTCCCCTCCGGATGGGCGACAATGTGATTGGTCGCTACCAGAAGGGCAATC
>CAMKRS010000031.1 GCA_946415245.1 uncultured Prevotella sp. | reverse complement strand
GAAACGTACAGGTATCACTCATCGAGACTGAGAAACTGCTCTCTACGATGGTAGCCCAGAAGCTCGAAAAGATGAAAAAGCAGGGTAAGTATGTTGGTAAGTTTGGTACTCAGCACCACTTCTTCGGTTACGAGGGACGTTGTGCTGCTCCTTCTAACTTCGATGCCGACTACTGCTATGCCCTTGGTATTTCTGCCGCTCAGCTGATTGCCAACGGTAAGACCGGTTATATGGCTATCGTGAAGAATACTACCGCTCCTGCTGAAGAGTGGATTGCTGGTGGTGTGCCCATCACGATGATGATGAATATGGAGAAGCGTGCTGGTGAGATGAAGCCCGTGATTCGCAAGGCCCTCGTTGAACTCGACGGTGCTCCCTTCAAGGAGTTTGCCGCTCATCGCGACGAGTGGGCTCGCAAGACGGCCTACATCTATCCCGGTCCTATCCAGTACTGGGGACCCACAGAGGTCTGCGACCAGCCTACCAGAACGCTGGCTCTTGAAAAGGCAAAATAAATGTCAAAGAAGCGAGTAGTTCGCCGTAAGGGCGTTGGCGTTACTCATACCTATCATGGTGTGGGTAAACGTCAGCGCCCTAATTTTATTATCCGCCTGCTTCAAAAGGTTCCTTCCTGGGGATGGTGGTTGGGCGGCATTGCGATTGTTGCGGGCTACGTCTGGTTCTTCTATTATTTCTTCGTGTCTCCCTTCGGTTTCCGTTGGCGCGCCCTCTATGGTGATGTCAGCTATCCTGAGGGTTACGAGATTCACGGCATCGATATCTCTCACCATCAGGGACATATCGACTGGGAGGAACTGAAGGACAACGGTATGATTAACAAGTGTCCCATCCGTTTTGTGATGATCAAAGCCACAGAGGGTGCTACGCAGACCGACGAGAATTTCCGCGAGAATTTCTTCCAGGCACGCGAATACGGTTTTACCCGTGGGGCCTATCATTTCTACAGTGTTCACACACCAGCAGAACAACAGGCCTTTCATTTCCTTGATGTTGTGAAACTTGAAAACGGCGACCTCCCGCCCGTGCTTGATGTGGAGCATAAGCCAAAGAATCAGACAGATGCCGAATTCAAGAGCTCCGTGCTTCAATGGCTTGATATTGTTGAGAAGCATTATCAGACCAAACCCATCATCTATACCTATTTTAAATTCAAGATGCGCTACCTCAACGATTCCATCTTCGACCAATACCCCTATTGGATTGCCCATTATTATGTGGACTCTTTGGAGTATCAGGGTCCTTGGAAGTTCTGGCAGCATACGGATGTAGGTCGTCTGCCCGGTGTCAAGGGAAATGTCGACTTCAATATCTACAACGGCTCCTATTACGACCTGCGCCAGATGACTATCGGTTCGCAGGAAACCATCGGCGAGAAAGCCTATGGTAATTAATATCTACTTAAAAACAAATCAAAAATGAGAAAACTATTTTTGGCAATGACTTTGTTGTTGCTGCCGCTGATGGCGGAAGCGCAAAAGGTGCCCACCGAGAAGGACATGAGTGCCTATCTCTTTACCTTCTTCAACGACTCCACCCATTCACTGTTTATGGCCATCAGCTACGACGGCTATAACTTCACCCCTCTGAATCACGGAGAGCCCATCATCTCTGGCGACAGCATCGCTGAACAGCGAGGCATCCGCGATCCTCATATCTACCGCGCACCGAATGGCAAGTTCTATATTGCAATGACCGACCTCCATATTTACGCTCAGGAAAAAGGTCTGCGCACTACCCTTTGGGAACGTGATGAGAAATATGGTTGGGGCAACAATCGCGGTTTGGTGCTGATGGCCTCCGACGACCTGATCCATTGGACGTATCACGAGGCTCGTATCGATCTGCTCTTTCCCGAACACTTCGGCGATATTGGTTGTGCCTGGGCACCTCAGACCATCTGGGATCCTACGGTCAATAAATTGATGGTCTACTTTACCATTCTCCAGCAGCCAGGCGGTCGCCTGAGACTCTATTACAGCTATGCCGATGAAGCTTTCACCACCTTAGAGACCGAGCCCAAGTTGCTGTTCGATTATCCCGACGACAAGATCCAGGTGCTCGATGCCGATATCTGTCCGATGCCTGATGGCCGTTACTTCATGACCTATGTGGCACAGGAGAATCCTGCTGGCATCAAATATATGATCAGCGATCGCATTAATCACTTCGACGATTATCACGCTGAGCAGATTGATACGGAAAGAGGCGGTTGCGAGGCCCCGAATGTGTGGAAACGCATTGGTGAGGACAAGTGGGTGATCATGTACGACATTTACAGCATCAAGCCTCATAACTTTGGTTTCCTTGAGACCACCGATTTCAAGACCTTCACACCATTAGGCCATTTCAATGAGGGTGTGATGAAAATCAAGAATTTTACTTCGCCCAAACACGGTTGTGTGATCCACATCACCAAGGCTGAGGCCGAACGTCTTGAAAACTACTGGAAATAAAAACAATAATCCCCGCCAGAAAGTTCTGACGGGGATCTTTATGTTCGTTTATCCGTTCATCGACAGGAGGAATTCCTCGTTGTCCTGGGTTGCTACCAGACGGTCGCGAATGGTGTTCATCGCCTCGATGGGGTTCATCTCTGCAATGTACTTGCGCATGATCCACATACGGTTGAGGGTCGTCTCATCATGCAGCAGATCGTCGCGACGTGTAGACGACTGAACCAGGTCGATAGCCGGGAAGATACGCTTGTTCGACAGCATGCGGTTGAGCTGGATCTCAGAGTTACCGGTACCCTTGAACTCCTCGAAGATCACCTCATCCATCTTCGAACCTGTATCCACCAGAGCAGTAGCGATAATAGTGAGCGAACCACCGCCCTCGATATTACGGGCAGCACCGAAGAAACGCTTAGGCTTCTGCAATGCATTGGCGTCGACACCACCGGTGAGCACCTTACCTGATGCCGGCTGTGCAGTATTATAGGCACGTGCCAGACGGGTGATAGAGTCGAGGAAGATCACCACATCATGTCCGCACTCCACCATACGCTTAGCCTTCTCGAGCACGATACCAGCAATCTTCACGTGACGGTCGGCAGGCTCGTCGAAGGTAGAGGCAATCACCTCTGCATCTACGGTGCGAGCCATATCCGTCACCTCCTCAGGACGCTCGTCGATGAGCAGCATCATAATATAGGCCTCGGGATGATTGGCGGCAATCGCGTTGGCGATATCCTTCATCAAGATGGTCTTACCGGTCTTGGGCTGGGCCACGATGAGTGCACGTTGACCTTTACCGATAGGCGAGAAGAGGTCGACGATACGAACACTAGGGTTCGTGGTGGCCTTGTCGCCACACAAGGTGAACTTCTCCTCGGGGAAGAGCGGTGTGAGATGCTCGAAAGCAACACGGTTACGCACCTCCGACGGATTGCGGCCGTTGATGGCCTTCACGTTGCACAGGGCAAAATATTTCTCGTTGTCGAACGGCGGACGAACGGTACAGTCTACCACATCGCCCGTCTTCAGACCGTTGGCCTTGATCTGTGCGGGTGACACATAGATATCATCGGGCGAGGAGAGATAGTTATAGTCGCTGGAACGGATGAATCCGTAACCATCAGCCAGAATCTCCAGCACACCGTTAGCGGTGATCACATCGTTGAATTCGTACTTAGGCACAGCGGCAGGCTGAGGCTGTCCTCTGTCGGGTGCCTGCGAGGTCATAGGACGGTCGAAGATATCGAGCGTGGGGATAGCGGCCTGATCCTCGATGGGGATATCGAGCACGGTGATGAAGTCAGTGCCATCGCCGGGATCACCTTCCCAGACGCCCTCTTCGTTGATCACAGGCTCGTCGGAATCGTGGTACTCGTGTCCGCGCTCCAGCTTCTGCTTGAGCTGCTCCATCATCTGCAACTGTTCCTCGCCAGCCTCCTCGTTATTACCTACGGCGAAGGCCTCCTCAGGCACGAAATCGGGAGCAGCCTCCTCAACGGGGGCTTCCTGCTCTACTGCAGCAGCGGTCTCGGCCTCCTGCTGAACAGCCTCGGCAGCAGCAGCTTCCGCAGCCAGTTCGGCCTTGGTCTTACGACTGCGACGCTTGGGCTTCTCTTCTGCAGCCTCCTCAGCAACAGGTGCCTCTTCCTTGGTCTTCTTGGCCTTGGCAACGGGCGCATCGCTGAACAGCGAGGGCGTCTCCACCTTCTTGCGCTTAGTGGCTGCCTTATCGAGGTTCTCGCCATCCTGACCGTTAACGGTATACACGCGGCTCGTATCTTTCTTTGCGATTCGTGTTCTCTTCTTCTTGGGTGCTTCTCCACTGGCAGCACTGTTCTCAGCGGCCTTATCGAGAATGGCATACACCACCGTCTCAAGCGAGTCGTCCTGCTTGACCTTGATGCCCAATTCGTTTGCGATACCCATTAATTCGGGTACTGCCATTGATTCTAATTCTTCTTTTGTATACATACACAATACAACATCAATGCAGTGTTGAAAACTGCGATTTGTTTGAAAAATGAGTGAAAAATGCTTCCCGAGCGGAAGCGTGTTTTTGAAAATCGAGTGCAAAGATACACATTATTTTCATAACTTCCAAATTTTTCCCGAAAATTTTGCTATCTTTGCACCCAAAATATAGCAGATATGGAAATCAAGAAAGCGGAATTCACCCTCAGTGCCCCGATGGTGTCGATGTGCCCCAAGGATACCAAACCCGAATATGCGTTCATCGGAAGGTCGAATGTGGGAAAATCGAGTCTCATCAATATGCTCACCAACAACAAGAAGTTGGCCAAGACGTCGGCGACACCCGGAAAGACGCTGCTCATTAACCACTTTATTATAAATAATGAGTGGTATCTGGTCGACCTGCCTGGCTATGGATTCGCTAAGCGTTCGAAAAAGGAGATTGCCAAACTCGAGCAGATGATACAGGGTTATATCCTCCAGCGTGAGCAGCTGGTGAATGTGTTCCTGCTGATCGATGTCCGTCTGGAGGCGCAGAAGATCGACCTTGAATTTATCGAGTGGCTCGGACAGTCGAGTGTGCCTTTCGCCATCGTCTTCACCAAAGCCGACAAACTGACACCCAACAAGGTGCGTCAGAACATCGAGGCCTACAAGAAGGTGTTGTCGGAGACCTGGGAGGAACTACCGCCTATCTTCGTCACTTCGTCTGAGAAGAAACAGGGTAGGGAGGAAGTATTGGATTACATAGAAGAAATCAATAAGAGTCTTGGCTAAGGAGATACCATATTTAGACGTACAGAACCTGACCAAGTCGTTTGGCTCGCTGGTGCTTTTCGAGGATATCAGCTTCTCCATCGCAGAGGGACAGAAGGTGGGCCTGATTGCCAAGAACGGTATGGGCAAATCGACGCTACTCTCTGTACTCTCGGGCAAGGAGGGCTACGACTCTGGCAGCATCATCTTTCGTCGCGATCTGAAGGTGGGTATGCTCGAACAGTCGCCTGTGTTCGACCCTGAGGAGAGTGTGCTCGATGCTTGCTTCAATCACCAGGGCAATCCTGAGGAAGTGCTGAAGGCCAAGCAGGTGCTGACGCAGTTGAAGATACGCGATTTGCAGCAGCCGATGGGACAGCTCTCGGGTGGTCAGCAGAAGCGCGTGGCTTTGGCCAATGTGCTGTTGACGGAACCCGACCTCCTGATTCTCGATGAGCCCACCAACCACCTCGACCTCGAGATGATCGAATGGCTAGAAGGTTATCTGGCCCGCGGACGCAGGACGCTGCTGATGGTCACCCACGACCGTTTCTTCCTCGATCGCGTCTGCTCCGTGATCCTCGAACTCGATGACCGCACTATCTATACCTATCGCGGCAATTACTCCTACTATCTGGAAAAACGCCAGGAGCGTCTCGACAACAAACGGGCGGAGATAGCCCGTGCCAACAATCTCTACCGCACCGAACTCGAATGGATGCGGCGTATGCCTCAGGCGCGTGGTCATAAGGCCCGCTATCGTGAGGAGGCCTTCTACGAACTCGAACGTGTGGCCAAGCAGCGCATCGAGGAGCGACAGATACGGTTGAAGTCGCGCAACGTCTACATCGGCTCGAAGATCTTCGAATGTCAGTATGTGTCGAAACGCTTCGACGACCTCATCATCCTGAAAGACTTCTATTATAATTTCTCCCGTTTCGAGAAGATGGGTATCGTGGGCAACAACGGCACAGGTAAGTCCACCTTCCTGAAACTGCTCTTAGGACAGATCCCGCCCGACGAAGGCCGTTTCGACATCGGCGACACCGTGCGCTTCGGCTATTTCTCGCAGGAGGGGTTGCAGTTCAACGAACAGCAGAAAGTCATCGACGTGGTGCGCGACATCGCCGAATATATCGATATGGGTGGCGGTAAGCATTTCTCCGCCTCGCAGTTCCTGCAGTATTTCCTCTTCACCCCCGAGCAGCAGCACAATTATGTGTATAAGCTCTCCGGTGGTGAGCGTCGCAAGCTCTACCTCTGTACGGTGCTGATGAAGAACCCCAACTTCCTCGTGCTTGACGAGCCCACCAACGACCTCGATATCGTGACCTTGCAGATCCTCGAGGAATACCTTCAGGATTTCCCTGGCTGTGTGATTGTGGTGAGCCACGACCGTTATTTCATGGATAAGGTGGTCGACCATCTGCTCGTGTTCAAGGGCGATGGCGAGATCAAGGACTTCCCAGGTAATTATACCCAGTATCGCGATTGGCAGACCCTCCAACCGAAAGAAGCCAAAGAGTCCAATCCTTCAAGAGAGATGATCTCCTCCAAAGAATCAAGAGATTCTCGATCATCGAGAGACTCTAAGCGCAAAATGACCTACAAGGAGAAGACCGAGTTCGAGCGCCTGGAAAAGGAGATCGCTGCCCTCGAAGCCGAGCAGAAGCAATTGGAGGAAGCCCTCTGCAGCGGTACCCTCTCTATCGACGAACTCACGGAGAAAAGCAAACGTCTGACCCAGCTGAAAGATGAGCTCGATGAGAAATCTCTCCGCTGGCTGGAACTCTCTGAAATTGAAAATTGATAATTGATAATTAATGATACACCAGCAATATCCCTCACAACTCCTCGAAAAGGCAGTCTCGGAACTCTCGCGACTGCCGGGCATCGGACGTAAGACGGCCCTCCGCTTGGCGCTGCATCTGCTGCGTCAGGATACCGAGGATGTGGAACGCTTCGCAGAGACCATCGCCCAGATGAAATACGAGGTGAAATACTGTCAGAAATGCCACAACATCAGCGATACCGACATTTGTCCCATCTGTTCCGATCCCCGTCGCGACAACTCGCTGGTCTGTGTGGTCGAGAATATCCAGGATGTGATGGCCATCGAGAACACCCAGCAGTATCACGGTCTCTATCATGTGCTTGGAGGCATCATCTCACCGATGGACGGCATCGGACCTGCCGATATTGAGATCGACTCACTGGTGAAGCGAGTGGGAGAGGGCGGTGTCAGTGAGGTGATCCTCGCGCTGAGCTCTACGATGGAGGGCGACACCACCAATTTCTACATCTACCGCAAGCTGGCACCCTTTGCCAATGTGAAGGTGAGCATCATTGCGCGGGGCATCTCCGTAGGCGACGAACTGGAATATACCGACGAGGTGACGCTGGGCCGCTCTATCCAGAACCGTACCCTGTTCGAAGGAAAATAAAAACATCAGAGATATGAAGAAAATTAGCAAACAACTCACATTCGTTTATATTCTTTTGGCCGCCATCGCGCTAGCCATCGTGGCACTCTATGAATTCGGTGTGTTGGAGTCGGGTGTTTTGGCCGATAGCAAGCAGACCGAGTTTGTGGCGCTCACGGTGATGGAACTGACCTCATTGGCTGCGGCCTTCATAGGCCTGCGCCTGTTCAAGTTCCGCATGATCCACAATGAGCTGGTCACAAATGAGGAACCCGCCATGTTGAAATGGGGCTTGTTGCGACTGTTGATACTCGAAGTGCCGATGGTGGTCAACACCTATTTATATTATATATATATGAACACCACATTCGGCTACCTGGCCATCATCCTGTTGCTGTGCCTGCCGTTTGTGATGCCCACAGAGAGCCGCTGCCTCGCAGAAACCTCCGAAGAAGAAACGACTGAGAAGTGAAATTAACGATTGTCATAGTCAGCTATAATGTACGGACGTTCGTGGCGCAGTGCCTCGACAGCGTACAGAAGGCGTCGGAAGGTATCGACGGCGTCGAGGTGTTTGTCGTCGACAATGCCTCTTCGGATGATACCGTCGACTATATCGGCACGCATTACCTCTGGGTCCGTCTGATTGCCAACGACGACAATCTCGGCTTCTCGCGCGCCAACAACATCGCCATCCGTCAGGCTGAGGGCGAATACGTGCTGCTGCTCAATCCCGATACCATCGTGGCTGAGCCCACCCTCCGCGAGTGCGTCAGCTTTATGGATGCTCATCCGCAGGCGGGTGGTCTGGGTGTACGGATGCACAATGCCGATGGTACGCTGGCCCCTGAGTCGCGACGGGCCATTCCCTCGCCCTGGGTGTCGTGTCTCAAGATGCTGGGCTTCACCAAGCGCTATTACATGAGTCATCTGTCGTGGGACGAGCCGGGTCGCATCGAGGTCGTCAGCGGGGCCTTCTTCATGCTCCGTCATCAAGCCCTCGACCAGGTGGGACTTCTCGATGAGGACTTCTTCATGTATGGCGAGGATATCGACCTGTCTTACCGTCTGCTGAAGGGTGGCTGGGAGAACTGGTACCATCCTTCCGACATCGTTCATTTCAAGGGCGAGTCCACGCAGAAGTCATCGTTCCGTTATGTGCATGTCTTCTATCAGGCCATGCTCATCTTCTTCCGCAAGCACTACGGGCACCAGAGTTTTCTCTTCACCGTACCCGTCAAGCTGGCCATCTATTTCCGTGCAGCCCTCGCGCTGATTGATATCATCCGTCAAAAACTCCATCTATGAAACAAGTTCATTTGCGGGCCATCGAGCCTGAAGATCTCGATATGCTCTATCGCGTCGAGAACGATGTGAAGCTCTGGAACGTCGGCATTACCAATGTGCCTTACAGCCGTTATGCGCTCCACGACTATGTGGCCAATGCCTCGGGCGATATCTATACCGACCATCAGGTGCGCTTGATCGTCGAGAATGCCGAAAAACAGGTGGTGGGCATTGCCGATATTGTGGATTTCGATGCCAGCAACCGCCGCGCAGAAATCGGACTGGTCATCGAACAGCCTTTTCGCGGACAGGGTTACGGCCTCAGTGCCATGAAGGAACTCGAGCGATATGCCCTCGACGTGCTCCATCTGCACCAGCTCTATGCCATCATCGACGTGCAGAATGAGACCTGTCTGCAGATGTTCCGACAGATGGGTTATCACGAGTCATCACGGCTGAAGGATTGGCTCTTCGACGGCCGTGAATACCGCGATGCCATCGTAATGCAGACTTTTTTTTAAAAAAAGCCCGAAAAAGTTTTGCTATTTCGGAAATTATTCCTACCTTTGCACCCGCAAAAGAAAAAAAGGCCACATGGTGCGTTAGTTCAGTAGGTTAGAATGCCTGCCTGTCACGCAGGAGGTCACGA
>CAMKRS010000030.1 GCA_946415245.1 uncultured Prevotella sp. | reverse complement strand
TCATCACCTTCGCCCAACGTTGTATATTGATAATAGGGCCAATGCTCATTGATGACGTAGCGCACCAGCCAATAATCCGTCGGCGACTCCACGCCAAATCCCCGACAATGCCCGATACGCATCAACCATACAAAGGCATGCCGGAGTCTCTGCATCATGGTAATGATTTTATTCATGTGGCAAATTTACACACTTTTTCTGAGACTAACTCATAATTATTGTTAAAGTTTAAGTCAATTCCATTGTCGGATGGAAAATAGTTCATATCTTTGCGATATCAAAATGATATCAAAATAAATCAACTCATTAATTCTTATCAATATGGAAAATAAGGAATATACATTCAAAGGAACGGTGATGAACGGCTTTCTGATGCTGTTTGTCAACCTCGCAATTCTGATTCTATCGATCGTAGGCATCGTATTCAGTATCATCCGATTAGATGAAAGCAACGGCACTTGTGGAGGCTGGTTGTTAGGCGGCTGCATCTTATTGCTCCTCATAAATATCATCATGTGGTTCGGTCTGATGATGCTGGAGCCCAACGAGGCAAAGGTCACCACATGGTTTGGTAAATACAGTGGCACCTTCGCCCAGACAGGATTCTACTGGATCAATCCTTTCTATGGCACCAAAAAGGTATCGCTGCGTGCCCGCAACCTCGACGCAGAGCCCATCAAGGTGAACGACAAGACGGGTAATCCCGTGATGATCGGCCTGGTGCTGGTATGGAAGCTGAAGGATACCTACAAGGCTCTCTTTGAAGTCGACTCACAGACAATGGCAGCCAATCCCAATACCGTCGGCTCTGACACCAAAGGATTGATGAACGCATTGGAGAACTTCGTCCGTGTACAGAGCGATGCTGCCCTGCGCCAGGTGGCTGGTCAGTATGCCTACGACGACGAAGACAGCAAGAACAATGAGCCTACCCTTCGTTCAAGTGCTGATGAAATCAACGAGCAGCTGGAGCAGAAACTCGACGAGCGTCTGGCACTGGCCGGTATCGAAGTGGTAGAGGCCCGCATCAACTATCTGGCCTATGCGCCTGAAATCGCCGCCGTGATGCTGCGTCGTCAACAGGCATCGGCTATCATTACTGCTCGCGAAAAGATTGTGGAAGGCGCCGTATCAATGGTAAAGATGGCACTCGACAAACTCTCTAACGAAAACATCGTCGACCTCGACGACGACAAGAAGGCTGCAATGGTGAGCAACCTGCTCGTTGTGCTCTGCGGCGACGAGTCTGCCCAGCCGGTAGTGAACACAGGAACGCTGAATCATTAATCAATGGCAGAGAAGAATACCAAGAGTTTTATTCTCCGCGTAGATACCGAAACAATGAACGCGATAGAGGCCTGGGCTGCGGACGAGTTCCGCAGCACCAACGGCCAACTGCAGTGGATCATTACCGAGGCTCTGCGTAAGGCCAAGCGCCTGCCTAAGAGGAAAAACCAACTCCCAAAAAATGAAGAATAAAAATAAAGAAATATATGAGTGGTATTAAGCTTAATGTCGTGCGTACGACAAAAGACAAGATTTTCGATGTCATCTTTCTGGTGCTGACACTGACCATTTGGGGAATCATCATCTGGCTCATCAGTCGGGCCCCAGACATTGTACCTACCCATTTCGGTCCTTCAGGAAAGCCTGATGCCTACGGATCTCCCACCTTCATCCTCATTCCCAGTGTCATCATGACGGTCGTGGCCTTTATCTGCGCATTCGGCGTATACCTTCCCTTTGGAAGTGTGAATCTTCCGTTCGTAGAAGGTCCTGGCAATGAACGTCAGAAAAAGCTAGGCGTTCTGCTGAGCAGGATTATAGGAATCATGATACTTGGGATTATGCTATTCATCGCTATATATTCGTTAGCCATGAAAGATCATAGCAGCATCCTGCCTGTTGTTATCATAGTAGGTTCATTGATTGGGGTATCGCTCGTATTCACGATCATGATGTATCGCGCAAAATAGTTGCTCCGTGTCGCTTACATATCCTTTGTGAAGAGGGCCCTGTAGTCCGCAGGTGTCATGCCTGTTTCTTTGCGCCTTTCAGACTATAAGATATGTGCGTTCTCAGGCGCACCAGGTTGCGGTTGGCCAGATCGTCACTGATGTTCCAATGCCCATCGCGACGGTACTGGATGCCCATGTCGCGCAGTATGGCATTAAAATCGTAGGTGGTCATGTTGAAAGTCTTGGCTACCTGCGTCGCCGTCAGCGTGTCCTCGGCGTCAGCGTTCACCAATCTCAGTCCCTCACCGATGATCTCGTCGGCCAGTGCCAGCACCTCCTTCGCCGGCAGGAGGGCACACTGGGGACTGGCACCCATGTGATGTCGCACCGCGATGTCACAGGGTGTGCCTGTCCCCATGTGTGCTCTCTCCAGTTCCTCCCACCTGATGACCAGCTTCGCCCTCGCCTCATCGTTGAACTTCGTGGCGATGTAGAGGCACTCGGTCTTGGTCAGCTGATAGCAAGGTCGGAGTTCACCTTTCTTGTCCTGATATTCAACCAGCGCAAATTTGCGCCCGTTGACTTTCAACCATGCTGGCTCCATGTTTCGGATAGCCTTCATTACGTCTTTGTGTTGTTTACCTGTCAGCTCGGCAATCTCGAGCGACGTCATTGTTTGTTGTTGATAAATACTATTTGTTTTCATTTGTTCGTTGAAATTTACGAGCCTTGGAAAAGCGAAGTTTGTTTGAGCTCATTTCATCCGGATACTTCTCCGCTCGTCTTTCAACTCAGGGATTATACATTACTTATTTACTTTTACGAGTTCAGTTACCAAGATTTCCTGAAACGTCTGTCCGCGCAGGCCTACCTGCCGTGTCCTCTGTATCAATAAGTTTGAGATCGCTCGACAACGCGTTTCCGTTCGTTGACGATGCAAAATTACGAACTATTATTTATGGTTGGATGGCTTTGGAAAAGGCCTTCTCCAACATTCTCCACCTTTCTCCGAAATTCTCTGTTTTTCTCCGTTCTGCTCCCTAAAGGGCACAAAAAAAAGCGCCAGAACCGGATTGATTCTAATGCTTATGCTGACATAGCTATCTGCTCTGTCGTTTATCGCTTATAGTACTTCGTGAATGTCTTCAGGCTGTATCCCTCACCGTCGGGCATCCCCAACCTAACAAGTTCATTATACGCCTTCTCGGCATTCTGGGGAAGCAGCACCTTCTGGGCTTCATTTAGTTGCGAGAGATACTTGCAGATCTCCTGTATTCCCTGACGAGCCACCAAACGCACTATCTCGTCGTGAATCTGCCACTGCTCCTCAACGTCAACAGACGGATGGATGAAAAACGTTGGCTTTCCCTCTCTCTCCACAGGTGCAACAGCCTCTGCTTTCTGTTTCACCGTCAACTCTATGCCCAACTGCTTCAGGATATCAGCCTGATACAGGTGTTCCACATTCTGAATGTTGATGCCCCCGGGCTGAACGTCAACGTGCGTGTAGTGGGTGACACCCGAAAAATCTGTTCCCTCTTTCATTTCCCGACCGTGTTAGCCTGTTGCACATTAATACCACCTGCCTGAACGGTAACGTTGGTCGTCGGGGCGCTCTCAGGCTGCTCGTCGTCCAGATGATTCAGTAGCTCCATGATGTCCTCCGGCATCTCCAGCTTCGCCGTAGCAATGAAATCCAGCAGCTGCGCACGGGCCACCTCACGCTTGGCCTGCGTCTTACGCTTCGACGTATTGATGTAGATGCGGAAAGCTTTTTCAAGACCTTCCTGCGGCGATTTCCTGGCCATTCCAACCGAGAATTTGCCCAGCTCGTTCAGCTGCGTTTCCTTCTCCTTCAGCAGAGCCTCCATCTCCTTCAGTCGCTTGTCCCTGTCATCCAACTGCTCATGAAGACTGTCGTTCTCCATCTGCTGCTGTTCCAATTCACTCCTCAACAGATCGTTCTCCTCCAACACATCCTCATAATGCTCCAACAACTTCAGATAGCTGTTATGGGTGTCTATCTGCTCCTGCAACCGCTCGCGCTCACTGTCGCAATAACGCCTGGCATCGCGCAACTGTTCTTTCAAATAGGTTTTGTCAATTTCCATAAATTCCAATGATGGTTTTGATAGTTTTTTTTATTTCAGAAAGAGTTGCAAAGTTACTAATAATTTTCCAAATATCGTGTCGAAAATCCTGTGTATTTTTCACAATTTTCGCTCCTTCGTAGTTAAGGTTTGTTAAGCCAATTTCGTCCCCCTTTCCTAACCTTCAATACATCAATCACTTGCCCCCGATTCCTTAAACCTTCTCACCAGAAGCGACCCAAAAGGGCCCCATGTCACATAAAGAATCCCCACTCTACTGAGCGGGGATTATACTACTATATTATATTGCGTACTGACTTTCAGTATCATAGCGACTTGATATAATCTTCAAGATTGTCGATGTTCTCGTCGGTCAGTTCGTCGAGTTCTGCGTCAGACTTGACCTCGGCCATTGCTGCCAAAGTCGTAGCGTTGGGTTCACGATAGAGCGATTCGAGCAGAAAAACCTCAACCAGGTTGTTCAAACTCCGATGCTGCTTTTGTGCCTCAGCTCTCAGTTTTTCCAAAAGGTCCATTGGCAGTCTGAATGACGTAGCTCTGCGTTTTACTGTTGTTGCCATAATCTTTATAATTGTATTACACTTGTATTACTTTTGGGTACAAAGATAATACGATTCATTTAATCTTCCAAATAATTTACGGACTTTAACTTTGACAATCGTCCAAACTCATCTCACAAAGGGGACGATCCCTATTGTGAAAATTTCGACGAGTTGATTTTGGAGAAGCGCGGCACTACCTATTGGATTCACTTCGCCGTGCGCCCGAAGGACAACCGCCGAATGATTCTCTTCGACTGCCGATGAAAGCAAGCTACTCACGGGGGCGCAGGAAATCTTACACCGGTATCGAGAGGACAAACCGGCATCCGTCGGTATAGTCAGGGTCGAGGTTTATCTCCCCACCTATCGAACTGGCCAGTCGCCGACAGATAGGCAGTCCGAGACCAATACCCTCCTTGAAATTGTCGGCCGCCTTCTCGAAGAGGTCGAAGATACGATCCCTGTCCTCAGGTTTGATACCGACGCCGGTGTCCTCCATGGTCAGTCGGATCAGATGGGCGGCCTTGTCCTGCTCGCAGCGCAGTTCGATATGACCCTTCTCCGTGAATTTCTGGGCATTTCCATACAGATGTGTCAGGATGCGGTTCATGGTAGAGGGGTGAGTACGCACCGTGAAGTCGTCGGGCACGTTGGTCGTAAATCGGGTCTCTACCCCTTCTTTGGAATCATCAGCCATTGAATGTAGCAACTTACGGCATAGGTCGTTGATGACCACATCCGACATTTCCGAATCAGGACGCTGCCCTGTCACGCTCTCACTGTTCGAGAGTTCCAGTACCTCACCGACGATGGTGGTGATGAGGTCTACATTATAGGTGATACGTTCCTGCATGTTCTCCTTCTCCTCTTCGCTCAGGTCGACACCTGACTGGCAGAGCAGACTGGAGAATCCTCCGATGACATTCAAAGGTGTACGTATCTCATGACTCATGTTATTGATGAATGCCGACTTCATGCGGTTTGATTCCTCGGCACGATCAAGGGCGGCCTGTAGTTTCTTGTTTTTGTCCCAGATGATGCGCACAAGCCGTCGACGGCCCATGATATAGATGATCAGGAAGACCACGATGATGACCATGATCCAGTTGGTGAGTCGCTTCACGGTCTTCCTGCTTTGCGAGGCCTCCTCGCGCGCCCTCACCAGCGTGCGTTCAGTAGCCATCTGATTGAAATTGGCATTCTGGACAATACTGAACAGGGAGTCCATCTCAATGTTTCTGCGTTTCATGGCCTTAAAACCATTCTCGGTATCACCTGCCTGGTCGTAGATACAAATAGCCACCAAAGAACTGTCGACATAGATACGTCCTTCCTTCAGTTTAGCGATAGCTTTCTGGTATGCTCCGTTGAAAGTGAGATGGGCAATCTCCACCAGATTGTCATACTGATGATTGAAGGTCGAATCGCCCTGCTGTCGTAATTGCTCATATTCGCGATAGGTCTTCTCAAAATCTGCTTTGTTGCCATTCATGAACTGGACATAAAGCTTCATGGCTTTCGAGAGCGAGAGGTTGTCGATATCCTCTCTTTCCTCTGCGAGTTCTTCTGCCTGAGAGGTGTATTCGATAGCTGCGGAGGGGTTCTTGATGCAAAGCAGCTGAGCGAGATCGCGCAGGGTGACCATCGTAAACTTAGGATCGCGATCGTCGACTTCGTCGAGGGCTTGTATGAAATACTGTTCTGCCCGGTGTGTATCGTAGCTGGCACGATAGATGTTTCCCATCAGACCGGTGGCGAGGTAATAGTAGTCTACCGACTTGTTCTTTTTTGCTTCGGCATCAAGTGTCTGGGCTGTTTGTATGGCTCGGAACAGATGATTCTGCTTGATGTCGTAGAATCCCTCGTTGGTCATTGTCTTATAATACGATTTCAGGTCATTGATGCTCTTCAGGTAGGCTTCGAAAGCATGCGCATGTTGATAGAAGGCGCTGTCGTCGCCCTTATCGTATAGCATACGGAACTGACGATACATCTGCGATGTCTTTTTCCCTTCTTCTGTCGCAACAACAGAAAGGGAAAAACAGAATAGCAGGAATATTATTAAAAGGTTTAAATGACGTTTATTCACGATTGCTTTTTATTTCAGATAACTCAATATAAAATATATTTCCCGCCTGCAAAGATAGGAACTATTATTGAGATTTCCAAATCTTTCGGCGATTTATTCAATGTCAGCCATCGAAAAACCCCGCTGCCGTGGTTAATCAGCAGCGAGGCTCCATGTAGTTTCAACGACTCGCGGGACCTATCCCCGTGAGTTCAATGGCTGATTTATACATTTTTCATCCATTCAGCTACAGTCGTTCCCATGAAATTTTTGAAAGCCAAACTGAAAGTGGTATAACTGCGGAATCCACTCTGTTGGGCGATCGTCTTTGCTGTAACAGGTTGTGACGAGTCTTTTTCCTCATTATAAAGGCGGACGAAATGCTCTACACGAAGACGATTGATGTATGCATTATAGGTAATGCCTTGTTGGGCGAAGTATGCGCCCAAATATGTACGGTTGGTTCCGATGGCAAGGGAAAGTTGTTGCAAAGTGAGCTCATGTTGAAGATAGAGTTGCGTATCTTCGCAGCGTTCCTTAAGCAGTTTGCCGATACTGTCAGGTAAATAAGCTGTGGCCTTGGAATCTTCGTTTGCTAGGGTAATTGTCTCTGCATCTCCCTGTATTTCTATGTCTTCCTCGTATGTCTCCAATTTTTGCAGTGTCTCCACGCGCCAGAGTATGAAACCTATAATGATGAAGGTGTTCACCTGAGCAAGGAATTCGGAGGTCATTCCAGCGAAAAACCACCAGGTGTAAGCTCCATAGACGAACAGGATGCAGGCGATGAACACAAGGCTCTGCCACACTTCTTTGTGCTGCAAGTCGGCAAAATTGTCGTGCAGCCAGCGGTTGTATTGCCACAAGGCATATACATAATATATAATAAAGCAGATGCACACAAAGCGCATATAATACTCTATGGCTGTTTCAGCCCTATCGTCGTGGTTGGCGATACCCCAGACGGCAATTCCTACGAGGGGAATCAATGCTACGATAATGGGCCATATCTTCCTTTTTCGGTCTTGCAGCATACGCAGCAGCATCACCATCATCAATGGCATGAACGTCAAGCGGTCTAACGTCAGGTTGATGATGTTGCGCACCAACCGATCGTCAACCAACCACACTGTACCTAGTATCGTCCACCATACATGGCTCGCCGCTGTTGCAAACAGAAAGGCTGCAGCCCACCAGCGCAGTAACTTCGGAGAGGAAATTTCGGGTGCGATAGCATTATGGCGACGCAGCAGCAGATAGAGCCCCACTATGATTGCCGCCATTGCCGCTGCTCCGTAAAGCACCGTGTAGAGAACATTGTTAAGTCCTTCGTATTCGTACATAGTTTTATTTTTACGCCGCAAAGTTAAGCATTATTTGTCATAATCGTATTATTTCGAGTTTTAGAATTTACAAAAACGTTTTAGAATTTACAAAATTTTAAAATCTACACTCCCCTTGGGCTGAAATTTCAAGCTTTTATGAACAGAAATTAGTACCTTTGCACAACAAAATGATGTATCAAGGAAAAAAAAATATTCAACCCCCATTTTTATGTGAAGGAGACAAAGTGGCCCTTGTGTCTCCTGCTTATTGGGTGCCGGAAGAGGCTATTTTGCAAGCCGCGGAAATTATCAGGGGATGGGGCTTAGTACCCGTCATAGGTCCTCACACCACCAGTCTGAATGTCGATGCCTATGCAGGAACAGCTGACGAACGTGCTGCCGACCTGCTGTGGGCACTTGAAGACGATAGCATCAAGGCCATTATTTGCTCTCGTGGCGGTTATGGTTCCATTCATCTGCTGAATCGCATTCCGATAGAATCATATCGTCAACATCCCAAATGGCTGATAGGTCATGGTGATATCACGACATTGCTCTATGCCATCGCTGGCTCAGGGACGATGTGTATACATGGTCCTATGGCGTTCCAGATAGCAAGTTGTCAGGAACCTGCAACCACCATCATCCGTAATATTCTTTTTGGAACACTGCCGCAATACAAAATACCAGGCAATGCCTATAACCGATGTGGCCATGCAGAAGGTGTACTGATAGGAGGCAACCTTTCAAGTTATTCTACAATAGCAGGAACCGAATATCGCGTTTCGCATAAACAAGACGTAATCCTCTTTATCGAGGAAGTTGAGGAGTCGTTGCATGCCATCGATCGATTATTCTATATGCTACGCCTGCAGCTTGATTTCGAGAGAGTGAAGGGCATCATTTTCGGCACGTTTACCTCTATTAAGTTTGATCTCCAATATGGCAGTGTAGAGCAAATGTTGATTGCTCATCTGCATGATTTGGAGATTCCTGTCTGTTGTGGTTTCCCCGTTGGCAGTAACAGTTGTCTCCCGTTGATCGAGGGCGCACCATGCTCACTCGATGTCACAACAGATAAAGCCGTTTTGACCTTCAACATCAAAGGTTCTGCACAACCATATATTATAGAAAACGACAATCCTCAATTGATAATCAATGGGGCAAGAGGATTATTAATATAGTTAATGAGGCTACTCATGGAACACACGGACGACTCAATGGAAAAAATTGTCAGCAAGTGTGGCTTCAAGGATACAGCAGCTTTCAACAGTGTTTTCAAATTCTCCTTCGGCATCACACCAACGGACTATCTGAATATCATAAGTAAGATGTTCAAGAACAAAGTGTAAACTGTGTAACGGTAGGGCAGTTCTTGCAACCCTGTCGTAACAATGTGGTCAAAGTGGTCATGGTCATTTTGGTCAAAATCGATTTCGGAAACGCGGTCATTTGCTCACTATATATAAATAGAATATTTATATTATAGTGGCGGTTTTGACAACATCCGTTTTCGATTTTGACCATTTTGACCTTGACCGTTTTGACCGCGCAGAAAAAAAATATCTGGCGAAGTATTCGTGAACCGCAATGAAAAAGATGTACCTTTGTAGCGTCAATGAAAAAAGACAAAATTTGAGGCCCGCCTGAGCAACAAAAACTACCTGCGCGCGAGGCATGTGTTTTCAAGGCAAAGTCAAAAATTGAGTCGATTCGGCGACAAAGTAAAAACAATTTACAGTAACCATTAACCAATAACCATTAACCATTAAAAAGAAAGGATTAAATTATGGCATTGAAAGTAAAAGCAGTTGAACGTAAGATTAAGTTCACGAAGGATGAGAACGACCCCGGTGTGTGGCGCTATGTGATGCAGCCCGATCTGTACATCGCACTGAACCAGGCGAAGGTGATTCGCGAGGCAGCTCTGCGCTCGGGTGTGAGTCAGGGTGTGATGAAGGCCTGCTGGGATGCAGCCGGTGAGGTGATCAAGGCTTGGGCAACCGAGGGTCACAGTGTGGCTCTGCCCGGACTGGGTAGCATGCGATTCGGCCTGC
>CAMKRS010000029.1 GCA_946415245.1 uncultured Prevotella sp. | reverse complement strand
GTCAGCTCGACGAACTGAAGCACTCCGTACAGAATGCCTCTTACGAGCAGAAAGATCCGCTGTTGATCTTCAAGCTCGAATCCGCCAAGGTGTGGGATGCGATGATCAACGAGATGTACAACCGCATCACCTCCATCCTCACCCGCGCCCAGATTCCTGAGATGCAGCAGGTGCAGGAGGCCGCTCCTGAGCAGCGCACCCAGCGCCAGCAGTACACCGAATCAAAGCAGGACATCAGCGAGGAGCAGCTCGTCGACCGCAACCAGCAGGCCGCTGCACAGAACGATACCCGTGCCCAGCAGCCCCGCACGCCGATCATCAAGGATAAGCTCCCCGGCCGCAATGACCCCTGTCCCTGCGGCTCCGGCAAGAAGTTCAAGAACTGCCACGGCAAAGGCATCGTATAATCATTAGCATCGGACTGACACGGACTAACACGGACAGTCCGAGAAAGTCCGTGAGAGTCCGATGCAAAAAATTAAAACGGATATGATAACTATTAGCAATATCAAAAAGGCCTTCGGCAAGACCGTCGCCAGCGACATCCCCTCGTTCGTGATCAACGACGGCGATATCCTGGGCCTCGTAGGCAATAACGGTGCGGGCAAGACCACGCTCTTCCGCATGATCCTCGACCTGCTCAAGCCCGATGAGGGTCAGGTCACCATCAATGATGTCAACCCCGCAGAGTCGGAAGAATGGAAAGACTGGACCGGTGCCTATATCGACGACTCTTTCCTTGTCGACTTCCTCACGCCCGAGGAGTTCTTCACCTTCCTGGGCAAGATCAACAACATCCCTCAGGAAGAGGTCGACGCACGTCTCCAGCCCTTCGAGCGTCTGGCGGGCGGTGAGATCTTCGGACAGAAGAAACTCATCCGCAACCTCTCTGCCGGTAACAAACAGAAGGTCGGCATCATGTCCGCCCTCCTGCTGCGCCCCAAACTGGTTATCCTCGATGAGCCCTTCAACTTCCTCGACCCCTCGTCGCAGAACATCCTGAAGCACATCCTCACCGATTATAACCGCGAGACGGGAGCCACCATTCTCATCTCCAGTCATAACCTGGCGCACACCATCGACATCTCCACGCGCATTGCCCTCCTCGAGAAAGGTCAGATTATCCGCGACCTTCCCAATGCCGAAGGCAGTGCCCGCGACGAACTCGAAAACTACTTCGAGACCGCCGCAGAGCAATAATCAAAACAAGGAGTTATAAGCATCGGTCAGTTCGTCGGGGTCAGGCAGCGAGCCGCATTCATACTGCGCCATGGCCTTCACGATGTCGTAATACGACCGGGGCTTCTGTATCTGCTCCTTCGGTGTGATCCCCGTCCGTTTCCAAACATATTCTATATACGCCTCCACATTGTTCTCCGGCGCCGGGGCGAAATGCTGGATGATCTTCTCGATGGTCGTCCAGCCCCGTCGCTTGTACGTCCGGCTCAGCAGGATCAGCGCCGCCCGATAGCCGTAGAAGAAGGATTCAAACTGACAGAACCGCCTGTCTGTCCTTTTCTCTTTCGGCAGGAGCCCCGCCCACGGCGAGCCCCATTCCAGATTCAGTGGATTCTTGTTGCGAATGCCACGCACCAATTCTTTCTTCATAACCAATTTGTAATGTAATAATTGTAATATTTGTAATATTCTGGCCGACGGTCATTTCGTGTACTTGGCCGTTTTGCCCCTACCCGACTTCATCACCCTGTGATCCTGTTGCCAGCGCCAGAGCTGAACACGTACATAATTGAGGCTCATATCCCCAATCCGCATGACATCCTCTTCGGTAAACACCGACGGCAGCGCATCCAACAACCGTTCACTCTTCGAGTAATAGTTCACCTTGTTGGTCTGCTCCTCAGCATCCTTGTTCTGATAGTAGGCCTGGGCCATGCCCCCGAAGAAATACCGTTGTGTACACATCTGGATTTCCAGACAGAGGTCCACCAGCCGCTTGTCGATATCGTCTATCTTGAACGTATCCTTCTCCATCCATTCCTCATAGTGGCGCATGAAGATATACGGCACGGCGATGTGCAGGCCGTAGTAAGGCACGCGCTTCACGAGCATCGCCGTCACTTTGTCCTGATCCCCCTTTGCCAGAATCATGATGTTCTTCATCCAGTAATAGCTGTATTCCACCAACGGCCAGATGGGCAGTTCTCCGCCGACGGTGTCGAGCTTAAATGCCCACTCCTTCAACCGGTCGATCACATTTACATTCTCCTTGCTGCGCGTGTATAGAGGGATCACGTCAAACGAGTCGGCACACAGCGGCAGCACCGCCAGACGGGAGTAAAGGCCGCTACCGAAGGTTTTCAGATTCACCTTCTTATGCAGACTGATGGGCGTGCCCGTATACACGAAGTTCCAATACACATTAAACGGACCGCTCACCGAGTTCTTGTTCTTATACTGCTGGTTGTCCTCCTCATTATGGAAGGCTTTCAGCTCAAACACGCTCTTGTCGATCCACTGTCCTCCCGACGTAATCCTGGCATTGTTCTCCAGCTCCGAGTCAAATGTGAAGAGATGCAGGTTGACAGGCTTCCCGTCGCCGTCGTTCTCCACACACGTGTTCATGTCTTCGATAAAGGTCTGGTTCGACGTTCTGGCACCATGTATTCTGATCTTCACCTGCGGCGGCGTCAGGGCATCCTTCTTCTGCTCTTTGGTCGACGACTCCCTTTTCAGCGATTCCAGCTTGAATTTGTTCAGCAGGTCATTACCCACCTTATCGGCGGCGATGATCGGCGAGAGGATAATCTTGTACAGGTCGCTGGCAAACGACTTTCCCGTGGCGGGATCGTCCACGATAAACACACCGTAGTTCAACCGTCGCTGTTCTTCCGGACGGTGGTAGAAATAATAATACATCCTGGTCATCAGCGTGCCGAACAGTGCACCGCCCGTAAACAGACAAGCTGGCTTCGAAGGTGTCCGCATCTGGTAGCACACCTCTTTCATACAGGGGAAATACGGCGTCAGCTCCTCTATCTCCCTGCCGTATTCCATGAACTTGGGCAGCAGGGCATTCTCCACTTCCACTACACCGGGATCCCGCTTGATCGACGGGTTGGCACCCAACTCCTTCAGGGCCATCGTCATACTGTCGGGCATCTGCTTGCTCATCTTGTATCTCAGACCGTCCTCAATGGTCTGGTCCACCGAGTCACCCTCTTTCCTCAGGTCCTTCACCCAGTCTATCTGATTCACGAAATACCTGACGATGTCATGATTCCGCTCACACACGTATTTCAGTTCAGATGTCAACCGCAACAGCACAGCATGCCGTTTGCCGATGGAGGTGTCATACTGTTCGAGCCACTTGTTGATGATCACGGGAATCTCCAGCCCTTCATAACGATAGTCGTCAAACATCTTATGGTTCTCCTGACTCGTTGTTTCCACTGCCTGCTGGCTCTTCTCCTGCGTGTCGTGCTTATCGTCATCACCGAAGAGATCCGGCTCCGACAGCGCCTTGCAATAGATGGGCTGATACTTCGCAATCCATTCCTTGTTCTCATACTGATGCATCGCCGCGTCATAATAGAGCACCTCCGAGCGGGGACAGACAAACGACAGCCTCGACGAGTCCTTCGTCTCGTGGTCGTTTTCCAGCTTCAAATCTTTACAGAAACGATTCTGTGCCGAGGCCAGGTTGCCATCCTGCAGGTCACACTTCATCACAATCTTCAGCCCGTGGCCCGAGGGGGTCATAAAGGCGAAGAACATCCTCGACTGGTAATAGCTGATAAACCGCGGATGCTCCAGCAGCATCTTCCACGTGGCCATGGGGTCAGGCAGATGGTCGAGGTCCACCATAAACAGACCGTTCAGCAATCCGTGCTCCTGATGGCGCCAGGTGTTTTCCCCATGGTTCACCTTCTTCGAGTCAATCCACTCGTGTGGCAGGAAACTGCTGCAGGAGAAGATCCATCCCGGCAGGTCTTTCTTGGCAGCGTCGTATGCCTTCTTGGCGGCCTTGGCCTCTGGGTCCTTACCTATCTTCTTATACTGCTCATATTCACGGTAGTGTGCCCTGCATATCTTGTATATCTCCGCCACGGCAGGCCGATCGAGCACCTCCTCAAAGTCCTCCGCCGTCATCGGTGTCACAGGCTGTCCAAACGCCTTTTGAATACATATTGCCATATCATTCCCTGAATTTGTTGAACATGCGTTTGCTCACCTCCTTGCGGAATTCGTAGACGAAGAGACGCGCACTCCGTTCGTTGTTCTCCAGATGGTTTTCCTCCAACCAGCACATATAGGTCTTGATGAGTTCGTATTTGAACTTAAACAGATCAAACTCCATACAGACCACATTCAAGAGTCTCTCGGCTGCATACTGGCAACCGAAATAGAAGTTCTTCACGGCGAAGGCATAGCCCTGAACCACGTCAGGGTGCTGGCTCTCCTCCATCAGCATTTGAACCGTTGTAGATGGTACAGCTTTCATTTCACCAGATTTTTCGAGTTATACAATAATTTGTTGATTTCAGAAACAAGGTTCGACAGGTCCATGAATGCCGATTCCGGCGACTTGTTCAGATCCAGCGTCAAGATACAGCGCAGTTTCTTCTCCTTCTTCCTGATCCACGCCTGCAGGTCATCCCTGTCAATCAGGAAGTGCGGCTTGCTGAACTGCGGCTCGTTCTTCATCTTACCCTTCAGCGAGTCCACCACCTTATGACACAACAGACTCTCATAGTCCTGCACGTCAGCCGGGCACTTCACCTTCAGGATATACGAGCTCTCCTTCTCGCCATACGTCTTGGCGATTCTCACACCACCCTTGTCGTGCACCACCTCCTGCTTCATCTCAGGATGATCCTTGCGGCCCTCGAAGTAATACTGCTTCGTTTCGGGCCATATCAGCAGCTTACCCTTGATCTGCTTGGCGGGCTTGGTCTTGGGGCGCGAGGCATACGACTCCTCATCCTCCATCACCAGGTTGGCGTTGTCCACGATCTCTTCATATTCTTGTGTCATGACTATAAGGCTTTAAGTTCATTCATCAGGAAATCATTCAGTCTTACCATCTGAGGCTGCAGCAGCGGCATGTCCACCTTGCTCGGCTTCAGATCTTCGTTCAGGATATTATAGAAGTCCCAGGCAGTGACGGCCTTGTGCGAGGTTCTGGATATCATGGCCAGATAACGCTCGTAGGCCAGTTTGATAAACGTGTCGTTCAGCGGATAGATGGTCCTGGTGTGCAGGTCCTTGTTCAGCGTGTCATACTTGATGCGCTCCTCCATCAGCCGTCCGAAGATCACGCGGCACTGGTTCACCTCCAGACTCGTCTGTTGCAGCATCTCCAACTGCTCGCGCCATGCCGTCACGCTGGTCGAGAAACCGCCGATCAGGTCGTCGCAACGGTCGAGCAGTTCCCCCACATGCTTCATGTTCTCATTCCGTTCCAGGATGCCACCCATGCAGGAGGTCGACACGTAATACTGGGCGCCCATGATCATCATGTTCGAGCAGACCCTCACCTGCGGACCGAAGCCTACGGAGATGGCCTTCTGGTGATAGGATATCGCACAGTTATAGTCCGTGTCCTTGTCGGCAAAGTCCTTCACGTTGATGATGGCATACACACGCCGGAGGGCATGACTCTCAAACGACCCCACGCCATACTGGGCCTCGGCCTCCTTGTAGATGGTCACGCCCGGACGCTGGCGGTCGCCGTTGTCAGCAGCCGTAATCTGCTGCACCTCCGGCTTCAGGCCCGCTGCCTTCAGCTTCTCCAAGATGGCCTGAATCAGCGCATAGTGATAGATACCGCCCACCGGCTGACCGTTGGGATAATCCTCGATGTAGGTTTTCTCCAGATCCTCCAGCGTCAACTCCTGCGTCTTGTTCTTCGAAAAATCCAATTGTCTTTCCATAACTAGAGCACTTTTACGATGTCCTTGATAAATGCGAAGTCGTTCACCCTAAACGACATAAACCAGCTCTTCGATCCGTCCTCGCGGGCTTTGCCCTCACGACGTTCCAAAGTATAATCCACCATAGCCAGCTCACCCACATACTCATTGTTGGTGTAGGGCTTCACGAGATTGGCGATGCGCTCTGCCACGCGTCCGATGGCCTCGGCATGAACCGTGTTGATGCCATCCGTCAGATTCATTTCCACTTTCTTGAGGGGGTCCTGATTTGGACTGCCTGCCTTTGGCTGAATCTCCACCAAAGGGGTCATCTCCTCTACTTTAAATAAATGTTGCATAATACGATATGAATTAAAAGTTTCACATCGCAAAGTTAGGAAGCATCTCCCATAATATCAAACAAAAAAACGCATAAAAAAGCTCCTCACCGGGCAAGAGCGAGAGGAGCGAGAAAGAACGAGAAAGAACGAGATTTTGGGACGAGAAAAGCGAGGTGTTATTTATCTGACATATGGCATCGTATCGCCTAATTGCTTACCGATTTTTTCACAGATAGTCCTGTCATTCAACAGTTCATCAGCCCAATTTTTGTACCCTGTATTGGGTATTCTTCCGAATTTATCCGTTATTCCCTTACGTATCTGTTCAAATTCTTCTTCATTTGCTATTTTTATGAGACCCCAGGCCTCTAGTGCTCTGATAAAAGCCGTATGGGCATTCCTGCGTTTCAATTGGCCATGATCATACAAAGTCACCTCTATCAACGCCAATTCGGCATGTGAGCCTTGATAGTGATCATTCATCACGGCTTCCACCTTCCACTTTGTGAACTCGCTGGGAAATGTAAAACACTTGCTCACCAACGCATCATAATCAACCGTCTTTCCCTCTTGTGGCGCATCTTCCTCAAAAATTTCATCATCTTCCACCGTCGTACTCTCTCTGCACGTGCTATACGCTGAATCACACATACGATATTCATTGTAATACACGTTAATTACTGTTCCGTAGTAAATGTTCTGAATGCCGTAATTATTCGGCACAAATTGACTTGTTTCTTCCATAAAAATTGTTGTTAGGGTTATTAATATGATTAACTAGTTTTTGGTTCAAAACCTTTCATTTGCAAAGGCTTGCAAAGATAGTGCAAATCGAGCAAAAATCCAAATTTATTTGAGATTTTTCGAATACTTGATAGTTTATATCCGTCTTTGAGTCCATTTTAAGTGAAAAATTGTTAATTCGCACTATTATAGTGCATTTTTCTTTCATTTTCTGCACTACTTTAGTGCAATTATATTATCTTTGCGGCATAAAATATAACGATTATGGATATTTCGCTTATTGAATTCATGGAGAGTCAATTGAAGTTAACCACTTCAACATTCCATAGATATATGTACGATCAAGTGAGTTGGGAGTCCAGAATGTTCGGACTTGTTGGGCCACGTGGTGTAGGAAAGTCAACAATGATTCTTCAGTATATCAAGGAGAACAAAGACAAGCGACGTATGCTCTATGTCGCTGCCGATCATCTGTATTTCTCAACCCATACCCTCATCGACACAGTTGATGAGTTTGTAAAAGACAGTGGAGAGCAGATATTCATTGACGAGATTCATAAATATGAGAACTGGTCACGCGAACTGAAACTCATATACGACCATCATCCAGACGTGAAGGTGGGATTCACAGGTTCTTCCATACTTGACATTATAAAAGGATCATCCGACTTAAGCAGACGTGCTTTGATATTCACCATGCAGGGACTCTCATTCAGGGAATACCTGGCATTGTTTTATAACATTAATGCACCAGTATATACCATCAACGAAATCTTGGAGCATAAGGCAAAACTTGATGCTGTTAGTCATCCTCTGCCCTATTTCAAGGACTATCTGAAGAATGGCTACTACCCATTTGCAAATGAGGGCAATTATGAGATGCGCTTGCGTCAGGTTATCAACCAAACAATGGAGGTTGACATTCTCCAATATGCGAATATGAACGCCTCAACTGGACGGAAGCTGAAAAAACTACTGGCCGTTATTGCACAGAGTGTTCCCTTCAAGCCAGTCATGGAATCATTGGCATCCGTGATAGGTGTCAGTCGCAATGTGCTGCCAGACTATTTCCTATACATGGAACAGGCTGGTATGATAGGACAACTGCGTGATGATACTGGTGGCATACGTGGCTTAGGGAAGGTCGAGAAAGTCTATCTTGACAACACAAACCTGGCCTATCTCCTTGGGCATGAGAGTGCCGATATTGGTAACATTCGCGAGACTTTCTTCTATAACCAAATGCGTGTTAAGACTGATGTCATCAGTTCGCGTATCAGTGACTTCGAAATAGACGGAAAGACCTTTGAGGTGGGCGGTAAGAAGAAAAAACAGAAGCAGATACAAGATGCGGCCCTGGGCTACATTGTCAAAGACGACATCGAAACAGGCTATGGCAACATCATCCCCCTCTGGCAATTTGGACTCACTTATTAAGCTCAGCTTTGCTGTTTATGTACACAATTGGAACCGACCATACTGTGTATGTTACTATAATTGGAAAGGTATTGGGATGATGCATTTTACCCTGACTTTCTTATCGCATTGTTTGCCAGGAATCCATTTGGGCATCAGTTTGACAATACGCAATGCCTCTTTGTCCAAAGCAGGATTTACGCTTTTTACCACCCTTATATTCGTCAGTTTACCACTTCTTTCCACAACGAAATCAATAATCACGCGTCCTTGAATGCTATTTTCTGCGCACTCTTTAGGATAGTGCAAGTTCTTCTCGATAAATTCATGCATTTTCTGATAACCACCAGGAAAATTTGGCATCTGCTCAACCACGTCGTACACCTTTGTAGTACACAGTAGGAACCGTCCCTACTGTGTAAAAAATAGGGTTTTCCCCATTTCTTTTAGGGAAAATCCTTGACTGATCTTAATAAATCAATGTACTTTTGCAGCAAAAATAACAGGTATGAAGAAATTGTTTTTTATATGTTTACTGATGACACTCTGCGTTCTGAATACAACAGCAGAGCCAGATGCAAAGGAGTATAAGTCGTTCGTCAAGAATGATTATCGTGTGTTCTATTGTTCTCATCAGGGTATATGCGTTATTGTTGACCCTACGGCAGGCGGCCTTTTCGAGCCTCATATCACCATCATCAACAACAGTGGTCGCGATTTTGTGTTCGAGCCAAAACAGATAAAGGCATTTGCCTATGCCGCACCGAACAATAATAATAAGGGAACCCG
Organism: uncultured Prevotella sp.; assembly: GCA_946415245.1. Lineage (GTDB taxonomy): Bacteria > Bacteroidota > Bacteroidia > Bacteroidales > Bacteroidaceae > Prevotella. The sequence goes on along the minus strand of CAMKRS010000029.1, from coordinate 1,400 downwards.
TTACCGCGTGGAACGATATATAGAAAGAGGAGGCGATGTCTCGAAACTGGAGCAAGACCAGCTGGATATTTATTCTCCTGAGAAGTACATGAGAAAAAGCGATAATGCCCAGTGGTGGGGAAACTTGTTGGCAGAATCGATTGTAGCTAGTGTGGAGGCGATTGGGCCACAGGATGCGCAAACTCGTTATTTCAATCAAGCTAGGAGAGAAGACCGGATGGCAGAGGCCAATGATGAACGCCAGCAAGAGTTCAAGCGCATCAGTGAGGGTTATTGGCGCGCCAACACCATTTTCGACCTCTCTGAACATGAGGGTTTCATCGCCATCAAGCCCGTCAAGTCATCCTATCTTATCCTTGATATTCCTATAGAAAACGAAACGTTCCATTTTGTCATAGACAACAAAAAACAATACTAAGGCGCAGTTATTACACAGTAGGGGCGCTATAGTCACTGGGACAAAATCTGTCCCCACGGCTGCTCGATAGTCCTTCATCATCCACAAATGCCTGAAACAACGAAACGGACACCTTCAGTATACGTCAGGTCGAGGGCGATGGTGTAGCCCATCGAGATAGCGAGGCGGCGGGCCAGTGGCAGACCGATACCAAGACTATTCTCATCTGGTGAGAGGCGCACAAAAGGAGCGAAGATACGCTCAGCGTCAGCGGCGGGAATCGTTGGACCCTCATTGCTGACAGAGATGGCATAAGTGCCATCCGCATTGGCATGACAACACATCAGAACAGCACCACCAGTGGCATACTTATCAGCATTGTCGAGCAGGCAGTTCAGCAGCTCCTGCAACAAGGGATTAGTATTTACCATCACATCGTCAGCCACTTCTGTCTTGAACGCTGTGGTCAGCGTACGTTGCTTTTCTATAGCTGAAGGGTGCAGGTCATAGCTGTTCAAGATGGAACGTACCATTTCGTTGAGCCCTATTCTGTCCTGCTTAGGTGAGGGAATATCATCGCCATAGATACTGAACAGGACGAGTTGATGCGTAGAGGTTGCCACATGGTAGGCATCTCGACATACGCTTGCTCGAAGCTGCATATATTCATCGCGTGGAATTTGTCCGCGCCCATCGATAATCACCTCCGATATATTGATCAATGAGAGCAGTGGGGTACGAAGGGCATCCATACACACTTGCTTCTCCTCATCAGAGATGCCAACTGTTCCTCTGGCATAGGAATCGAGCACGGGATCCATCAGCGACTCTATGGTACGGGCAGCAGTGAGGATGTCGTTGTAGCGCTTGGGGCGTTCATCCGGATTCAGGATAAAATCAGGATTGTTGAAAATACGGGCATAGCCTCTCAGCACATTGATGGGCGATTTCAACTTCTCCTGTATCGTAGTGACAAAGGCACGACGGATGGCCTGTCCGGCTT
>CAMKRS010000028.1 GCA_946415245.1 uncultured Prevotella sp. | reverse complement strand
AACTGTTTGAAAGCCTCGTCGTAGTCAGGACTGGGGGCAAGACGGCCATCGACGAGACACACGAGCGTGATATCACCTTTGAAACATAACTGTTCATCACTGGCGCGGTAGATAGCCTGATGGAATACATACTTGATGCCTTCCTTCGTGAGTCCTAGGCGCGATATAAACTCATCGTCGCATCGTAATGGAGTCTTATATTGCAAGTTCATACGTGCCACAACAGCATCAACGCCTTTCTCGTGCAAGGCAGCAAAACTGACGCCAAGGCTGCGGAGGAAAAGGTGGCGGGTGTGTTCGGCATAATGCAGATAGTTTGCATTGTTAACGATGCCCTCGATGTCGCATTCATAATCGCGCACTTCCATGCGGGTTTCAAAGATATAATTCATAAAAGCTTCAGTATTTCGTTGAAATGGGTGATTTTGACGAGACGTTCATGTTTAATGTCCTCAAAGTGTTCCAATTGCCAGGTAACATGGAAGGGAATATGGATGGCTGAGGCTCCAATATTGAGGGCTGGGGCTATGTCACTCTTCAGTGAATTACCTATCATCAGCAAATGGGAAGGCAGGATATCGAGGTGTTCACAAAGTTGCTGGAACTCTTTCTCTGTCTTGTTGGATGTTATCTCCAAATGTGAGAAGTATTTGGCAAGTCCGCTTCGATGGAGCTTGTTCTCTTGATCCTGCAACTCTCCTTTTGTAAACACAACCATGCGATAGGGCCAAGCCTGCAAACGCTGGAGAGTTTCTTCTACTTCAGGAAGTGGAGTGGCGGGAAGATGTAATAACGACTTACTATGACTGAGCAAGTCGGAGAGTTCTTCTGCCGACAGATGGTCGCCAGCAACTCTTAAGGCTGTCTCTATGATTGAGATGGTGAATGCCTTACAGCCATAACCGAGATCGGCCATATTACCAGATTCTGTATGGAACAATTCCCTTGCTGGATTCTCGCAATAAGGCGCTATAAGACGATAGAGATGATTCTCTACGTCCTCGAAATGCGACTGACAGTCCCAAAGGGTATCGTCAGCATCGAAGGCCAGCACTCGTATGTTCTTGAAATCTATCATCGTTTCTGGCAATGGGGACAAATGCCTTTAATCATCATGTTAGACGAAGACATCGTAAAACCTTCGGGCAAACGTACCTCGGGCACCTCGGCATAGTCGAGGCAATAGGTTTCATGGCACTGTTCGCAATAAAAGTGCGGATGCTGATCGTCATCGTGCTCATGATCGTGACTATGACAGAGTTCATACTTTGTGCCATCGCTGCTACCCTCAATGGTATGTACCAGATGGTGCTCCTTAAAAAGCATCAAGGCACGAAACACATTCGACTTGTCGATTGTCAGGATCTTACGCTCCAATTCTGTCAGCGACTGTGGCTGCATAGAGGCAGCCAAGGCCTTTGCTACCACAATACGATTGGCGGTGGGTTTGATATCGTGCTCTTCGAGCAGTCTGACACAGGTTGCTTCGTCCATGATAATGCTTCTTTGTTTATATTTGGGCACAAAGATACAAAATAAATCATAATTATTAATGTAGAAACCATAATATTTCGTATCTTTGTGCCCAAATAGACTAAAAACTGAGGGAAGATGAAAAGATATGTACTCCTAACCTTGAAGATTCTCGGTGGATTAATGGCATTGCTGATTGTATTGCTGGTAGCAGCTGCCATTATATTGAATACCAATTCTGTACAGCAGAAGCTGCTAAGGTATTCAACTAATCTGCTGAGAGAGAAGCTGCAGACAAAGGTAGAGATTGACAGTATCAGTGTGGACTTCCTGACATTCGATGTTAACCTCATGGGCCTTGACGTGGAAGACCGTCAGCAGCGAAAGATGTTACAAGCCGACAAACTAGCCTTAAACGTCGACTTATGGGATCTTGCCGTTCGTCGTCTGAAAATATCAGAGGCTGATATCGAAGGTGTGCGTGCCCGTCTGTATCAACCTAAAGACAGTGCAGCCAACTACCAATTTGTGATTGATGCCTTTAAGAGTGATAAGCCGAAGCCTCAGAAAACCGATGTAGAAAAGAAGAAGAAGGAAAGTAAACTAACGCTGGATGTCAGCGACCTGAATATATCAAAGATTGATGTTGTTTTTAATGAGGACACTTTCTATCTAGAGAAACTGAATTATAACAAGGGATGGTCCGGACATCAGAAAGGCGAGATACACCATCTACAAGGAAAATTCGATAAGATAACCAAGAAAGGCGAATTGCGGACAAACCGCATCAACCTCTCTCAACTTATACTTTCGGAAAAAGGAAAGGACTTGATGGTGGATATTAACGGGCTTCGCTTCTCCGTTGATAATCATAAACCTCGCAAAAATGTAGGAAGGCCACATCGCGGTGCCTTCGATGTGGGGCATCTGAACGTATTGGCTAATCTGCAAATGAAGGTAAACTATTACGGGAAAGATACCGCCAACATTACTATGACGAAGTTTACTGCTGTTGACTCCCTGACGGGTTTCAATGTGAAAGACCTTCGTTTCACTGCCGGTATCAATAAGGAGAAGGCTTACCTGAGCGATATTACTATCCAACATGAGAACACCGTTCTGAAATTCGATAAGGGCGAGCTGACCCTGCCAAGTAAGAAGGCAGGCAGAAAACTGACTTATCACACCTCTGAGATTACAGGCACGACGCTGCTGAAGGATATTTCAAAGCCTTTTGCCCCTGTACTGGCAAACTTTACCATCCCCCTGATGCTGAAGGTTAAGCTAAGCGGAACTGACAGCACCATGCAATTCCGTGATATCCACGTCAACACTTCCGACCAAAGTCTGAAGATTGATGCTGATGGTGGTATCGACCATCTAAAGAGTAAAGAGTTGTTGGATATTCATTTCCACGTGAAGGAAATGACAACTCCATCGAAGACGGCTATTGACATCATCAACCAGTTTACGGTGAAGAAATTTATGATGAAACAACTGAAGGCACTGGGAACCATCAGATATTCTGGCGACATTGCCATCCTATATAAAAAAGAACAGTTCAAAGGCCTACTTCGTACAAATGTGGGTAATATGACCTTTAATGTAGCAATAGATGAGAAAACAAAATATGTTCTTGGTAACGTACAAACCGGTGCTATTCACTTAGGCAAGGTGCTTGAAATGAAAGATATAGGCAATGTGGCCTGTCGAGCCAACTTTACCTTTGACATATCTAAACCCCGAACAGCACAAGTCAGGAAGACAAAAGGCGGAAAACTGCCTATAGGAAAGGTGAATGCAACTGTCTTAGAGGCTAACTATAAAAAAATCAAGGTCAAAAACATCGAAACCATCATCAACAGTGATGGTGCTATTGCCACAGGTAACCTTAAGCAGAAAAACAAGAACGTTGATCTGCTCTGCGATTTCTCATTCACCAATACTGACTCGATCCATAAGATGAAGATCAAGCCCAACGTGAAGGTTCACGATATACGTTTACCTTGGCAGAAGAAAGACAAACAGAAACAAGACACCCCTTCTACCGACAAGTCCAAAAAGAAAGGCAAAAAACTATGGCCATTCTCTCGTAAGTCCTGACTCGCGATTATTCTATACTCCCCGCTCAGCCCAATCGCCTCGGTCTAAGTTACGATAGCCAATAGCCTCAGCAATATGATGGCTAAGAACTTTCTCTGAGCCTTCCAGATCGGCAATAGTACGTGCCACCTTAAGAATACGACTGTAGGCGCGAGCACTCAGACTAAGTTTTTCCATCGCCATTCGCAGCATGTCCAGACTGTTCTCGTCAGGCTCGGCAAACTGGTGAATCATTCTTTCCGACATCTGTGCATTACAATGGATACCTTTAAAATCACGGAAACGCTCTTCCTGTATCTGACGGGCCTTGATAACTCGCTCGCGTATCTTTGCACTGGGTTCTCCTGGCTGCATCTGCGATAACTGTTTAAAGGGAACCACTGACACTTCGCAATGGATGTCTATACGATCGAGCAGGGGACCGCTGATTTTAGAGAGATAACGGCTAATCTGCCCTGGCGTACAGACACAATGATGGGTTGGATCACCATAATAGCCGCAGGGGCAAGGATTCATTGAGGCCACAAACATCAGAGAACAGGGATACTCTACGGTATATTTGGCACGACTGATGGTGATTTTCCTATCTTCCAAAGGCTGACGTAATACCTCAAGTGTTGATTTGGCGAACTCTGGCAGCTCGTCGAGGAAAAGAACACCATTATGGGCCATCGACACTTCACCTGGTAAAGCTCTGTTGCCTCCTCCGGTCATGGCTACCTGTGATACCGTATGGTGAGGACTGCGGAATGGGCGCTGCGTAATAAGAGATGTGCCACTGCTCAACTTGCCTGCTACAGAATGAATCTGTGTGGTTTCCAGACTCTCAGCCAAGGAGAGCGGAGGCAAAATACCTGGCAGGCGCTTTGCCATCATCGACTTACCGCTACCAGGTGCGCCTATCATGATGAGATTATGTCCACCTGCAGCAGCCACCTCTAAGGCACGCTTTACACTCTCCTGTCCTCGCACATCGGCGAAATCCAGGTCACAAGCATATTGGTGCTCATAGAACTCCTTTCGGGTATCAACGAACAGGGGCTCATATTCCTTGCTGCCATTCAGGAAACAGATAACATCATACAAGTTATCCATGCCATAGACATCGAGATTGTTCACAACAGCAGCCTCACGGGCATTCTCCTTTGGTACAATCAGTCCCTTGAACTTTTCTTTTCGAGCACGGATGGCTACAGAGAGGGCACCACTGACGGGTTTCAGCTTTCCGTCAAGTCCTAATTCTCCTATCATCATGTAATCAGACAGCATCCTCTCGTCTACCTTGCCATGGGCAGCCAGAATTCCTATGGCTAATGGCAAATCATAGCCACAGCCCTCTTTGCGGATATCCGCAGGACTAAGATTGACGGTAAGGTCGGCAGTAGGCGGCTTAAAGCCTATATTACTCATGGCAGCACGGATGCGGTCATAACTTTCTTTCACAGCAGTATCGGCCAAACCCGACAATCGGAACATAACACCTCTTGTCAGGTTTACTTCGATTGTGATGGTGGTTGCTTCCAAACCCATCACTGCAGCACAAAAAGTCTTTATTAGCATAGTATCGGGTTACAAATGTTTGGGTTTTTAAATCATTCCAGCATCTCTTCTAATTTAGAAAGGAGTTTCTCTGTGTTCAGCGAATATCCGGTAATGATTCCTTTGTTGTCGAAAACGATGTTATCTGGAAGATGGGACAAACCTGTTTTTTCGATCACAGGCGACTCCCACATCTGTCCGTCGCAGATAGTGCTCCACTTGATAGAGTCTCTGTTGAGAATGCGACGGCAGTCTTTGGCATTTGCATCTATACTGACACAAAGCACTTTCAACCTGTCACCAAAGTGATCTTCCAGCCTCTGTATCTGATTCAGCATACCAATACTCTCGTAGCTCCATGAGGACCATACGATGATTGCATTGATCTTGGCATTCATGTCAGCCAAAGAAACACTTTTGCCATTAATATCAACGACATTGAAAGCAGGCATCTTTGCACCGACTTTCAACGTCTGCAGACCAGATAATTTCTTGATGAGTACTGGTATCTCCTGGTTATCGGGCATAGCCTTGCCTATCAGTTCTGCGAGTTCACAGGTTTGACGGTAGTCAACATCAGGCGACTGAACGAAATACTTGTTAAGCAAATAGAGGCTAACGGGAGATTCCGGATGCTCTTTGATGAACTCGCTGGCAGCCTTGTTAAGCTCTGGTGGAGTCATCTGATTGGTTTGCAGACGAAAGGCTGTCATCTCCTTATTATACTTGGTTCCTTTTACCTCTGTCTCCTTAAGGTGAGTAGCATCGCCCTTGATTTCCACCTGAGCACCAGACTCAGCAAACACTGGCAACTCTGATAAGTTGGGGAAAACCAGGATAAAGGTTGTCGGATCCTCCAAAGCTATCTGGTACTTGAATTCACCACGCGAGATAGCGATGGTGTCAAGCGGATGAGTACCACCCAAACCATAGATATACAACTCGCCCTGATTCATGCCTCGGAAATTGCCCTCAATGGAAAACTTCCCTTTATTGCTGCTACAAGATACGAACAGAAACATCAGAAGGCAAAAAGGCAAACACCCTTTGGCCACTCGAAGCAATTGATGTATAATTTCTGTTGGTTTGTGAAGCATGTCTATATAGTATCTTTGGTCTTAGTGCCGCGAGCGGGACTCGAACCCGCACAACCATTTCTGGTCAAGGGATTTTAAGTCCCTCGTGTCTACCAATTCCACCATCACGGCAAAACCGAATGCAAAGGTAAGGCAAAATCTCCGAACTGCCAAACTTTTCTACATTATTTAATATAAAAGAGGCTCGAATTAGTTATATACCCTTAGAATCGAGCCATCAAAAGCTACTGCATACATCAAGAGTGAACGCCCCGAAGTGCCACTGGCCACAACCCCGTTGTTCACATCATACGATCGACCACACTTGGCACAATGCAACTGTGTTCCGTTGTTTTGCCATGTTAGGGGATAGTTTGTTCCTCCTTTTTCTACCAGACAGTTGGCACACTGACCATCATAGGCCACAAGACCATTGAAACTACTTACACCAACAATGATACAATTATTGGCACCAAGATCGCATCTTGTCTTCTCGCGTTCATTTCGCAACATGATGTCCTCAGGAGCTGCGTCATAATTGGGGGTGGTTTTCAGGTGACGAACCCCCTGAACCATATTACTCTCCACCTTGACAAAGAGTCCTGGATTGCCCAATACACTGGTTAACTGACAAGGCAGAGGATGCAAGGTTGTATCGAACACAAAATAGCATTGATACTCATGCGAAATGTTGCTTTCTGCCCCACAGGCCATCAGCACAGCACACAAGCCTATGACCAGCAGTCGCTTCATTTCAGCAATGCTTTTTCTGCCTCTGTCATGCGCTCAAAATGGAAACCATCAAGCGTCTGTTGCATCAATGCCTGAATCTGATCATTGCAAAGATTGCCTATGCTACCCTCATGGGTGTGATGGATATCGTGGCTGGCCTTGAAAGTGCCTGCTTCGATATCGAGGCCCACTTTCTTATAGGCATCGCGGAAAGGCATGCCATTAGCAGCCAGGCGATTCACCTCTTCTACGGAGAACATAGGATCGTACATAGGGTTATCGAGGATATGCTCGTTTACCTCAATCTTATTGATGATGTAAGCTGCCATCTGCAGACAATCCTTCAGTTCGCCAAAGGCAGGCAGGAACACCTCCTTGATAATCTGTAAATCACGGAAATAGCCCACGGGCAGGTTGTTCATGATGAGCATCACCTGCTGAGGCAGACTCTGCAGCTTATTACACTTGGCACGAATCAGCTCAAACACATCTGGATTCTTCTTATGGGGCATAATCGATGAGCCTGTGGTACACTCCTTGGGAAGCTTCACGAACGAGAAGTTCTGCGAGTTGAACAAGCAGGCATCGAAGGCCATCTTGGCGATGGTTCCTGCGATGGTGGCGATGGCGAAACCTACGTTACGCTCCATCTTTCCTCGTCCCATCTGGGCATACACCACATTATAGTCCATCGAATCGAAGCCCAACAACTCTGTTGTCATCGTACGATTCAGGGGGAAGCTGGAACCATAGCCAGCAGCTGAACCAAGCGGATTGCGGTTGGTCATCTTATAGGCTGCCTGAAGGAAGAGCATATCGTCCGTCAGACTCTCTGCATAAGCACCAAACCAGAGTCCGAAGCTCGAAGGCATGGCTATCTGCAGATGGGTATAGCCTGGCATCAGCACGTCCTTGTACTGATTACTCTTCTGGATGAGCTCATCGAAGAGAATCTTTACTTCGTCAGCTATCTCCTTCAACTCATGACGGGTGAAAAGCTTCAGGTCAACAAGCACCTGGTCATTACGCGAACGTCCTGAGTGGATCTTCTTGCCCATATCGCCCAATTTGCGGGTGAGCAACATCTCCACCTGGGAGTGTACATCCTCCACATCGTCCTCTATCACGAACTCGCCTCGCTCACAGAGCTGGTAGATGTTCTTCAACTCTGCCAACAGCTGCGTTAGCTCGTCTTTCTCCAACAAGCCAATGCTCTCAAGCATCGTGATGTGGGCCATCGAGCCCAATACGTCGTATTTGGCCAGATAGAGGTCCATCTCACGATCTCTTCCAACGGTGAAACGCTCTATCTCCTTGTTGATCTCAAAGTTCTTCTCCCAGAGTTTCATATTATTCGTATTTGATTTGTGCAAGGGCATCAGCTATCTTCTCAACGCCATCCTGCAGGGGTTTTTCAACCATACTCTTGATAAACGGATTCAGCTCGGCCTTCACCGTTACCTTCATCTTCGAGTTGTTCTCGTCAACGGGAAGCACCTGAACCCACACATTGAAGGGAACAGGCGACTGTACCGTCTCGAACTTCACGCACTTTGGCTCCTCACGATCGCAGATGCGGAGCTTTAACTCTCCAACTGGAGCAACGTTCAGACTCACTGTATCTGAGTCGAAACTAAAGTCGTTGACCTTGTCCTCAGGGATACGATCGCGCACCTTTTCCAGATTCGTCAGATCGCTGATATTGTTATAAACAGCCTGCTGGGGATAAGGCACCAGCTTTACGCTACTCTCGAATTTGCTTTCACTTCCGAATAATCCCATAATAACCTCCTTTTCTTATTGTTTCCAAGTGTCAGGACTCTTGCGCCATTCAGCCAGCACAGCCTTCTCCTCTTCCTTGATATAGCCCGTCTTAGCGGCTTCCTCCACTACGTGCTCATAGTCTGTCAACGTAATGAGTTTCACACCAGCCTCCTCGAAAGCCTTCTCTGCCACAGGGAAGCCATAGGTGAACGAGGCCACCATACCTACCACCTCTACGCCATATTCGCGAAGGGCAGCTACAGCTTTCAGCGATGAACCACCAGTAGAAATCAGGTCCTCAACCACTACCACCTTGGCGCCTTTTACGATTTCACCCTCAATCTGATTGCCCATGCCATGATCTTTGGGCTTCGGACGAACGTAAGAGAAGGGTAAGCCCAACTGATCGGCTACCAATGCACCTTGTGCGATGGCACCTGTAGCCACACCAGCCACAGCCTCTGCCTCAGGGAAATTCTCCTGAATAGCGTGACATAACTCCAGCTTCACAAACGAACGTAAGTCGGTAAACGACAGCGTCTTACGATTGTCTGTGTAGATGGGAGACTTCCAACCAGAGGCCCATGTAAAGGGATCGTTGGGTTGTAACTTGATGGCCTTAATGTCCATCAGCTTTCTAGCTAATTGATTCTTGATGTCCATACCTATTTAATAATTTTGGGTGCAAAGATAGTGTAAAATGAGCGAAAAACCAAATTTGTTCCTAAGATTTTGCGAAACCAAGCGACAGAACACTAACTTTCACATCGCCAGCCTTTACTAATTCCTTGCTACAAGCTATAATCGTAGCTCCAGTTGTTACCACATCATCGATGACTAACAGATGTTTGCCATGAATCGTTGTACCATCGATGAGTTCGAACACTTTCTCCACATTTTCCTGACGATCCCAACGTCCTAGGTTCGTCTGACTGCTCTTGAAATAGATGCGCTTCACGACTTTGCTCAAGATGGGCAATCCTGTTATCTCGCTCACACCCTTTGCTATCTCCATACTCTGGTTATAGCCTCGCTGATGCTGGCGACCTTTGGCTAAGGGAACGGGCACGATTCCGTCGATTCCATCGAAGAATCCTGAGCCTTGTATCTCCTTGGCCATCATCCTGCCCATTACCTCTCCTACCTCAGGCTGGTCCTTGTATTTCAACTCATAAATAATGTTGGCCGTCTCTGCGTGAGGCTCATAATAAAAGAAACCTGTGGCTCGCTCTATGGGAATCTGACCCCAGAAGAGCTTCGCCATCACGTTTTCATAAGGATTCTTGTGGAAACCTGTCCTTGGCAGATGGAAGTTGCACTTGCTACAGATGATTTCCTCGCTAACGGTAAGGCGATGGTCACAGACTACACACATTCTTGGCGATATCAAATCCAAGAGTCTACGCCAAAAACTAATCGGTTTCATCGCCATAATCCATCTCCTCGTCCACCTCCAAGCATTGGCGGATGATATCGAACGTAAAACCTCTCCCTAAGGCAAAACGCACGAGTTTCTGGTTCAGTTCGTAGTCATTTGCAGCCTTTGTGCTCTTTCGCTTCTGCTTCAGCAAGGGGCGAAGCACATCCAGATACTCCTTATCATCGATTTCATCGAGCACCCGTTGCTGTATGTCATTGTCTATCCGCTTCATCCACAGGGCTTGTTGCACCTTCCGCCTACCCCATTTGTTATAGCGAATCTTATCCTTCACGAAAGCTCTGGCATAGCGTTCATTATCGATATAACGCTCTTTTACCAATCGATCGATGATTCGATTCTGCACCGTTTCATCGATCTCCCAACGCTTCATCTTGTCGCGCATCTCTTGTTCGCAATGCTCTGCTTGTGCACAAAGCGTTGCCAATTGCAGATAAGCCTCTTGTTCTGTCATCTCCTTTTTCATATCTTCTTAGCTTTAAGGAATCGTTGCTTGCCAAACTGGTCTTGGCGGAATTCAATCTCCTGGAAACCTATTTTGCGTAGATAATCGCCCACGGCCTCAGCTGTCAAAGGGTTCAGCTCGAAATAAAGTGCTCCTCCTGGATTCAGACTCTTCCAGGCATAATCGCCTATGCGCTGATAGAATATAATGGGCTCATCCTCTGGTGCAAAGAGGGCGAGTTCTGGCTCATAGTCGAGCACGTTTTTCTCCATTCCATCGCGCTCATCGGGTTGGATGTAAGGCGGATTGCTCACGATCACATCCCATTGTTTAGAGGTGATAGGAATGTTTAAGGCATCCTTTTTCTCGAAGAGTACCTTTGCCCCAAGCTTCTTGGCATTTCCCTCTGCGATACGGAGGGCATCGTTTGAGATATCCCAAGCCGAAACCTTCGCCTCTGGCATCTCCAAAGCCAAAGTAATAGCGATACATCCACTTCCTGTTCCTATGTCGAGCATAGAGTAATCTCTCACCTCTCGCCACATTCCCGAGCAAAGCTCGCCTACCCGTAGCCTTTCACCTTTCGACTCTAAAATCCACTCGCAAAGCTCTGCCGTTTCTGGCCTTGGAATCAGCACTCCAGGCTCCACGCGGAACTCACGTCCATAGAAATCAGCCACACCTATGATATATTGTACTGGTTCGCCTTTGAGGAGACGCTCTTGTATAGCTTTCAATTCTTCATCTGGGCATTCGTCAGCTTTGCCCATGACAATATCCGTTAAGGTTAAGCCATAACGTATCTCATAGATCATACGGGCAATGGCTTTTGCCTCACCTATATCATACACTTTTGTTAGTGGTTGCCAGAATTCTTCATAATTCATGATGCAAAGGTACACCAAAAAAAGAAGATAGCCCTTGATTAAAGGGATTTTAACAAACGATACGTCAAATTCAAGACAAGGCATACTTATGTATCTGATAGC
>CAMKRS010000027.1 GCA_946415245.1 uncultured Prevotella sp. | reverse complement strand
GCCTGCCTGTCACGCAGGAGGTCACGAGTTCGAATCTCGTACGCACCGCAAAAAGCAGCAGATTCCATCAGGAACCTGCTGTTTTTGTTTACCCTAGCCCATGTAACAAGATTTTAAATGAAAATTTGGAATTTGTGAAAATAATCACTATCTTTGCAGCAATAAAGGAGAAAAATTGCCAGAACAACGAACATATATTGCTATCGACCTGAAGTCGTTTTATGCTTCAGTGGAGTGTGTGGACAGAGGGTTTGACCCGCTGACCACAAATCTCGTGGTGGCAGATGTGAGCCGCACGGAGAAAACGATCTGTCTGGCCGTATCGCCATCGCTGAAAGCCTATGGCATCGGTGGAAGAGCACGGCTCTTTGAGGTGGTGCAACGGATGCGGGAGGTGAACTATGAACGGCAAAGTAAAGTGCCATCACATCGCTTGACAGGCAAATCCTCATCCGATATAGAGTTGAAGCAGCATCCAGACTGGGCTGTAGACTATATCGCCGCCCCGCCACAGATGGCACACTATATCGAGGTAAGCTCTAAGATTTACAGCATCTATCTGAAATACATTGCCCCTGAGGATATCCATGTGTATTCGATTGACGAGGTGATCATGGATGTGACGGCCTACTTGGGTACTTATAAGATGACGGCCCATGAACTGACGATGAAGATGATCCGCGATGTGTTGAAACAGACAGGCATCACGGCAACAGCAGGCATCGGTACGAACATGTATCTCTGTAAGGTGGCGATGGATATTGTGGCTAAGAAGATGCCTGCAGACAAGGATGGTGTGCGTATCGCCGAACTGGATGAAATGTCGTATCGTCGCGAACTCTGGGATTATCGTCCTATCACGAAGTTCTGGCGAGTGGGACGCGGTATTGCGGAGAAACTGGCGATGTATGGTATCGACACCATGGGTAAGCTGGCGAGGATGTCTGTACATAACGAGGAGCAGCTCTATCGTCTTTTTGGCGTGAATGCAGAACTGCTGATAGATCATGCCTGGGGTTGGGAACCGTGCACGATGGAGGCTGTGAAGGCATACCGGCCAGAAACGAACTCTTTCAGTAGCGGACAGGTGTTGCAGGAACCCTATGACGCGAAGAAAGCCCGTGTGGTGATACAGGAGATGGCTGAGGGTATGGCGCTCGATCTGGTATCGAAGCGACTGGTGACAGACCAGCTGGTATTGACCGTAGGCTATGATGCGGAGAACCTGACACGTCCTGAGATTCGTGAGAATTATCATGGTGAGATTACCAACAACTATTACGGCAAGGCTGTGCCGAAACACGCCCACGGTACGTTCAACTTTGAGAATCCTACATCCTCATCGAGAGAAATCATGGATGGTGCAGCAGCGCTCTTCGACCGTTGTGTGAATCCAGACTTGCTGATCCGCAGGCTGAACCTGACCACGAATCATGTGGTATCGGAGGCATCTGTTGCTGCCAATGGAAATGTCCCCCAGCAGCTGGACCTCTTTACGGATTATGAAGCGTTGGAGAAACAGCAGCAGGAGGAAAAGACCAAACGCGACAAGGAGCGTCGGATGCAGGAAGCACAATTGAAGATCAAACAGCGTTATGGTAAGAATGCCATCCTCAGAGGGCTGAACTTCGAGGAGGGTGCCACCGCCAAGGAACGCAACAAACAGATAGGAGGACATAAGGCGTAGCCAATTGATAATGGATAATTGACAATGGATAATGGATAATTACGACGATATCATCAACTTGCCACATCACGTCTCAAAGCGTCATCCGCAGATGTCGATGTGGAACCGTGCAGCACAGTTTGCACCTTTCGCCGCATTGACAGGCTACGAAGACGCTATTGAAGACGTTAATAAAAATACGACTTAACGCTTATTGACGATTGGGGCCGGTGGCCTGTTTCATGCCTTCAAGGAATTTCTCCTGTAATTGTCGGGCAAGAGTGTTGTCAGGGTTCAGTTTCAGGGCCTTTTCGTAGTTCTGCATCACGTCGAGGTAGTAACGCTGGCCGTTCTGGGCAGGATTCTGCACGATGCGCACCATCAGAAGAAAACCCTTGAGGGTGCAGAGGTCTGACTGATCCATGCCTTTCATTTTCTCCATCTGACCGATGGTCTGCTCTGCCTGTGCCAGCACGTTGTCCGTCTGTGCTGCATGCGGATTCATCACTGCAAAGTTCAGACTCTGCAAGGCCAGCTGATACTTGGGACCGATACTATCGGGCTGCATGGCCTCGATACGCTTCAGCTGGGCCAATTGGTTCAGCATGGCATCAGCATCTGACTGCTGGGCATGGAGGTAAATCACTGACATGAAAACGAACACGATGATAGCAGCGAACTGCTTAGAAATTTGAGATGTCATACGCTTTATTATTTTTAAGTGAAACAAATATACCGATGTAAAAGAAACGGTCGCGAGAGGCGGTGACAGGACTGCCTGCTGCATCGTAGCGGAAGATGTTGGTGCGACCGAAGAGATTATTCAGTGAGGTGTAGACGATCACCTTGAGACTGACCAGATAAGTGATGTTGGCGTCTATACTATTATAATAAGGTGTGGTGCCGTTGGGGAAATGACGTCCGCTGACATAGGATTCCGCCAGTCCGAAGATCAGCTTGCCGATGGAGAACTTAGCCGTCAGTCGCAGGTTGTGGCGCGAGGCAAAGTCGGGCGTGCGCTCCTCGGTATAGTCGTGATAGAGGCGTCGGGAATCGTTGTAGGAATAGGAGAGGGTGGTGATGAGATTCCTGGCGAGCGAATGGTCTTCGAGGAACACATCCACACCACGACTGGTGCCATGACCATCCGACTGCCAGATGCCATCCTCGATGAGGGGCAGGTGGTGGTATCGCTTCCAATAAGGTTCGATGCGTAGCAGGGTGGTCTCTGACTTATATTGCATCGAGAGGACGACATGATCGGCAGTGCTCTGCCTCAGTGTTTCCCCACTCTGTGCCAGATAGTCATCGTCGGGTGTCTGACTGTAGCGGCCTGTTACCAGAGAGAATTGCAGACACTTGTTAGGAATATAGCTCAGGGTAGCCCTTGGCATCAGGAGCCATCGGCGGTCCATCGCCTCAGTCCTTGCTGATACGTTGAGAAACACCTTCGGTATCACGCGCCATTGTGCATCGAGATGAGCAGCCAGGATGTTGTAATCGAGATGGTATTCATAAGGCTCAAAGCGCAAGCGGCTGTGGCGGATGTAGTCTTCGATGCCCGTCGACAGTTTCAGTACATCAGAGCAGACCTTGCGGATCTCTGCCTTCAGATGCATTTCGTTGCGGAAGTTGTGATAGTGGTCGCCCACGCTTACAGCCTCGTTGATATCGCGGAATACGGAAGAGTTGGCGAGGCCCGTAAAGAACGTCATTCCCTGGCCTAAGGACTTTTTATAGGTGACGTTGGCATAGACATTATGCTCCTTGAGCGACAGATGTCTGTCGTCGACATGCAGTCCTACGGAGGTAAGGTCGTAGCCCACGTAGGATTTCAGTACACCCGCGTTGCCGAACTCTTTCTTATACTGCGCCTCGCCTGAGAGTTTGCGGTAAGGACGGGTATAGTCCTGGCGCTGTGAGAACAGACGGTCGTAGAGTCCCATGCTGGTGAGGGCGGCATTAAACGACAGACTGCTGGTGCTGAAGGCTTTCGTACCTCCGATGTTCCAGTCTACCAGCGAGGCACTCACACCGTATTTATCGCTCGTGGCCATATCTGTGGTCTCCATAGGCAGTACTGCCGAGAGCGCCTGACCGTATTCACCGCTGTAACCACTCATCGAGAAGTTGATACCCTTGAACAGGAAGGGTGAGAACCGCCCACGTACAGCTGTATTCTCTGTTTCGGTGGTGTAAGGCACCAGCACGTGCATGCCATTGACGAATGTCTGACATTCCTCGCTCTCGCCGCCTCGCACGTAGAGCTTGCCATCTTCGCCCACTTTCTGCGTGCCAGGCAGTGTCTGCAAAGCTGCTACGATGTCGCCACACGAGTTGCCCGCCATCACCACATCGAGCGCATCCATTGTCTTGAAACTGTCGCTCTTGCCGAAACTGAAGGTGCTGGCCGTTACCACCACTTCGTCGATGGTGGTAGCCCGCTCATTCATACGGATGGTGAGATCGTGCAGCTTACTGACGTCGGCTTTCAGCGTGAAGTCGTCATAGCCGATGAATGTCACTTTGAGCGTTGTCTCGCCCGTCTGCGAGGTGGTAAACGAGAAACGTCCGAGGGAGTCGGTCAGACATCCGTCGATCGTACCTAATATAAATACATTGGCAGCAGGGAGCGGCTCGCGTCCGTCACTGATGGTGCCCGAAATCTTGGTCTGTGCTGTCATGTTGCAGACAGTCATCAGAAGTAAAACGATATGTGCAAACTTTTGTTTCATGCTGCAAATGTACAGCAAGAAATCGTAGCTTCCAAATTTCCGTGACAGACAACTAAAACTGCTGACGGAAAGCTAGTTGCGTGGACGAATGACTAGTTTCTGTGACGAATGACTAAGCGATAAATGCCTTTAATTTCGGGACATACTGGCGCGAAACGGGGATGCTGCTGGGGCATTTGCCGAGTCGTAGCTGATAGCCGTTGGAATTACCTCGCGCGGAGGTGATGTTGTTGACATTCACCACAAACGAACGGTGACACTGGAAGATGTTCTCGTAGTCCTTCAACTCGTCGATGACGGCTGAAAGCGTGGTATGCACCTCAACACAGACAGGCTTCTCGTCTTTGATGTGACACACCGAGATGTTGTTCTTCTGGGCCTCGATATACAGCAGGTCGTTGATGGGGATGGTGAGATCGTTGCCCCTGACATTGGTATCGTGGATGGTGATGCTGATGTCTTTCTGTTCTTCCGTCGTGTTGCTGAGCAGGGCCTCCATCTTTTCCCTCAGAAAACGATTGTATTCGATGCCGATGGACACGATGGTTATGAAAACGCCAATGATCAGTGTCCAATACAGGAAGGCGAGGAAAAGGGAGAAGGTGATCGGAATTTCGAAGATATAGGAGAACATAAGGAAATTGCAGAGAGCAATAAACAGTATCAGTCCGAGCACTGCACACCCGTCATGCCAGATACGCCAGGGTTTTACGTGACGGAGCAACCAGCGTAATACAGCCCAATAATAGAATGCATAGCAGACGGAGGTGATCAGTCCGAAGATGGCGGCTACCAGACATTTGTTGCCTGTGTACAGACTGAATCCAAATGGCTGCAGCAGATAGAGAATGGCCCAGATGACAATGCCATAGATGATGCTGTCTCTCAGCCAATGTTCGCTCTGCTTGAAAGGATATTTTCGGGTAAGGAATGACATATCTTTTAAAATTTTGCGGCAAAGATACAAAAAAATGCAGGATTTTTCGTACTTTTGCCCCAAATATTTATGATAAGAGGCAGAAAGACATGATAAATGAATATCAGATACGGGTGGTGCCGGAAGTAGCGGCACAGGAAGACAGGTTGAAGGACTGGCTGGCCGATGAGTATGGCTTCGACGTGAGGACCATCTGCGGGGTACGTATCCTGAAGCGGAGTATCGATGCCCGCCAACGGCAGATATTCGTTAATCTGAAGGTGCGGGTATATGTCAATGAGCAGCCTCACGACGATGAATATCAGAGGACGGAATATCCCAATGTGGAGGGACGGCCACAGGTGATTGTGGTGGGAGCCGGTCCTGGTGGTCTGTTCGCTGCCCTCAGACTGATAGAACTCGGCCTGCGCCCTATCGTATTGGAGCGAGGAAAGAATGTGCACGACCGCAAGAAGGACCTGGCCAATATCACCAAGACGCAGAAGGTGGACCCCGAGAGCAACTATTGTTTTGGCGAGGGTGGGGCTGGTGCCTATTCCGATGGCAAGCTCTATACACGTTCAAAGAAACGGGGTAATACGGACAAGATCCTGAATGTTTTTTGTCAGCACGGGGCCTCTACGGCCATCCTCGCTGATGCCCATCCGCATATCGGTACAGATCGTCTGCCCAAGGTGATCGAAGCCATGCGCAACACCATCATCCGTTGTGGCGGAGAAGTCCATTTTCAAACGCGAATGACACGTTTGATAATTGAAAATGGACAATTGACAATGGATAATTGCCTGGCGGGCAGGGTGGTTGGCGTCGAGGCGGTAGCCAATAATTATCCATCATCCATTATCAATTCTCAATTGGAGTATCGCGGTCCCGTGATCCTCGCCACAGGTCACTCAGCACGAGACGTTTACAGATATTTGGCTGAAGCAAAGGTTGAAATAGATGCGAAGGGCATTGCCGTAGGCGTAAGACTCGAACATCCCTCGCAACTCATCGACCAGATTCAGTATCATAACAAGCAGGGCAGGGGCAAGTATCTGCCTGCTGCGGAGTATGCGATGGTGACCCAGGTAGAGGGGCGCGGGGTGTATTCGTTCTGCATGTGTCCGGGAGGTTTTGTGATCCCCGCAGCTACCGATAAACAACAGATTGTGGTAAACGGCATGAGCCCGGCAAATCGTGGCACGCAATGGAGCAATAGCGGTATGGTGGTGGAAATCCGTCCGGAAGACGTTGAGACAATGGATAATGGAAAATGGAACTCTCAACTTCGAGTTCTTCGCTTCCAGGAAGAACTCGAGCGGATGTGTTGGCAGCAGGGAAATATGCAGCAGACAGCACCTGCCCAGAGGATGGCGGATTTCGTAAATGGTAAATTGAGTTACGATCTGCCCAAGTCGTCGTATGCCCCGGGACTGATATCGAGTCCGTTGCATTTCTGGATGCCCAAGATGATTACCAAGCGTCTGCAGGAAGGTTTCAAGACCTTTGGACGTAATGCGCACGGATTCCTGACCAACGAAGCGGTACTCATCGCCGTAGAGACGCGCACGAGCAGTCCGGTACGTATCATTAGAGACCGCGAAACCCTCCAGCATGTGCGTGTCCAGGGCCTTTTCCCGTGTGGCGAGGGTGCTGGTTATGCGGGTGGCATCGTATCAGCAGGCGTTGATGGCGAACGCTGCGCGGAGGCGGCTGCGCAATATTTGCGCGCCGAGTGAATAGTGAATAGTTAAAATCGCGATTAAGCGAGAGCAGAGCCGAATGAATTCGAGCTATGTCGAGCGTGAGCGATTTGGACGAAGTCAATAGTGAATAGTAGACATTGAATAGTTAAAAAATCCAAAGCGGTAGCAAATTCTTCATTCTTCACTCTTCACTCTTCACTTTTTTTCGTATCTTTGTGCCATAAAGAAATATTTACTAACTAAAAATACATGGCACTATGAACAGGCAGGAACAATTTATCATTACCATCAGCCGAATGTTTGGAACGGGCGGCCATGAGATTGGTGCGGAACTGGCCCGTAGGCTCGATGTGAAACTGATTGACAAGCAAGTCTTAAACGAAGTGGCAAAGCGTATGAACGTGGTAGAGGAGGCGATGGAGAAAATCGAGGCCCGCAATCCGCTATGGCGTGACGACTTTACCAGTTTCTACCGCACCTACATGAGCAGGGCGGAGTATAATGGTCAGGAGCACGACCGCACATCGCATGAGCTTTTTGAGGCGCAGGCGGAGGCCATCCGTTCTATCGCTGCTGAGGAGTCGTGTGTGTTGATTGGCCGTTGTGGTTTCCACATCTTCGCTGAGCATCCCAACGCCCTGAAGATCTTTATCCATTCGTCGGAGGATTGTCGTAAGCGGCGTATCGCTGAGAAGTACGACCTGAGTCTCGCAGATGCCGCAGCAATGGTGGTGGATAACGACTACAGCCGTGAGCTTTACACGAAGACATTCACCGGTAAGGACTGGACGGATGCACGCAATTATGACATCTCTATCGACGTGCGCAAGTTCGGTGTAAACGGCGCCGTAGACTTCATTATGAAGTGCATAGAATGACAGTGAATAGTGAATAGTGAATAGTGAATAGTTATTTTTCAAAGAAAAATTTGTCTATATACCGATTTTTTAGTACCTTTGCACGCTGAAATTTCACAGTTAGTAATTACTAAAGAATCGGTATAATGAATATTTCCTACAAATGGTTGAAGGAATACGTTGATTTTGACCTCACGCCACAGCAGGTGTGTGATGCCCTGACGTCAACAGGTCTCGAAGTCGACGCATTGGAAGAAGTACAAAGTATCAAAGGTGGTCTGAAGGGCCTCTATGTGGGTAAGGTGCTGACGTGCGAGGCCCATCCCAACAGCGATCACCTGCATGTGACAACAGTAGACTTAGGCAAGGGCGAGCCCTCGCAGATTGTGTGTGGTGCACCCAACGTGGCAGCTGGTCAGAAGGTGATCGTGGCTGATCTCGGCTGTGTGCTCTACGATGGTGATCAGGAGTTCGTGATCAAGAAGTCGAAACTGCGCGGTGTGGAGTCCAACGGTATGATCTGTGCAGAGGACGAGATAGGTATCGGTAATGATCATTCCGGTATCATCGTACTGCCCGAGGATGCTGTGGTGGGTACGCCTGCAGCAGAATACTACCATCTGGAGAGCGACTGGCTCATCGAGGTCGACATCACTGCCAATCGTGCTGATGGCCTCTCTCATTGGGGTGTGGCCCGCGATCTGTATGCCTGGCTGAAGAGCAATGGCTACGAGACAAAGATGCACCGTCCCGACTGTTCTGCATTTAAAGTCGACAATCACGACCTGCCTATCGAGGTGGTGATTGAGAACCAGGAGGCCTGCAAGCGCTATGCCTGTGTCTCAGTGACCGGTTGCGAGGTGAAGGACTCTCCCGACTGGCTGAAAAACAAGCTGACCACCGTCGGTCTGCGTCCTATCAATAATATCGTCGACATCACCAACTATATCATGATGGCTTATGGACAGCCGCTGCACACCTTTGATGCCGATATGGTGAAAGGTCATAAGATTGTGGTGAAGACGATGCCCGAAGGTACACCCTTCCAGACACTCGACGGTGAGGAGCACAAGCTCTCCGACCGCGACCTGGCCATCTGCAATGCCGAGGATCCGATGTGTATCGCCGGTGTGTTTGGCGGAAAGGGTAGCGGTACCTACGAGACCACCCGCAACGTGGTGCTCGAGAGTGCCTACTTCCATCCCACATGGATCCGTAAGTCAGCCCGTCGTCATGGTCTGAGCACCGATGCCTCGTTCCGTTTCGAGCGCGGTGTCGATCCCAATGGCACCATCTACGCCCTGCAGCAGGCCGCTATCCTCTGTCAGGAACTGGCAGGCGGTAAGGTGTCGATGGAGGTATGCGACGTCTATCCCGAGCCGATGAAGAATGCTGTCGTCGAGCTCAATTACGAATATGTTCACAATCTGGTAGGCAAGACGATTCCTGTGGAGACCATCAAGGCCATCTGTGAGAGTCTGGAGATGAAGGTGCTGGGCGAGACTGCCGAGGCGCTGACACTCGAGATTCCCGCCTATCGTGTGGATGTCACTCGTCCTTGCGATGTGGTGGAGGATATCCTGCGTATCTACGGATATAATAATGTGGAGATCCCGACCCAGCTGAAGGGTTCACTCGTCATCAAGGGCGATGAGGACATGAAGCACAAACTGGCTAATCTCGTGAGCGAGCAGCTGGTGGGCGAGGGCTTCAACGAAATCCTGAACAACTCGCTGACGAAGGCCGCCTACTACGAGGGTTATAACGCCTATCCCGCAGAGAACTGTGTGAAGATCATGAATCCGCTCTCGAGCGATCTTAACGTGATGCGTCAGACCTTGCTCTTCGGCGGTCTGGAGAGCATCCAGCACAATGTGAACCGCAAGCGTCAGAACCTGCGATTCTTCGAGTTCGGAAATATATACACCTTCGATCCTGTGAAGCAGAACGACGATGATCCGATGCAGGCCTATAAAGAGCAGTATCACTGCGGCTTGTGGGTAACCGGAAAGCGCGTCGAGGGCTCTTGGGCACACGCTAATGAGGATTCTACTTTCTATGAGCTGAGCGCCTATGTTGAGAACATTCTCCGTCGTATCGGTGTGAAGCCGGGTATGATCGTCCGCAAGAATTCTGAGAACGCCATCTTCTCTGCTGGTCTCACTATCGAGAACCGGGGAGGTAAGAAACTCATCGAGATGGGTATCATCTCGAAGAAGCTGCAGAAACAGTTCGGACTCGACAATCCCGTCTACTATGCAGAGCTCAACTGGACAGCGCTGATGAAGGTGATCAAGAAGAACGAGGTGCTCTATACAGAGATCTCTAAGTTCCCTGCTGTGAGCCGCGACCTGGCCCTGTTGGTAGACAATACGGTTGAGTTTGCACAGATAGAGCAGATTGCCCGTCAGACGGAGAAGAAACTGCTGAAGAAGGTGGAGCTCTTCGATGTCTACGAGGGTGACAAGCTGCCTGCCGGCAAGAAGTCATACGCCGTGAACTTCATCCTTCAGGACGAAGAAAAGACCATGGGTGACAAGCAGATCGATGCCATCATGCAGAAGCTCATCGCCAACCTCAAAAAGCAACTCGGTGCAGAACTTAGGTAATTATGCATTATGAATTATTAATTATGAATTAAAAAATATGGGAAGAGCATTTGAATATCGTAAGGCTACGAAGCTGAAGCGATGGGGCCACATGGCCAAGACATTTACAAAGATCGGCAAACAGATTGTCATTGCCGTGAAGGCAGGCGGTCCCGAGCCTGAGAACAATCCTACACTGCGTGCTATCATCGCCAATGCCAAGCGCGAGAACATGCCGAAGGATAACATCGAGCGCGCCATCAAGAACGCGATGGGTAAGGATCAGAGCGACTACAAGGAAGTGACCTACGAGGGATATGGCCCTCACGGCATCGCCATCTTCGTGGAGACCCTGACCGACAACACCACCCGTACGGTGGGCGACGTACGTTCAGTATTCAACAAGTTCAACGGTAACCTGGGTACACAGGGTTCACTTTCGTTCCTGTTCGACCACAAGGCCGTGTTCACCTTCAAGAAGAAGGACGGTCTGGATATGGACGAGATGATCCTCGACCTGATTGACTACGGTGTAGAAGATGAGTTCGACGAGGACGAGGAGGAGAACAGCATCACCATCTACGGCGATCCCTCTTCATTCGGTGCCATCCAGAAGCACTTGGAGGAGAACGGTTTCGAGGTGACAGGTGCTGAGTTCACCCGTATCCCCAACGACCTGAAGGATGTGACGCCTGAGGAGCGCGAGACCATCGACAAGATGGTGGAGAAACTCGAGGACTTCGACGATGTCCAGACGGTTTACACCAACATGAAACCCGAAGAAATCGCTGAATAAACACAAAGAATCCCCGCCGTTTGGCGGGGATTCTTTATTGTGAATCACGGGGTCTGGCACCAATGATAGCATCTTTGATCTATCAGTGCGTGCCTGACCCCTGTGATTTGCAGCGCTCCCTAGAGCGCAATCGGTCCTAGTCCCATACAACTCGTGGTCGTAATCGCCGTCAGGAAGGCCGTGAGCGCGGCTACTACAACCTTCACCGCAATCTCAATGAAACGCTTTTTCATAACTCTTCCCTATACTATTGACTTCGTCCAAATCGCTCACGCTCGGCATAGCTCGAATTCATTCGGCTCTGCTCTCGTTTAATCGCGATTTTCACTATTCACTCTTCACTATTCACTAGACTTGCGCGCAGCGCTAGTCTTTGTCGAGTCCTTCTCCACCGTCGCCACCTTCACCGCTGACACCCGTGCTGATCACGAGGGCAGAAGCCTGTCCGGGCATAGCGAAGCTACCGGTGTAGA
>CAMKRS010000026.1 GCA_946415245.1 uncultured Prevotella sp. | reverse complement strand
TTCCGCCTGATTGATGCCGATATGTACTGGCACTTCGCCAAGAAGGATGTCAACGATATAGTCCAGCGTGGTATTGCCCTTCATAAGATGATCCGACTGGTAACGGTTGCGGCTATTAACGGTGGTTACCTTAACTTCATGGGTAATGAGTTCGGCCATCCCGAATGGATCGATTTCCCGCGCGAAGGAAATGGCTGGAGCTACAAGTATGCCCGTCGCCAGTGGAATCTCGTCGACAACAAGGACCTCTGCTACCACTGGCTCGGCGACTTCGACCGTGAGATGCTCAAGGTCATCAAGAGTGTGAAGAATTTCCAGGACACACCAGTTCAGGAAATCTGGCACGACGACGGCGATCAGGTACTCTGCTTCATGCGTGGCGACCTTGTGTTCGTATTCAACTTCTCGCCCACACGCAGTTATACCGACTACGGCTTCCTAGTGCCTACCGGCTCTTACGATGTCGTGCTCAACACCGATTCGAAGGATTTCGGTGGCAATGGCTTTGCTGATGACTCGGTGACCCACTTCACCAACTATGACCCCCTCTATGTCGAAGACAAGAAGGAGTGGTTGAAACTCTACATCCCTGCTCGTTCAGCTGTGGTATTGAAGAAGAATTAAGATTAAGATGAGGGGGCGTTTTATAGGCAAGAACAATAGCACTGTCCGTTGGACTTGTGCTATTGTTTTTATCATCTTTGCTTTCCTGTGGCTCTATCGCTTTCAGGCCGATATCCTTGCTGCCTTCCAACATGTCATGAGTGGTGGCCGCACTCAATATAATCGTCTGCTCGGTGCGGTGCTTATCACAGGACTCCTTCAAGTATTACAGTTGCTCGTTTATACCGTATTCCGTCTCACTAATCGTGGACACGCGCTTACCTATTTCCCCTCGATGCTCTGTCTGGCCCTGATCTCGGCCATCAACACCGACATCGCACGGTCCTTTGCCTGGGGTTTCTGGTGGATTCTTATTCCGCTGGCCCTCGCCGCTTGGGTAGCCGTCTCTTTGGTGGTACGTTATATCCAGAATGTCGAGCCCGACAAGGATACAAAGATTTTCTTCTCACGCCCCATGTGGATCAATATGCTCGTTATGGTGTTCATGATGTTTGGTGTAGCGTGGGTTGGTAATACCAATGCCGTGTTCCATTACCGTACGCAAGCCGAGAGTTGTCTGCTCCGTGGTGACTATAAAGGGGCTCTTGAAGCCGGTTGGGAGTCGCTTGAGAGCGATGCCGACCTGCAGATGATCCGTATGTATGCAATGGCGCGACGCGGTGAACTTGGAGAACGGCTCTTCCATTATCCTATCGTTGGTGGCAGCAACACAATGCTTCCTACTAGCGGTGCCTCACATTTCGTGCTTTATCCGGTAGACAGTCTGTATCATGCTTTCGGTGCTCGTCCTGCACATCCCATGCTGCCCACCACTTATCTCAAAGCCCTCGATGGAAAAACCAGTAGTGCGGATAGAGCGGGCATTGCTCTTGATTACGAGCTCTGTGGCTTGCTGATTGATCGTAAACTCGATGATTTCGTCGCGCTTCTGCAACATTATCCTACAGGCGGCGATTCACTCGACACCTCACGTCTGCCGCTTCATTATCGCGAGGCCTTGACGCTCTACAACCATCTTCGTCGTCATCCGGCCATTATTTACCGCAATCCTGTTATGGAAGAGGATTACCGCAATCTCCGTGAGCTCGAACAAAAATACCCCGATGCAACGGAGCGTCGGGGCAAGGTGGAAGATTGGTATGGTCACACCTATTGGTATTACTACAATTACTGATAGAGATAACGTTTGATAGACTTCTTGGGCGTCTTTTCAAACTCCTCTTTCTGGACAATGATTTCCGAGATCTTCTCGTAGGCGGGGAGTACCTCATTCAGACCGTTGCGGTTCTGTTCCATGATGTTACTGATGTCGCTGGCTGAGAAGTTCATGGCCTTTGCCTCATCGAGATCGGGATAGACAAGCGCTACGAGTTTGTTGTCGCGCTGTACCACGAGGCTCTCCACCACCATTGTCATCGAGTTAAGCTTATCCTCAATCTCCTCGGGATAGATATTCTGTCCGTTGGGACCTAAGAGCATATTCTTCGAACGACCGTTGATGAACACGTTACCCCGAACATCCATCGTTCCCAGATCGCCCGTGTGATACCAACCGTTACGGTCGATGGTCTCGTTGGTGGCCTCCTCATTCTTATAATAGCCCAGCATCACATTGGGACCCTTGGTGAGGATCTCGCCAGGAATACGACGCGGGTCGGGGGAGTCGATTTCCACCTGCATGTGCAGGGCTGCGCGTCCGCAAGACCCTTGGGCAAAAGTATGCCAGTCGCTATAACAGATGATGGGGGCACACTCCGTTGCGCCATAACCTACCGTATAGGGGAATTCGATGCGTTTGAGGAATCGCTCCACCTCCTGATTGAGGGCAGCACCACCGATAATCACCTGATACATCTTGCCACCGAAGGCTTTCAGCACTTCCTGACAGATCATCTCGCGTACCTTCTTTGAGATAACGGGCATCTGCATCAGCAGACGCATGCGGTTGTTCTGTATCTTGGGGAATACCTTCTTGCGGATGATCTTCTCGATGATAAGGGGCACAGCAATCACGATGACGGGCTTGATCTCAGCCAATGCCTGTGCGATAATGGCGGGCGAAGGCACGCGATTGAGATAGTACACATGACAGCCATGCAGGAACTCGAAGATGAACTCGAATGCCATTCCGTACATATGAGCCATCGGGAGCATCGAGATCACCTTGTCACCAGCCTTGATGGTCTTGCCCAACACATCGCAGGCAAAATCGTAGTTCGACCAGAGGGCGCGATAGGGAATCATCACACCTTTCGAGAAGCCCGTAGTACCGCTGGTATAATTGATGACTGCCAGCTCGTCGGGACTCTGCTCAAGGTAATAGTTCACATGTTCCTTGCGGAAGTATTTGGGGAATTTCTTGCCATAGAGCTCATTGAGGTGTTCGCGGGCGTAGGTCAGCTTGTCGGTACGACTGATCATCAGCGAATAATCGGGGTTGTTGATGATGCCTTCCAGAGTGGGCATCGCCATCGGGTCGATAATGGTAGCAACATGATCGCCTACAAACAACAGACGTGCTTCAGAGTGATTGACAATATTATGGATCTGTTCGGCATTGAACTCATGCAGGATGGGCACGGCGATAGCGCCGTAGGTGAGCGTTGCCAGGAAGGCGACAGCCCATTGCGAAGAGTTACGGCCACAGAGGGCAATCTTGTCACCCTTTTGAATACCACTGTTCTCGAAGAGGATATGTACCTTCTCAATCTTTCTGGCCACATCATGGAACTGTAAGGTCTGACCCTTGTAGTCCGTCAAAGCATCACGATCCCAATTGTCGATGATGCTCTTCTGTATGAGTGCGTTAAAACTTGGTATCTGTTCCATATTAGTAGTTCTGATATAAGTAGCGTTTAATACTCTTTTTAGGTGTCTTAGCAAATTCTTCTTGGTGCAGGATGATCTGTGAGATACGGCTGTATACAGGCAACTGCTCATTCAGATCCTGACGGTTCTGTTCCATGATCTGCTCCAGTTCGTCCTGACTGAAGTTCATCATCTCGTCCTTATCGGGATGTACGAGTGCCACCAGTTTGTCGCCTCGCTGGATGACCACGCTCTCAGCCACCATCGTCATCGAGTTCAACTTGTCCTCAATCTCCTCAGGATAGACATTCTGACCATTAGCCCCCAGCAGCATATTCTTGATACGTCCGCGGATAAACAGATGGTTGGAACGCGAGAGCGTACCGAGGTCACCGGTATGATACCAGCCTTCCTCGTCGATAGCCTGATGGGTGGCCTCTTCGTTCTTATAGTAGCCGAGCATGACGTTACAACCACGGGTGACGATTTCACCGGGGATGTTAACAGGATCCTTGGAGAGGATCTTCACTTCCATACGGTCGACGGGTTTTCCGCAGCAGCCAGGCACAAACTCCTTATGATCGCAATACGAAATCAGGGGCGCACATTCGGTAGTTCCATAACCTACGGTAACAGGGAAGCCGATACTCAGCAAGAACTCCTCAACCTCTTTCGAGAGGGCTGCACCGCCCACGATGATCTCGTAGAAATTGCCACCAAACGCCTTGTAGACCTCGTTGCAGATGCGGTCTTTCACCTTCTTGCTCACCACAGGCATCGCCAGCAACAGACGCATACGGTTGTTCTGGATCTTCGGGAACACCTTCTTGCGGATGATCTTCTCCAGGATGAGCGGCACGGTGACAATCAGTGTGGGCTGCACATTCAGGAAGGCCTGTGCGATGATGGCGGGCGACGGCAGACGCGTCAGGAAGAACAGATGGCAACCATGACAGAAACCGAAGAGGAATTCTACCGCCATACCATACATATGGGCCATCGGCAGAATACTCAACAGGTTGTCGCCGGGCTTGATCTTCTTGCCCAGACGGCTGATGATAAATTCGATATTACCCCAGATAGCGCGATAGGGGAGCATCACACCCTTTGAGAAGCCCGTCGTACCACTGGTGTAATTGATAAGTGCCAGTTCCTCGGCTTCGTCCACATGATAGCTGACATGCTCGCGTCGGAAAGCCATCGGATACTTACTGCCAAACATCATATTTAAATGTTCGCGCGCGTACGTAAGCTGCTCCGAACGACTGGTCATCAGCGAGAAATCAGGGATATTGATAATGCCTTCCAAAGCCGGCATCTCGTCGGGGTTGATGGTCTTCACAGCATAGTCGCCAATAAACAGGAGTTTCGCTTCCGAGTGGTTGACGATATTGTGAATCTGCTCGCCATTAAACTCATGGAGAATAGGCACTGCTACAGCTCCATAGGTGAGTGTGGCGAGGAAGGCCACAGCCCAGTTGGCGGAGTTGCGACCGCAGATGGCTATCTTGTCGCCCTTCTTGACATTACTGTTTTCAAAGAGTATATGCAGTTTCTCTATCTTCCGGGCTACATCATGAAACTGAAGGGTTGCTCCCTCATAATCGGTGAGTGCGTCCTGATCCCAATTGTCGATGATTGCGCGTTGGATATAGGCATTAAAACTACTAAATGTTTCCATTAATATTGCACAAATTTCTAAATTTTGTGCAAAGGTAAATCTTTTCTTGCACATTCGCAAAAAAAATGTGCAAAAATTAACCTTTATTTACTCATAGCGCATCGATTTCGCAGGATGGATGTGTGAAATCAGAAAACTTGGTGCTATCAGAACGAAAACACAGATGATCAGCGTGGCGATATTGAGCAACACAAACAGGGGAATATTCACCTCCATCGGTGCCTCATTTACGTAGTAAGTCTGGGGATCGAGTTTCACCAGTCCTAAGTATTTCTGCAGGGCAATGATACCAATACCGAGCACATTACCCAGCAACAAACCTTGTCCGATGATAAAGGCTGCAAACCAGAGGAAAGTGTGACGGATGGTCTTGTTTCTGGCACCTAAGGCCTTCAGCACACCGATCATCTGCGTCCTTTCAAGAATGATGATAAGCAGACCGCTGATCATCGTAAAACCAGCCACGCACACCATCAGTACCAAGATGATCCACACGTTGATATCGAGCAGTTCCAACCAGTTGAATACCTGCGGATAGGCCTCGTAGATGGTCTGCGAGGAATAGGTGTTCATATCCTCGTCAATCCTACGGTTCACTTTCTCGATGAACTCATCAGCGGTGACCTGCAACTGTTCGAAATCATTAACGATGATCTCTGCACCGCTGCACTGGTAGTCTTTCCAGTCGTTGAGCTTCCGGGTGGTAGCCAGATCGGTGAAACAGAGTGTCTCGTCAAAACGTGTCATATTGGTCTGGTAGATGCCTGCGATGGAAAACCTTCGGGTGCGAACACTCTCGCCGATGAAATAGGCAAAGATACGGTCGCCTGCCTTCAGACGCAGCTTGTCGGCAATCATCTTCGATACCAGGATCTTATTGGTGCTGGCGGTATCGCTGAACACGGGCATCTCTCCATCAACGAGGTGCTGACTCAGGAATTTTAAGTCATATTCGGGACCCACGCCCTTGAACATCACACCCAGGAAATCGTCGTCAGTCTTCAGAATGCCCTGCGAATAAGCATAACGCTCCACATGCTTCACACCCGTGATCTGTTCATAGCTTTTCATCACACTGTCGTCGATGCAGATGGGGTAGGAGTCGGTACTGAGGAAGGTGAGCATGTTCTGCACCTGGATATGACTGCCGAATCCCACCACCTTGTCGCGAATGGTATGCTTGAATCCCAGGACCACACTCACGGTGACGATCATCACCGCCAGTCCGATGGCAACACCGATGGTGGCAATACGAATGGCAGGACGACTCACCTTTCGTTTGTCGCCCTGATCACTGTAGATTCTCTTTGCTATGAAAAACGGTAAATTCAATGTTCAATGGTCAATGGTCAATCTTCATCGACTCTGCCGGGATATGCCTCCAAAGCCTTACGGAGTACGAAGAGCGCACGCTCCAGGTCCTTCTTCTTCAGCACATAGGCGATACGTACCTGATTGATACCGGCACCGGGTGTTGTGTAGAAACCTGCTGCGGGAGCCATCATCACCGTCTCACCCTCATACTCAAACTCCGCCAGACACCAGCGGCAGAATTTCTCCGCATCGTCAACAGGTAGCTTAGCCACCGTATAGAAAGCGCCCATGGGGATGGGTGAATAGACACCGGGGATTCTGTTCAGACCGTCGATCAGGCACTTTCTGCGCTCCACATATTCATCATACACATCACGCAGATAGTCCTCAGGTGTTTCCAACGAGGCCTCTGCCACAATCTGTCCGATGAGGGGCGGGGAGAGGCGCGCCTGGCAGAATTTCATCACAGCCTTTCTCACCTCGGCATTCTTCGTGATCAGCGCACCGATACGGATACCACACTCGCTGTAACGCTTCGATACGGAGTCGATGAGGATCACGTTCTGCTCGATGCCTTCCAGATGACAGGCAGAGATATAGGGCGAACCCGTGTAGATATACTCACGATACACCTCGTCGGAGAAGAGATACAGGTCGTACTTCTTCACCAGGTCGCGTATCTGGTTCATCTCTCTGCGGGTATACAGATAACCCGTGGGGTTGTTGGGATTACAGATCATGATGGCACGGGTACGCTCGTTGATCAGCTCCTCAAACTTCTCCACCTTCGGCAATGAAAAACCTTCTTCGATGGTGGTAGCGATGGTGCGGATCTTGGCGCCTGCAGAGATGGCAAAGGCCATGTAGTTGGCGTAGGCGGGCTCGGGCACGATGATCTCGTCGCCAGGATTCAGACAAGAGAGGAAGGCGAAGAGCACCGCCTCTGAACCACCCGAGGTGATGATGATGTCATCAGCAGTCACACGGATGTCGTATTTCGCATAATAGTCCACCAGTTTCTCGCGGTAGCTCAGATAGCCCTGCGAAGGAGAATACTCGAGGATGTTACGGTCGATGGTTTTCAGGGCGTCGAGTGCCACCTGGGGTGTGGGCAGATCGGGCTGTCCGATGTTCAGGTGATACACTTTCGTGCCTTTTTTCTTGGCGGCGGCAGCAAGCGGAGCAAGTTTCCTGATCGGTGACTCCGGCATCTCCAAACCGCGTACGGATATCTCTGGCATTTGATATATTTTTTAAAAAACGGTGCAAAGGTAAGAAAAAAAAGTGAAAAATGAAAATTATTTCAATTTTATTTGTACCTTTGCACGACAAAACTTGAGTAGATATGAATTACGAAGAACTTGTAGAAACCCGTGACGTACGGAAGTCCAATAAGGTGAAAATGCCCTTCGGCTATTTCCACAAACGCCAGATCGACGGCAAGTACAGCAACTTCGTGGAGTTCCTCGACGAACTCTCCGACAACATCCTCTTCGCAGAGTGTCTGAAAAATGACTGTGAGGTGGCGGCGCAGATGAGCGACAGGCACCAGCTGCATTTCACACCCAATACGGAGGAAGGCAACAATGGTATCTATGCCGTTGCTGTGGAGCCCGGCAACTATCTCACCGTGGGTCAGCTGCTCAACGAGGTGCCTGCAGTAGTAGCACAGAAAGGATTCCTTGAAAACACCATCAAGGACCTGCTGGATCTCACCATCATGCTCAACGAGAAGGGTGTACAGCAGGTGTGCTTTGCACCGTGCAACGTCTTCGTGCGTCGTAATGACTATGATGTACGCCTGTTGCTTCACGGCTCACCTTTCCATCGTCTGGGAGCTTACGACACACTCTATGAGGGCATCGAGGAGTATATTGCGCCTGAGGTGTTGCGTGGTGAAGTGCCCACAGACCGCAGCGATGTCTACGGAATGGGTAAGTTCATCGACTACCTCAACGCATCGTCGGGACTGCCTTTCTACTTGAAGTCGGTCATCAAGAAGGCAACTGCCGAGGATCCTGAGGCGCGCTATGCCACCGTGGCTGATCTTAAGAAGGCGCTCTCACAGCGCAAGGCCACTTTCAAGTCGGCGGTCACCAGTCTGAGTGCCATCGCCATCGCCCTGATTCTGGTGGGACTCTTCTTCACCCTCACACCCGATACCGAAATGGTGGAGTTTGTGAAACCTGTAGAGGAACCCATCAGCGAAGAGCTGCTCGACGAGGGCTTTGACCCCTCAACCGAACTGGGTGCCGCTGCTGATTCCGCCACCATCGCCGAAGCCATCAAGGATTACCAGATGAAGGATTCCGACAAGATCGACGAGAAGAAGATCCGTGAGTTCGAGGCTAAGGGCGAGGCTATCTTCCGCAAACAGTTCTCCAAGGAGGCCGAGCGTGTGCTCTCGGGTGTCTACAACGGGCGTACGATGTCCGGCGGTCAGAAGTCGTTCGAGGATGCCAGCGGCCGTGCTATGCAGGAACTGGTCGAGAAGCAGATAGAACTGGGTGAGCACTCTGCGCTTCCTTCCGAGAAGAGTCAGCGCATCGCCTCTGAGATCATCGAGCAGATCACCGAGCGCAAGAAAGCTGAAATGAGTAAAAGCAATGAAAAGAAATAAATAAATATGAGATCAAGAACAGCAGAATGGTTTGAGTGCAAGATCCGTTACGAGAAAGTAATGGAAGACGGCTTGCAGAAAAGAGTATCAGAACTTTATGTCGTCGATGCGCTGAGTTTCTCCGAGGCTGAGGAGCGCATCATCGAAGAGATGTCGCATTTCATCAGCGGACAGTTTGATGTGGTCGACATCAAGAAAGCCACCTATAAGGAAATCTTCTTTGCCGACAGCGACAGCGCCGACAAATGGTATAAGGCCAAGCTCAAATTCATCACCATCGATGAGAAGACGGCCAAGGAGAAGACCACAGCCGTGAACTACCTGATCAACGCCGGCTCCTTCAACGGGGCGGTGAAGAATATCGAGGAGGTGATGGGCGGCACGATGATCGACTATGTCATCGCCACCGTCAACGAGACGACACTGATGGATGTCTACGAACATAAATAAGCTATGTACGACGTAAAATCGCATCTTCATGAGGTGCTGAGCCAGTTGCCACAGGGTGTTCGCCTTGTGGCAATTAGCAAGTATCACCCCAATGAATATATCGAGGCGGCCTATGCCGAAGGACAGCGTATCTTCGGTGAGAGCCACGAACAGGAACTGCGCCAGAAACACACGTCGCTGCCTCAGGATATCGAGTGGCACTTCATCGGTCATTTGCAGACGAATAAGGTAAAATATATCGCTCCTTATGTCACGATGATTGAGGCTGTTGACTCGCTGAAACTCCTGCGCGAAATCAACAAGCAGGCAGAACGTTGCAATCGGGTGATTAAAGTTTTACTTGAACTGCATATCGCCGAGGAAGCCACCAAGTACGGCCTGACGCTCGATGCCTGTCGCGAACTGCTTGAAGCAGGTGAATGGCGCCAGATGCAGCACATACAGATCTGTGGTCTGATGATGATGGCATCGTTCGTCGACGACCAGGAGCAGATCCGTCGTGAGATGCTCACCGCCCGTGATTTCTATGACGAGGTGAAGGCCCGCTATTTTGCCGACGACGCTGCCTTCTGTGAGCGTTCGTGGGGCATGAGCGACGATTATCGCATCGCCATCGAAACAGGATCGACGATGGTCCGCATCGGCACCGCTATCTTCGGTCCCCGCGTTTATTGAAGTAATACTGGTCGCGCTTTCTCGTGATGCTGCCGTAGTTGATGGCATGCTCGGGACAGTAGTGATAACAGGCCAGACACGAGGTACACCGTCCGTTGTGCAACCACGCGGGCGGTGTGCCTTGTATATTATCCACCGGACACACCTGCTGACACTTCCCGCATCCGATGCATTTGTGCGCATCCACCGTAAACTTCTTGTCAGTCACCATCTTCCGGTTGAAGTATTCACCGATCACGTACGAGTAGAGTCGGGGAGTGGCCCCCTTGTCGAGCTCTTCGATGCCCCGTCGGCGCTCCTCGATGATATGGATGATATGTGGCAGCTGGTGGCGTGCCACATCCAGTTTCATTGCCTCCTTGTCCTCGGGGTCGGTCTTCATAAACGGCAGACACACGTAGCTCTCGGGCATGATCACCGAGAACACCGATTCCGCCTGCAACGGCTCGCCGTCACTTCGCCTCAGATCCTTGTTGGCTGCCAAGTCGCGATTCAGGATGGTCATCGCCTCGCCCATATTGTCACCACAGGTGGTCAGCGCCCAGCAGAAGTGATTGTCAACGTTCAGTTTCAGACTCCTGATGAATGTGCGCACTATTCCCGGCACCTGCCAGCCGTGTGTGGGAAAGCAGAAGCCGATACGTTCGCCCGTGTGCAGGATATAGCTATGACGCCCTTTGCGTATTTCGTCGGGAATATAGTACAGCTGATCGTCGATAGCCTTCGCTATCTCCTCTGCCGCCCATCGCGTATTGCCCGTTCCGCTGAAATAGAAAATCATGTCCTTATTTAATTAATTTTTGGCAAAGTTACGAATAAGTAAGTAAAATACCAAAAAATTAAAATAAATTGTTTGAAAATATTTGGCTTGTCAGCGTTGAATTCTTAAATTTGCAATCGTGAACAGATGGCGGATTCTTTTGCTGCTCCTGCTGGCAGCGGTCTCTCTCAATGGATTCTCACAGCGGCACCTGGTGGTGGTCGATGTCGAGACGCTCGTTCCCGTGGTGGGAGCGAATGTCGTCAGCAATCAGGGCACCAGCGTCACCGACTCCCTGGGTCATGTGCTCGTGTCCGACAGTTGTCAGTCGTTGTCGTTCACGCATGTCAACTACGAGAGCCGTATCATCAACGTCACCGAGTTGCGCCGCGATACGGTTTACATGATCTCCAAGCTGCTGAATATCAAGGAGGTGGTGGTGTTCGGCAAGGGACCGTTGGAAGAGCTCCCCTTCGATATGAAGAAAGAACTGAAACGCAAGGCCATCGACGCCCAGTTGGCGGCGGCCAATCCCAACAGCGGTATCCAGGTGCTTGAGATCCTGAAGATGCTGATACCCAAGAAGTGGCGTGAAAGCCTCCGCAACAAACTCCGCAAAAACACCAAAGAGGAGCGCCTCAAACGCCTCCAGCAAATGCTCGACGAATATTAGACTGTCTTTTCCTAATTTCGGTTGACATTTTTTGCTTATTTCCTGATGTAGTTGACAGTCGTTTTACTGGACAAGTTGACAATCTTCCTGACATCGTTGACAGCATTCCTGATTCCGTTGACATTTTCCTGAAAGTGTTGTTATGTTCTAAAATAGGGTGCAATGATACTTATTTTTTTAGACAAAAGAACAAAAGAAACATAAAAATTATGAATTATGCATTATGCATTATGAATTATTTTGTATCTTTGCAAACTGAAAACCTAACAAAAAGGGATTATGAACAGAAACAGACTTCATCTTTTGACTCTGGTAATAATGGTCACCGCCGTCATTTTCCTGTCTGGATGCGGAGGAAATACCAAAGAACAGGAAAGGCAGCGCAGAGAAGCAGAAGACATGGTCTATGCGGCCTATCTG
>CAMKRS010000025.1 GCA_946415245.1 uncultured Prevotella sp. | reverse complement strand
GCTTCGAGGTGCAGGGCCATACCGACAATCAGGGCTCCGACGCTGTGAACGATCCGCTCTCGCAGCAGCGTGCTGAGGCTGTCGTAAAGGCGCTTGAAGGTCTGGGCGTGGATGGTTTCAACCTCCGTGCCGTGGGCAAGGGCTCACACGAGCCGGTGGCTGACAATAAGACCGATG
Organism: uncultured Prevotella sp.; assembly: GCA_946415245.1. Lineage (GTDB taxonomy): Bacteria > Bacteroidota > Bacteroidia > Bacteroidales > Bacteroidaceae > Prevotella. The sequence continues at coordinate 11,933 of CAMKRS010000025.1, read as the reverse complement.
CTGGTCGCGCTAAGAACCGTAGAGTGGAGTTTATTAAGAAATAAATTGTTAATAGGACTATAAACGCACTTAGACCTCGCATCCCTGCGAGGTCTAAGTGTTCACTATTAACAATCATTAGCATAAAAATGGAATGACTAAAAACTATTTATTCAGAATCGGGCTCTGGGTGATGACATTGATGATGGTGACGCCCGTGGGAGCCAAGCACAAGAACTTCAAGGTGTCGGTGTATGTGCGCGCTGCGGAGGTTCAGAAAATGAAGGACCAGAAGTGGCTGGACGAGTCGTGGGCGACCATCTCCAGTCAGTTGGATGTGGACAAGATCTATCTGGAAACGCACCGCGACCTGCTGATCGTGGATGACGCAACGATTGAGAAGGCGAAGAAATTCTTCACGAAACAGGGCCTCGAAGTGGCTGGTGGCATCACCTTTACCATCAACGAGAGCAATGATTTTGAGACCTTCTGCTATTCTGACCCCGAGCATCGGAAGATGGTGCAGAAGATAGCCGAGGTAACAGCGCGACACTTCGATGAGTTCTTGTTGGACGACTTCTTCTTCACCAGTTGTAAGAGTGAGGCAGAGGTCAAGGCAAAGGGCGCGATGAGCTGGACGGAATATCGTCTGCAGCTGATGAACGAGGCAGCGAAGAACCTGGTGCTGGGTCCTGCGAAGGCGGTGAACCCGAAGGTGAAGGTGATCATCAAATACCCCAACTGGTATGACCATTTTCAGGGTCTGGGCTTCAATCTGGAGGACGGTCCGCGACTCTTCGACGGCATCTGGACGGGTACGGAGACGAGAGATCCCGCCAGTGCGCAGCATTTGCAGAACTATCTGAGTTACAATATCATCCGCTATTTCGAGAACCTGCGTCCGGGGTATAACGGAGGTGGATGGGTGGATGCTGGTGGTATCCAGATGAGTATGGACCGCTATGCCGAGCAGTTGCATCTGACGGCTATTGCCAAGGCGCGCGACGTGATGCTCTTTGCCTATCACCAGCTGATGGACGTGGCCCTGCGTGACGAGATGCGGGCCCCCTGGCAAGGATCGGGTACGAGTTGGAATTATGACGAGATGCGGGCGCCGTTTAAGAAGGACGGTAAGACGGTGACGCCTACCACGATGGCGCGCATTGCCGATGTCACCCTGCGTAAGGCCGACGAGCTGGTGGGGAAGCTGGGCAAGCCCGTGGGCATCAAATCGTATAAGCCTTTCCACGCCCTGGGCGAGGACTTCCTGCAAAACTATCTGGGCATGATAGGATTGCCGATGGATATGTATCCCACCTTTGCCAACGACCAGAAGATCCTGCTGTTGACGGAGCAGGCCGCAGGCGATAAGGACATCATGCAGAAGATCATGGCGCAGTTGCAGCGAGGGTGTGACGTGGTGATCACCAGCGGACTGTTGAAGGCCATTCCCGAGAAGATCGCTGAGGTGTGCGAACTGCGATGTTCGGACCTGAAGGCGATAGTGAACGACTTTGGCAGATACGGTCAGAGTGGGCGAGACATCCTGATTCCGCAGGTGCGCTATCTGACCAACGACAGCTGGGAGGTGGTCAGTGCCGGACGTCCGCTGACGGGTGGTGTATCAGGTTTTCCCATCCTCCACAAGGCGAAGTATCTGGGTGCTTATCTCTATGTGCTGACGATTCCCGATGATATGGGCCAGCTCTATGACTATCCCGCAAGAGCACTGACGGAGATTCGTCGTACGATGAGTCAGGACCTGGACTTCTATCTCGACGGTCCGTCGAAGGTGAGTCTGTTCCTGTATGACAACCGTACGCTGATTGTGGAGAACTTCAACGATGCGCCTGTGGAGGTGAAGCTGGTGTGCGAGCCCGACAAGTTCAAGCGCATGAAGAGTCTGGAAGATCAGACGACCATTGACGGAAAGCTGGAAGACTATTATGTAGGTTGGCGCAAAAAGAACGCCACGAAATTTGCCGTTTCGCTGAAACCGCATTCCTACATGGCGTTCAGTTATGAGTAACAAAAATCCCCACCGTTCAGGGTGGGGATTTTTTATGTTTAGTTCGCTGCTTCGAATTCCTCGAGGAAGCGCGTGTCGTTTTCGGAGAACATACGGAGGTCGGAGACGCGGTATTTCAGGTTGGTGATGCGCTCGACACCCATGCCGAAGGCGTAGCCCGTGTATTCCTTGGAGTCGATACCACAGAGTTCGAGCACGTTGGGATCGACCATACCACAACCGAGGATCTCCACCCATCCGGTGTGCTTGCAGAAGCCACAACCCTCGCCACCACAGATGAAGCAGGAGATATCCATCTCTGCTGAGGGCTCCGTGAAGGGGAAGTAAGAGGGGCGCAGACGGATCTTGGTGTCGGCACCGAACATCTCCTTGGCGAAGGAGAGCAACACCTGCTTGAGGTCGGTGAACGATACGTTCTTGTCGATATAGAGACCTTCTACCTGATGGAAGAAGCAGTGTGCACGTGCGGTGATGGCCTCGTTGCGATAGACGCGACCCGGACAGATGACGCGGATGGGCGAGGTGAGCTTGCCATTCTCGTCGTGCATGCGCTCCATGATACGGGCCTGCACGCTGGAGGTGTGCGAACGGAGGAGGATGTTCTTCGTGACCTCATCGGGATGTTGGGAGACGAAGAAGGTGTCCTGCATGTCGCGTGCGGGATGGTCGGCAGCGAAGTTCATCTTTGTGAACACGTGGAGGTCGTCTTCCACCTCAGGACCATCGGCGAGGACAAAACCCATGCGCGAGAAGATATCGATGATCTCGTTGGTGACGATCGTCAGCGGATGGCGCGTACCGAGCTGGACGGGGTAGGGTGTGCGCGTCAGGTCGAGGGCCTCTTCGCCCGTCTCCTGCGTCTCACACTCCTCACGCAACTGGTTGATGCGCTCGGTGGCGAGTGTCTTCAGTTCATTGATCTTCATGCCGACGGTCTTCTTCTGGTCGGCAGCAACGTTGCGGAAGTCGTTCATCAGGGCTGTGATCTCACCTTTCTTGCTGAGATATTTCAGTCGGAGCTGTTCCACTTCCTCGGCGTTCTTGGCGCTTAATTCCTGCACTTCTTTGAGCAGTTCGTCTATCTTATCAAGTATCATATCTGTGTAAAAATTGCAATTTTGCGTGCAAAGGTACAAAATAATTCAAAAATAATAATGCATATTTCATAATTATTTTGTAATTTTGCGCCAAATTTTGAGAGAATCTGAGAAAGATGATTACGACATTGCGTCGATGAGAAAGGTTTTTGGTGCGTTTTTCGCATGTGTGCTGCTGATGTTTTCCTGTACCGGAAAGCAGGCGCAGCGGGTGGAAGAGTCGGTGACGGACTCCGTAGCAGACACCCTCGACTCCGTGCCTCTGGACACGCTGGAGCAGTTGCTTTCGGAAATCCCCACACCAAAGGCTATGGACGAGCTCTTCGACGATTTCCTGTTTAACTTTGCAGCCAACAAGAAGGTGCAGAAGGCGCGCATCATCTTCCCGCTGACCGTTCACAAGGGTGACAAGGACGAGCAGATAGATAAGAACAAGTGGGAGATGGAGCGGTTCTTCATGCGTCAGGGTTATTACACGCTGTGGTTTGACAATGACGCGCAGATGGAGTTGGCGAAGGATACGTCGATCAATCAGGCCATCGTGGAAAAGATACAGTTGAAGAAGGATTTGGTGAAGGACTATGTATTCAACCGTATCCGCGGAGCGTGGATGCTGAGAGAGATCCGTGAGACGAAGATCGCGGAGAATATCAATGCCTCGTTTCTTGCTTTCTATCAGAAGTTCTCATCGGACAAGGCCTTTCAGGTGAAGAGTCTCAACTCGCTGGTGAAGTTTGTGGGTCCTGATCCCGACGACGATTTCAACATGATGGAAGGTCTGATTACCCCCGACACGTGGGAGGCCTTCGCTCCGGAGTTGCCGAAGAAGACCATCTATAATATCATCTATGGCGAACCGAAGTCGATGGACAACGAGAAGATCTTCATCTTAAGGGGTATCTCGAACGGTCAGGAGGTGGAGCTGCGCTTTAAGAAAGTGGGCGAGCGCTGGCTGCTGATGAAAATGAGCACGTAGAGATAGTGAATAGTGAAAAGTGAATAGTGAGGGATCTCAGGGATTATAGTCTGAAGGAGCATAATACATTTGGCATTGATGCCAAGTGCAGCAGGTTTTTGGAGTATGAGAGCGTGGATGAGGCGCTGAAAGTGGCTAAGATTCTGCGCGATGCGGCTACACCTTATATAATAATAGGTGGCGGAAGTAACCTGCTGTTGACGAAGGACTACGAGGGCATTGTGGTGCACTCGGCCATGAAGGGTGTGGCTTTCGGCGACAGAAAGATGAGTTGCGGAAGCGGAGAGACCTGGGACGATGTGGTGGCGCTGGCTATCCGACACAGGCTTTACGGTATGGAGAACCTCTCGCTGATACCTGGCGATGTGGGAGCTTCGGCCGTGCAGAACATCGGTGCCTACGGTGCTGAGGCCAAGGACCTGATCCTCTCGGTGGATGCGGTGGAGATTGCCTCGGGCAAGGTGGTGACGATTGCGGGCTCGGACTGTGGCTATGGCTATCGCGAGAGCAAGTTCAAGCACGAGTGGAAAGACCGCTATCTGATTACCTCGGTGACCTATGTGTTGAAGCGGACCTTCGAGCCCCGTCTGGACTACGGTAATATCCGTGCGGAACTGGAACGGAAGGGTATCGAGAGGCCTACGGCCCAGCAGGTGAGAGACACCATTATCGAGATTCGCGAGGCGAAGTTGCCTGATCCGAAGGTGACGGGCAATGCGGGGAGTTTCTTTATGAACCCCATCGTGAGTCGTGAGAAATACGAGGCGCTGGCGCAGCAATATGAGGGGATGCCCCATTATGAGGTGGATGCCGAGCACGTGAAGATACCTGCTGGTTGGATGATCGACCAGTGTGGTTGGAAGGGAAAGAGTCTGGGTCGTGCGGGTGTGCATGCCAAGCAGGCGTTGGTGCTCGTGAACCTCGGGGGTGCCTCAGGAGCGGAGATTGTGACGCTCTGTGAGACGATCCGCGCTGATGTCAAGGCGAAATTCGGAATCGAAATAAAGCCAGAGGTCAATATTATCTAGTGAATAGTTAATAGTTAATAGTGAATAGTGCGAGACTGACATTTTTGGGAACGGGAACATCGTGTGGCGTACCAGTGATAGGATGCCAGTGTGAGGTCTGTCAGAGCACAGATCCCAAGGATAAGCGTACCCGTTGTTCAGCGCTGGTGGAGACAGACGATACCCGTCTGTTGATAGACTGCGGTCCCGACTTCCGTCAGCAGATCCTGCCACAGCCTTTCCGCAAGATAGACGCCATCCTGATTACCCACGCCCACTATGATCACATGGGAGGCATGGATGATATCAGGCCTTATTGCCGATTTGGTGAGATCAATGTCTATGCCGATCCCTCTGCCTGTCAGTCGATGTTGCAGATGTTGCCGTATTGCTTCGCAGAGAACCGTTATCCCGGTGTGCCTGCTATCGGTCTGCACGAGATTATGCCTCACGAGTCGCTGCATATCGGTGATTTCGAGGTGATGCCCTTCGTGGTGATGCATGGGAAGTTACCTATTCTGGGCTATCGCATCGGAAAGCTGACCTATATCACCGACATGAAGACGATGGATGAGGGAGAGATGGCGTATCTGGAAGGTACGGAACTGTTGGTGGTGAATGCGCTGCGTTTCGACAAACCCCATCACGCTCATCAGTTGGTGGATGATGCCATCGCTTTCGCAAGGAAGGTGGGGGCGAAACAGACTTATCTGATCCATTCGTGTCACGATATCGGACTGCATGAGGTGGTGAATCAGAAATTGCCAGCGGATATTCAGATGGCATACGACGGACAAATGGTGTTTTTTTAGCGCAATTTTGGTCCGAAAAGGGCCTGATTGGCTAAAAAACGTTAATATTTGAGACTTTTTTGATGAAAAGCTTGGAAGGAATCGATTATAATCGTATCTTTGCAGTGTGTTTTTCATAGTATTAGATTTAAGGTTAACAAAGGTTGGGCCCCAGCGGGGGCCCGTTTTTTTTGCCTAAAAGTCATGTTTTGAAGGGGGAATTTAGTGCTTCTTTTTCTTGGAAGAAGACTTACCGAAAATGCCTTTATAATTCTTCATCAGCTTACGTACCACCAGAAAGATGTCAATAGCCGTCACACTGTTGGCTATCAACCCTGAGATATAGTCGCCCTTGGTATTGCCCTCGCGCTTGATGAACGTCTGGTTCCAGAGTCCGGTGAACTTGGTGTTGTCGGCCTGAATCTGGTCGATCAGTTCATCCTTGCGTTGACGGATCTCCTCAAGGGTGCGGAATTCTTGAGTGGGCTTTTTCTTAACTGGAAGCATAACTATTTACTAAGCAGCAGGCCTGCGAGAAAATGAACAAGCGGTTTCTCGATCCAGGGCTTGCGGAAGATGATGAAAAGGATGAAGATGAGCAGATGGATGGCGCCCACGATGAGGAAGGCCACCGTCATGCCCGTGAAGTTGGAGAGCCAGAAGGCGAGGGCGAAAGAGAAATACATCACCACAGCGATGATGATAAGGATGAAGATGAGGGCCAAAGTGGCCGCTTTCAGTAAGCGAACCACTTTGTCGATCACGTCCAGCTTCAGATATTCCGTCTGAAGTCCGAGATAATGTTTGAGCACCTCAATGAGCTGCGCAATCGTCTCTACATTCTTGTCGCTCGACAGCATAGGATGGGTTTACTCGTCCTCAGTAGCGTCCTCGATGTCGTCCACCAGATCGCCTACTTCCTTACGGCTGAGCTTGATGTTGTGCTTCTTCATGAAGTCCTCTACGGCATCAGTAATCTTTACGCGAGTGTCTGATCCTTTCTCCGGAGCCATGAGGATGCCCAGAGCTGCGCCGGCGATAGCACCACCGAGGAATGCGCTTAAATAACCTAAACTCTTCATACTTAAATGTTATTTGAATTAAACAGTTGTTTCAGTTGTGCAAATATACGCATTATTTTTGAAAAAACCATAAAAAGGCGCGATTTTTTTTGTTAAATTGCTATTTATTCCTTTATTTAACAAACTTTATGCACATTTTTTACGTCAAATTGCGTAAGATTTTGTAATTTCGCAGCAAATATTTGAATTTTAGTATAACATTAATAGAAAACGAAGATGAAAAAGTACACCGTTTTATGCGCAGGTCTGTGCCTGGCATTAGCTTTTACGAGTTGTAAATCAAGTGAGAGTGCCTACAAGAAAGCTTACGAGAAGGCAAAGCAGTATGACACTCAGACCGCTCAGCAGCAGGCTCAGCCGGTAGAGACCTCAACAGCCGTTGTGGCTCCCGTTCAGACAAGACCTGCTAATGACACCCGTGTAACGGACAATGCAGATAATGTGTCTGTTCGTCAGGAGCGCGTGTCGATGGTTAGTGGTACTGGTCTGAAGGCTTACAGCGTAGTTGTTGGCTCTTTCGGCTTGGTTTCTAATGCAGAGGGCTTGCAGCAGCGTCTCCGCGATGCTGGCTATCAGGCTCAGATCGTGAAGAACGAGGATCGCAATATGTATCGTGTGATCGCAGCCACCTTCGACAACAAGGCAGATGCTGCCCGTAGTCGCGATCAGCTGCGTGCTACCTACGCCGACGCCTGGCTGCTTTCTAACCAGTAAGCACATTGGCGCGGATTCTTTCCATTGACTACGGTAAGAAGCGTACCGGTATAGCAGTCACCGACCCTCTTCAGCTTATTGCAGGAGGGTTGGCGACTGTTTCTACATCCGAGCTGTTCGACTGGCTGAAGGGCTATCTGGCGAAGGAGCAAGTGGAGCGCATCGTGATAGGTGAACCCCGTCAGCCTAACGGTCAACCCAGTGAGAACCTGGCGCGCGTGCAGCAGTTTGTGAACCGTTGGCGCAAGGCGATGCCGGACGTGCCTATCGAGTATTTCGACGAGCGGTTTACCTCTGTGTTGGCGCATCAGGCGATGATTGACGGGGGACTGAAGAAGAAAGCCCGTCAGGACAAGGCGCTGGTGGATGAGATTTCCGCAACGATTATCTTAGAGGATTATTTAAGAAGTAGAAAATGATACTACCTATTTATATATATGGTCAGCCCGTGTTGAGGAAGGTGAGTGAGGATATCACGTCTGACTATCCCGATCTGAAGCAGTTGATCGCTGATATGTGGGAGACGCTGGCAGAGTCGGAGGGTATCGGCCTCGCAGCACCTCAGATAGGCAAGGCCATCAGACTGTCGGTGATCGACCTGGATGTGATTTCTGACGACCTGCCTGAATATAAGGGCTTCCGTCAGGTGTATATCAATCCGCATATCGTGGAGTATGACGAGTCGAAGACGGACACTTCGGAAGAAGGTTGTCTGTCGTTGCCTGCTATCCACGAGAAGGTGGTGCGTCCCACGCGCATCCGTGTGGAGTGGGACGATGAGCAGTTCCAGCATCACGATGAGTGGATCGAAGGGTATCTGGCCCGTGTGATGCAGCATGAGTTTGACCATCTTGACGGAAAGATGTTCGTAGACCGCATCTCTCCGCTCCGTAAGCAGCTGATAAAGAGTAAGCTCGTGGCTTTAACAAAGGGCCGCTATCGTTGTTCTTACCGTACGAAGCCGGTAAGAAAGTGAATAGTGATTAGTGAATAGTGAAAATCATTGAGATGGTCATGAGGCATGTGAGTGCATGGCGCAGATTTCTGTTGCTACTATTCACTATTCACTGTTCACTATTCACTGCATTAGCCCAATATAACATCGACAGGCTGGTGATGATAGGGCGCTCGGCGCTTTATTATGAGGACTACGTACTCTCTATCCAGTATTTCAACCAGGCGATCTCAGCTAAACCCTATCTTTACGAACCCTGGTATTTCAGGGGCATCGCGAAATTCTATCTGGATGACTATCGGGGTGCGGAAAGCGACTGTTCTGAAGCCATCGAGCGTAATCCCTACGTCGTGGGACTTTATGAGTTGCGTGGCCTCTGTCGTATCAACCAGAAGAAATATGCTGCTGCCATCGAGGACTACACGAGGGCGTTGCGCTATGATCCAGAGAGTCAGAACCTGTGGCATAACCGCATTCTCTGTCGTATACAGGAGAAGGATTATGAACGGGGGTTGGCGGAAATCGACACGATGCTGCAACGCTGGTCGAAGTATGCAAGGGCCTACTCCATGCAGGCGGAGATCTATCTGTTGCAGAAGGATACCACCAAGGCTGTGAAGTCGTTGGATATGAGTCTGGAACTGGATCCTTATGATGGTGGCATCTGGGCAGAACGGGCCATTATCAGCTTGGCACGTCAGAAATGGAAGGAGGGTGAGGGATTTCTAGACAAGTCGATCCATCTGTTGCCAAAGCACGCTGGCAACTATATCAACCGTGCGTTAGCCCGTTATAATCAGAATAATCTGCGAGGGGCGATGGCGGACTATGATACCGCCCTCGACCTGGATCCGAATAATTTCCTCGGGCATTATAACCGAGGTCTGTTGCGTGCGCAGGTGGGCGACGACAACCGTGGTATCGAGGACTTTGACTTTGTGCTTCGTCTGGAACCAAACGACCTGATGGCACTCTTCAACCGTGCGCTGCTGTTGGAGCAGACGGGTGATTTGAGGGGTGCGATCCGCGACTATTCGAAGGTGATTGAGGAATTTCCCAATTTCTGGTTCGGACTGGAGCATCGGGCCTCCTGCTACCGTCGTCTGGGTAATAGCCGACAGGCTGAACTCGATGAGTTCCGCATCCTGAAAGCGCAGATGGACAAGCGTTATGGTGGCAAGCAACCCAGACTTACGAAGCGTCAGATGCGTAGAAAGAGCGATACCGATCCCGACAAGTATAACCAGCTGGTGGTAGCTGATGAGCAGGAGGTGGAGCACGAGTATAAGAGTGACTATCGCGGAAAGGTGCAGAACCGCAAGGTGGAAGAGGGTTTGCAGCCGATGTTCGCGCTGTCGTTCTATGCTGTCAGAGACGAGATGCATAGCTATATCCCCTATGCCAAAGAGGTGGAGGGCTTTAATCATCAGTCGAAGTCGAGACCTCTGCAGATCAGTTGTACACAACCCACGATCACTGAGGACAGGATGCATCGACACATCGCCTTTATCGACTCTGTGACAACGGCCATCGCTGATGCGAAAGGGGATGAGAGGGTCAGACCGTTGCTGATGCTCAGGGCGGTGGCGTATAGTGCGATTCGGAATTTCGACAGCGCCATCGACGACCTTTCTACGCTTCAACAGTTGGATTCTGCCTCGGTATTGGCCTATTGGCAGAGAGCCGTCTGTCAGGCGAAGTTGAATGAGTTTAATGCCTCGCAGGGAACGAATATTGAACTGAAATCGGCCAATGTGTTGAGCGACTTGTGCGAGGCCTTGAAATATGCCCCTCAGAATCCCTACCTATATTATAACAGGGGTTGTCTGTATGCCCAGCGGAAGGATTATCAGCGAGCCCTTGATGATTTCAGTAGGGCTATCGAACTGGATGGCAACATCCCTGAGGCGTATTATAACCGAGGTATCGTCTATCTGCGCGCGGAGAAGAAGGCAGAAGGTATTGCCGACCTCTCGAAAGCGGGCGAATTAGGCCTCTATGACGCTTATAGCATCATCAAGAAGTACCGTGAGAAATAATCTTTTGCGCAAAAGTTTGCGGGATTCATGAAAATGTAGTAACTTTGCACGCAATTTCAAATTCAAACATATATTGTAGATATGATTAACATTACTTTTCCAGACGGATCTGTTCGTTCGTATGAGCAGGGCGTGACTGGCTTTCAGATTGCAGAGAGCATCTCTCCGGCTCTCGCACGCAGCGTTGTCAGCTGTGGTGTAAACGGTGAGACAGTAGAGCTGAACCGTCCTATCAACGAGGACGCCACGATAGCGCTCTACAAGTTTGACGATGAAGAGGGTAAGCACACCTTCTGGCACACATCGGCCCACTTGCTGGCTGAGGCACTGCAGGAGTTGTATCCTGGCATCCAGTTTGGTTTCGGTCCTGCTGTCGAGAATGGTTTCTTCTATGATGTGCTGTTGAAGGACGGTGAGAGCATCAAGGAGAGCGATTTCCCGAAGATTGAACAGAAGATGAAGGAACTGGCTGGTAAGAAAGAGCCGGTGGTTCGTCGTGAGGTGCCAAAGGCAGAGGCTTTGAAGCTGTTTGCTGCTGATGGTCAGACCTACAAGTGCGAGCATATCGAGCAGGATCTTGAAGACGGTTCTATCACAACTTATACACAGGGTAACTTCACCGACCTCTGTCGTGGTCCGCACCTCGTGGATACAGGCGAGATCAAGGCTGTGAAGCTGACCTCAGTCGCTGGTGCTTTCTGGCGTGGTGATGCCAACCGTGAGCAGATGCAGCGTCTGTATGGTATCTCTTTCCCCAAGAAGAAGATGCTGGACGAGTATCTTGAGATGCTCGAAGAAGCCAAGAAGCGTGACCATCGTAAGATCGGCAAGGAGATGGAATTATTCATGTTCTCGGATAAGGTCGGTAAGGGTCTTCCCATCTGGCTCCCCAAGGGAACAGAACTTCGTCTGCGCTTGCAGGATCACTTGCGCAAAGTTCAGAAAAGATTTGGATATCAAGAGGTTATTACGCCACATATCGGTTCAAAGAGTCTCTATGTCACCTCTGGCCACTATGCGCATTATGGCAAGGATTCGTTTCAGCCCATCCATACACCTGAGGAAGATGAGGAGTACATGCTGAAGCCGATGAACTGTCCTCACCACTGCGAAATCTTCGCTTGGAAGCCCCGTTCATATCGCGATCTGCCGCTGCGTATCGCTGAGTTCGGTACGGTGTATCGTTATGAGCAGAGTGGTGAGCTGCACGGTCTGACCCGTGTTCGTTCGTTCACACAGGACGATGCCCACTTGTTCTGTCGTC
>CAMKRS010000024.1 GCA_946415245.1 uncultured Prevotella sp. | reverse complement strand
GTGATCTTCTGTAAGGAGATCTTCGGCGGTACGGGTATGAACATCTTCAACCCCGCCATCGCAGCCCGTATGTTCCTGTTCTTTGCCTATCCCGCCAAGATGACGGGCGACCAGGTTTGGGTGGCACAGAACTCTATCTTCGGATTGGGTAACGATCTGGCTGACGGCTTCACCGCTGCCACACCGCTGGGACAGATGGCACAGGGTATCAATCCCGATGCTTCGATCTGTGATATGATCTGTGGCTTTATCCCGGGTTCTATCGGTGAGACATCGCTCATCGCCATCGCCATCGGTGCTGTGATCCTGTTGTGGACGGGCATCGCTTCTTGGCGTACCATGCTGAGCGTGTTTGTGGGCGGTGCTGCGCTGGCACTCTTGTTTGAGTCGGCAGGCAACGGCATGACCTGGTGGCATCATTTCGTGATGGGTGGCTTCGCCTTCGGTGCCGTGTTTATGGCTACCGACCCTGTCACTTCTTCCCGCACTACCACAGGTCAGTATATCTATGGCTTCCTGATCGGTGCGATGGCCATTATCATCCGTGTGATGAATGCCGGCTATCCCGAGGGTATGATGCTCGCTATCTTCTTTGGTAATATGTGTGCCCCGATGATCGACCATTTCATCGTGGAGCGTAATATCTCGAAACGCTTAAAGAGAGGAGGTACCAAATGAAACTGAATACTAATTCGAATTCGTACATTATTATATATAGTGCGATTCTAGTGGTGATCGTGGCCTTCCTGCTGGCATTCGTCTATCAGGCGCTGAAACCGATGCAGGATGCCAACGTAGCCCTCGATGTGAAAAAGCAGATTCTCTACTCGCTGAACATCCGCAATCTGGATGGTGCCGAGGCAGAAGCTAAATATGCCGAGGTGGTGAAGAGTGAGGAGGATCAGAATGGATTAAAGGTCTATCAATGCCAGGTTGACGGCCAGAATCTTTTGGTGGCATCGCTAAAGGGTATGGGCCTTTGGGGCGGCATCAGCGGCTATGTCTCCATTGATGAGGACGGCAAGGTCTATGGCGCCTACTTCAACCATGAATCAGAGACTGCCGGTCTGGGTGCTGAGATCAAGGATTCGCAGGAGTGGCAGGAGAAATTCATCGGTAAGAAGATCTATGATGAGCAAGGCAATGTGGTGCTCTCTGTTGTGAAGAAAGTGGAGGATCCTGAGACGCAGGTGGACTGTGTGACGGGTGCCACGCTGACATCCAATGGTGTTGATGCCATGTTGAAAGATTGTCTGAAGGCTGCTGCCCAAAATACGCTGAAGGCTGGTAAGGACTGTTGCAAAGACGCTGCAGAACACGCTTGCGAGCATGCAGATAAGGATTGCTGCAAAGACATGAAAGAAGACTGCTGCAAAGACATGAAAGAAGATTGCTGCAAAGCCGATTCTTGCAAGCACAGCAAAGAGGACTGCTGTAAGGAGAACTCTAAAGAGGAATGCTGCTCAAAACATGAACTTAAAGCAAAGGAGGAGTAAGTTATGGCATTATTCAGTAAACAAAATAAAGAGGCTTTCACCAATCCGTTGAACCTCGACCATCCCATTCTGGGCCAGGTACTCGGTATCTGTTCGGCCTTGGCTGTGACCTCGCAGCTGAAGCCCGCCATCGTGATGGGTCTCGCTGTGACGGTCATCACCGCCTTTGCGAATGTGATCATCTCGATTATCCGCAACACCATTCCTAACCGCATCCGTATCGTGGTGCAGCTGGTGGTGGTTGCTGCTCTCGTAACTATCGTTTCTCAGATCCTGAAGGCTTTCGCCTATGACGTGAGTGTTCAGCTGAGCGTGTATGTAGGTCTGATCATCACCAACTGTATTCTGATGGGTCGTCTGGAGGCGTTTGCCATGCAGAACAAGCCTTGGCCCTCATTCCTCGACGGTGTGGGTAATGGTCTCGGCTATGCCATGATTCTGGTGATTGTGGGTGCTGTGCGTGAGTTGCTCGGACGTGGTTCGCTGCTGGGCTTCCAGATTATTCCGGATGCCTGCTACGACTTCGGTTATGTGAACAACGGTATGATGACGATGCCGGCAATGGCACTGATTCTCGTGGGTTGTGTGATTTGGGTTCATCGTGCTTACTTTTATAAGGAGAAATAAGTTATGGATCATATCATTAGTTTGTTCTTCCGTTCGATTTTCGTCGACAATATGATCTTTGCCTTCTTCCTCGGCATGTGTTCTTACCTTGCCGTGTCGAAGACCGTGAAGACCTCGTTGGGACTGGGTCTGGCCGTGACCTTCGTGCTCACTGTGACCGTCCCCGTGAACTATCTGTTGCAGACCAAGGTCTTGGGTCCGAACTGCCTCGTGGAAGGTGTCGATCTGAGCTATCTCTCATTTATCCTCTTCATCGCTGTGATTGCCGGTATGGTGCAACTGGTGGAGATGACGGTCGAGAAGTATTCGCCCTCGCTCTATGCTGCGCTGGGTATCTTCCTGCCGCTGATTGCCGTGAACTGCGCCATCATGGGTGCCTCGCTCTTCATGCAGCAGCGCATCCTGATGGATCCTGAGAATTCGCAGGCTATCACCTCGATCGTCGATGCCATCGTCTATGGCTTCGGTTCGGGTCTCGGTTGGACGCTGGCGATTGTGGCCATGGGTGCCATCCGCGAAAAGATGCAGTACAGCGACGTTCCCAAGCCGCTTCAGGGTCTCGGTATTGTTTTTATCACCGTCGGTCTGATGGCTATGGCGATGATGTGTTTCTCTGGACTTAATATTTAATAGAAGGTATGGCACAGTTTATTGCATATAGTATCGGAGTATTCCTGATCGTAATACTCTTGCTTGTGATTATCTTGTTGGTGGCAAAGAAATATCTGAGCCCCAGCGGTAATGTTGATATCGTGATTAATGGCGACCGTACCATCTCTGTTGCTCAGGGTTCATCGCTGATGGCGACCCTTAATGAGAACGGCGTGTTCCTGCCCAGTGCCTGTGGCGGTAAGGCTTCTTGCGGTCAGTGTAAGGTGCAGGTGCTCGAAGGAGGAGGGGAGATCCTCGACTCTGAGAAGCCTCACTTCTCACGTAAGGAGATCAAGGCCGGCTGGCGCTTGGGTTGTCAGTGTAAGGTGAAGGGTGATCTGAAGATTCATGTCGATGAGTCGATCCTCGGTGTGAAGGAGTACGAGTGTACCGTTATCTCTAATAAGAACGTGGCTACGTTTATCAAGGAGTTCAAGGTGCAGCTGCCCGCAGGCGCCCACATGGACTTCCTGCCTGGCTCTTACGCTCAGATCAAGATTCCTGCCTTCGATTGCATCGATTATGACAAGGACTTCGACAAGAGTCTGATCGGCGATGAGTATCTGCCATCTTGGGAGAAGTTCGGACTGTTCCCGCTGAAGTGTAAGAACCCCGAGCCCACCATTCGTGCTTATTCGATGGCGAACTATCCGGCAGAGGGTGATGTATTCATGTTGACGGTTCGTATCGCTACACCACCGTTCAAGCCCGACAAGAGCGGTTTCATGGAGGTGAATCCGGGTATTGCCTCATCGTATATCTTCTCATTGAAGCCCGGCGACAAGGTGATCATGTCTGGCCCTTACGGCGACTTCCACCCGCACTTCGACTCGAAGAAGGAGATGATCTGGGTTGGTGGTGGAGCCGGTATGGCCCCGTTGCGTGCGCAGATCATGCATATGACAAAGACGCTGCATACCACCGATCGCGAGATGCACTATTTCTACGGCGCCCGCGCGCTGAACGAGGTATTCTATCTCGAAGACTTCCTGGGTCTGGAGAAGGAGTATCCCAACTTCCACTTCCATCTGGCCCTCGACCGTCCGGATCCCGCAGCAGATGCTGCTGGCGTGAAGTACACACCGGGCTTCGTGCATCAGGTGATGCTGAACACTTATCTGAAGGACCACGAGGCTCCCGAGGATGTGGAATACTACATGTGCGGTCCTGGTCCGATGTCGGCAGCCGTCGTCTCGATGCTCGACTCTCTCGGCGTAGAGCCCGAGTCGATTATGTACGATAACTTCGGAGGTTAATTCATTCTCTATGAGAATTCAGATGATATTTGCTGTCCTCTTGACTGTCTGCGTCCATACGGCGCAGACAGCAGAGGCACAGACATCGGCAAAGGGTGAGACCTTGGTGTTTACGCCCCAGTGGACGGCCCAGGCACAGTTCGCTGGCTATTATGTAGCAGAGGCGAAGGGTTTCTATCGTGAGGCTGGCGTGAATGTGCGTATCGAGCATCCGTCGTCTACTCAGCCCGCTATGAGCCGTCTGCGTAAGAATGAATGTCAGGCGACTACGCTGCAGCTCTGTCAGGCGATGGAGATTGCCGACGACGGTGTGCCCTTGGTCAATATTCTGCAGACGTCGATGAACAACGCAATGGTCATTGTCTCGGCGCGTGGTAAGGACCCGCTGACGCAGAAGGGAGCTCGTGTAGGCATCTGGAGCGTCGGTTTCGGACAACTGGCCATCTGTATGAGTCTCAAAGATCATCTGAATTATGAATGGATTCGTTTTGCACAGAACGTAAATCTCTTTGTGGCCGGTGCCCTCGATGCAACGCTGGCCATGAGTTATAATGAATATTATCAGCTGGTACAGGCTGGTATGGAGGTAAGCGACAAGAACGTTTACCGTTTCTGCGATCATGGCTATAACGTTCAGGAAGACGGTGTCTATATGACACGCGACTACTATCTGAAGCACAAGGACCAGGCACAGCGCTTTGCCCAAGCCAGCCGGAAAGGATGGGAATGGGCTGCTCAGCATCCTGACGAAGCGCTGGACATCGTCATGCAATATGTGGATAAGGAGCATATCGCTACCAACCGCGTGATGCAGCGACTGATGCTCAAAGAGGTGCTGCGTCTGCAGGTCGATCGTGAGTCGAAGAAGCGTGAGTTCCGTTTGCGTCCGGATATGGTTCGCCAGGCAAGTCATATGATGTTCGACTGTCAGATGCTGAGCCGCGAGGTGACGTATGAGGAATTGATACCGCAAAAGTAAGGAGGACGGCACATGAATAGATTCTTAGCATATATCCGTCGCAAACTCTCTGTCAGAGTGAGTCTCTGGGTCGTTATGTTTGCTGCCGTCATCTTCATCGCTGCACTCAGTTTCCTGTTCTATCAGTCGCGTGAAGCAGTGCGCCAGGAGGCCATCAGTCATGCGACGCAGATACTCGACAAGACTTCGTTGCGTGTGGAGGGAATCCTGAATCGCGTGGAAGTGGCCACAAACATGACTGAATGGCTCGTAATGCGTCATCCGACCAAGGCCGACTCGATGTTTGTGTATAGTCGAGGAATGCTGACGAATAATCCCGATTTCTACAACTGTTCCATCGCCTTCGAGCCGTATTATTTCCAGAATTACGGACGCTATTTCTCTGCTTATTCGAAGCATTCCGGCGATAGTATCCGAACGATTCAGGGCGGTAGCGATAACTACCAGTATTTCTTTATGGACTGGTATCTGATGCCTCAACTGCTCGATCATCCGTGCTGGACGGAACCTTATGTCGATCTCGATGTGGCAACGAATACGAGCGAGATGGTGACCTCTTATTGTCAGGCCATCAAGAACAATGAAGGAAAGCTGATTGGTGTCATCAATACCAGCCTTTCGCTGAACTGGCTCTCGCAAACCATCTCCGCAGTCAAACCCTATCCCAATTCCTATAGTATTATGATAGGTCGAGGCGGTACGTATTTCGTGCACCCGGACTCTACGAAGATCACCCGTCAGTCGATTTTCACCCAAACCATCGAGGACAACGATACCGCAATGGCTAATCTTGGTCACGCTATGCAGCGCGGTGAGGAGGGCATTAAACGTATGAACATTGGAGGTAAAGACAGTTATGTGTTCTACAAACCTCTCGGTAAGACGGGTTGCTCGATGGCTATTGTCTGTCCTGAAAGTGACATCTTCGGCGGATTCGACCGTTTGCGCCGAACCGTTATGAGTATTGTGACCGTAGGTCTGTTGCTCATGCTCTATTTCTTCATCCGCATCATTACCCGCGAGCTGCAACCGCTGCGTCGTCTGGCCAAGGAGGCAGAGACGATTGCCTCGGGAAATTTCGACACGAAATTGCCGGAATTACAACGTACCGACGAGATTGGTCAGTTGAGTAATTCGTTTGCGGGAATGCAGAAATCACTCGTGCGTTATATCGACGAGTTGAAAGATACGACTGCCGAGAAGGCGTCGATAGAGAGTGAACTCCAGGTGGCAAGCGGCATACAGATGGGTATGTTGCCGAAGGATTTTCCTACAAGTCAGGAACGCGACGATGTGCAACTCTATGCCTCGCTGACGCCCGCGAAAGATGTCGGTGGCGACCTGTTTGACTTCTACATCCGCGATGAAAAGCTGTTCTTCTGTATCGGTGATGTTTCGGGTAAGGGTGTACCTGCGTCGCTCTTCATGGCTGTCACCCGTTCGGTATTCCGTACGGTCTCTGCCCATGAGTCGATGCCCGATCGTATTGTTGCCACATTGAATGCCACGATGGCTGACATGAACGAGACGAATATGTTCGTCACGCTCTTTGTTGGTGTACTCGACCTGCCGACAGGACGAATGCGCTATTGTAATGCTGGTCACGATGCTCCATTACTCGTGGGACAAGGCGTTGGCATGCTACCTTGTGATTCCAATATCCCCGCTGGTTTTATGCCTTCATGGAAATATACGCTGCAGGAGACGCAGATATTCACAGGTACCACGATTTTCCTCTTTACCGATGGTCTGACCGAAGCTGAGGATTCCACTCATGCCCTGTTCAAGATGGAACGCGTGAACGAGGTGGCAAAACAGGCTCTCGCCAATCATCAGGAGGAACCTCGTCAACTGATTGCTGTGATGACGGATGCTGTCCACCAGTTTGTGGGCGATGCTGAGCAGAGCGACGACCTGACGATGATGGCTATTCAGTATATCAAGAAACCACGTGATGTACGTTTCTCCAAGCGCATCATCCTGCCTAACGATACGAAAGAGGTTCCAACGTTGGCGGCTTTCGTCGACGAGGTGTGTGAGGCCGTAGGTTTCGATGCAGCTCTCACCATGAAAATGAACCTCGCCATCGAGGAAGCGGTAGTCAATGTGATGGAGTATGCTTATCCCCGTGGCACACATGGCGATATCACTGTTGAGGCACAAGCGAACGATGTACGTCTGAAATTCACGATCATTGACAGCGGTACACATTTCGATCCAACGGCACAGGCTGATGTCGACACGACACTCTCTGCCGAAGATCGTCCAATTGGAGGATTAGGCATTCATATCGTTCGACAGTATATGGATTCCATCAACTACGAGCGCATCTCAGGCCACAACGTCCTTACTCTCAGAAAGAGGCTTCTTCCTTCTTAGTGGCTTCGCCATTAGGAGCATCAATGGGTTCGGGTTTTGACTCGTCAGGCTCAGTGGGCTCAATGGGTTTCTGGATAGGATTACCGTCCGCATCAAGTTTCTGATATTCTTCAATGCCTTCGAAATCGAGGGAGTCAAGACCGATGGAATCAGAGTCGGCTACATGGTAGACGTACTGACAGTTCTGATACATATCGGGGGTGATGTTCTCATCCTTCGGCTTAGCGAACTTCCCGTGATAATGCTTAAAGTTGGGGTCGGAAAGGACACTCTGGAAGAAATAACCGCAGATGGGCAGAGCTGTGCGTGAGCCTTGGCCGAGCTGTCCTGTGCGGAAGTGGATGCTGCGATATTCTCCGCCTACCCAGGCTCCTGCTACGAGTTTCGGAGAAACGCCCACAAACCAGGCGTCGGAGTGATTGTTGGATGTGCCGGTCTTACCACCGAATTCGGTGTCGCGATCGAACTGACCGACGTAGCCCCAAAGACTCATTGACGTACCGCCACGTTCACGGAGTCCGCCTAAGAGCATCTGCTGCATGAGATATGCACTCTTATAAGGAATAGCCTGACGCTGTTCTGTAGGTCCGGTATAGATCTCATTACCATCGCGGTCGAGGATGCGCACAACAAGTACAGGCTCATGAGCCTTTCCGTCGTTGGCCACCGTGCAATAGCTGTTGACGAGCTCCAATAGATTGACATCAGAAGAACCGAGGGCCAAGGCTGGGGTGGGGTCGAGTTTCGACTTGATACCCATGTTATGCGCCGTGTTAGCGATGTTGCGGATGCCGACTTCCTGACCAACCTTCACGGCAACAGAATTGATACTCTGAGCGAAAGCTACCTTCAACGGCATAGAGTCACCGGTAAAATAGCCGTTGGCATTGGTAGGCGCCCAAGTCACTTCCTTACCTTTATCCATCACCTTCATAGCAAAGTAACTGTCGCGGCGACGATCGCAAGGCGTAAGTCCTTGGTTCATTGCTTCAGTGTAAACGAAAAGTTTGAATGTGGATCCAGGCTGGCGCATGGCCGTCACCTTGTCGTATTTCCATGATTTGAAATCAATATCGCCCACCCAGGCTTTTACATGACCGGTTTCTGCCTCAAGTGCTACGAAACCACAGTGCATGAAATGGACCATATAGCGGATGGAGTCCATCGTAGAGAGTTGTTTCTCAATCTGTCCACCGTCATAGTCGAAGACCTTTACGGTGTGCGGAAGGTTGAGATAATAATCGATGGAATCTTGATTTCCGTTGAATTTCTTCGTGAGATATTTGTAGACAGGCTGGCGCTTGGCGATATCCTCGATGAAATTCTTGATTTCCTGATGACGCTCGTCCTGCCAGGGATTAGTTGAGCCCCAGTGGGAGTTGAAATTACTCTGCACCTGCCGCATCTGCTTGCGGGCAGCCTCCTCGGCATATTTCTGCATACGAGTGTCGATGGTGGTGTAAATCTTCAGACCCTCGGTATAAAGGGCATTACGGTTGTCAAAGTATTCCTCGCACCAATCTTTCAGATAATCGGCCACAGCCTCGCGGAAGTAGTTGGCATCGCCATCGTAGGCAGACTCCACGCTGTAGTCGAGTCTGATGTCGAGCTGCTTGAGAGAGTCACATTGTTCAGCGGTCAGGTCACCATGCTGTTGCATGAGGTCCAAAACGATATTACGACGCTTCAGCGAATTCTCGGGATTGATGAGGGGGTTATAATAGGTTGTGGCCTTGAGCATACCCACGAGGATGGCTGCGTTCTCAGGTGTCAGGTCCTGGGGCTTGCAGTTGAAGTAGGTCTTGCAGGCAGTTTTGATACCGAAGGCATTGGAACCAAAATCAACGGTATTGGCATATTGCGTGAGAATCTCGTTCTTGGTAAAGAAATACTCGAGCTTGTAGGCAGTGATCCACTCCTTACTCTTCATGATGAGCATTTTCAGACCCGGGATATTGCCCAGAAGACCCGTAGAGTATTCGCTACGAGTACGGAAGAGATTCTTAGCCAACTGCTGGGTGATGGTTGAAGCACCACGGGCGTCTTGGTGGAGGATATACTCCTTGGCGACGGCAGCAAAGGCGGTGTAGTCGATGCCGTGATGGGAGTAGAAACGCTCGTCCTCAGTATCGATGAGGGCTTTCCAAAAGACGGGGTTCACCTCTTCGTAAGTCACAGGCGTACGGTTCTCGCTGAAGAACTTTCCAATAGCTTTTCCATCAGCGCTGTAGATGATGGAGGCCTCAGCGGGACGCTTGTTCTTGATAGTGCTCATTGAGGGCGACTTACCAAAGAGCCAGAGGAAATTCACATCGACAGCGATGAGATAAAGGAAAAACAGTACAACGAGCGTCACGAGTGCTGATATCAACTTGATATACCAGGGACGACCTTTATAGAAACTCTTGTATGCAGGCCAGATGCCTGTAATCCAATTCCAAATCTTTTTCATGATGATTCAGTTATAATGTAGTCGATAATTTCTTTCTTTTGATCGGGGTGAAACCAATGTATTTGCGGATCTTTTTTATACCAGGTGAGCTGCTTGCGGGCGTAACGACGGGTGTTTCCCTTGATGCGTTCAACGGCTTCCTCGAGAGGCCAACGTCCATTAAGATACTCGAACAGTTCTTTGTAACCTACAGTATTCAAGGCATTTAACTCTCTCATTGGATAAAGCGCCTCAGCCTCTTCCAACAAGCCCTTTTGCATCATCTCATCGACACGGGCATTGATGCGGTTGTAGAGTTCTTCTCGGTCACGATTCAGCCCGATCTTCACGATGCGGAAGGGGCGATCTTTCTTTTCACGCTTACGAAACGAGGTGTAGGTTTGCCCCGTCATTGTGCAAATCTCCAGGGCATGGACCACGCGCTTGGGATTCTGACGGTCTACAATCTCGTAGTATTCGGGATCTAGATGCTGCAGTTCTTCGCAGAGTTTCTGCAGTCCTTCATCCTTGAGACGCTGTTTCATCGTAGCGCGGGTTTCATCGTCAATGGTGGGAATATCGTCGATTCCATCGCAAACAGCATCGATATACATCATGCTGCCTCCCGCCATCAAAGCGTAATCGCTCGTCTTGAAAAGCGTATCGAGCAGATCTGTCACCTGACTTTCAAAGAGCGATGCACTATAATAATCCTGCAGACTCATGGTACTTACGAAATAGTGCTTGACAGCTTGCTGATCCTCAGCTGATGGTTTGGCCGTACCAATCGACAGTTCCTTATAGATTTGCCTAGAGTCGGCATTGATGATGGGAATGTCGAAATGCCTGGCGATGTCGAGACAGAGCTGCGATTTACCGACAGCCGTCGGCCCAGTAATAACGATGAGTGTCTTACCTCTCACCTCTATCTGATAATACCGCGCTTGGAATTCTCAATGAACGAGCAGATATATTCCACCTCCTTACAGTCGGGGAACTGCTCGCGTGCCATAGCGA
This sequence comes from uncultured Prevotella sp., assembly GCA_946415245.1. Lineage (GTDB taxonomy): Bacteria > Bacteroidota > Bacteroidia > Bacteroidales > Bacteroidaceae > Prevotella. The sequence goes on along the minus strand of CAMKRS010000024.1, from coordinate 3,253 downwards.
CGCCATCCTTCAATACACCCTGTGAATAGATGATGCGATAGGCTTCGTGGATGGCTTCAATAGTCTCGCGGGGGAAACCACGACGACGCAGACCTACAAGGTTGACACCAGCATAGCGAACAGGTTCCTTGCCAGCAATCACGAATGGTGGAATATCCTGACTGGTGCGTGTGCCGCCCTGGAACATAATATAACTGCCTACATGGCAGAACTGGTGGAAGAGACAAGTGGCGGAGATGATGGCAAAATCGTCGACCTCGACCTCACCAGCAAATTTCGTGGAATTGCCGATGATACAGCCGTTGCCAATCACACAATCGTGAGCCACATGCATATTCTCCATCAACAGATTGCCATTTCCCACAACGGTCTTACCCTTTGAGGCGGTTCCGCGACTGATGGTAACATTCTCACGGATGGAATTGTTATCACCGATTTCGCAGGTCGTATCCTCGCCTTGGAACTTCAGATCTTGAGGTTTCGTGGAAATAGAGGCACCCGGAAAGAATTCGTTGTTGTTGCCGATACGGGCACCGTAATGAACGGTTACATTGTTCAGAAACGTATTGTTGTCGCCGATGACGACATTCTTGTCTATGACGCAGAAGGGACCGATGATGTTGCCATCGCCGAGCTTTGCCTCGGGGTCAACCACTGCTAAAGGATGAATCTGATTCATTTACAATTTGACAGTTTGGAAATTTAGATTTTACTTGTTTTTTACGATTTGAGCGGTAAAAGTAGCTTCTGCTACTACATGGTCGCCCACAAAAATATAGCCTTTCATCGAAGAAATTCCGTGACGGACGGGTGCCAGCAGGTCGACCTTAAAGATTAGTGTATCACCGGGCACCACCTTCTGACGGAACTTCACATCGTCGATCTTCATGAAATAGGTGCTCCACTGACTGGGATTCTCGAGGGTATTCAACACCAGCAGACCGCCGCACTGTGCCATCGCTTCAATCATCAGCACGCCAGGCATAACAGGCTCCTGAGGGAAGTGACCCTGGAAGAAGGGCTCATTGGAGGTGATGTTCTTGATGCCGACGATCGTGTTAGCGCCCAGCGCTGTCACCTTGTCAACCAATTGCATCGGATAGCGATGGGGCAGGAGCTCACGGATACGGTTTACATCCATCACCGGCTCCTCGTTGGGATCATAGAAAGGCGCCTGCACCTCATGCTTACGGATTTCCTTTCGCATGAGACGTGCAAACTTGTTGTTAACCGTGTGACCAGGACGCGTGGCAATGATCCTTCCCTTGATAGGTTTGCCGATCAGCGCCATATCTCCGATAATATCAAGCAGCTTATGACGGGTACACTCATTGTCCCACTGCAGGGGCTTGTGCTGAATATAACCAAGGTCGGTGGCATCGCGATGCTCTACATGCAGCATGTCAGCCAACATGTCGAGACGCTCCTGTGTGGTCTGACGCTCATAGATGACGATGGCATTGTCGAGGTCACCGCCTTTGATAAGGTTGGCCTGTAGCAAGGGCTCAATGTCACGCACAAACACGAAAGTACGGGCACTGGCGATTTCATCGGCATATTTTTTGGGGTCATCAAGCGTTGCGAACTGCGAACTGATGAATTTCGACTCAAAAGAACACATGGCTGTGATCGAAAATTCCTCATCGGGCAGGATGGTGATGCACGAACCGGTGTTGTCGTCTTTCACCTCGATCTTCTTACGGATGACGTAATAGTCCTTAGGGGCGTTCTGTTCTTCGATGCCAATCTCACGGATCTTCTCCACATACTTGATGGCTGAACCGTCGAGGATAGGAAACTCAGGACCGTTGACCTGAATCAGACAGTTGTCAATGCCAAGGGCGTAGAGGGCAGAGAGACCATGCTCAACAGTAGAACATTTCGCATCTCCTTTACCGAGTACCGTGCCGCGCTGGGTGTCAACCACATTCTCTGCGATGGCATCAATCACAGGCTCACCTTCGAGATCGATACGCTGAATCTTGTAGCCTGTGTTCTCAGGGGCAGGATTAAACGTGACGGTCAGGTTCAGACCTGTGTGCAGACCCTTGCCGAACAAGGAGAAACTGCCTTTCAATGTTTTTTGTTTCATATGCTTATTTTTTCTTTAATTCATCGAGTTCGCGCTGTAAAGCAGCTATCTGACGGTACATCTCAGGCAACTTGGCATAGAGCGCCTTAGCCTTGAAGAACACCTTTGTATCCATAGCGGGCGAACCAATCAGCTTTTCGCCATCGCCCTTGGTATCGCTGATCACACCACATTGTGCACCAACAAAAGTCTTGTCTGCTACATGGATATGGCCAGAGAAACCAGCCTGACCGCCTACCATACACCAGCTGCCGATCTTAGTGGATCCTGCCATACCTACCTGTGCTGACATGACGGTATTCTCGCCAATCTCACAGTTATGAGCCACCTGGATGAGATTGTCGAGTTTCACACCCTTACGGATGATGGTCTGACCCATTGTCGAACGATCGACACAGGTGTTAGCACCAATCTCCACATCGTCTTCAATCACAACGATACCAATCTGAGGAATCTTATCATACCCGTTGGCATTGGGAGCAAAACCGAAGCCATCGGCACCGATGACACTACCTGCATGGATTGTCACATTTTTTCCCAATTGACAACCTTGATAGATGGTAACGTTGGGGAAAATAGTACTTTTTTCACCAATCTTCACACCTTCACCAATCACTGTATGGGGATAGATCTGGGTGCCGTCACCAATCACAGCACCATCACCAATATAGGCAAAGGCACCAATATAACAGTCCTTACCGATGGTAGCCTTCTCAGAGATATAAGCCTGTGGCTCGATACCGGTCTTGCGGGGCTTCATCGATTCGTAGAGCTGCAACAACTTAGCAACACTCTCGTAAGCGTTCTTCACGCGAATCAGCGTAGCAGCAACGGGTTGCTCCAATTCAACATCCTCGTTGATGAGCACAACACTCGACTGTGTTTCGTAAAGATAGTGGGTATATTTGGGGTTTGACAAGAACGAGATGGCACCGGGTTTTCCTTCTTCAATTTTGGCGAAGCTGTTGATGGCAGCATTCTCATTACCCTCAACTCGTCCACCAATCATATCGGCTATTTGCTTTGCTGTAAATTCCATATTATAACGCGTTTATTATTATTTGCGCGCAAAGTTAGCAAAAATTATTCAAAACGCTGATAACAAAGGTAGTATTTTCTTATTTTTTTAGAAAGTAATTGAACATTTAGCAATTCAGAAGC
>CAMKRS010000023.1 GCA_946415245.1 uncultured Prevotella sp. | reverse complement strand
ACCTTGCCAAGGTTGGGGTCGCGGGTCCGAGTCCCGTTTTCCGCTCTTTTTATTAGGAAAACAACGAATCGTTCTTACATGAATTTATATTTGAGATATTTCGACCGTGAAACACTTGTACGCACCGTCGACGAGGCTATTGCCTTTTTAAGCGAAATTGAGGAAGTGGAGATGAATCCCGTTCTGGAGGCTGATATCCGTGAATATGCAGCCAGTGATGTGTATTATCCCAAGCGTTATAAGGTTCGCCCGCGTATCTATTTCATTATTATCAAGACTGAAGCAGAAACTATGCAGGATTTCAAAGATAAGAAAGCTGTGCATGCTACGGCAGTGGCAGCGAGTGCAGCCAAGCCCACCGCCCCTGTGTTGGTACGTCTCAACGAGGAGCGTCCGGGATGGTATGAGGGCATGATAGATTTCAAGCGCGTGCTGTTGGTGCCCGGAACGGGAAAGTACCAGTATCGCGACACCCAGTTCATTGCCAATGTCAAGGCCAATTCGGGTATGGACTGCTACAACCGCATCGTCGATTATCTGCGTGAGCGTGTCGATGAGCGCAGCCAGTTCCCCTCTGCAAAGGGTAAGAATTTCAAGTTCCGCTATTTGGGTTTAGCCAAGTAGCATATTTTTCAACCTTTTAAAACTAATAGTTATGAACAAAGTAATGTTGATTGGTAACGTGGGACAGGATCCCGAGGTACGTTACGTGGATCAGGGCGTTGCTGTAGCACGCCTGTCATTGGCAACAACTGAACGTGGTTATACCCTTCAGAATGGTACACAAGTGCCCGAACATACAGATTGGCACAATGTAATTCTCTGGCGTAAGCTGGCTGAGATTGTTGAGAAGTATGTCCATAAAGGAGACAGACTTTATATTGAGGGACGTCTTCGTTATCGTACTTATGATGACAAGCAAGGTCAGCGTCGTTATGTGACTGAAGTTTGGGCAGATAATATGGAATTATTAGGTGGAGGCATAAAGCCTACATCCGTTCCGCAACAGGACGATGCCGCTGCGCAGCCTCAGGACATCGCTGCAGAGGCCCCTGATGGCGCATTGCCGTTTTAATATCTGAAAATGGACTATCTTCAACAAATATTCAGTGAAGTAACTCTCATGGCTCCCTCTGCGGGAGCCATCTTCGCTATCATCTTAGCGGCTATTCTTCTGCTCTTCTCCGGTTTTGCATCCGGATCTGAAATCGCCTTCTTCTCGCTGTCGCCTAATGACATCAACGAACTGGAAGAAAGCAATTCCGACAAAGACAAACGTATTCTTGAATTGCGTGAGGATTCCGAGCGCACACTGGCCACCATCCTGATTGCCAACAACGTGATCAACGTGACCATCATCATGCTCTGCAACTATTTCTTCATGCATGTGGTGGATTTTGGTTCCGCTGTGTGGTTGCAGTTCGTGGTGATCACCGTCCTGCTCACTTTCCTGCTGCTGCTCTTTGGCGAGATCATGCCGAAGGTCTACTGCGGACAGCACGCCCTGAAAATGTGCCGTGTGTTCTGCGACAGCATCTTTTTCCTCCGCAAGTTGTTCCGTCCTTTGGCCAATATCCTCCTGCGCTCTGGCGCCTTGGCGGGTAAGGTGGTGCAGACCGAGAACCACGTGCTGAGTGTCGACGATCTGGAACAGGCCCTTGAACTCACCGACGAGGAAGACCTCAAGGAGGAGAAGAACATGCTCGAGGGTATCGTACGCTTTGGCGACGAGACGGCTAAGGAGGTGATGACCAGTCGTCAGGACATCGTCGACCTCGACTTCAAGAGCAAGTTCCACGAGGTCATCAAGTGTGTTGTCGAGAACAACTACTCCCGCATTCCCGTCTATCAGGATTCGATTGATAACATCCGCGGCATCCTGTATATCAAGGACCTGCTGCCACATCTCTCCAAGCCCGACACCTTCCGCTGGCAGTCGCTCATCCGTCCCCCGTATTTCGTGCCCGAGACCAAGAAGATCGACGACCTGCTGCGTGAGTTCCAGGAGAACAAGGTGCATATCGCCATCGTGGTCGACGAGTTCGGAGGCACCAGCGGTTTGATTACGATGGAGGATATCCTCGAGGAGATTGTGGGTGAGATCAACGATGAGTACGACGAGGAGGAGAAGCCCTATGTCCGCATCAATGCCAACACGTATGTCTTCGAGGGCAAGACGCTGCTGAGCGACTTCTTCAAGCTCCTCGACCTCGATGATGAGACTTTCGAGGAGGTGGAGGGCGATGCCGATTCGCTGGCGGGATTGCTGTTGGAAATCAAGGGCGACTTCCCCGAACTCCACGAACGCATCGACTACCAGAACTTCACCTTCGAAGTGACGGAGCTCGACGAGCACCGTATCTCAAAAATAAAAGTGGTGATTCACAGTTGAATCACCACTTCTTTTTTTACCATCCTACTGAACTATACCCCGCTGCGTAATACCAGCCCATCTTCTTGATCAGCACATTGTCGGTATTCTGCAGTTTCCACTGCGGGATAAACATGCTCATGCCACCGAAGTACTCCTCCGTCATATCAAAGTCAAAGAAACTCACATGGTTCATCGTATCCCATTTCTTGGCGAATTTCTTGTAGACGACCGCCTTGTCGAACGCCTGTTTCCAACTGTTGTATTCCGCCTCAGTGGCGTTGGTCTTGATAAAGTGGTTGGCATCATACAGGTTATGATCCAGATAATAGATCAGGTTGCTCAGATTGGGATACTGCTGCAGATTGTCGGCAGCCTTCATCGACTGCAGTACGGTCTTCGTGGCAGCAGCCAGCTGGGCCATCTCACTCGACTTCACCACAGCCAGGGGCACATTGTTGTTATAATACTGGGCATAATTGTCACAGATCGACTTGTAGAACGTCTCTTTCTCCATCATCGCGGGCAGCACCGTGTTATAGGGTGCACCCTTGCCAGGAATCTCTGCTGGCGAGGCGATGAAGTAGTCGCACACGTCCTTCAATTCGTAGGCGCACTCGGCACACATCATGTTACAGCAGTCGGCGAAGATGAACTTCAGGTGGGGTACGGTCTTCAGGATCTTCGCCAGCGTGGGGATATTCATCCACCTGTCGCCAGCGCCCTGATTCGAGTTGTTGAGGTTCGAGCCGCCATAGGCCCTTTGGCGGGCGGTATAGCTCACAATGCTGTCGCTCTTGACCAGCCATCCTGAGGCGTGTCCCCAGAGCACCAGTCCGTAGTCCTTTGCGGGATAGTCGGTGAAGACGCGATTGATCACGTTCTTCATCATCGTGGGATCGCAGGGCACCATGGTAGAGTCCAGGGGAACCGAGTCGCGCAACTCGCCCTTGCGGTAGTGCAGCAGATAGGGGTTGTGGTCGTCGTATCTGGTGACGGGGTCCTTGGCCTTGTCCACGAAGATCACCAGATGGTTGTCGCCCAGTTTGGGAATGGCCTCTTTGATCTCCTCTATGTCGCTCTGGGCAAAACGGTGTCCGCTGCCGGGCCAGTACGACAGATTGTTCTGTGCTGCCATATAGATGAGCACCGTGCGCTCGGCCTGCGGGTCTTCCGGTTCATCGTCGTCCTTGTTACAGCTCACGAACGTCCACGCCATCAGGGCCATTATTCCTAAAAATAATTTCTTCATAACTCCAAATTTTGCTGCAAATATACTAATTATTGTGGAAATATTGCTATTTTTGCAAAAAATATATGATTTTCATGAAAGGAATTCACAACTTTGGGTACTAAGTGGTTGAATAAACTCTTAAACAGATGAAAGAATTAGAACAAGAATTTACCAAATTGGTTCGGGAATACCGTAAGACAATCTACACGGTATGCTACTTTTTCTCGAACAACCCCCAAGATGTGGATGACCTCTTCCAGGAAGTGTTGGTCAACCTCTGGAAGAGTTTTCCGAAGTTCCGTGGCGACAGCAGTCCGAAGACTTGGATCTGGCGCGTCAGTCTGAACACCTGCTGCAACGTGGAACGAGGCAAGAAGCGGAAAGTACCAACCGTTCCGCTGGTCATCGACAAGGGTGTGATGAGTGATTCCGATGAAGGTGGCAAACAGATCAAGATGCTGTACGACAGGATCAACCGCCTAGAGTTGTTCGACCGCGCTATCATTCTTCTGTGGTTAGAGAGTATGAGGTATGATGAAATCGCTGCAATCGTGGGCCTGTCCACCGCAGCCGTCACCAGCCGCCTGTTCCGAATCAAGGAACAGCTTAAATCAATGTCAAACAATTAAAATCGCAAAGTTATGAATGAGAATAATGTTTTAGAGCTCCATGAGCTGGATGAACTGAAGGCTGCTTACAATCTGATGGATGAGCGCCTCGACGGTCAGGAGATCGTGTCCGAGGAGCAGCTCCGCGAGGTGATGATGCGCAAGTTTACCGACATCCGTGAGAATCTGAAGGAAGGCCTCATCTGGGGTAACCTGATCTTTGTGCCCGTCATAGCATGGTACGCTTGGGCCAATACAAGGCTTACACTGTTGGGCATTATCTTGCTGGGTGTCTATTGGGTGATTTCGCTAATATTCAGATTCGTTCTCTTAAGACGGACGAAGAAAGAAGATTATGGGTCTTATAACCTGAAGACTCTCGTTGAGAAAGAGTCCCGTTACTCCAACTACATTATGTGGTGCGGTATTGTAGCAGTCATTTTCTTTGCAGCATTCTCCTTGCAGATGTTCATAGGTAAGGGAAGAAATGAAGTATTCGTATTTATCGTCTTGGCCTTGACTATTTTGATACCCGTTATTATCCGCTGGCTGGTAATCAAATACAAGTATAATGGTCAGGCTATCGACCCCACAACAGGTAAGCCTCGCAAACTTGGTGGAAAATGGTTTACCATCATAGGTGGTGTCCTCTTCTGTCTTGCAAGTTGTCTCTTTCTTGTTGGGTCTGTCATGAACGTGATAAACAGTACGGGCTGGCTTGGTCTGCTAAAAGGCCTTGATAGTGTTTCTTTCTTCATGGCATCTGTCGTTCTTGTCTTAGGCATATTACATCAAAAGGAGAAAATCACTGTTTCGCGCAGACTTCTGATTGTTCTGACTGTTTTAGCCATCGCTTTCTCCGCATCGGTCGCTGGCATTGCAACGCTGAAGGACATCGCAGAATTGAACAAGGTCGGTACCTTGCTGTCAACTGTCATTTTCTCAGAAATGGGCTTATGGGCCCACAAGAAACGGAAATCATGATGCAAACTATTGCAAACAGCGCGCAAACTATTGAGAACGAAAAAGTTTGGAGGTTTGGAAAATAAAGCTTAACTTTGCAACCGAAAATTAAAAGTTATCACAAATATGAAAAAAGTAATGTTTATTGCAGCCCTGATGCTGGCTGCGCTGCCCACAGAGGCACAACAGGTAAAATATACCATTAACGGTATCAGTAAGGACAACGGAAAGACGGTCAGTCTGATAGACCGTCGCACCAATCAGCCCGTCAACACCGCAACGGTGGCCGATGGCAAGTTCTCGATGAGCGGCAATGCTGATAAGGATGCCCTCATGGCTATCGGAATCAGGGAGAACCCTTGGGCCACCATCTTCTTTAACGACGGTACGCCTATGACCATCAATCTGAACGACAGCACGTTGAAAGGCTCTCCTCTGAACGAGCGCCTCACACGCTACGACGTAGAGATCAATGCACCCTACGGCAATTATATGCTGAAAGTACAGAGCATGTCGGAAGAGGAGCGCGAGAAAAAGAAAGTGGAACTGGCAGGTGGACTGATGATCGCTGTGATGAAGATGATGGAAGGCGTGGAGAAGGTCTTCAAGGAGGAGCGTGAGACGCTGATTCCCGTAGCCTTCATCGACGAGTACCAGCAGGTGCTCGGTCAGGAGAAGTTTGACAGCGTCATCGCCACCAAGCCCGCTTGGATCAATCATCCCATCGCGAAGAGTCAGGTGGAATATTTCGCCCAGCAGAAAGCCGTGGAGGCAAAGAAAAATGCCTACGTCGGAAAGCAGTTCACCGATCTCGAAGAGGCTGACACCGACGGCAACATGCACAAGCTGAGCGAGTATGTGGGCAAAGGCAAATGGGTGCTCGTGGATTTCTGGGCTTCCTGGTGCGGCCCCTGTATGCAGGAGATGCCGAACGTGGTGGCAGCCTATGAGAAATACCATGCCAAGGGCTTCGACGTGGTAGGTCTCTCCTTTGACAACAAGAAAGAGCCTTGGCTCAAAGCCATCGCCGATCAGAAGATGCCCTGGACGCACCTCTCCGACCTGAAAGGCTGGCGTACCGTCGCCTCCTCTGTCTACGATGTGAACAGCATCCCCGACAACCTTCTCATCGATCCTCAGGGCAAGATCTTCGCCCGCGGCCTCCGCGCCCAAGCCCTCCAAGACAAGCTGAAACAAATCTTCGGAGAATAATCCTCGAATTCTATAACAATCGATATGAAGAAAATGATGTAATGGGTGATGGCCGCCTCCCTCGTTTGCGGCGCAAGTGTGTTTACAGCATGTTCGGGTAATGACTATCCTGTCAAAGAGAGGGGAAAGTGTATGACGTGCAGGGCAGTGCAGGTAAGACCCGCCTGACAGTTGACGGTAAGGTGCTGTTTGCCACCGACTTCAACAAGGAGTGCATCTATCCCAATGGCAGTGCTATCTTCATCCACGTGAAAGGCTCTAAGCCCTACACCGGCGGCTGCATTTCCTTCGACGAAGACCGCATGGTCGAAATATTGAAGAACTGCGACATGTCGCTAGTCATCAAAATTAGTGAATAGTCAATGCTTCTTCACCCAATCATAAAGAATCCCCGCCACTCGACGGGAATTCTTTGATATTAATATAGTTTAACTATTCTCAGCGTCATATTTCCGCTATTTCTGCGTTTATAGAATAAAGATAGCGACAATGTGAAACTAACAATGATCAAACATAACGTCATCACCATCCTGCTTGCTTTCGTCGCAATGGCGGGACAGGCACAAGAGACTATTTTATGGGAACAGCCCGCTATAGGCTATTCCGACATTCCATATTTCCAAATTCAAAAGGTAGAACTCACTAAGGAGCGGACTGCGCTGCATGTCCGCATGAGCCTGATGCCTGGCTTGGGTTTCTTTCTCAGAAACACATGCTACCTGCAAGCCAATGGCAAACAATACGAAAGCATCGGGAGTGACAGCATTAAATTGGATGGCAAAAGAATCGTCTTGGACGACACAGGCAAGAAGGACTTTGTGCTCTACTTCAAGCCCATGCCGATGGACACCAAGGAATTTGATTTCATAGACGGCCTGACATATAAAGACTATCAGGTGTTTTGCATTCATGATAAGGACTATGTGATGCCTGTCACGCCTGTACCAGCTGAATACTTGACCGACGATGCCGACGAAGAACTGGCGGAAATGAAGTACGACGCGACGCCCGCAACCATCCATTTCAAATCCATCAATTACCGAAAGGGAATGAACACGAGAATCCTGCTCGGATATGTCGATTTGAAAAACCCCGCAAAGTTTGATGATATAGACGTAAGACTGAACGACGATGGGGAGGCGAGTTTCAGCTTCCCGATTGGTGTGCCGCAGATTGTACGATTATGCATCGACAATTTGCCCTCTACCTCATACGCCTTCGCATACTTGGCACCAGGTAAGGAGGTGACCTTTCTCATCGACATGCTGCACGACGACACTGGCGCCAACAGTAAGTTTGTGGGGATAAAAGGCTATTTCGCCAAGTTCGACAAAGAGTGGTATCAGGCTATTGTAAAGGATGATCCTCATAATTCATTACTGGCATTAGAGAAGGATATTTTCGGCTACAAATTCGTAGCGTCATGCAAAGACTATGTAATGAGCGATGCACGAGGCTTCAATGCCGACCTTGCACGCTATTGCTACTATCTGCCCCAGGCACTCGACTCCAAGCCCGTGGAGAAACCTCTCATTGAGGATAAAGGCCTTTCTGACCTCTATGACAAATATGTAGCCGAGGCTCAGAAGACCACCGCCTCCAACAAAGAAGGATTAACCTCCAATGCCCACTATCTCGACATGACGGACGTAGCACCCGACAACATCCTGCAAACCATCCTCGACCACTACAAAGGCAAGACCGTGCTCATCGACATTTGGGCCACATGGTGCGTCCCCTGTATGCAGGGACACGAGGCAATGAAGCCCCTCAAGGAAGAACTCCGTGACAAGAACATCGTGTATGTCTATCTTACCTCTACCACGTCAAAATATGACGAATGGAAAAAATACATCACCGACATTTTGGGCGAGCATTATTTCCTGACGAAAGAGCAGTTGGACGGAATCTTCAAGCAACTGGGTAAGAATAGCTATCCCACATACGCCGTTTTCTCGCCAAATGGAGAGAAAGTGGCGACCTTAACAGGTTTTCGTGATGTAGAGATAATCAGAGAAGCATTGGAGAAGGCAATGTAATATTTAATCCCGCCGATTCTACGAGAGAATCAGCGGGATTTTTATTAGAAGGGGCCGTAGCCCATGCAACTGGTCGTTGTGATGGCCGTCAGGAAGGCCGTGAGCGCGGCTACTACAACCTTCACCGCAATCTCAATGATCCGCTTCTTCATAATTGTCCATTATCCATTTTCAATTATCAATTGCGAAGCATCAGTCTTTGTCGAGACCTTCTCCACCGTCGCCACCTTCACCGCTAATGCCAGTGCTGATCACGAGGGCAGAAGCCTGTCCGGGCATAGCGAAGCTACCGGTGTAGACACCGTTGTCCTCAGTCAGTTCGATGCTCGAACCGTTGATGGATGCGGTAGGCACCTGACCCTCAGCGGGCGTGATGCTGATCTCCACCTCATCGTCCTCGTTCAGAGTAGAACCGGAGGTTACAGCGTTACCATCATGAGTGACGGTTGCGGAACCGCTACCACTGGTTGCGATGGTCAGCGCATAGCCGCTCTGTTGGTTCTGATTGCCCTGCTGGCCTTGCTCGCCGCTGTTATGGCTGCCGTTCTGGCTACCACCGTTCTCGGTGTTGGTGTTCTCATCACCCTCGTTGTCCTCAACGGTACCTGCATCGGCAGAGGTCACACGCTTCACAAGATTGCCGTTACGGTCGTAACAGGTAATCTGGATAGCAGTGTTGGCCAACTCGTCCTTCAAATCCTGAGTAGGAGTGAAGATAATGCGACGGGTACTGATCAGCGAGGTCTTCACGTCCTCAACCTTTGCCACACTCTTGGCGCGCAGGCCGAATCGCATGCTACCCAGTCCGGGCAATGCTACCGAATGTCCCTCGGTTGCCCAAGCCTTGATTACTTCTCCGGCTGCATCCCAGCAGGCCTTCATCACACCCTGACTCACACCCGAGCGCAGAGCTGCCTCGCGAATCACCTTCGCCTGGTTCAGTGCGATGTAGAGGTCAGGTGACATCACATAGCGCCACACACCAGGATCATTCTCGTCTTTCGTGAACTTAATCTTACGTTCAACTGCTTTTACTTTCAATGCCATAAATAATTCCTTTCTTTTAAATGGTTAATAAATTGATTAATTGTAAATTAGTAAATTGTCAAATTGTCAAATAATATGACTTGTCTCCGAAAAATCTCCGTTTTTGGCTTTGCCTAGGAAACAGGTGCCTCGCGCGCAGACAATTTTTGTTGCTCAGGCAGGCCGCAAATTTCGTCTTTTTTCTTTGACATTGCAAAGGTACAAAAATTTCAAAGCACTTCCAAATTATTCTTCAAAAAAAGCACGCAAAAAAGCACGCAGTAGTATTTCAGGCAGAAAAATGATCGATTTTGGTCATTTTGTCATTATGTCATTATGTCATTAAGAGTTTGGGAGATAGACGAAAAATAGACAACTATAGTATAAATATATATATTTATACTATAGTTGAATTAATAACCCCAAATCCGAAATCCTTAATGACAAAATGACAAATGACATTTTGACAAGATGTTGATTGGCTCTAAAGAATACTAACCATCTGATCTATAACCACTTATATATGATTTTATATTCATAATTATGCCCTAAATTACTATCCCCATCTGCTTAAGATCAAAAATTATAACCTCAAAATTTGGAACTTCACCGGATTATTCTTACCTTTGCCCCGCTAAACTCCAGTAGGGATAATCCCTCCGTGGGTCTTTTAGTGATTCATATTTTTTACACCCTTCGTGAGAATCGTGTGTTTTTAGTTTTAAGTTAATGAAATAGATTAATTATTAACTCCGCACTGTTCGTGAGAATCGTGCGGATTTTATTTTATTTATAAAATATCACCGAAATTCTTTGTGTTCTGAAAAATTTACCTTGTCACGGCGGGGACAGGATACAATGTGACACGGCTTTTTTTTAAAAATAATCGGGAAAGCATTTGGCTTTCTCGATATTTTTTTGTATTTTTGTAGGGTAATAAAGAGGTGGTTTTGACCACAAGATAACCCTAGTAATTCACCATTTAAAACATGTAAAGGTAAAAAAGTAAAGAACTATCAGAATCATTAAAAAACAATACCATGAAACAATAGTTCGTTAAAATTTCAATATACGGCGTAACGGCTAAGCCGCGCAGCCAAAGACTATATAGATGATGATCATGAGAAGGAACATTATCGTAATCGCCTCGCTGCTATTACTTTCAACGCAGTTCTGCCACGCCCATGCACTTACGCTGGCTGAGGCCGATGGCATCATCGTGGTTCTGATTGTCGTCGTGATAGTGCTCCTCGTACTGGGAAGTATCGTGTTGCGTCAAAGTAGGATTCTCAGACGGCGAAATGAGCAGCTTCACCGTATTCAAGGAAAAGCCATTTACGGATCCTGATTTCGACTATTATTGATAGTCTTTTTCCGTTAGCAGGATATCAAGATAGATGGTTTGCGGATTTTTTTCTGAGTAGTAGATATAGCGGAAGTTATAGCCTGCCTCTTTGTAGGACATGACCTGGGTGGTGTTCTTCAGCGCATTCTTCAGCAGATCCTTGGCCTGATCCTTGGGATAGGCATCAGGACGGTCGGAAGCTCCCGTCAGCTTATAATAATATTGTACGGTGTGCGAGGCACGATCGAAGGTCATGCTGTCGATAATCATGTCCTGTGCCACCGCAGAGGGGCACTTCCGTTTCGTAAACTCTACACACTCTCTGGCACATTTGTCTTCCAGCGACTCCTGACAGGCTCCCAAAATGAGGGTTGCCAACGCAAATAGTATTACTTTTTTCATAACGAATGTAATTTTTCGGTGCAAAGATACAAAAAAAAGCAAAAATATTGGAGAAACGAGAGAATTTTTGTATCTTTGCAACTCAAACTACAAGTTTATTAATGAATCATATCAGAAATTTCTGTATTATTGCACATATAGACCACGGTAAGTCGACGCTGGCTGACCGCATGCTGGAATATACCAAGACCATTCAAGTGACTGAGGGACAGATGCTTGATGACATGGACTTGGAGCGTGAGCGTGGTATCACCATCAAGAGCCACGCCATCCAGATGGAGTATATGCACAATGGCGAAAAATATATCCTCAACTTGATCGACACTCCGGGACATGTGGACTTCTCTTATGAGGTGTCGCGTTCGATTGCTGCCTGTGAAGGTGCGCTGCTGGTGGTGGATGCCACTCAGGGTGTGCAGGCACAGACCATCTCTAATCTCTATATGGCCATCGACCATAATCTGGAGATTATCCCCGTGATCAATAAGATTGATATGCCTTCGGCGATGCCTGATGAGGTGGAGGATGAGATTGTGGACCTGATAGGTTGTGACCGTTCGGACATCCTGCGTGCCTCGGGTAAGACGGGCGAGGGAATAGAACAGGTGCTCGATGCCATCGTGGAGCGTATCCCGCATCCCGAGGGTGATGAGACGGCTCCCTTGCAGGCGCTGATCTTCGACTCTGTGTTCAACTCGTTCCGAGGTATCATTGCCTATTTCAAGATTGTGAACGGTGTGATCCGTCAGGGTGACCTCGTGAAGTTCTTCAATACCGGTATGGAATATGATGCCGACGAGATCGGTGTATTGAAGATGGACATGATTCCCCGTAAGGAGCTGCGCACAGGCGATGTGGGCTATATCATCTCAGGTATCAAGAATTCGAAGGAGGTAAAGGTGGGTGATACCATCACCCATGTGGCCACACCCTGTAAGGCAGCCATCGAAGGTTTCCAGGAGGTGAAGCCCATGGTGTTTGCGGGTGTCTATCCCATTGATCCTACGGACTACGAGAATCTGCGTGCCTCGCTCGAGAAGTTGCAGTTGAACGATGCCTCGCTCACATTCACGCCAGAGAGTTCTGTGGCCCTCGGCTTTGGATTCCGTTGCGGATTCCTGGGTTTGTTGCATATGGAGATCATTCAGGAGCGTCTGGACCGCGAATTTGACATGGATGTCATCACGACGGTGCCTAACGTATCGTATATGTGCTATACCAAGCAGGGAGAGGTGAAGGAGGTGCATAACCCCTCGGGACTGCCCGACCTGACGCTCATTGACCATATTGAAGAGCCCTATATCCGTGCCTCTATCATTACGGCTGCCGACTATATCGGACCGATCATGACGCTCTGTTTGGACAAACGTGGCGAACTGATTGATCAGCAGTATGTCAGCGGCAATCGTGTGGAGATTCACTTTATGTTGCCTCTGGGCGAGATCGTGATTGACTTCTACGATAAACTGAAGTCTATCTCCAAGGGTTATGCCTCGTTTGATTATCACATTGACGGTTTCCGTCCGTCGAAGCTGGCGAAGCTGGATATTCTGCTCAATGGCGAGCCTGTGGATGCCCTCTCTACGCTCACGCATCAGGATAATGCCGTGACCTTCGGTCGTAGGATGTGTGAGAAACTCAAGGAGCTGATCCCGCGTCAGCAGTTTGACATTGCTATCCAGGCGGCTATCGGTGCGAAGATCATCGCCCGTGAGACGGTGAAGCAGGTGCGTAAGGATGTGACTGCGAAGTGCTATGGCGGTGATGTGTCGCGTAAGCGTAAGTTGCTGGAGAAGCAGAAGCGTGGTAAGAAGCGCATGAAGCAGATTGGAAATGTGGAGGTGCCTCAGAAGGCCTTCCTTGCTGTGTTGAAATTGGACTAATAACATATTATATTTTTGTGTAAGACCTATGGCTACTGTTAGTATTACTTCAAGAGACGTTGCCCGTGAGTTGGCTCGTCGGTACAGTACAATGACGCATGAGGAGCTGGATTTACTGGAAAGTATCCTCGTGCCTATGAAGTTTGGTAAGAACGAGATGGTTCTCCGCGAGGGAGAAACCTGTAATAATATCTACTGGGTGGTGAAGGGCCTGGTGCGTCAGTTCTATTATAAGAATGGTAAGGAACTGACGGAGTATATGGCTACTGAGAACAGTATTGTGATGTGTATCGAGAGTCTGTTTCTCGAGCAGCCTACACACTTGCAGATCAAGACCATCGAGCCCACCGTGCTGATCGCTATTCCCAAAGTGGAACTGGAAGCTGTCGCCATGAAGAGCGTGAACATCCAGATTCTCTATCGTAAGATTCTGGAGGAGTCGCTCATCCTGTCGCAGGTCCATGCGGATATGTTGCGTTTCGAGAGTGCGCAGGACCGTTATCAGAAGCTGATCAAGCGTCAGCCGCAACTGGTGCTGCGTGCACCGTTGGTATATATCGCCAGTTATCTGCAGATGACGCCCGAGACACTATCGCGCGTAAGAACCGCAGCATTGATGGAAAACAAATAAAAAAAGGCCTGCTAACGAGCAGGCTTTTTTAATGTCTTTCCAGATAGATGTAGTGATCGATGCATTTGGGCAGCTCGTTTTCGTAATGTGTGACATAGATGAGTGTGCAGTCCGGGTTGTCATACATGTAACGGTCCACGATAGCCTTTACCAGATTGCGGTTGCAAAGGTCCAGTCCATGAAGCGGTTCGTCGAGAATCAGCAGGTCTGGACATTTCACGAATGCGCGAGCCAGCAAAACCAGTCGCTGCTCACCACTCGACATTTCGAGGAATTTGCGTTCAGCCAGATGTCTGATGCCAAACACGTTCATCCATTCGATACACTGGTCTTTTTCTTCTTGGTTCGGTGTGAAGTAAAGACCGATGGTATCTTTCAGTCCACTGGCCACAATCTGCAGGGCCGGGATGTTCTGCTTGTAGCTTCGATGCATCTCTGGCGATATGTAGCCGATGCGTTTCTTGATGTCCCAGATGCTCTCACCAGAGCCGCGCTTGTGTCCGAAGAGTGAGATGTCGCAAGCATAACTCTGGGGATTATCGGCACAGACGAGTGAGAGTAGGGTAGACTTGCCTGATCCGTTCTGGCCTGAAAGTGCCCAATGCTCACCCTTCAGCACCACCCAGTCCAGGTCTTTCAGGATGGTTCGTGCGCCGTAGCGGATGGACACGTGATTGAAAAAGATGACCTGTTGGGGTATCGGTGGCAGGGGGGACGCCTCCTTTACCTGGATGGCATGCGGACAATGGTCAATCTGGAAATCGGTTTTTACCTTGATGTCGGGAACCACGCGGAGCTGGTCTAATCTGACAACGCGTGTGATGAACTCCGGTATTTCGTCCATCTTAGAAAGCACCAGTATGATCTGCATGCCTTGTTCCTCAGCCAGCAGCTTAAGGAGCTCTTTCACTTGGTCTCTCGTTTCCGCATCCAGTCCGATGAAAGGATTCTCTATGATCAGTACCTTTGGGTGGGTAAACAGATTGGCTGCCAGTTTGTATTTGCGTAGTTCACCACTCGACAATAGTATGATATACTTGTCCAGCAGATTTTCGAGGTGGAAAAGCTGATAGAGGTCCTTTTGGAATTTCCGGCGCTCAGGTGTATCCTCGCCAGCTAACAGGAAGGCCTCTTCGAGCTTCTGGCCAACGGTGGGCGTCTCTTCGTCGATCTCCATCTGATTCCAACGCTGTTGGAGGAAATAGGTACGATCATTGTCACCACCATAGGTATCGCGGAAAGTGATGTGCTTGAGGTTGTTGTATGGTTCGTCGAAGGCATAGCTGATCATCCCGGGGAAAACCGGATGACGGCCTGTGATCATATCTACAAGCATCGATTTCCCAGCTCCATTTCTACCAATAATTGCGATGTGTTCTCCTTCGTCGAGTGTGAAGTTCACGGGTTCTGCCAACGACCATTCCGGTTTCCTGGCACGTGCGTTGATCATCTCAATCGTCTTCATTCTTTGTTTTGCGTTTTGAAACTTTTTCTTTGTTTTTGTTTACGAAATCTTTCCATCCACGGTATTTGACGTCGCTTTCGGGTTTTCCCATCTGCATATAATGACAATAGGCAGCAGCGAGGGCATCGGTGGCATCCATGAATTTCGACATCTCTTCGTTGGGTATCTTCAGCAACCGTTGTAGCATACCAGCCACCTGTTCCTTTGCTGCATTACCATTACCAGTGATGGCCATTTTGATTTTCATGGGTGCGTATTCGTGAATGGGTACGCCGTGATGAATTGCTGCGGCGATGGCTGTTCCTTGGGCACGACCCAGTTTCAGCATCGACTGTACGTTCTTACCGAAGAAAGGTGCCTCGATGGCCATCTCGTCGGGCAGAAAGCCATCGATGATGCTGGTGACGCGTTCGAAGATATGTCCGAGCTTCAGATAGGCATCAGGAAACTTTCGCAGGTCGATGACACCCATCGTCATCATCTGCGCCTTTCCGTCTACCACCTTCAACAGGCCATATCCCATCAGGTTGGTTCCAGGGTCGATACCTAAAATCACTTTTTCCATTTCAGCCTGCAAAGGTACAAAAAAGCAACAGAAAAGCCAAATGAAAGGGGGAAAAAATGACCAATAACCGTTAACCAATAACCAAAGTGCCTATCTGGTAGACGAGTGCGGATACGATCCACGCAACGACAGTGGTATAGCCTGCAGCGAAGAGAGCCCAATGCCAGGAGCCTGTTTCGTTCTTAATGGCAGCGATGGTGGCAATACAGGGGAAATAGAGTAATATAAATATAAGGTACGCGTAAGCGGATAACGGTGTGATGCCATCGCGAAGCATGGCCTGGCGCAGACGGGTGTATTTCTCTGAGTCATCAGAGAACTCTGTGGCATCCGAGAAATCGTCGTCATCGTCATCATCATCGTCAATCTCATCATCGCCAGCGTAGAGTACACCTATCGACGAGGCCACAATCTCCTTTGCTCCTACGCCCGCAAGCAACGAGACATCGAGTTTCCAGTTGAAACCCTGTGGGGAGAACACGGGCTCGATGGCCTTACCCATTCGTCCGATGTAACTCTGCTCCTGCTGTTGTGCGTGAGGCATATCGTCATTGTGAGGGAAGTATCCGAGTGCCCACACGATGATGGATGCCACGAGGATGATGCCTCCCATCTTCTTCAGATATTCCTTACCTTTCTCCCATGTGTGGCGCCAGATAGCTTTCGGTGTGGGCCAGCGATAGGGTGGCAGTTCCATCACGAAGGGTGTATCTTCGCCCTTGATGACCAGTGACGAGAAGATTTTGCTGACAATCACCGCCATGATGATGCCAATGGCATAGAGCGACATCAGTGCCCACGAACGGTATTGTAGTGAGAAGAAGGTGCCTGCAATCATGATATAGATGGGCAGTCGTGCCGAACAACTCATAAAGGGTAGGATCATCATGGTGATAATCCTCGAGCGTCGGCTCTCGATGGTGCGTGTGGCCATCACAGCAGGCACATTACATCCGAAGCCCATGATGAGCGGGATGAACGACTTGCCGTGCAGTCCCA
>CAMKRS010000022.1 GCA_946415245.1 uncultured Prevotella sp. | reverse complement strand
CACGCACATCGGCCACCTTCAGACGGATGAGGATGCCAGACTTGTTGATGATCATCAGGTCGTTCTCGTCGGTAACTACTTTGATGGCTACCAGACGGCCGGTCTTCTCGGTGATATTAAGCGTCTTCACACCCTTGGCGCCACGAGCCGTCTTACGATAATCCTCAACCTCAGAGCGCTTGCCGTAGCCGTTCTCAGAAACCACCATGATGGTCTCCTCGTTGGGATCGTTGACGCAGACCATGCCTACCACCTCATCGTCGTCGCCGTCGAGACGCATACCGATGACACCCGTAGCCACACGACCCATGGTGCGCACATCGTTCTCGTCGAAGCGTACGGCACGTCCGTTGCGGTTGGCCATCAGCAGCTCGTTGTGACCGTTGGTCAGGCGAACGCCTACCACCTCGTCGCCCTCGTTGATATTGATGGCGATGACACCAGCTGCACGAACATTCTTATAAGCATCGAGGCGGGTCTTCTTGATGATACCCTGCTTAGTGGCGAACACCACGTAGTGCGACTGCATGAACTCCTCGTCGTTGAAGTTCTTGATGCGCAGCACAGCGTTGATAGAGTCGTCGGGCTCGATGTTGAGCATGTTCTGGATGGCACGGCCCTTCGAGTTCTTGTCGCCCTCGGGAATCTCGTAACACTTCTGCCAGTAGCAGCGACCCTTCTGGGTGAAGAAGAGCAGCGTGTTGTGCATCGTGGCGGGATAGATATACTCTGTGAAGTCGTTGTCGCGATGACGGGCTGCCTTCGCTCCTACTCCACCGCGTCCCTGCTCGTGGAACTCGTCGAGCTTGGTGCGCTTGATATAACCCATATGGCTGATGGTGATGACCACAGGATCGTCGGGATAGAAGTCCTCGGCATTGAACTCGTGGTCGAAGGGGATGATCTCCGTACGGCGCTCGTCGCCATACTTCTCCTTCACTTCGAGCAGATCCTGCTTCATGACCTCCTTGCAGCGCTCGGGGTTGTCGAGGATCTCCTGCAACTCAGCAATGAGCTTCTGCAAATCGTCGAACTCCTGGTGGAGCTGATCGACACGCAGGCCAGTCAACTGACTGAGACGCATATCTACGATGGCCTTCGACTGGAGCTCGTCGAGTTCGAAGCGTACTTCGAGGTTGCGCTGAGCGTCGGTCGGGGTCTTGCTATTACGGATAATGTGTACCACCTCGTCGATATTGTTGACGGCGATGATCAAGCCCTCGAGGATGTGGGCACGCTCCTGAGCCTTGCGCAGGTCGTACTTGGTGCGACGGATGGTCACATCATGACGGTGCTCGACGAAGTACTTGACGCACTCCTTCAATGAGAGCAGACGGGGGCGACCCTTGACCAGGGCGATATTATTCACAGAGAACGAGCTCTGCAGAGCAGTCATCTTAAAGAGCTTGTTGAGCAGCACATTGGCATTGCAGTCGCGCTTGCAGTCGACCACGATACGCATGCCCTGACGACCTGACTCATCGTTGACATTGGCCACACCCTCAATCTTATGCTGGTTGGCAAGGTCGGCGATATAAGCCACGAGGTCGGCCTTGTTGACGCCGTAAGGAATCTCGGTGACGACGATCTTGTCGTGGGCCTCGCCTGCCTCGATCTCAGCCTTGGCACGCATCACGATACGGCCGCGACCTGTCTCGTAGGCATCGCGTACGCCAGAGAGTCCATAGATATAGGCACCTGTGGGGAAGTCGGGACCCGGGATATACTGCATCAGTCCGTCGGTATCGATATCGGGGTTGTCGATATAGGCACAGCAGCCGTCGATGACCTCACCCAGATTGTGAGTGGGCATGTTGGTAGCCATACCTACGGCAATACCGTTACCACCGTTCACCAGCAGGTTAGGAATCTTTGTCGGCATCACGGTAGGCTCCTCGAGCGAGTCGTCGAAGTTGGGTGCCATATCGACGGTCTCTTTCTCGAGGTCGTCCATGATATGTTCTCCCATCTTCGAGAGGCGGCACTCTGTGTATCGCATGGCAGCGGGAGAGTCGCCGTCTACGGAACCGAAGTTACCCTGTCCGTCGACGAGGGTGTAGCGCATGTTCCAGTCCTGAGCCATACGGACGAGGGCACCATAGACTGAAGAGTCGCCGTGGGGGTGATACTTACCGAGTACCTCACCAACTACGCGCGCACATTTCTTATAAGGTTGTGTGCTGACGTTGTTGATGTTCATCATGCCGTAGAGGATACGGCGGTGTACGGGCTTAAAACCGTCGCGCACATCAGGAAGGGCACGGGCTACGATGACTGACATGGAGTAGTCGATGTAGCTGGATTTCATCTCTTCCTCGATGTTGATCTTAATAATTCTGTCGTTGTCGAATGTCTGATCCATTTCTTATTATTTAAACTTCAATTCTTCAATTTTTTAATCCTTCAATTTTAGCTAATTTTGCATTTAAGGGCATTTTTAAGCCCGCTGACGCGTTTTTAACCGTGCAAAGGTAGTCATTTTTTTGCATCCCACCAAACCTTTTAAGCTTATTTAGCGGAAAGTTTTTTGGATTTTTGGCACGATGTTTGCAGATTTATTTGTAACTTTGCACAAATTAGTAATTAGTAAATAGTAAAATAGTAAATATAGTGACCAGTCAGTTTTCACCCAAAGTGTCCGAAATCCTCGCCTATTCGCGTGAGGAAGCGGCAAGATTGGCCAGTCGTTCGGTGGGTCCAGAGCACCTGCTCCTGGGCATTCTCAGAATGAAGGACGGACCTGTGATCGATGTGTTCCATCGTCTGCAGCTGAACCTGCCATCGATCAAGACTGAGCTCGAGAACCGCGTGCGTGAGGACGAGATACGGCAGCCCATCTATACCAGCGAGCTGGTGCTCAACGAGAAGGCGAGCAACATCCTGAAACTGGCGGTGTTGGAAGCCCGTATCCAGCACACCACGAAAGTTGACGAACAGCACCTGCTGCTGGCCATCCTGCATGATGCTGCCAACAACAGTGCGAAACAAATATTAGAATTGAACAATATGAACTACGAAGACGCGATGGCGATGTTCTTCGCCCCGCAGAATAAAGAGATCAAGAACGGCATCGGACTCCCCGACGAAGAGGAGGAGGAATACGAGGAGGCAGGCATCTCCGGAAAATCAGCCTCATCAGGCAAGTCCGGAGCGACAGCCACCACGCAGAAGAAGCCTGAGTCGAAGACCCCCGTGCTCGACACCTTCGGCACCGATCTGACGGCAGCTGCCACAGACGGAAAGCTGGATCCCTGCGTAGGCCGTGAGAAAGAGATACAGCGTGTGATTGAGATCCTCGGTCGCCGCAAGAAGAATAACCCCATCCTGATCGGTGAGCCCGGTGTGGGTAAGAGTGCCATCGTGGAAGGCCTCGCCCAGCAGATAGCCAACCGTCATACCAGTCCGATGCTCTTCGGCAAGCGTATCTACACCCTCGACATGACGGGTGTGGTGGCAGGTACGAAGTATCGCGGACAGTTTGAGGAGCGACTGAAGGCGCTGATGAAGGAATTGGAAGCCAATCCCGAGGTGATCGTGTTTATCGACGAGATACACACGCTGATAGGTGCCGGTTCGACACCTGGTTCGATGGATGCCGCCAATATCCTGAAACCCGCGCTGGCCAGAGGTACCATCCAGTGTATCGGTGCCACCACCCTCGACGAATACCGCAACTCGATTGAGAAGGACGGTGCTTTGGAGCGTCGTTTCCAGAAGGTGATCGTGGAGCCCACGACCCGTGAGGAAACGTTGCAGATACTGCGTAATATCAAGGATCGCTACGAGTATCACCACCATGTGAGCTATACCGACGAGGCCCTGATAGCGTGTGTCAATTTGACAGACCGCTACGTGACAGACCGTTTCATGCCCGATAAGGCCATCGACGCACTGGACGAGACAGGCTCGCGCGTACATCTATCTAATGCACAGATCCCGCCAGAGATTTTGGAAAAGGAACAGGAGATAGAGCGTCTGAAAGAGCGCAAGAACCAGGCGGTGAAGAATCAGAACTTCGAACTGGCAGCGGGCTATCGCGATCGTCAGACCGTGCTGGAAACAGAGCTCAAAGAGATGAACGAGCGTTGGAGTAAGGGCGAAGGCGAGGAGCGTCAGACGGTGGATGCCGAACAGGTGGCTGATGTGGTTTCGATGATGACGGGCGTACCCGTGCAGCGTATGGCAGAACAGGAGGGTATCCGACTGAAAGGTATGTCGGAGGAGCTGAAAGGTGCTGTGATCGGACAGGACAAGGCTATCGACAAGATGGTGAAGGCTATCCAAAGGAACCGCGTGGGACTGAAGGAGCCGAATCATCCTATCGGTGTGTTTATGTTCCTCGGACCTACGGGTGTGGGAAAGACCTACCTGGCCAAGAAGCTGGCGGAATTCATGTTCGGCAGCAGCGAGGCGCTGATCCGCATCGACATGAGTGAATATACGGAGAGCTTCAATACATCGCGACTCATCGGTGCACCTCCGGGCTACGTGGGCTATGAGGAAGGCGGACAGCTGACAGAGCGGGTGCGTCGTCACCCCTACTCCATCGTGCTGCTCGACGAGATTGAGAAAGCCCACGCCAATGTGTATAACCTGTTGTTGCAGGTATTGGACGAGGGACGCCTCACTGATGGCAACGGACGACTGGTGGACTTCCGCAATACGGTGATCATCATGACTTCGAACGCTGGAACCCGTCAGCTGAAAGATTTCGGACGTGGTGTGGGATTCAGTGCTGTTGGCAGCAACGGACTGATGCTCAATGAGGAGGATAAGGAACATGCACGCAGCATTGTGCAGAAAGCCCTCTCGAAGCAGTTCTCGCCTGAGTTCCTGAACCGTCTGGATGAGATCATCACCTTCGACCAGTTGGATATGGAGGCTATCAAGCAGATCATCGACATCGAGTTGAAGGGTCTCTATCAGCGCATCGAACAGATCGGCTACAAGATCGACCTGTCGGAAGAGGCAAAGGAGTTTGTGGCGTCGAAGGGCTACGACGTGCAGTTTGGTGCCCGTCCGCTGAAACGCGCCATACAGAACTATATCGAAGACGGGGTGAGTGACCTGATCGTGAATGGCAGTCTGGAGCCAGGTGCCACGATCCACATCACACTGCATGAGAATAAAAATGAGCTAGCATTCAGCTAGCTCATTTCTTTTATAGGTTTTCGCATTCCTTGATCCAGAGGGTGTAGGAGGCATCGCTTGGCATGCGCCAGTCGCCACGAGGCGAGAGACTTACCGTTCCCACCTTCGGACCATCGGGCAGACACGAACGTTTGAACTGCTGGGTGAAGAAGCGACGACAGAAGGTGGTGAGCCACTTCTTAATGGTGGCATCGTTGTAGGTCTTGTCGAAGGCCTTCTGTGCCAGCACATAGATCTTCTGCGGACGGAAGCCGAAACGCAGGAAATAATAGAGGAAGAAGTCGTGGAGTTCGTAGGGGCCCACCAGGTCTTCCGTCTTCTGCTTGATCTTGCCGTTCTTATCAGCAGGAATCAGCTCAGGCGATATCGGTGTGTCAACGATATCCAACAGCGTGTCGGTAGCCATCTCACCAGCCACGTATGTCACCAGATAACGGATGAGCGTCTTGGGAACGCCTGCATTCACACCGTACATCGACATATGGTCGCCATTATATGTGGCCCATCCTAAGGCTAGTTCGGAGAGATCGCCTGTACCCACCACGAGACCATTTACCTGATTGGCTACATCCATCAGGATCTGCGTGCGCTCGCGGGCCTGACTGTTCTCATAGGTGATATCATGCACACTGGCATCGTGACCGATATCCTCGAAATGCTGCGTCACCGCCTTGGCGATGTTGATTTCACGAACGGTAACACCCAAGGTCTTCATCAGCGTCATCGCATTGTTGTAGGTGCGGTCGGTAGTGCCGAAACCAGGCATCGTGATACCGATGATGCCCTTGCGGTCGAGTCCCAGCTTGTCGAAAGCCTTCACCGTCACCAACAGCGCCAATGTAGAGTCGAGACCACCGCTGATACCTATCACCGCCTTATTGGCATTGATATGATAGAGGCGCTTGGCCAGACCTGCCACCTGGATATTCAGGATCTCCTCACAGGTAGACTGCATATCGGCCTCCTTCGGAATGAAGGGATGAGGATTGACCTCGCGGATGAGTTCGAAGTCGCGAGGTGATACCGACTTGGCAACCACCAGACGAGCCGACGCATGACGCTGGGCATTGATAAACGTGGTGTTATGCCGACGCTCGGTGCGCAAACGCTCCACATCCACCTGGGCAATCTGTATCTGAGGTTGGAGGGAGAAGCGGTCGCCCTCCACCAGTTGTTTGCCATTCTCGAATACCATCGCAGCACCGCCATAGACCACATCCTGCGTAGACTCGCCAAAGCCACAGCTGGCATAGACATAGGCGCTGATGGTACGTGCACTCTGCTGCGCCACCAATGAACGCAGGTACTGATGTTTGCCCAGCAGATCGTCGCTGGCAGAGAGGTTCAGAATGATATCCGCACCAGCGAGGGCGAGGTTATTGCTAGGAGGAATGGGTGCCCAGACATCCTCGCAAATCTCGATGCCGAACTTCACGCCATCACCCGTAGTGAAGATGACGGGTTCGGGACTGATACTCGCAGGACTGCCTGCAATATAGAAATCAGCTGGCGAGAGATCCTGTGCAGAAGCAAACCAACGCTTCTCGTAGAACTCGCCATAATTGGGCAGATAGGTTTTTGGAACAATGCCGAGGATGGAGCCCCGCTGGATGACGGCTGCACAGTTATAGAGCAGACCATTGACCACTACGGGCAGTCCCACAACAGAGATGATATCAAGCTTGCGAGTGAAGTCGAGCAACAGCATCAAACCCTCTTCCGCCTTGTCGAGCAACAGCTGTTCGCGGAACAGATCCTGACAGGAATAGCCTGTGATGCACAATTCCGGAAAAACGACTATCTCGACACCTTTGCCCTCAGCCTGGGCAATGAGGCTCTCTATCTGCTGGACATTGTATTCCACATCAGCAACTTTCACAACCGGCACAGCGGCAGCCACCTTAATCAATCCGTATTTCATATCTTCTATGTTTTTATACGTCGTTATCAATGCTTTGTCAGAAGCCTTCTCGCATGACCTTTTCAATATCCATCTTACTCTTGTCATTCAGCAGGTCAGACTCCTGGGGAATGTCAGGAACGGTGATCACGGGTTCGTTCTCCAACTCATCGAGCATCTCCTGTGTCTCTTCCGCCGCCTTGGGCACATCATCATGCACGAGCGAGTCTGCCACGAAATCCACAGGACGATAGACAGGACCGCGTTCCAGGCAGCCTGTCGTTGTCAGCAACACCATTGCTATGGCCAATAAATTGATTCTTTTCATATTGTTGGTTTTATATTCTTTCTACTTGTTTCACGCCCTTTACCACACGCAGTTTCTTGATCAGCGTTTCCAGTCGTGAGGTATCGTCGATCATCACCTCCAAATTACCACTGAACAGTCCGTCGTGGGAGTCGATATTGATGGAGCGCAGCACGAGTTTCTCATCCTTCGAGATGATACTCGTGAGATTGTTCACGATACCGATATCATCGGTGCCGATGACGCGCAGGGTAATGCTGTATTGCGACGAGCCCTTCCCACTCCACTTCGCCTTGACGATGCGGTAGCCATAGCGACGACGCAGTTCCGGGGCATTCGGACAGTCAGTACGATGGATCTTGATACCGCCGTTGATGGTGACGAAACCGAATACCGAGTCGCCATAGATGGGTGAACAACAACGTGCCAGCTGGTAATCGATGCCTTTCAGGTTGCGGTCGATGATGAGCACATCGTCATTCATCGGCACATTCAAGCCAGCCACCTTCGATTCGTCGAGTTCGAACTCAGAGGCACTACGGGCAACATTGTCGCCTGTGATAACCTTCTCGCCCTCTTTCAGTTCGAGGTATTTCTCTATCACGTCGTTGGTATCGAGGATGCCGTCAGCAATCTGCTTGTAGAAGTCGCTGACCTCCTTGAAACCCATCTTCTTCACCACATGGAACATGATGGAGTCTTCCATCTCGATCTTGCGGTTCTTGAACTTACGCTCCAGCATCTCCTTGGCGAAGAGGCCGTCCTTCACCTGCGTCTCTTTCAGTGCCAGACGGATCTTCGATTTGGCACGCGAGGTCTTCACAATGTTCAACCACTCCTGACGAGGCTTCTGATTAGCAGATGTCAGCACCTCTACCTGGTCGCCACTCTTCAACTGGTAACGGATAGGTACAACACGTCCGTTGATACGTCCACCCGTACACTGGTTTCCCACCTTTGAGTGGATATGATAGGCAAAGTCGAGCACCGTTGCGCCCACAGGGAATTTCAGCAGATCACCTCGAGGGGTAAACACGAACACCTCGTCTTCGTAGAGGTCCATCTTGAACTGGTCCATCGCCTCGAGACCGTCTGAGTGCTCGAGCATCGAACGGATATTCGTCAACCACTCATCGAGACCCGACTCTCCCTTTACGCCCTTATAGCGCCAGTGGGCTGCGACGCCCCGTTCTGCAATCTCATCCATACGCTCCGTACGGATCTGCACCTCCACCCATTTCTGCTCAGGACCGAGCACCGTGATGTGCAGACTCTCGTAGCCATTCGACTTCGGCACGCTGAGCCAGTCGCGCAGACGCTTGGGATTCGGCTGATACATATCCGTCACGATCGAATACGCCTGCCAGCACTGCATCTTCTCCTGTCCCTCAGGACAATCGATGATGATGCGGATGGCGAAGAGGTCGTAGACGCCCTCAAACGGACATTTCTGCTTCTGCATCTTCTGCCAGATGGAGTGTATCGACTTGGTGCGTCCCTTGATATGACACTTGATGCCTGCTGCCTTCACCTTCTCCTCGACAGGTCCGATGAAGCGCTGGATATAGGCATCACGTGAGGCCTTCGTCTCACTCAGCTTCTCACGAATATGATAATAGGCATCGTGCTCCAGATATTTCAGCGACAGGTCTTCGAGCTCACTCTTCAGTTTGTAGAGACCTAACTTATGAGCCAGCGGGGCATAGAGGTAGGCCGCTTCCAGACTCACGGCTTCCATAAACGCTTTCCCACCCACGAAGATGCCTTGAGGATCACCTTCCTTATTGGATTTGAGCAAGGTACGCATCAGGTTCACGCGGTCGGCAATCATGATCAGGATTACCCGCATGTCCTCAGCAAACGACAGCAGCAGATTACGGAAATTCTCGCTCTCCACCACGGGATTCTTCTGGTAGAGCTGATGGATACGGTCGAGACCTTGCAGGATACGTACCACCGACGATCCATACTGCGCTTCTATGTCCGCCATCGAGAGTTTTCCCTCGTCGATCTCGGGGATGAGATGAACAGCCTGTATCGCATCGCCTTTCAGACCGATTTCCTCGGTGAGAATCTCAGCCGTCTGGGCAGCCATTTTCTTCTTTTCTTCGTATGTAAAAGTGAATTCCTTCACCATATATTCCATAATTTCGCCACAAAGATAGTGAAAAGTTAAGAATTAAGAGTTAAGAATTAAGAAAAAATGCACAGTGAGCGCAATTTTTTCCCTATTCTCTATGCACTATTCACTTTTTTTCGTTACCTTTGCAGCATATTTGATTTACTAAACACCTATGATCATGTTGTCAGAAAAAGACTTGAAACAAATCGCTCAGAAGGGTATCACCCAGGAGCAAATCGAGAATCAGTTGAATGAGTTTAAAACCGGATTTCCCTTCCTGAAACTGGAGGCAGCCGCCAGTATCTCACGCGGCATCATTGCTCCCGACGCCCAGGCACGTCAACAATATGAGGAAGCTTGGAAACAGTACAAGGCCGCAGGCAAACGGGTGGTAAAGTTCGTACCTGCTTCAGGTGCTGCCAGCCGTATGTTTAAGAACATGTTTGCTTTCGTCGATGCCGATTACGACGTACCCACCACTGATTTCGAGAAGAAATACTTCGACCAGATTGAGAAGTTCGCCTTCTACGATGCACTTGACGCTGTGTGTCAGAAGAATGAGGGCAAGGGCATCAAAGACCTCATTGCTGCAGGTAACTACAAGGCAGTGGCAGCGAATATGCTGAAGGCAGAGGGTCTGAACTACGGTCAGCTGCCCAAGGGTCTGCTGCTCTTCCACAAATATCCCGAGGGAGCCCGTACACCGATGGAGGAACATCTCGTGGAGGGTGCACTCTATGCGGCTTCGAATGGTGAAGCACATGTACATTTCACCGTCTCTCATGAGCACATGGAACTCTTTAAGGCCAAGGTGGCAGAAAAAGCTGATACCTTCGCAAAGAAATACGGCATCAAATATGATATCACCTTCTCTGAGCAGAAGCCTTCTACTGATACTGTTGCCGCTAATGCCGACAACACACCGTTCCGCAATGATGATGGCAGCCTGCTCTTCCGTCCCGGTGGTCACGGTGCCCTCATCGAGAATCTTAACGAAATTGAGGCCGATGTCATCTTCATCAAGAATATCGACAATGTGGTGCCCGACCGTCTGAAACCCGAGACTGTGGAGTGGAAACAGGTGATTGCCGGTGTGCTCGTCACATTGCAGAAAAAGGCATTTGAGTATCTGCGTATTCTCGATGCCGGCGCTTCGGATGCACAGCTGGCAGAGATAGCGAAGTTCGTCAGTGAGAACCTCTGCACCGATGCCAAGAACAACAAGGTAGATGCCGATTATCTCCGTACGAAGCTGAATCGTCCGATGCGTGTTTGCGGTGTTGTGAAGAATGTCGGAGAACCTGGTGGCGGTCCGTTCCTCACCTACAATCAGGACGGTACTGTATCACTGCAGATCCTCGAGAGTTCACAGATTGATACCAACAACGAGGCATATATGAAGATGTTTACTCAGGGTACACACTTCAACCCCGTAGACCTCGTCTGCGCCGTTAAAGATTACAAGGGCCAGCCCTTCGATCTGCCTAAGTTCGTAGACAAAACCACAGGTTTCATCTCTTCTAAATCGAAATCCGGTAAAGAACTGAGAGCCTTAGAGTTACCAGGACTGTGGAATGGCGCTATGAGCAACTGGTCAACGGTCTTCGTGGAGGTTCCCCTTGGCACCTTTAACCCCGTAAAAACCGTCAACGACCTGCTCCGCGACCAGCATCAATAAGACAAGAAATCCCCGCTTCGGCGGGGATTAAATATGAAGAGAGTATTACGATATAGCCTTATCATTATCCTCCTGGGAGCTGTGGGTTTTGCGCTCGGGATGTGGTTGAGAAATTCTGATGACTCAGAGTATTCAGAGTACTCGGATTACTCCGACTATCCCATTCCCCTCATTGCACCTTCCCCCAGCCTCGACTCCCTTCGACAACAGATAGAGAAAGACCGTAAGATTGAGATGGACTACTATCTGGACCGTCATAATGTAGAAGACGAGGGTTATGAGATGGTTGCGGCCTTTGCTGCGGGGAAGCGTCATCAGGAGACCATCGATACTCTCAGCGTGTATAACGTAGGCCGTTGGAAAGGTAAGAAGCGCGAGGGTACCGCCATCAGTCGCGACAGCCTCGGACGTATCATCATCGGTAACTGGAGTGCCGACACACTCAGAAGCGGTCTGCGTTTCGACTCCGCAGGTATCTATCAGGGCGGTTTTGTCGACGGTCTAGCAGATGGTCACGGCTCGTATATCTCGACAGCCGGCCACTATTTCGAAGGTCACTGGACCCAGGATCAGCGCGAGGGTTTCGGCCTGCAACTGTTGGAGAATGAAGTGCTGACGGTATTGAAGACCGGACTTTGGCAGCAGGATGTGTTCAAGGGTGAGCGCATGAACTACACCTCGGAGCGTATCTACGGTATCGATATCTCACGCTATCAGCATGAACAGGGCCGTAAGCGATTCCCAATCCGATGGGCACAACTGCGCATCAGCCATCTCGGTTCGAAGAGTAAGAAGAAGATCTCAGGCGTGGTGGACTATCCCGTTTCCTTCTGCTATATCAAATCGACGGAAGGCATCAGCATTCGCAACAAATACTACGCTACCGACTATGCCGCTGCCCGCAAACACGGCATCCAGGCAGGTGCCTATCACTTCTTCTCAACCCGTACCAGCGGCTCTGCACAGGCGAAATACTTCATCGCCAGCACACTGTTCCGCAAAGGCGATCTGCCCCCCGTGCTCGACATCGAACCCTCAGACGGTGATATCGCCAAGATGGGCGGTGCAAAGGCATTATTCAGTAATATCAGAGCCTGGGTGCAGGCGGTGGAGAAATTCTGTGGCGTGAAGCCTATCCTCTATATCAACCAGCGGTTCGTGAACAAATGGCTGCCTGAGGCACCTGATCTCAAACGCGACTACAAAGTGTGGATTGCCCGCTATGGCGAGTACAAGCCCGACGTGAAGCTGGTGATGTGGCAGTTATCCCCCGACGGACGTGTGAAAGGCATCACGGGTGAGGTGGACATCAACGTATTTAACGGCTATCAGGGCCAGTTTGACGAATTCATAGAAAAAGAGACCATCCGATGAAGACGATATTGATATTGGTTGGGAAGACCACAGACAAGCATTTTCAGGCAGGCATTAGCGACTATGCTGATCGCATCACCCATTATATGCCCTTCGACATCGTAACTATCCCCGAACTGAAGAACACGAAGAGTCTTTCGGAAGAACAACAGAAGACGATGGAGAGCGAGCTGATTCTGAAACAGTTGCAGCCATCAGACACATTGGTATTACTCGATGAGCACGGCAAGGAACTGCGCAGCATAGAACTGGCAAAATGGCTGGAACAGAAACAGCAGACTGCCCGCAGGCTGGTATTCGTCATCGGAGGTCCTTACGGTTTTTCGGAAGCTGTCTATAACAGGGCCAACGAGAAACTGTCGCTCTCGAAACTGACCTTCTCACACCAGATGGTGAGACTGGTGTTTACGGAACAGATTTATCGCGCCTGTACTATTATTAAAGGTGAACCCTACCACCACGAATAGCCTATGAAACGACTCCTCCTCTCTGCCCTGCTGCTCCTTCCACTGACCATCAGCGCTAAAAGCAGAATCATCGATCCACAGATCAAATCGCTGCAGGTGGTGGTAAACCAAGACTGGCTGTCGATCCCTGTGATGCGTCTGGGGACAGACGATGTGCTGAACATCGATTTTGATGAACTCTCACACGACTATCATCGCTATATGTATCGCGTGGAGCACTGTGAGGCAGACTGGACACCGTCGACATCACTCTTCGAGAGCGACTGGTTAGAGGGATTCAACAACAACCCCATCGACGACTACAACGCCTCGGTAAACACCGTCGTGGCCTATACCCACTACAAGTTTCAGATACCCAACGACCGCATACGTCTCCGTCTGAGCGGCAATTACCGCATTCATATCTACGAAAATGAGGGAGAGGAACGCGAGGTAATGACCATCGACTTCTGTGTTGCTGAACAGTCGATGTCGCTGGCGATGAGTATCACTTCCAACACAGACATCGACACCAACGTGAGTCATCAGCAGGTATCGCTGAAACTTAATTTCGGCGTGGAGCGTGTGACAGATCCCGCCAACCAGTTGCGGGTGGTGGTGATGCAGAACGGACGTGAGGATAATATGAAGGTCAATCCGAAACCTACGGTCCTTACTGGTAAAAGTGCTGAGTGGCAGCACGCACGCGAGCTCATCTTCGACGCAGGCAATGAATACCGGAAATATGAGGTGCTCGACGTGAGTCACCCAACCATGGGCATCGATCATATCCACTGGAACGGAGAAGCATATGAGGTCTATCCCTTTATCAATGAGCCACGTCCGAACTATCTCTACGACGAAGATGCCAACGGTTCGTTCTTTATCCGCAACAGCGACAACTGGGAGATCGAGACCACCTGTGAATATGTGTGGGTGGTGTATCGCATGAAATGTCCTCCCCTGCTCGACGGACACATGATCATTGACGGTTGGTGGACAACAGAAGCGGACCCTAAGACATACGAAATGACGTATGATGCCCATGAAGGAATATATACGGCGAAAGTATTGCAGAAGCAAGGTTATTACTCATATCAATACTTATGGCAACAACCTGATGGCAGCACACGTTTTGCACCCTCAGAGGGCAGCTTCTACCAGACAGAGAACCGTTATCAGGTACTTGTCTATTATCGTGGAATCAATGATAATTACTGGCGATTGACAGCCTTCCGCCGATACTCTTCCGGGAGCATGTGATATTCGTGGAAGAAGGAGGCTATGAAATAGTTTGGTGAGTAGAAACGACACTTCTCGGCAATATCAGCAATATCCTCGCCCGTGGTACGGATCATTTCTTCTGCACGGTTCATCATCACCCGCTTGACAAGTTCACGAGGACTCTTGTAGACATTCGCATTGATAAGCGTATAGAATTTCTGAAGTTCCATACCCGCCTTCTCACTCAACATCTTCATGGACAGTTGTGAGATACGTTTTTCATCGACAAAGTCAAGCAGCTTCATCATGGTCTGTACGAACTCTTCGCTCAGGTTGTTGGAGGCATCAGCACCAGCCCCCGAAATCTCGTCCACCATGGGTGCAATGATTTCATCCTTTGTATGGACACAACGCTCAGCAAACATCTTGATGCGACGAATGATGACTTTCTCCTCACTGATACGGCGTGATTTCATGTTGGCGTTACGCACATAGAGGTAGACATTCCATAAGAAGAGTGCCAACAGAACCAATCCTAAGAGCACAAACAAACCCGTAGCACGCCACCAAGGCTCATTGATATGAATGACCCACTCATGAGGCTCCGTATTCCATTCGTCGATACTCATGGACGCCTGCATCTGAATCGTATAGGTACCTGGCTTCAAGTTAGGAAGCGGCAGGTGGAACTGTCCTCTGCTATCCACCAATCCCTGGGAGTTATAGGGCGCCATCACCTTCCAGGCATCGTCCATCTCCCTGACACGCACACGATAATACGTCTGCTGTGGACGGAAATGATTGAGAGCCGAGAAGGTCAGAGACAGGGAGTTCTGGTCGTAGTCGAAGTTAAACTCCTTCATACGGATCAGCGCCAGGTCGAGAACAACCTTGCCATTGAGCTTCTCACCCGTACGGATACGGTTACCATTCACCATCAAGCCTACCAACTCCGGATGAAGATCAAAACCATACGACATATGAAGCGTTGTCATTTGGCTGGGGTTAAAGGTAACGACATGATCCAGCGACTGCATGACAATAGAGCTGTCAGGCAAACAAAGGGCCTTACCATTGACGAAAGACTCCTCAGGAACATTATCATACT
This sequence comes from uncultured Prevotella sp., assembly GCA_946415245.1. Taxonomy (GTDB): domain Bacteria; phylum Bacteroidota; class Bacteroidia; order Bacteroidales; family Bacteroidaceae; genus Prevotella. The sequence goes on along the minus strand of CAMKRS010000022.1, from coordinate 1,561 downwards.
GATTGTAGCTGAGAATATCAGCCAGATTTCCGTCAGCATCCAGTTTCAGACAAGAGATGCCATAGCTGGTACCCACCCAGATATTATGATCCTTATCCTCAATGATAGAATGGATCACGTTATTCAGCAGTCCATCACGACGGGTAAAAGAACGTGGCAGATTGTCGGACTCCTTCTGATAAAGATACAAACCCGAATAAGTACCTACCCAGATTCGCCCGCGGGAGTCTTTGAAAATGGTGTTGACAGTCTTGCCCTTGAAGGTACGAGATGACGGGGCGTTGGCCATCATGGCATCATATTTCATGGCCTCGGGCTGATCCCATGTATAGGCGGTAAAAGGTGCACCAAAAGGTCGCGAATAAAGAACGCCCCACTTTTCCGTTCCTATCCACATGCCACCTTGTCGGTCGAAACACATGGCATTGATGTCGGTACTGATCACACGACCATTCCTCAATCTCAGTTCATCAACGTGTCCGGCCCTGCCCGACTCCACATCAACGACCCAATAGCCATATTCGCAAGGGATATACAGAAAATTGCCGCGCTTATCCAGATTATTCAGATGATAAGGTGTTTCCATCAAGGTCTTCCACTCCCACTTTCCGATATTGAAAGACATCAGAATGGCTCCCTTGCTACCATTGCGGATCTGATAGAACATATAGTCATCCGCATAGAGTACTGACGAATTTTTGTATTTCTGAACATTCTCCCCTTCATAGGCCTTACAGGAATTGACGGTGGAGCCCGTAGAGATTTCCTGGATATCCACCACACCGGTCTCATAGAACAACAGCAGATATTTACCCTGATACGTGGCGAGATCCTGGAGACTCAGTTTCTCGCGAACCTTATAATACTGCTTGGACTCTACCGAATACAAACCTTTCTTTGTCAGCAGATAAGCGACGCCATTGCCATCGACAAAGAAATCCTTCACTTCTTCATCGACACCAAACTCACGGAACACATTTTCAACAGAACCGACAAACATCTCCGTAAGCAGATCGACACACGTAATGGTATGCGTATTCTTCAACCACATATGGTGGTATTTGTCGACATAGATATGATAATTACCAGTATAGCTGGGCAAGGGATACATATTCTCCTTCGAGGGATCAATAAACGAGAAATGATTACCGTCGAAGAAATTAATCTGTCCCATGGTGGTGATCACCACACGGCCTGAGGTGGCACAATGAATGGTCTGCGCACTATTATCAGCCAGACCATCACTGGCATTATAAACCGAGAAGACACGTCGACTAGTATCCGCCATTGCTGACAGAACACAAGCCAAAAGGCACACCAACAAGAATAATTGTCTTCTCATACTTATAATTCGGTGGCAAAGATACAAAGTTTTTTTTAATTTTCACCTAACAAAACCAAAAGTTTTTCATGAATTTACTTGTGCCCGAGCACAACAAAAGGGCAGTTTTATATCTTTTTGCCTTGATTTATGTCAATTAAGTAACAAAAAGACAGGTTTTTTGCGAAATAATTGATAAAATGTTTGCTATTTCAGATTTTTGATGTAATTTTGCAACCG
>CAMKRS010000021.1 GCA_946415245.1 uncultured Prevotella sp. | reverse complement strand
TCTATCATACTCAAAATCTCCTTTATTATATATACAAATATATAAAATAAATTCGAAATAGACAAATTTGTGTTAATGTCTTTTAATTGGTAGAATTTGAGCCTACGATTATATGACATTTGTTGGAATCATTCATTATTTGTAGTATCTTTGCATTGAAAATGCGAGAACAGGCTGCACCTCAGCCGCTCGGCGACGAAGGAGACGCTTGCCTAAGCAAGAATTAGAGTGCACTCTATTGCGTTCGTTTTGCACTGTCCTTGCATCAGAATCCGGTGAGCGTGGCGAAATTCTACGCGAGAGCACCCGAAAGAGTCTGCGAATCCTAGCACCAAAGTGTGTGAAAGCCGGCAGGGATGTGCGCAAGACCAGGGAAGTTTCGGAAAGAAAAACGGCAGTAATCCGGAAGTAACGCCTAATAAAATTTAGAGATATGGCAGTTAGACAAATTCAATTTCCGATAGTTTACAAGCAGAATCAGAACGCAGAGAGTTCTGGTTACGGCAAGTACTATCCTTATGCATGGAAGCCAGACACCCTGACTCTCCGTGGACTGATTGAGCGCGTGGCCATGGACCAGTCGGTCTATTCGCGCGACATCGTAGAGGGTGTGATCCAGCGCCTGACGAAGGTGATGGTAGAGTTGCTCCAGGCTGGTCAGCCCGTGAAGTGGGACGGTCTGGGAACGTTCACTCCTACCGTGGAGAGTGTGAAGGGCGGCTATTCCGAGGCCCAGATCAAGGCGGGTGCCAGTGTGCGCGACGTGATCGCCGGTGTGCACATCCGCTTCATCCCCGAGAACGAGAAGGGCGAGGAGATCACCTCGCGCAAGTTCAAGGACCTCGTCACCTTCATGGTGGAAGGTATCGCCCTGCGCGTGGAGGTCGGCCAGACCGCTACCGGCAAGAAGAAGTATGCCACCAACATCCAGAGCATCGAGGATTTCCGCAATGACAACAGCGCTGCTGGCAACGGTGGATCGTCTTCGGGCTCAAACGGTGGTAACAGTGGTAGCCAGAACGGCGGCACCCAGAGCGGTGGTGACAACAGCGGCTCACAGGGTCAGCAGAACCAGCAGAGCGGTTATGCGCTGACTATTGCAACGAGCGGTAGTGGTAGTGCAACCGTCACTCATGATGGCAACGCTGTGACCTCTGGTGCAACCCTCAACGAGGACGACGAGGTGGAGATCAGCATCACGCCCGCTGAGGGTCAGGTGCCTACCGCAAGCATCAACAGCTCTGCTATCGAGCTGACTGAGGACAACGGTGTCTACACCGGTAGCTTCGCTATGCCTGGACAGGCTTCTGCCCTCGTGATCAGCACGGGTGTCAGCGGCGAAGGCGGCGACGGTGGCGAAGGACTCGACAAGGATTAGGCCATAGAGGTGACACACAGGGGACAGGCACCAATGTGCCATTGGAAATAGCACACTGCGTGCCAGTCCCCATGTGTCACTCCGACGCCAGCTAACATTCTAACGTATTAGCCTATGAAAAAGAGAATTATTGAGATTGTGGCGAAGGTGACAGTAGCTGCGCTCACGGCATTTCTGACAGCGATTACCACTACGAGCTGTATGGGATATGGGCCTATTGCGCTCTAGGGAGCGCTGCAAATCACAGGGGTCAGGCACACACTGATAGATCAAAGATGCTATCATCGGTGCCAGACCCCGTGATTCACAAAAAAGATCCCCGCCGGTTGGCGGGGATTCTTTATTAGGAGTTCTAGCGTTTGAGGAGGTTGAGGGGCGATTGGGGCTTGAGGACGTTGTTGGCCTTGGTCTGCTGGGCCTTGACGGGAGCAGACAGGGTGGCCTTGATATCCTGGGCAGAGGCTGCCACGAGGAACTGGTATTCGCCCTCGGCAACTACCCATGCCGATGCTGCCTCGTCGAATGAAGCCAGGTCGGCCGTCTTCACGGTGAGTGTCAGCGTCTCGCTCTCGCCAGCCTTCAGAGCCTTGGTCTTGGCAAAGGCCTTGAGTTCCTTGGCGGGTTTGTTGGCTGCCTTGGCATCGGGTGCAGCGATGTATAGTTCTACGACCTCCTTACCCTCACGCTCACCAGTGTTCTTGACGGTGACGATAACGGTGACGGCATCATCCGTCTGGCTGATCTTGGCATCGCTATACTCGAAGGTAGTGTAGCTCAGACCGAAGCCGAAGGGATAGCTGACGGGCACCTCGAACGAGTCGAAGTAGCGGTAGCCGACATAGATATCCTCCTCGTATTCGGTATAGTCGACATTGCGCACATTGGCACTCTTGGCACCCTGGTTGGTCATGTCGATACGCGGATCCTGGTCGATGGGGAAATTCTTAGACGAATAGGCATCGGAGAACTTCACGGGCCACGTCATGGTGAACTTACCCGAAGGCGACTGTTTGCCGCTGAGCACGTCGACCACGCTGTTGCCACCCTCCTGACCTGCCTGCCAGGCGCAGAGGATGGCATCGGGCAGTTCCTTCCAAGAGGCGGTCTCGATGACGCCACCGATATTCAGCAGTACCACCACCTGTTTGCCGGCCTTGTGATAGACATCGCACACCTGCTCGACGAGCTTGCGCTCAGAGTCGCTGAGGTTGAAGTTGGAGATGTTACGATCGAGGAACTCGCCAGAGATACGTCCGAGGGTAATCACGGCGATATCGGATGCTTCAGCCTGCTTGGCGAGCTCGTCGGCGCTGAAGAGCTTCTCTGCAGGCAGTGATCCCGGCATGAAGCGGGCGAGCATCGCAGCCTGCTTGTCTTTCTTCTCCATCTCTGCAATCTCCTTTTCCTTGGCAGCCTTGCAGTCGTTCAGATAGGTCTCGTAAGCAGTCTTCAGGTCGTCGGAAACGGTATAGCCACCATTCTTCAGACCATCGAGCAGCGACACCACATAGGCGTGGTTGACATTGCCCGAACCTGTGCCGCCAGCGATGAAGTCATAAGAGGTGATGCCATAGAGGGCCACGTTCTTGATCTTCTCGGTGAAGGGCAGTACGCCGCCATTCTTCATGAGCACCATACCCTCGGCAGCCGACTGTCGTGTAACCTCGGCATGGGCCTTGAGGTCGGGCTTGTTGGAATACTGATAACCCTGATAGCGCGGACTCTTCTCGATGAGGTTCAGGATGCGCTGGACATTGCGGTCGAGGTCGGCCTCAGAGAGTTTGCCACTCTTGACACCAGCCACGATGGAGTCGAACTGCTCGGCCTTGCCCGGCTGCAGCATATCGTTGCCCGCCCACATCTGGACGGCACCGTCCTTACCACCGAACCAGTCGGTCATGACCGTTCCCTCGTAGCCCCACTCGTCGCGCAGGATGGTCTGCACCAGGTCCTTGCTTTCGGAAGTGTACGTACCATTAATATAATTATAAGAGGTCATCACGGTCCAGGGCTTGCTCTCCTTGATGGCGATCTCGAAACCCTTGAGGTAGATTTCGCGCAGGGCACGCTGGGAGATGCGGGCATCAGTATTCATGCGGTTGGTCTCCTGGTTGTTGGCAGCGAAGTGCTTGATGCTCGTGCCGACATCGTTCTTCTGTACACCGGTGATATAGGCGCCAGCGGTCTTTCCAGCCACCACGGGATCCTCACTATAGTACTCGAAGTTACGGCCGCAGAGCGGGTTGCGCATGATGTTCAGGGCAGGCGCCAGCAGCACGTCGGCACCATACTCCTTGACCTCCTCGCCGATGGCCTGTCCCACCTGCTCGACGAGAGCGGTGTTCCACGTAGAGGCCAGCAGGGTGCCAATGGGGAAATGGGTGCAGTAATAGGTGGCGGAGTCACCCTCGCGGGTAGCGTCGATACGCAGTCCGGCAGGTCCGTCAGCCAGCACGATGGCGGGGATGCCCAGCGAGTCGAGGGGATATGTGGTACCAGCGGCACCGGGGACAAGATTCTTCGTGGCACCGATGACGGCATCGTCGCCAGAGAATCCTGCCATACCTGTACCAATCACGAAGTGGGCCTTGTCTTCGAGCGACATACGGCTCATCACTTCCTCTTGATTGATCACGTTCTTAGTCACTTTGTCGGTTGAGGTACATCCCACGACGAGGGCAGCCATACCGACGGCAATAATCATAGATTTCTTCATTGTTGGTGGGGTTTTTAGTTTTGTTTCTTAGAAGGGCAGATCGTCGGCACTGTTCTCTGCAGGAGCAGCCTCAGGAGCCGGGGGGAAGGGAGCAGCAGCGGCAGCAGCATCGGGCTGGGCCTGTGTCGGCGGGAAGGGCGATGCCACGGGGGCAGCTACGGGCACCTGACCACGGATGACGTTGTAGGCGCGGACTTCATTGAACCAACGGCCCTGGTACTCGTGGGCGTCGATGTCGAACTGGATGGTGAGGTCTTCACCGTTCTGGATGTTGAACTGTTTGATACGGTCCTCTCCGAAGAGACGGAACACACAGCGACGCGGATACTGTCCGGGCACCTCGATGACATACTCCTGAGACATCCAAGGGTTACCTGTACGGTTTGAAACACCACTGTTGGCCGGTAATACGGCAATAATCTTTCCTGTTAATTCCATTGTCTTAAATGTTTATATTTGTTGTTTTTACTCGTTTCGCTCGGCGAAATTACTAAAAATAGTTTGAAACCCGAAAAAATATCGCCATTTTTTTGTTTATAACAACGTTTTTTTGTAATTTTGTCGTCAAATCAGAAGTAATTAAAAACAAATAGACTACATAATTATGAGATTTACATTATCAAGTTCAGCTCTGAGCAGCAAGCTCGCAGCACTTTCGAAAGTGATTAACAGCAAAAACGCCCTCCCCATTCTGGGCGATTTCGTATTCGACATCGAAGACCAGGTGCTCACCCTCACCGCCTCTGACGGCGAGAACACCATGCGTACCATCATCGGTCTGACCGACAGCGACGGCAACGGCCGTTTCGCCATCGGCAACCACGACCTGCTGGAAGCTGTGAAGGGTATCTCAGAGCAGCCCATCACCTTTGATGCCAACCAGGAGCAGAACCTCGTGAAGATCAGCTATCAGAACGGTCTGTTCTCGCTGCCCATCGAGAATGCCGACGAGTTCCCCATGCCCCAGCCCATCGGTGACGGTGCCTTCGCCATTGCCATTCCCAACACGGTGCTGGCAGAGAACCTGAACCGCACGATCTTCGCCACCGCACAGGACGAGTTGCGCCCCGTGATGAACGGTATCTACTTCGACCTGACCCCCGACTGTCTGGCAGTGGTGGCCAGCGACGGTCATAAGCTGGTGCGCAACAAGATCTTCACCATCAAGAGCGACCAGCCCGCCGCCTTTATCCTGCCGAAGAAGCCCGCCAACCTGTTGAAGAACCTGCTGGGCAAGGACGGTGGCGACGTGGTGATCCGTTTCGACGACCGCAATGCGGAGGTGGAGTTCGACGAGGGCAGCATCCAGTGCCGTCTCATCGAGGGCAGATATCCCAACTACAACTCGGTGATTCCGCAGAACAATCCCAACGAGCTGCGTGTGGACCGTCTGGGACTGTTAGCTGCCCTGCGCCGTGTGCAGCCCTTCGCCAACGAGTCGAGCAACCTGATCCGCTTCCATGTGGAGGGCAACGTGCTGCAACTGGATGCCGAGGATTACGACTATTCGAAGACCGCTACCGAGCGTATGCAGTGTGAGTATAACGGCAAGGCGATGAGCATCGGATTCAAGGGCGCATCGTTTATCGAGATCCTGAGCAACTTTGATTGTCCGGAGATCATCATCCAGCTGGCTGATCCCAGTCGTGCAGGACTGGTGCTGCCCTCTGAGCAGCCCGAGAACCAAGATGTGCTGATGTTGATGATGCCCATGTTAATCAATGATTAACAATGGACAATGGATAATTGACAATTGATAATTCATGAAACTGAATTTGAATAAGCCTCTGGTCATTTTTGACCTGGAGACGACCGGACTGGATCTGGTGAAGGACCGTGTGATACAGATATCCTATATCAAGGTGTATCCCGACGGCAAGGAAGAGCGAGGCGACGAACTGATCAACCCCGAGAAACATATCGAGCCCATCATCACACAGTTGACGGGCATCAGCGACGAGACCGTGAAGGACAAGCCCACCTTCAAACAGCTGGCACAGACGTTGGCAGATAAGTTTGCGGGCAGCGACTTTGCGGGCTTCAACTCGAACAACTTTGATATCCCCCTGCTGGCAGAGGAATTCCTGAGAGCAGGCATCGACTTCGACTTCTCGAAAAGCAAGCTGATTGACGCCTGTGCCATCTTCCGTAAGATGGAGCGCAGAAACCTGGCCTCCGCCTATAAGTTCTATTGCGGACGCAAGATGGAGGAAGACTTCGAGGCCCACCGTGCTGATCAGGATACGGAGGCTACCTACCGCGTGCTGATGGGACAGTTGGATAAATACGCCCCCGGTGCCAACGAGGATCCCGAGAAGGTGCTGGAGAACGATATGCAAAAGCTGGCCGAGTTCTCGAAGATGAACAAGAACGTGGACTTCGCAGGACGTATCGTCTGGAGCGAGGTGAAGGATGCTGCGGGTAAGCCCGTGCTCGACGAGAAGGGCGAGCCCAAGATGATCGAGGTGTTTAACTTCGGAAAATACAAGGGCATGCCTGTGATTGATGCGCTGAAGCGTGATCCCGGCTACTATGGCTGGATCCTGCAGGGAGACTTTACTTACAACACAAAGCAAGTCTTAACACGCATCCGTCTGGCGGAAGCCAAGCTATAGTTATGAAACGCATCCTGGGTCTACTATTCACTATTCACTGTTCACTATTCACTGGCTCTGCCCAAGAGCTTCAGGTGAAGGTGACGATCAACCACAGTCAGATATCGGGTACCGACAAATCGGTGTTCGACAATCTGCAGCAGACGCTGGAGCAGTTTATCAACGACCGGCAGTGGACGGAACTGCAGTTCCAGGAGAACGAGCGCATACAGTGTAACCTGAACCTCACCGTGCAGAAATACAACCGCGATGAGAGTCAGTTTGAGTGTACGGCGCTGATTCAGGCCAACCGTCCGGTGTACAACGCCAGCTACACCACCACCTTATATAATAATAGGGACGCGAACTTCCACTTCCAATTCGCACAGTTTGACCAGCTGAACTTCACCGAGCAGACGATAGACAACCAGTTGACCGCCCTCTTGGCCTACTATGCCTATCTGATCATCGGACTCGACCTCGACAGCTTCTCACCCCTCGGCGGAACAGATGTGCTGCAGAGGTGCATGCAGTTGGTGAACAACGCCCAGGATCTGGGCTATCCCGGATGGAAGTCGTTTGAGGACTCGCGTAACCGCTTTGCCATCATCAACGACTATCTCGACGAGCAGATGAAGCCCTTCCGTCAGCTGCAGTACGACTACTACCGCAAAGGCCTCGACGAGATGGCCAACAATGCGGAGCGCGGACGCACGGAGATATCCACCGCCCTCGAGGAGCAGTTGAAGAAAGCCCATGACAACAAACCACTCAGTCTGTTGCCACAGATATGGACGGACTACAAGAAAGACGAGCTGGTGAATATCTACAAGGGCAAGGGCACCCAGAAGGAGAAGCAGGCCGTATATGAGCTGCTGAGCAGCATCAACGCCTCGCAGAACACCGCCTGGGAGAAGATTAACGACTAAATAGAAATATGCTGAAGCATCTCTATATCAAGAACTTCGCACTGATTGACATCCTGGATATCGACCTGTATCCAGGATTCTCTGTCATCACCGGTGAGACGGGAGCCGGCAAGAGCATCGTGCTCGGTGCCATCGGACTGTTGCTGGGACAGAGAGCCGACCTGAAGACCTTGAAACAAGGCGCCGACCGTTGTGTGATAGAGGCCCACTTCGACCTCTCACGCTATCAGATGGAGGCCTTCTTCGAGGAAAACGACATCGAATATGATGCCGAGGACTGTATCATCCGCAGGGAACTGTCGGCAGCCGGCAAGAGCCGGGCATTTATCAACGACACCCCCGTGCAGCTGTCGATGCTCAAAGAACTCGGCGAGCGCCTCGTGGATGTGCATTCGCAGCACCAGAATCTGTTGCTGAACAAGCAGGACTTCCAGATGAGCGTGCTCGACATCATTGCCGACGACGCCCAGCAGCTGGCGGCCTATCAGGAGAGTTATAATGCCTATCACCAGGCTGCCAACGAACTGGAGGCGCTGAAGGAAGAGATAGAACGCAACCGAAAGAATGTGGATTTTTTGCAGTTCCAGTATCAGGAACTGGCAAATGCCCGTCTGCAACCAGGCGAGCAGGAGGAACTGGAACAGAAGAGTGAGACGATGACCCACTCGGAGGAGATCAAGAGTGCCCTCTACGAGGCCGACAATGCTCTGCAGGCAGATGAAACGGGTATCGTGACGCAGCTGCGCAGTGCGATGAATGCGCTGAAAGGTATCGGACGCGTGCTGCCAGAGGCAGAGGAGCTGGCCACACGTATGGACAGCACCTATATCGAACTGAAGGATATCGCCGGCGAGGTAAGCGGACTGATGGACGACGTGGACTTTGATCCTGCGGAACTCGACACCGTGAACGAACGGCTGGACCGTCTCTACGACCTGCAGAAGAAATACCATGCGGAGGATACCGAAGCGCTAATAGCCCAGCGGGATTCACTGCAACAACAATTGGAGAATCTGGACAACAGCGACGAGGCCCTGCGGGAGCGAGAGCAACAAGTGGCGCAGTTGAAGACACAGTGTCAGCAGCTGGCTGATGCACTGACGAAACTGCGTATGAAGGCCGCGAAGACCGTAGAGAAAGAGATGCAACAACGGCTCGTTCCCCTGGGGATGCCGAATATCCGTTTCCAGATCAGCATCATCCAAGAAGGTCTGGCGGCCAATGGTCAGGACAAGGTGGCCTATCTCTTCTCGGCCAACACCTCCACCCCACTCCAGCCTGTGTCGCAGGTGGCTTCGGGAGGTGAGATCGCCCGTGTGATGCTCGCCCTGAAGGCGATGATCAGCGGGGCCGTGAAACTGCCCACCATCATCTTCGACGAGATCGATACGGGTGTGAGCGGAAAAATTGCCGAGAAGATGGCGGAGATCATGCACGAGATGGGCAGTCATGAGCGTCAGGTGATCAGCATCACCCACCTGCCCCAGATAGCTGCCCTGGGATCAGCCCACTATAAGGTAGAGAAAGAAGAGACGGCGCAAGGCACCACCAGTAAGATGGCGCTGCTGACACCCGAAGAGCGCATCACGGAGATCGCACAGATGCTCAGTGGCAGTAAGGTGACGGACGCCGCCATTCAAAACGCAAAAGATCTTTTAAAAGTAAAAAAGTAAAAAGGTAAAAAAGTAAAAAATGAAGATCATGAAGAATATAAATTATAGAATGGTAATAAGGAGGGTATTTGTTTTTTTACCCTTTTACCTTTTTACCTTCTTACCTTTATCTGCCCAGCCCAGCTGGACGAAGAACGCCAGCAAATCGGTGTTTACCCTGAAGACCTTCGCTGCCGACGGCTCGTTGATAGCCAGCAGCAACGGTTTCTTTACAGGCAGCAACGGTGAGGCCATCAGCAACTTTACCCCCTTCAAGGGCGCTGCACGGGCCGTGATCATCGATGCCTCGGGTAAGGAGATGGCAGTGAGTGCGATGATCGGTGCCAACGACATGTATGATGTGGCGAAGTTCCGTGTGGCGGGAAAGACCCGTCCGCTGGCAGTTGCCCAGGGCATCGCACAGAGCGGTGAGAGCGTATGGCTGTTGCCCTATCTAGAGACGAAGAATCTGTCAAACGGTGTGGTGCGTAAGGCGGAAACCTTCCAGCAAGACTATGCCTACTACACCATCGCCATGCAGGCTGCAGAGAAGCATATCAGCTCACCCCTACTGAATGCCAATGGAGAGGTGATCGGACTGTTGCAGCCCGCAGCCTCGGGAGCTGATTCACTCTGCTACGCCATCAGTGCGAGGTATGCGGATTCGTTGAAGGTGACGGGACTGAGCATCAACGACCCGACGCTGAAACTGACACATATCAAGACGGAGATGCCGGAGTCGCTGGATGATGCCAATCTGATGATGTATATGGCCAGCGCCAGTGCTGACTCGGCCACCTACGCCCAACTCATTAGCGAGTTTATCCAAAAATTCCCCTCATCTCCAGACGGCTATGACTACCGCGCACAGTTTGCCAGCGGTCATGGTGACTTTGCGGCTGCAGAGCGGGATATGGAACAGGCCCTTAAACTGTCGTCGAATAAAGACAACGAGCACTTCAACTTTGCCCGTATGATCTATAACAAACTAATCTATCAGGCAGACAAACCGTATGAGAGTTGGACGCTGGACAAGGCGCTGGGTGAGGCACAAGAAGCCTGGAAGATAAATCCCATACCCGCCTATCGCGAGTTGGAGGCGAATATCCTCTATGCCCAGAAGAACTACGGTGAGGCCTATGACCGTTTCATAGACCTGACGAAGACCAATATGTGTACCGCAGAGACGTGGTATTGTGCAGCGCAGTGTAAGGGTCAGCTGAAGGACTCGACGGCCATGCTGGCGCTGCTGGACAGTGCGATGACCATGTTCAGCAAGCCCTATCTGAAGCAGGCAGCCCCCTATCTGTGGGCAAGGGCCAATGCGAAGTTTGATGCGAAGAAATACCGTGATGCGGTGAACGACATGAACGACTACGAGCAGCTGATGACGGCTGACGTGAATGCCAACTTCTACTATATCCGTCATCAGGCGGAAGTGGCAGGTCGTCTGTTCCAGCAGGCCCTCAACGACATCACCCAGGCGGCAAAGATGGAACCCAAGAACACGTTCTATCTGGCAGAGAAAGCAGCGTTGGAAGTGCGTGTGGGACTCTATGACCAGGCAGCAGAGACTGCCAATGAGATTAAGGCGCTGGAGCCCGACAATAGCGACGGCTACCTTTTCCTAGGTCTTTCGCAATGTATGAAGGGCAAGAAGAAAGAAGGACTGGAGAATCTGCAGAAAGCCAAGGAACTGGGTTATCCACAGGCGGACGAGTTGATAGAGAAATATGCGAAATAAAAGATGAGGGCTGCGAGAGAAAAACCGCAGCCCTAATTATTTAGAATGGTGTGTTGCCATCGTTGGGTGGTGGCGGGATGGACGCCAAACGTGCAAAGGGATCATCAGGATCATCGGCAGGCAATGGGTTACGGCTTCCACCGTTGTTCTCACCATTGATCTTCGACCCCACGATCTCACCACCCAGATTGCTACCGGGCATAGGACCGAGATGCGTATCCTCAGGATTCTCGAAGCGCGTGAACTGTCCGCGGAAGTTCAGTAGCACATCACCCGTAGCACCCTTACGGTGCTTGGCAATGATGATCTGAGCCATTCCCTTCAGGTTACGACCATTCTCATCCTGATAGATATGATAGTACTCCGGACGATGCACGAAGAGCACCATATCCGCATCCTGCTCGATGGCTCCCGATTCACGGAGGTCACTCAGCTGCGGACGCTTACCCTCAAGACCTTCACGGGCTTCGACACCACGATTCAGCTGACTCAGGGCGATGATGGGGATATTCAGTTCCTTAGCAAGACTCTTCAACGAACGGCTGATGGTTGACACCTCCTCCTGACGGGAAGAGAAGCGCATGCCGTTGGCGTTCATCAGCTGCAGGTAGTCGATCATGATGATCTTCACATCATGTTCACGTACCAGACGACGTGCCTTTGTACGCAGTTCGAAGACCGAGAGTCCCGGAGTGTCATCAACATAGAGCGGTGCATCCAGCAGATTATTGACGCGTTTGTCCAGACGATCCCATTCATCAGGTGTCAGCTGACCATTGAGGATCTTGGAGCCCTCAATCTCACACGCATTCGAGATCAGGCGGTTCACCAGCTGCACATTCGACATCTCCAACGAGAAGAAAGCCAGGGGAATGCGGTAATCAGCGGCGATGTTCTTGGCCATCGATAAGGCGAAGGAGGTCTTACCCATCGCAGGACGACCCGCCACAATCACGAGGTCGCTGGCCTGCCATCCGGAGGTGATGTCGTCGAGCTTGTGATAGCCCGTGCCCACACCCGTGAGGCCGTCTTTGTTGGCAGCAGCTGCTTGGATGCTCTGAATGGCCTGCGAGATGACGGGATTAATCTGCGTGTAATCCTTCTTCATATTCCGCTGACTCAACTCAAAGAGCGAGTTTTCAGTCTCCTGCATCAGTTCGTCGATGTCGTTGGTCTCATCAAAGGCCTTCGTCTCGATGACGCTGGCGAAGGAGATGAGCTGACGGGCCAGGAACTTCTGGGCGATGATGTTGGCGTGATACTCGATATTGGCGGAGGATGCCACGCGGGAACTGAGGTCGGCCACATAACCAGGACCTCCCACTTCCTCCAGCTGGCCATTCTTCGCCAAACGCTCGGCAACCGTCAGGATATCTACGGGTTTCTCCTCGATAGAGAGATCGCGGATGGCGGCGTAGATCATCTGGTTGCGAGGCTCATAGAAACTCTCGGGATAAAGGATTTCGCAGACGATGGCGTAGGCGTCCTTATCAATCATCAGGGCTCCCAACACAGCCTTCTCCACCTCCAGCGCCTGGGGCTGAAGATGACCGTAGGTGTTGTCTACCGGCTGTTGTTTGCGCGGTCTGCGACGTGTGTTGTTATCTTGTTCTGCCATTTTTGTCTAGGTTTGGGCTGCAAAGATACAAAAAAAAAGTGAGAAGTGAATAGTGAATCATGAAAAATTTCGTAACTTTGCAGCATGATTACATTTCCTATCGCAAAAATCAATCTCGGACTGAATGTCGTAGAGAAGAGAGCTGACGGTTATCACAACCTGGAAACGGTGTTTTATCCGGTGAATATCCAGGATGCCCTCGAGGTATATGAGATGAACGACAGTTTCCCTTCGCCCTATGACTGTGACCTGAAAGTGACGAATATCCACATCGAGGGTGATGAGCAGCGCAACCTTGTGGTAAGGGCCTATCAGTTGTTGAAGCAGGACTTCCCCATGCTGCCTCGTCTGCATGCCCATCTGTATAAAGGGATTCCCACACAGGCAGGAATGGGCGGAGGCTCCAGCGACTGCGCCTATATGATTACGCTGCTCGACGAGATGTTCCGATTGGGACTCACGGAGGAACAGATGATCGGTTATGCAGCACGACTGGGTGCCGACTGTGCGTTTTTCATCCAGAGCAAACCGGCGTATGCGGAGGGCATCGGAGAGATTCTCACGCCCATCGCCCTTGATCTGAAAGGCTGGTATATCGCCATCGTGCGTCCGGCCATCCCCGTATCCACGAAAGAGGCTTTCTCGCTGATCACTCCCCGTCATCCGGAAAAGAACTGTAGGGAGATTGTGATGCAGCCCATAGAGACGTGGCGTGAAGAACTGACGAATGATTTCGAGCATAGTGTCTTCACCCTGCATCCGGAGATTGGTGCCATCAAAGAGCGTCTCTATGACTTAGGGGCAACCTATGCTGCAATGTCGGGATCAGGATCGTCGCTCTTCGGACTTTTCCGAGAGCCTGTAGATTTAAGTGAATTTGATGACGAAGGAACGTTTAAAACAATTATCCCGCTCACATAAAAAAAGCTCCCAGATCCCGGGAGCCTTTTTTTATACTATTCACTATTCGTTATTCACTATTCACTGGATTCCATCCTCGCGGAGCTTCTCTTGCCACTTCCAAGCGGAGCGAAGCACATCTTCCGTAGGTGTTTCTGCCTTCCAGCCAAGCACCTTGTTGGCCTTATCGACATTACCCCAGACCTGCTCGATGTCGCCTTCACGACGCGGGGCATAGGTCCAGTTCACCTTTACACCTGTAGCCTTCTCGAAGCCTTCCACCACCTCTAAGGTAGAGAGACCCTTTCCGGTTCCGATGTTGAAGATCTCCACGGCGTCGGTCTCAGGATTGTCGAGTACACGCTCCATCGCCTTTACGTGGGCCTTGGCCAGATCCACCACATAGATATAGTCGCGGATACAAGTGTGGTCGGGCGTGTTATAATCGTGTCCGAAGATCTTCAGCTGCTCACGTATTCCCATTGCCGTCTGGGTTACAAACGGAATAAGGTTCATGGGCACACCATTGGGCAGCTCACCGATAAAGGCAGAGGGATGAGCACCGATGGGGTTGAAGTATCTCAGGATGACGCTCTTGATGGGTGCACCTGAGTGGATGTAGTCGTGAATGATCTCCTCGTTGATCTGCTTCGTGTTGCCATAAGGACTCATCGCCTTCTGTACAGGTGCATTCTCCGTCACAGGCAGATTCTCCTGTGAGGGCTGACCATAGACTGTGCAGCTTGAAGAGAAGATAATGCCCTTCACATCGTATTTGGGCATGAGCTCCAGCAGATTGATGAGCGACATGAGGTTGTTGCGATAGTAAAGCAACGGCTTCTCCACACTCTCACCCACAGCCTTCGAGGCAGCGAAATGGATGATTCCCTCAATCTTCGGATACTTCTTGAAGACACCTTCGAGGGCCTCGAAATCACAGCAGTCCACCTGTTCGAAGGCAGGCTTGATACCTGTGATCTTCTCGATGCCGTCGAGTACATTGATATTCGAGTTCGAGAGGTTGTCGATGATGACTACTTCATAACCAGCCTCCTGAAGCTCCACCGTCGTGTGGCTTCCGATAAAACCCGTACCACCAGTTACTAAAATCGTCTGTTTCATTTCTTCTCAGCCTTTTTGTCGTCAGCTTTTTCAGCCTTCTTATCGTCAGCCTTCTTGGCAGATGGCTTGTAGCGCTTGTTCAGACCGTTGATGATATCCTGGGTGATGTCGTACTTCTTATCAGCAAACAGGATGTTGTCGCCAGCCTTCGAGAGGATGATGTCATACTTCTTATCCTTGTTGTAGGCCTTCAGGAAGTTGTTGAGTGAATCGCGCAGGGCCTCGTTAAACTTGGCTGTCTCGTTGGCGAGTTCAGACTCCAGACGTGCCTGCAGCTGCTGAAGGTCGTTCTGCTGACGCTGGATGGCGTTCTGCACAGAAGCGGCCTGCTCACGGCTCTGGAAACCATTGTTGTTGAGCTTCTGCTGGAAATTGTTCACAGCTGCCTGCAACTGGTTACCCTTCTGAGTCAGTGTGTTACGGGCATTGTTGCTCTTCTTCTCCAGTGTCACGGTATAGTCCTTGGCGAAGTTATACTGTGTCATCAGGGAGTCAACCTCTACATAGGCGATTTTCATACCTGATGCAGAAACCTCACTAGAAGCGGGCTGCTCGTCCATCTTCGGAGCAGCATTGTTACACGATACCATCATAGCTGCGATGGCCAGTGTCGGGATAATGTACTTTTTCATTTTGATATTTAATTAATTATTTACTATTCACTGTTCACTATTCACTTTTAAAAGTTTCTTGTTGCGCATTTCACGATCCTGATCCATCACGCAGTGGATACCACGTTCCTTCATCGCTTCAGAGTCATGAATATGTTGCGATTTAAACTCGCCCTGCTTCGTAAAAAGCACCCTCACGAGGAAAAAAATCATCGCGATAGCAATTATTAACGCCGATATGAGCAGAGTCTCAATCATTTTTTATATCTTTGCGGCTGCAAAGTTAAACAATTTATATGGAATTCTATCAAAAAATAAATTAATAATGAATAAAAACGATTTAAAACCTGCTGTTGTCTTCGCTGAATTTGCGAAGATTAACGAAATTCCGCGTCCTTCGAAGCGCGAAGAGAAGATGATTGAGTATCTGAAAAACTGGGGTAAGAGCCACAATCTCGATACCAAAGTTGACGAAACGGGCAATGTCATCATCCGCAAACCTGCCACCAAGGGTATGGAGAAATGCAAGACCGTCATCCTGCAGAGTCATATGGATATGGTCTGCGACAAACTTGTGGATGTGGAGTTCGATTTCGACAAGGATGCCATCAAGACATATGTCGACGGTGAGTGGTTGACAGCTGAGGGCACCACACTTGGTGCTGACGATGGTATCGGATGCGCTATCGAACTGGCTATCCTCGCCTCTGATGATATCGAGCACGGGCCTATCGAGTGTGTCTTCACCCGCGATGAGGAAACAGGACTTACTGGTGCTGAAGGCATGAAGGCTGGATTTATGACGGGCGATTACCTCATCAACCTCGATTCTGAGGATGAAGGCGAGATATTCGTCAGTTGTGCTGGTGGTCGTAATACCACGGCGAAATTCTCCTTCAAGCGTGTAGAGGCGCCTGCTGGCAGTTTCTTCCTGAAGGGTTCTCTCAAAGGACTCGTTGGCGGACATTCTGGCGACGATATCAACAAGAAACGTGCCAATGCCATCAAACTGCTGGGACGTTTCATCTTCCAGACCATGAAGCGTTACGAGGGCGTCAGCCTCGCACAGTTCCACTCTGGTAAACTCCACAACGCGATTCCTCGCGATGGTTACTTCGTGATTGCTGTGCCCAACGATCTAAAAGAGAACGTGCGTGCAGACTGGAATGTGTTTGCCGCAGAGGTGGAGGACGAATTCCATGTGACTGATACACAGATGGTTTTCGCTATGGAGAGCACTGATGCAGAGCCTGTCATCGATCCCGTTGTAGCGAAAAATTTCGTATGGGCCATTCAAGCTGTTGACAATGGTATCTACGCCATCTGTCAAGATGAAGCCCTTGGTGGTATGGTGGAGACATCGAGCAACATCGCCAGCATCCATAGCAGCGAGACAGCAATCGACATTCTGTCTTCTCAGCGTTCGAATGTGATGTCGAACCTCGATAATATGTGTGCCACTATCCAGGCTGTCTTTGAACTGGCAGGTGCCGAGGCTTATAGCAGCGACGGTTATCCCGCATGGAAGATGAAGGCCAATTCGAAGTTGCAGGAGATCGTGGTGAATTCGTACGTGAAATTGTTCGGCCACAAGCCTGTGGTACGTGGTATTCACGCCGGTCTGGAGTGCGGACTCTTCTCAGAGCGCTATCCTAACCTCGATATGGTGAGCTTCGGTCCTACCCTGCGCTTTGTGCATACGCCTGACGAACGTCTTCATATCCCCACTGTACAGATGGTGTGGGATCATCTGCTCGACGTACTCAAAAACATCCCGCAACAATGATCCGTTCGCGCGCGTATTTATTAATAGGTATTCTGGCCCTGCTGCTGTTCACCGCCTGTGGACAGCAGTATGAGGCCAAGAGTCTTGTCAAGGATTTTGTCAAGGAGCATGCGACAGAGGAACTGGACATCACCGACTTCTCCGATCTGGACTCCACGAAGGTGATCAGCGATTCTCTGTTCCTCGTGCTACAACAGAATGCCGCGAAAGATCCCCTGTTCAAAGGTGTCGACTTTAATGGAAAGAAGGCCTCTTCACCCCTTCTCTATATCCGCATGAACTATAAAAAAGACACCTTAGAACTATCAAAAACCTTCTATTTCGACAAGGATTTATCGGCTATTATCGCCTTTAAGTAACTTTTTTCGAAAAAAGTTTTGAAAAGATTTGGAGGTTTCGGAAAATTGTAGTACCTTTGCACCCGCAATCAAGGAGATAACCCCAAGGTTTACGGCTCCGAGATCCTTTGGAAGGATGGGTGAGTGGCTGAAACCAGCAGTTTGCTAAACTGCCGTAC
>CAMKRS010000020.1 GCA_946415245.1 uncultured Prevotella sp. | reverse complement strand
CTCCGAAGCCGAGAATGCTCTGGCGCTGGATGGCTGCTGCTGCCTGCCTCTTATTAATAATAGGTATAGGCATCACGCTGTGGCAAAAGCAGGAAACACAGACCGCTCAGCCACAGGTGGCCCAGAAGACGGAACAGCCCCAGACGGAGCAGCCCAAATCCATTGAGCCCCAGACCGCAGAGTCCGAAACCATCGAGACGGAAACTGTGAATGAGCCCCAGGCAGAACCCGCCAAAGTGCGTACATCAGTGGCGAAGGCAGCGCCTAAGAACGAACTGGCCAAAGCCGAGACTGCTACCGAGCCTAAGGAGGAGATCATCACCGATACCCCGCCAGCACCCGAAACCGATATGGCCGAGACACTCACCGAGCGCGACATCCCCATCACGCGCCCAGAGAACTACAAATACACCGCTGAAGAACTCGCCCTGCTGAAAAAGCAGGCCAGCGAAGCCTATCTGAAATGGGTGGAACTCGAACTCGAAATTTCGCGATATACATTAGAACAAACAGCTCAAAAATAATTACATTATGAAACGTATCATCACCATGCTGCTCATTGCTTGCAGCGCCATCACAACCGTCAGTGCTCAGAAGAAAATCTATCCGAACACGCCCCAGAGAGTCATCAAAGAATTAGAGTACGTGGTCAGCTTTCATGGGCAGAACGAGGGGCAGACCTATTCTGTCACCAAGAACCCCAACACCAACATCATCGAGTCGAAGGAGCGTATCGAGCCCTTTGCCGCTACGGTGGTTGGCAAAGGCCCTTACTTGTATAATGTCTCCAGCGCCTTCAAGGCCGACGAACAGTTCTCTTATCAGTTTCTGCACATCCAGCCAGGCAACAACCAGCCGTTCTCCATTCAGGTCGTCACCAGAGACAAGTCGATGAACAAGCACATCTCCCTCCGCACGAAGCCCACGCAGGAGATGTGGTTCATGGCCTGCAAGAACCCAGAGAACCCCGAACTGCGCGATGTATACGCCATCGTCTGGGATGTTGACTATAATGGTCGTCAGCCCATGGAAACAGGCAGCTATCCGCTGAAGGGCACCGTCTATATGATCACCTCGCT
The DNA here is from genome assembly GCA_946415245.1 of uncultured Prevotella sp. Lineage (GTDB taxonomy): Bacteria > Bacteroidota > Bacteroidia > Bacteroidales > Bacteroidaceae > Prevotella. The sequence goes on along the minus strand of CAMKRS010000020.1, from coordinate 23,489 downwards.
CCGTCCCGATATCTACGAGGCTGAGTCGAAGACTACTGGCACTATGTTTGATGGCAAGAAAGACAAAGCTGAAATTGATCCTTTGGAAGTCGAAGCTGATACGGTGATAGTTATTGACGATGTGGAGTTTGTGGACAAAAAGCCCGAACCCGACTATGGCGCTAAGGCCATACCTGTATCGCCGCAGCCTGCGCAAGCCTCCAGATGGGAGCCAGCGCCTGAGGTGAAACAGCAGGTAATGGCCAAGGCGATGGCCATTCAGGCCAACGAGGAAGCCATCAAATCCACCTACGCATCTATGGAGCCTTTTGTTAATAGGAAGTCACTCACAGGTGCCGATAGCTACTTCGCTCAGATTATCAAGCTGAACAAGGAGTTGGATGCGAAGATGCAGGATCTTATGAAAACGATCAACGGCTTGGAGATTCCTCCCACAGAGATTGCTGAAAAGGCAAAAGCAAAGGGCGAGATTTACAAGGAATATCTGGATTTCCTCACCAAGCAGAACCAGGGATTCTCTTTACTCTATAAGGAGGTAGGTGTGCTGACCAAAGCGGCACAGAAGGCGCAGAAGTGCATCAACGACCTCACCGAGAAGTATATGAAAGAAATGGGCAAAGCCCTACAATAACAGATTGACGTATGAATCAGATCAAGATCGTTGTGGCCGACATTACCACATTAAAAGTTGATGCCATTGTGAATGCAGCCAACCGTTCGCTGTTGGGTGGGGGAGGCGTCGACGGCGCCATCCACCGCGCAGCAGGCAAGGGACTGCTGGAAGAGTGCAGAACGCTGGGCGGCTGCGACACTGGCCAGAGCAAGATGACCGACGCCTACAACCTGCCTTGCAAGAAAGTCATTCATACCGTAGGCCCCATCTGGTACGGAGGCGGTCACAGCGAGCGCGAGCTGCTCGCCTCCTGCTACGATACCGCCATGCGACTGGCTGAGGAAAACAACCTCGAGAGCATCGCCTTCTCCTGCATCAGCACCGGCGTCTATGGCTTCCCCAAGGCCGAAGCCGCCCGCATCGCCACCCGCGTCCTCAACGAACACCTCCAACGCGGCTACCCCGGCGAAATCATCGTCTGCTGCTTCTCCGAATCCGACGCCCAGTACTACAAATAATAAGGAATCCCCTCGTGTTTGCGAGGGGTTCTTTTTCTCCTCTTTTCTTTTGACACTGCAAAGTTACTATATTTTTCATTAACGATAATGCCTTTTAATGCCTTTTGATGACTTTTAGTGCCTTTTGCACAAGCAAGATGCTTCTCACTGGTTACAGCTCAATCCGGGCCTGCGTCCGCTCACTGTCATCCGCCGTCATACCTTCTCGCCGCAGGAGATACAACTTATTTGCAGCGAGATAGGCGAACCCTGAAAATAAGAGCCATTTTATTTTCAGAAACTACCTATTTCTCACACCAATAAGAGCCTCCTGGTGATAGTTTGGATGCTCTTATTTTGGCAATAACATCGCAGTTGACCCACAATAATTAACGAATGCAGTCAGAAATGGCTGCATTTTTGCTTTCCATAGGATATTTATAGTATATGAATAATAGCAATTTAAAAACAATATAAACTAATATGGCAATCTATTTAAAAAAGTTTGAGACACAAGCTGCTTATGAAGCAGCACAGAGTGGTTTGATACTACCAAATGTATCATTAACTGTTGATAATAATACTGTGCATTATAACCCATCTACACCACCAGCACCATCACACGATTATGTTGAAATAGGTGGAATCAAATGGGCTACAATGAACATTGGAGCAAACAGTGTGACTGATAATGGTCTTTACTTTGAATGGGGTGGTACAAGTGGTTACACTGCTGCACAAGTAGGCTATGATGAAGAACAGAAGTACTTTGGAGAAAATGACAACATTTTCTATGACCCTGAAACTTCTAATTATACGAAATATAATGGTGAAGATGAATTGACCACTTTACAGTCATCTGATGATGCAGTGACTGCTGCTTGGGGTGGTAATTGGAGAATGCCAACAACTGCTGAATATGAGTCGTTGCTCAATTCCGTAACAACAGCATGGACAGCCGATTATCAAGGTAGTGGCGTTGCAGGTGCAACACTAACAGATAATAACGATAGTTCAAAAGTGCTGTTTTTCCCAGCTTGTGGTTATGCAGATGAAGGTATGATATACAGTACAAATACCTACGGTGAATATTGGACTAGTAGTTTAAATGGAGAAGGCGACAGGTATTCAGATTGTTTTTCTTTTGTCAATGATAACGCAGGTGTTGGTGGAACAAGCCGTTATGGTGGAAAAATTGTTCGTGGTATACTTGATGAGTAATTAAGCAGCCACAAGACCAACTCTAATCTCAGACCACTTCTTAACCAAGCCAATTGACTTGTCGAACATATGAGCGAATCTCTCCGATTCGCTCATTTTTCTTGTGTTCCAACGGTACACAGCCTCGTCAATGTATGACTGTAAGTGCTCATCACTTACATCATGATAGCAGCCCACAATCATACGTCTGAAATGACTCCAAAAGCCCTCAATGCTATTGGTGAATACATCACCATTGGCATACTCTTCAGCACCGTGAGCAACAACAGCGTGTGTATAACCCAGCGTAGCAAGCCCATTGTAGGCTGATAACTCATCAGTGATGACTCTTGAACCTTCAGCAACGAATTGCTGAATAATGGGCTGTAAAGTGGCTCTATCAGTCTTCTCCACAACGATAGCGTGAACGTAGGTAATAGGCTCAACCTCACCCTTCTTGTTGATGAAGGTGCTACGCTCCATCATACCGAAGACTGGAGTCTTGGTCTTGGTAGAACGACCTTGCGTATTGGGAGTACGCATTGACTTGTGCTTCCATTTCTCCTTACCACCAATATACACCTCGTCACACTCCACAGTACCCTCAAAAGACTCAGCATCAGTCTGAGGGTAGAGAAGACGTACCTTCTGAAGCATATACCAAGCGGTATTCTGAGTCACCTCAATATTCCTTGCAAGCTGGTAGGAACTGATACCCTTCTTGTGAGAAGAGATAAAGTACATTGCCAAGAACCACTTGATGAGTGGTAACTTGGTATTCTCGAAGATAGTGCCTACCAAGCAAGAGAAATTCTTGCCACAAGATTTGCAACGGAACTTACCGTCCTTGCGAGTCACGCAGTGATGACCGCCACAGTAAGGGCATACTACGTCACCGTCAGACCATCGTGACTCAATGATGGCTTGCTTGCACTTCTCGTTAGAGTTGAAATACGAGGTGAGGGAGATAACGCTGTTGAATTTCTTGAAATCTATCATAACACTTGGTTTTTTATTTAAATTCTAATACAAATATAGGATTTTCCAAGTACCAAGTGCTGGTATTCATACATATAAATGTACAAAAACTGAAGATTTTTGAGACTTCAATTTACAGAGTAAATTGTTGCGCCTAAGAATATGGTAAAAAACAAATACAAAAATAATTCCTCAGAATCACGAGGATTCCAAGGAATTATTAAAAAGTTGGGTCAACTGCGATGTTATTGCCCTTATTTTAGGTATGGATTAAAAGAGGTATAAAGGGTGAAATCACGACCGAAGGTAACAGTAACAAAGTAACATTTAGGTTTCAGAAACCTAATTAAAGAATATTTATAATATAAATATTTTCACTACTGTCCCGTTAAAGTGGACTAATCGGTCTTTGAAATAATTGAAATTCAGTCTTTTACAAGCATTTTTGAGGGTGCGACGATTTGAATTCGTATCTTTGCAGTCAAAACAGATGGCTGCATATGAACAAATCAAAATACGTCTTCGCTCAATTGATAGAGTTTTTGGATAGCGACAAGTTCCGTCACCTTGTTGACAAGTACGATGGGAATCGCTACGTCAAGCATTTCACTTGTTGGAATCAACTCCTCGCTCTGATGTTCGGACAACTCAGTAATCGTGAGAGCCTGCGTGACTTGATTGTGGCCTTGGAGGCTCATCAGTCAAAACGCTATCATCTCGGCTTAGGCCGGGAGCCTATCGCTAAGACGACATTTGCCACAGCCAACCAGAATCGCGACTATCGCATCTTCGAAGAGTTTGCATTCTACATGATGGACCAGGCTCGCAGTAAACGTGCCGTGGACATCTTCAAACTCAAAGGCAAGGTATATGCATTCGACTCAACGACGATTCCACTCTGTCTGTCAGTCTTCTGGTGGGCAAAGTTCCGCAAGAAGAAAGGTGGAGTCAAGGCACAGGTCCTGTATGATCTGGAATCACAGGTTCCTGCCTATTTCCACATCACCACAGCATCTGTCCACGATTCGAAGGCCATGAAGGAAATACCTTATGAATCAGGCTCTTACTACGTGTTCGACCGTGGTTACAATGCTTTCAAGGAACTCTATCGCATCCATCAGCATGAGTCATTCTTCATAGTCCGGGCAAAGAAAAACTTGCAGTACAAGTGTATCAAATGGCGGAGAAGGATGCCACGTAACGTGTTAACGGATTCCGAGATTCTGCTGACGGATTACATCACTTCAAGGAAGTACAAGGAGAAGCTCAGACTGGTCAAGTTCTATGATGAGGAGCAAGGACGTGAGTTCTCTTTCCTTACCAACGCTTTCCATCTGTCCTCGCTTGAGGTTGCCGATCTCTACAAGAACAGGTGGCAGATTGAGCTCTTCTTCAAGTGGCTGAAACAGCATCTGAAAATCAAGAAATTCTGGGGCAGAACAGAGAATGCCGTCAGAATTCAGATCAGTGCTGCTATCACTGCCTATTGTCTGGTTGACATCGTACAACATGATATGCGACTGGAGCGTTCGACCTATGAGGTCTTGCAGATCCTCAGCATCTCATTGACAGACAAGGCTCCCTTGAATGAGTTGTTTGAAAAGACAAAATTCAACGATGTCAAAGAACAATTTGATCCCCTCATTCCAGGGCTATTTGATTAATATTTAATTCGTCCCGATTTTAACGGGACACTAATGAAATATTTTAATAATATATATTCTTAATCATTCTTTTTACTTATTCTTTTGTTGTTACCAAAACTAAAATACCAAAAAGTTACTTGTTACCTTGTTACCTTTTTTGTAATTGAAAAATGCCCGCCACTGCGAGGGTGGGTGTTTTCACGACAGCCAGATATACATAATCAGAGCACAGTCAGTGTGATGCGCTTGCCTAAACCCGCAAAGATCCTGAAGAGGGTAGACAACTGCACATCTGCATGACCATTCTCCAACTTCGAGATATAGCTCTTCTTGGTTCCAATCTTGTCCGCAAGTTCCTGCTGTGTGAGTCCAGCTAAACGACGCTGTTCTTTTAATACCTCAGCCAGACAGAATGCCTCGGCTTCTGTCTCAAATACATTGCGCTCAGGAGTACCCTGAGGACCATATTCCTGGTCGAGCAACTCATCGAATGTCTCGCAATTCATGATTGCTTTCTTTTTCTTTTCTGTCATATTTTATTTCTCCTTACTCTTTAAATACTCTTTCTTGATAGCTTCTGCACGTCTGATTTCCTTAAGTGGAGTCTTCTGACTCTTCTTCTGAATGCCATGAAATAGCACTACAACCGCACCCTCATCAAAACAGCAGAACACTCTGTAGATATTACTTCCCAATTCAATCCGGATCTCGTAGATCCCGTCACTACCTTCAATAATTCTCAGGAACTTTGCAGGAACGATTCGCTGCGTTTCCACTAGCTTAAGAACCTGGTTTATCTTGTGTCTAACCTCGTAAGTTTGGGCCACATAGAATACCTTGTAGTAGTTCTTAAACAATTTGATTGTGCGAACCTTCTCCATGCTAATTCCTCCGCAAAGTTAACGAATTAATGAACATCTTCCAAACTTTTTTGGAAAAATCTGCAGAAACGACACCATTTTTTGCTATTTGTGTTTCCATAAGCAAATAATTTAAGAGTTGAACAAATAATTATCGCTTGCAAAGATAGCTACTTTTTCTGAAACTTCCAAATAATTCGGGGAAAATTTGCAAATATCGCAGAAATGCCGTATCTCTGGCTATGCCGATGATACTCACGCTCGAAAAAACTCAAAAAATATTTGGTTTTTTGCTCGCTTATTCGTATCTTTGCAGAATCATAGATAACTAAAGCTAATAATGGACAATAACTTATGAGAAGATTAATCTCCATGATGGTAATGGCGCTGTTGGCCATCAGTGCGACGGCGCAGACGACTGACCGGCTGTCGGCCAGTTCGGTGTTGCATTACAGCTCGAGAGGCGCCGAGAGCGACAAGGATTTGATTGAGATCTTTCGCTACGAGGCCCAGTTGGAAGGCAAGCGATGGAATACGAATTATTTTGACGATAGGGGATATTACGGAGCAAAGACTGAGGAAGAAAGGGATGCCTATATGAAGAAAGAGACGGCGATGCTGGAGAAATATCCTGCGGATCACAGAAAGCTCATTATCATCCAGATGCCCGCCGAATCTCCCTTCGCACTCACTTACGATGTCCAGGACACCTCGCTGGTGGTGCTGAAGAGCAACGAGGAGAAACTCGTCTGGGACAAGACCAAGATAAAAGTTGCGAAGATGAAGGTCGACGTGGCCTTGTATGACTCTATCCAAATGCTGCACATGCTGGTCAATTATACCGCTGTGCCTATGGATCAGCGTCCCGAAAGCCGGCTGGTGCATACTGTAAAGCCCAATAAAGATCCGAATGCCTTGTATTCAGGCTTTCCTAATGACTTAGAATTCACACATCTCCATTTTGTATGGGGCGATTACACGGGCGACAAATATGCCAAAACCCACAATTGCGAATCGGAGATGGCCAAGATACTGAAACGGACGTTCATTCACATCTGCTGGGCAGTTTACAACAACAGACCCGATCTTCTTGATACGCTCGAGGACACCATCCACCTGCTACAGATCCAATACCGCAGGCTTCTCCTGCCTGATGTGAATATCGATGGCATCTCTCTTGATAAGTTTCGTCGTGATGTCAGATAAGAAAGCGATCATAGTTGGGGCCAGTTCGGGCATAGGGCTGGAGGTGGCAAAGCTGCTGATGGCTGATGGCTGGCAGCTGGGCGTTGCCGCCAGGCGCGAGGGTCCGCTGCAGGAGCTGAAAGCAAAGGGCGAGGATCGTGTGGAGATCATGACGATAGACGTGACGAAGGCTGAAGCTGGGGAAAAGCTGCTGGCACTGGTGGACAGGCTAGGAGGGATGGATCTCTATTTCCATGCTTCGGGTATCGGCAAGCAGAACCGCACGCTGGAGGAGGACATCGAACTGATCACGACGGAAACGAATGCCGTGGGATTCACCAGGATGATCGGCACGGCCTACAGATATTTTGCGCAGCAAGGTAGGGGACATATCGCTGCCATCACGTCGATAGCCGGAACGAAAGGACTTGGTCCTGCACCGGCATACTCTGCAACCAAAGCCTTGCAGGCCACGTATCTGCAGGCATTGGAACAACAAGCCCACCAGCGCGGACTGGACATCCGGTTTACTGATATCCGTCCGGGGTTCGTGGATACGGCCTTGCTCAGCGGCACTTTCAAATATCCCATGCTGATGAAGCCGGAAGCGGTGGCTCGGGATATCGTCAGCAGTATCTACGGCAAACGGCACGTACGGGTGATTGACGCTCGCTATCGGGTGCTGACCTTCTTCTGGCGGCTGATTCCCAACTGGATCTGGCGCAGGCTGAAACTTTGAACGTGAATAGTATAACCACAAAACCATAACATAATGCAAACGAACAAATTATTATCTGCTATTCTGCTGGCTCTGGTCGCACTGATGGGGCAGGCGAAAACTTACAAGACCATCAAGGCCCCCAAGGCGATGGCAAGTGTGAATGTATCTACCGGTGAGCTGAGAGCGCGCGAGGTGATCTTCCGCGATACGGCCACCACCATCCACTTTACGATAGAGTATCCCAAAGGAGAGTTGTTCCGCTTTGACAAAGGCAGCTATCTGTTGGACGAGAACGGAAAGCGGTATGCGTTGCGCTCGGCGGAGAACATCGCCCTTAGCACCTGGATACAATCGCCTGAGAGTGGCATCACCGAATTTACGATGCACTTTGAACCGTTGCCAAAGTCGGTGAAAATATTTGACTTTATAGAGGGTGATGTCAGCTTTGCCTTCATGCTCTTGGGCATCCACGATCAGAAATATAAGATCCAGGCGCCCACGATGGAGGAGGTGGCAGCAGCCAATCCCTATACGCTTCCGCAGGACTGGTTCAGGACCGACACCATCACTGTCAAAGGGCGAATCGAGGGCTATAATCCGGTGCTCTTCGGCTTCAATTCGATGGAGTGCTATTTCGAGGATGTCTTCTCTGACGATGCGACCACACTGGTGCTCGACATCGCGCCCGACGGTACCTTCTGCAAGAAATTCCAGGCCAGCTATCCCGTTCAGCAGAAGTTCTTCTGCACAGAGTCGAGGAATGGCTTCCATGAGATACCGTTCTTTGCCCGTCCTGGCGAGACCATCGACATCACCGTGAAGCGCGACGAGCGCGGGGTGTATCAGTGCCACTATAACAGCGGCAGCAGTCGCGACGTGCAGAACTGGCTCCGCAACATGAACGTGTTCGACAATCTGGCCTATCCGCTCCACCTGTCTAAAATCAACATCGCCGAGGCCAAACAGAAGGCTGAGGAGGTGTGGCAGAACATGATGTACAGGCTGCAGTCGGTGAGTCGTCAGTATCATTTCACACCGCTGGAGATGCAGCTGGCGATGGCCGATGTACAGGCCAATTTCGCCTATGCGTGGATGGACTACATGATGTATCGTGAGGATGAAGTGAGGACATTTGTGAAACAGGATATTGGCGCATACCGTATGGAAGTTTCTGACAGTGCGGAGTTTGTGGCTATCGGTGACGAAAAGAACTATGAACTTCTGCATCGCGTGGACTTCGACAACCCCCTGCTGCTTGCCAGTAACCAATATTCCATCCTGCTCAACCGTATCCAGTTTGCGAGGCCGGTGATGCTGTATCGCGAAAAGAGTATGATGAATGAGGAAGGCATCATTGAATATAATGCCAGCGGCGTGATCAAGAGACTGAAAGGGAGCCTGATAGCGTGGCGTAACCTGATGGGAGTGGATCATGACAACATGATGGCGCAGCATTGCATCTACAAGGAGTATCTCAATGATTTTAAATCTTGGCGTCATAATGAAGACATGAATGCCGTCTTCTTGGCGGATACAACCAAGACAGAAGCGGAGAGGAAGAAAAATGTTGACGAAAATATCAGCATCAGCAAGATGTATCCCGAGTATCTCGCTGCTTTCAAAGATCCTTATATCCACCAGAAGGCTGAGGCGTATTATGCCCACAAGATGGCGCAGAAAGACATTTCTACACCGTTGCCAGATATGCCGATGGCGGACCTTATCCATCAGCTCACGCAGAAATTCCCGGGCCGTTACCTTATGATCGACTTCTGGGGCATGGGCTGCGGACCTTGTCGTGCTGCCATCGAGGGCAGCAAGGAGATACGTGCCCAGATAGCCAAGCGCGACGATGTGAAGCTGATCTTCATTGCTGGCGAACGGACGACGGAGGGGAGTGATGCCTATAAGAAATATGTGGCGGAGTGGTTGGCTGACGAGGAGACCATCTGCGTGACGAATGCCGACTTCACCCGTCTGCAGGAGCTGTTCCGCTTCAACGGCATCCCGCATTATGAGACCATAACGCCCGAAGGCCGTCGCGTGCGCGACGACCTTCGGATCACTGGTTTCTACAATGTAGATATGGGATTACGTCAGATTAAAAATTCTTTCTGACGCCCTGCCATTCGGGGAATTTCATCTTCAGATACTCATCGTCGAGGAAGAGGGCAGACTGTCCTACGCGGCCTTTCAGCTGCCAGTCGAGCCACTTCACCACGGCCTTGGCGTAGTTGCCACCGTACTTCTCGTAATAGGTGCCGCTGTGACCGTCCTTCGAGTTGAGCATCACCACGGGGATATTGTCGGCGATGCGCTCGTAATCCTTCTGGGCATTGGCATAGGCGATGTCGCCAGGGCCTCCGATCATATAGAACATCGGGGTATGGAGGTTTTTCAGGTTCTCTTTCGTGGTGCCCATCATCTCCATATCACCGATACCGGAGTTCAGCATCACGCAGGTCTTGATACGCGGGTCGTAGGCCACACCCAGCACCTGGGCACCACCGCACGACTGTCCCATAGCGGCCACATGGTCGAGGGCGAGACAGTGGTAGTACTCAGATCCCTGCTTGGCATTCTGCTCCGTCAGCCAGTCGAGCACCTCGAGCAGCATCTTAGGATAGGTGCTGAACTGCGGGGCTGCGGGCTGAGCCTGTTTCTTATTCTTCTTGGCCTTCTTGGCTGCTTCCTCGCGCTGTTTGGCCTGTTGCTCCTGCTGGGCCTTCTTCTCCTCAGCGGTCATGGGCAGGATCTTCTCGCCATTGGCCATGATGACATCGCCCTTGGTCTCGGGGTAGGCCGACTTCAAGACACCACGCCACTGCGCCATCACATCTGCCTCGTCGTAAGGACCGATGGCAGCGGCCACATATCCGTAGGAGGCCACCTCGCTCAGCAGCAGGCGCATCTCTACATTATTATTAAAGCAGGCACCGTTGGCATAGACGATCACGGGCAGTGCACCCTGCTTGGCCACCACTTCCTTCAGGTTCTGCGGACGATAGACGGTGAAGCCTGTGCAGGAGGCATCGCCCACCACTTCCGACTTGAAGGGGCCTGTGCCACCTTCTTCCACTACCTGTTTCTGTACGGTCTGGGCATTCATTCCCACACTCATGGCGACCATCATCGCCGTCAATAATACTTTCTTCATACTTACTCTATCGGTTTAATATGGTATCTTTCACTGGAATTATACTCGCGGTCCTTGTCTTTACCGAAGTACTCGAGCAGGTATTTCTTTTCTCCCTCTGGCGATACGCGGATGAGCACTTCACGGTAGGTTTCCTGACCGTTCTGAAGAAAGTGCTCGAAGGCATCGAAGGTGACGGCCTCCTTGCTATCGCTCTTCTTGATGAGCTTGAACGCGGACACATTACGATGGCTCTGTGCGATGTCGACATACAGACTGTCGCTTGTAAAACGGAACATCAACTCTCCGCTCTGTGAGAGATAATCACCCTTCAGATCGATGGCGTGCGCCTGAAATGCGCCACCCATCATCAGCAATAATAATAGAGACTTCTTCATATAATTGGTTTTTTTATTCAAATCTGCTGCAAAGGTAATGTAATTCGTACGAACTACCAAATATATTTGGGATAATCTTTTTGTAGGGGCAATGAAAAAGCCGCTGGACTCTCGTCCAACGGCTCTCAAATTCTCTCAATTTGTTCTTTGCTAATTACTCAGCTGCAGCTGTGTCAGCAGCAACAGTGTCAACAGCAAGTGTGTCGATAACGCTATCAACAACCTCCTCGATAGTGTCGGTATCAACCTGAGCGGGCTGAGCCTGCTGACCACAAGAAGCGAAAGAGATAGCTGCAACAGCTACGAACATAAATACTAATTTCTTCATTTTTCTAATGCTTTTAAATCTGTAAAACAATCATTTGTTTATTAAAACGCTGCAAAGTTAGACATTTTTTTAATAGGTCGTATCATTTTTTTTGTTTTTTTTTAGGCTATTTTTGTAACTTTTTTGCAAAGCGCTGAAAATCAATGAATTACGAAATGTTAAAAATAGTGCAAATTTTGCACAAATATGAAAATATGCCAAAAATGCACGTTTTTCGGAAAAAATAAGTACCTTTGTGCTCGCAAACATACAAAGAAAAAAAGGTAAAAAAGTAAAAAGGTAAAAGAATGATAGATACTTCGGCCTTTCAGGGCAAAACGGCAGCTTATTTTACCCTCGGATGTAAGTTGAACTTCTCCGAGACCTCCACTTTCGGCAAGATGCTCCAGGAACTGGGCGTGAGAACGGCCGAGAAGGGGGAGAAGGCTGATATTTGCCTGATTAATACCTGTTCTGTGACGGAGGTGGCCGATCAGAAGTGTCGTCAGGCCATCCGCAGGCTGGTGCGCCAGAATCCCGGAGCCTTTGTGGTGGTGACGGGGTGCTATGCGCAGTTGGAGGCCGATGAGGTGGTATCGATTGAAGGCGTGAGTCTGGTGCTGGGGTCGAATGAGAAGGCGAATCTGGTGCAGTTTCTGTCTGATGCCTGGATGGCAAGAGGTGAGTGGAGAGAGGTAAGAGGTGAGAGAAATGTTCTAAAGGCAGCATATTTCAGGGAGAAGACGAAGGATATTAAGACGTTTGCGCCGAGTTGTTCAAGAGGGAATAGGACGAGGTTCTTCCTGAAGGTGCAGGACGGGTGCGACTATTTCTGCACGTATTGTACTATTCCTTATGCGCGAGGTTTTTCGAGGAATCCGACGATAGCGTCGTTGGTGGCGCAGGCGGAGGAAGCAGCGCAGGAAGGGGGTAAGGAGATTGTGCTGACGGGCGTGAACATCGGTGATTTCGGTAAGACGACGGGTGAGAAGTTCCTGGATCTGGTGAAGGCGCTGGATGCGGTGGAAGGTATCAGTCGTTATCGTATCAGTTCACTGGAACCGGATCTGTTGTCGGATGAGCTGATTGACTATTGTGCGAAGAGTAGGGCGTTTATGCCTCATTTCCATATCCCTTTGCAGAGTGGCAGCGACACGGTGCTGAAACTGATGCACAGGCATTACGACCGTCAGTTGTTTGCGGATAAGATCCACAAGGTGAAGGCGGTGATGCCCGATGCCTTTATCGGTGTCGATGTGATGGTGGGCTGTCGTGGTGAGACGCCGGAGTGTTTCGAGGAGACCTATGAGTTCTTGAATGCGCTTGACGTGACGCAGTTGCATGTGTTCCCGTATTCCGAGCGTCCGGGCACCTCGGCACTGAGCATTCCCTATATCGTGAGCGAGCAGGATAAGAAACTGCGTTCGAAGCGGTTGCTGGACCTGAGCGACGAGAAGACCATCGCCTTTTACCAGAAATATATCGGTAAGGAGGCGGAGGTGCTGTTTGAGAAGGCCCCTCGCGGTAAGGCGATGCACGGATTCACGAAGAACTATATCCGTGTGGAACTCTCTTCGAAGGATGCCGATCCCTCTTTCGACAATCAGCTGCTGAAAGTCCGTCTCGGTGACCTGACTCCCGATAAACAAGCGCTCAAATGTAATCTCTCACCTCTCACCTCTTTAATATATATATAATGTACGCGCGTATGGAAAAACTGGCAATAGTGATCTTAAACTGGAACGGGCGGAAGATGCTCGATCAGTATCTGTCGTCGGTGTTGCAATATTCCAAGGACGAGGCCACGGTGTATGTGGCGGATAATGCCTCGACGGACGACTCGCTGGCGATGCTTCGGACGAAATATCCGGAGGTCAGACTGATAGAGTTGGACAAGAACTGGGGTTTTGCGGAAGGGTATAATCGGGCGTTGAAGCAGATCGAGGCCGAGTATTATCTGTTGCTGAATTCTGATATCGAGGTGACACACCATTGGCTGACACCGATGATAGAACTGTTGGATGTGCATGAGGACATCGCTGCTTGCCAGCCGAAGTTGCTGAGTATCTATGATCGTGATGCTTTCGAATATGCAGGGGCGAGTGGGGGATTCATCGACCGTCTGGGCTATCCCTTCTGTCGTGGACGTCTTTTCGACACGGTGGAACAGGATCAGGGGCAGTATGATAACCAGACAGATGTGCATTGGGCTACGGGTGCAGCACTGATGATCCGTGCGAAGGACTATTGGGCAGTGGGTGGATTAGACCACCGTTTCTTTGCGCATAATGAGGAGATTGACCTTTGCTGGCGACTGCGCATCGGTGGACGCAGAATTGTTTGTGTACCAGACAGTTATGCGTATCATGTGGGTGGCGGTACGTTGCCGAAGAGTAATCCGATGAAGACCTTCCTGAATTTCCGCAATAACCTGACGATGCTGTATAAGTGTTTGCCTGAGGAGGAGTTGAAGGCGGTGATGCGCTGGCGTTGGTGGCTGGACTATCTGGCTGCGTGGGAGACGCTCATTTTGAAGCACAACCTCGGGGATTTCAAGGCCATCTATCGTGCCCGTCGTGCCTTCAAGCGCTGGCGGAAGGACTTTGATGACGACCGCAGGCAGATTCAGAAGAGTCGTGTGGCCAAAGAAAAACCAGAGCGAAAAATGTTCTCTCTGCTCTGGCAATATTATGTGAAAGGTCACAAGACCTTTAGTACTTTACCTCAATAGGTTTTTCCACCTCTTTCTTCCATTCCGTCAGGAAGTCGAACCATTCCTTGGCGGAGTGATAGCCGAACGTTTCGTTGTCGGAACAGTAGATGACCTTGTATTGCAGACGGTCGTCAGTCGTACCTACCACGAAGGCATAATTGTCTTTGTTGGCAGGCTCTTCGCTGCGGACATATTTCATGGGGATGCAGATGCCCAGACCTACGGTCTCGCGCTTGAAGTTGATGGTGTCGGTAGAGGGCCAGTCGGTTCCCCAGCAGGCGCGCAAGCCTTTCTTATCGCTGAACTCCACGGAGTTCTTCACGTTGATGATGCCCGTTGAGAAGGCATAGTCAGATACGTTCTTATTGAAGAACACGTCGACATCGGTATCGCGATGGCCGGCATACTGGGTGTAGCGGAGGGTCATGTTTAGAGGTGAGAGGTGAGTGGTAAGAGGTGAGAGAATACCGGATGGTGCACTCCAACCCTTATCAATCACTTCGACGATGGTGCGCAAAGGACCGTAGGAGATGATGCGCTGGGTACGACTCTTGACGGGCGATACATGCGTGGGCTCTTTGCCGTTCCAACCTCTGAAGGCACCGAGACCGAAGGTCTGGCCTACCCACAGCACATCGTCGCCATAGCCTTTCGCCTTCTGATCCTTATCGGTATAGAACTGCGTCTCTTTCAGTTCCAGTTGTTTCTTGAACTTGCCATAGCAGTCGAGTGTCTGGCGTTCGTCGAAGTAGATACGGATGCCATTGAGTTCGCTTTCGAAGTCGACGCCATGATGATGCTGGATGTTGTAGGTATAGGCGGCATCGCCACGGGCGGTGATCGACTCAATGAAATTGTTCTGCTGGTTCTTCTTCAGACTCTTGTCCTTGGTGTTGCTCAGCACCATCTCTGCGAATACGCGGGCGGGGTAGGTGCGAGGCTCACCCTCGGAAAAGAGCTGCACCGTGTATTGCTTCTTCTCCTTGCCCTTGAGATCGACGAGAAAACAGAGCTCGTCGAAGGTCTCGTCCTGATTGAGGTCGTCTAGCTGGCAGGGGATCTCCTGACCATCGACGGTGACAAGGGCTGAATGGATATTACCGTAAGAGGCGAGATTGATGACGACAGGTTCATCGTTGCGAACCGTCTTCGAGGGATTGCTGACACTGACCGTGACAGTCTGCTGGGCAAAGACTGACAATGGCAGGAAGAACAATAGGTAGAGAATCCTTTTCATTTCCATGTTTCTTTGTTTTAGTATGCTACAAAAGTACACAAAAAGACGGAAAATGGCCTTTGTTTTTTACACAAATAAACAAATTTGTGCATTTTTGAGGGAAATTTTTAAAATAATTAGGTTAAAATTTGGATTTGAAAATAATTTTTAGTAAATTTGCAGAAATTTTAAAGAATCGTAAAACTCAGACTGGCCGTTAGTGCGTAAGATATATTTTATATTGTTGTTGACGATGCTTGGTTGTATCGGCTGTGAATGGCAACTCAAGTCCGAAGAAACGGACACGGAGATTGTCGTCGACCGTTACGACCGTATCCAGAGTCTGTATCTGACGACGGGTGATTTCTCCGCCCTTCAGCAGATGAACACGGCCTATCCCACGCAGACCAGGACACTGATAGAGGATATACTCCGTATCGGTAAGGTCAACGAGTCGGACATCAATATGAAATTCCTGCGGTTCTATCAGGACTCCACGCTTCAGATGCTGATCAACGAGGCAGAACAGCAGTATGCCAGTATGGATGACATCAATCAGGAGCTGACCACCGCCTTCCAGTATCTGCAGAAACAGATTCCGAACATCGAGATTCCCGTGGTCTACGCCCAGATAGGTTCGTTGGATCAGAGTGTCATTGTGGGTAACGGTCAGATAGGCATCTGTCTCGATAAGTATCTGGGGTCTGACTATGCACTCTATCAGAAAGAGGAATATGGTTATTCGCAGGAACAGAAAAACATGATGCAGCGACAGTTTATCGTGCCCGACTGTATCGGATTCTATCTGTTGAGCCTGTATCCGATGCCCTTCGACCATGAGATGACGCAGGAAGAGCGCGATGTGCATATGGCGAAGATCCAGTGGGTGGTGAACAATGCGGTGGGTCGCACCGTCTTTAATAATGCCGTTGTTAGCCGGATTGATGAATACATGAAACACCATAAGAATATGACACCTGCAGGCCTCCTGGCCAACAATGAGTATCAGCTATTCAAATAAATCGCCTTGGTGAATCTGATGGTTTTTCAGATAGTTGTTGAGCAGATCCGTGAACTCATGGTTCTTGAGTCCCCATTGGGGTGCGATGAGCAGTTCCTTGGGTGACTGTGAGACAAAACGTTCGAGAACCAGGTTTTTGCGGAGGCGTTGTATGTAGTTGGCAATCAGTTCGATATATTCGTCGACGCTATAGATGTGGAAGGGTTTTTGCTCGAATTCATCTGCCAGTCGTGTGTCCCGGATGATCTGCATCTGATGGATCTTCAGGATGTCGATGGGGAGTGACGAGATGAGGGGCGCCTGACGGAGATTCTCCTGCGCATCCTCGCCTGGCAATCCTAAGATGATATGAGCGCCAGTAAGGATGCCGCGCTGATGGGTCTTCTCGATGGCGAGACGGGATTGTGCAAAAGAATGTCCGCGGTTGATGCGTCTGAGGGTATCTTCGTTGGCACTCTCCACACCATATTCCACAATGAGGAAGGTGCGACGGTTCAGGTCTTCCAGATAGTCGAGGAGTTCATCGGATATGCAGTCAGGTCGTGTGCCGATGACGATGCCCACGATATCTTTGACGCTGAGGGTCTCTTCGTAGAGCTCGCGGAGATGCGAGATGGAGGCATAGGTGTTGGTATAGGCCTGGAAATAGGCGAGATACTTCATCTCAGGATATTTCCGCGCAAAGAACTGCTTGCCTGCTTCCAGCTGCTGGGTGATGCTGTCCTTTCGCTGACAATAGGCGGGGTTGAAAGTACGGTTGTCGCAGTAGATGCAGCCCCCCGTAGAGAGTCGTCCGTCGCGATTGGGACAGGTGAAACCCGCATCGATGGAAATCTTCTGCACACGGAAGGGGAAACGGTGGCGTATCCACGTCCCGTAATCATAATAATAAGGTGTATTCACTTTATTTAATTCCATCAGTTTGCAAAGTTAGGGAAAAAATCGCTATCTTTGCACAATCAAACAGAAAAATCAATTGTATCTATGGTAAATATAAGACTTTCAATGGTTGGTGTGGCCTTATTGGTGCTCTCTATGAGTGTCAGGGCTGGTGAGAAACTGAGTTTGTTTGACATCACACGCGGTGATTTCCGTCAGGAGACACTATCCGAGGTGCATCCGATGGCGGATGGTGAGACCTATGCGCAGATCAGTGCGGATGGCAAGCGCATCGTCACCTATTCCTTTAAGACAGGCAAGGAGGTGGGAGTCCTCTTTGATGCTACTACGGCCAGAGGTGCACAGATTGGTCGTGTGCAGGGCTATATCGTGAGTCCTGATGGTCGCAGGTTGCTGATTCAGACGAACACCAAACCCATCTATCGTCGTTCGTTTACGGCAGAGTATTATATCTTCATGATCCAGAACAATAAACTGGAGCCGTTGTCGGATGGCGGTCCTCAGCAGACACCGGTGTTCTCGCCAGATGGCAATCAGATCGCTTTCGTACGCGATAATAACATCCATCTGGTGAAGCTGCTTTACGACAATGCAGAGAGTCAGGTGACGAAGGATGGTAAGCGCAATGAAATCATCAACGGTATTCCCGACTGGGTGTATGAGGAGGAGTTCTCCACGAATTCGTCGATGGTGTTCTCAGCAGATTCTAAGCAGATCATCTGGATTCGCTACGATGAGACCGATGTGCCGCAGTATTCTATGCAGTTGTTCAAAGGACTGTCGCCTGAACAGGAGCAGTATCGTGACTATCCCGGATTCTATACTTATAAGTATCCTATTCCTGGCAAGCAGAATTCGAAGGTAAAGGTGCTCTCGTATGATATCAAGAGTCATCAGACGCGTACCATCGATCTGCCTTTGGACGCTGACGGCTATATCCCCCGCATCAAGATGACCAACGATCCCGAGCGCATCATGATCTTCACACTGAACCGTCATCAGGATGATCTGAAAATCTATATGGCGAATCCGCTCTCGACGGTGGCAAAGCTCATCATCGAAGATAAGGTTGACAAATATGTGAAGGAAGAGACGTTCGAGGATGTGCAGATCAGCGATAAATATATCCTGCTGCCCAGTGAGCGTGACGGGTATAATCATCTGTATCTCTATAATCACAATGGTCAGTTGATGCGACAGATTGTCAACGACAACTATGTGGTGAAGAGCGTCTATGGCGTGGATGATGCGACGGGTGATGTCTACTTTGCAGCTAATCCCACGGGAGCAACGGAGCAGCAGGTGATGGTGGCGCATCCCAATGGCAAGATCGAAACACTTTCACAGAAGCCTGGTGTCAATAATGCCATCTTCAGCACGAACTTCAAGTATTTCATCAATATCTGGAGTGATATCGATAATCCCATGCAGTACACGATCTGTCAGAACAACGGCAAACAGCTGCAGACACTCATCGACAATCATGAACTCAAGAACAAACTGGCGAAGTATGACATGGGTAAGAAGGAACTGTTCCAATTCAAGACCTCTGAGGGTGTGACGCTGAATGGCTGGATAGTAAAGCCTGCGGATTTCAATCCTTCGAAGCAGTATCCCGTGATCATGTACCAGTACGGAGGTCCTGGCAATCAGCAGGTGCTGAACCAGTGGGGTATTGGTATGAACGGTAATGGTGCAATTCTGGAACAGTATCTCTGTCAGCAGGGGTATATCTGTGTCTGTGTGGATAATAGAGGTACTGGCGGTCGTGGAGCAGAATTTGAGAAATGTACTTACCTGCGTTTGGGTGAACTGGAGTCACGCGATCAGGTGGAGACGGCCCTCTGGCTCGGACAACAGTCGTATGTCGACAAGAATCGCATCGGTATCTGGGGTTGGTCGTATGGTGGCTGGAACACGTTGATGTCGATGTCTGAGGGACGACCTGTATTTAAGGCAGGCGTAGCGATTGCTCCACCTACGAACTGGCGTTTCTATGATACCATCTATACCGAGCGTTATATGCGTACGCCTCAGGAGAATCCCAAGGGCTATGATGAGGTGAATCCAATTGCAAGGGCTGGTCAGCTGCATGGTGCATTGCTGATTTGTCACGGTCTGGCTGATGACAATGTGCATTACCGTAATTCTGCTGAATATGTGGAGGCGCTGGTACAGGCGGATAAGGATTTCAGACAGTTGGTCTATACCAATCGTAATCATAGTATTTACGGAGGTAACACCCGTCGGCATCTGTTCCGACAGGCGATCAATCACTTCAATGCTGAGCTGAAATAAAAAAGCCCCACCAATCGGTGGGGCTTAATCTTATTAGTAAGCGAAGAGCGGATATTCCTTCATCTTCTCATTCACGCGCTTGCGAACGGAAGCAATCACCTCTTCGTTCTCAGGATCATTGAGCACTTCCTCAATCCAGGCAGCAATCTGAATCATCAGGTCTTCCTTAGCACCACGAGTAGTGATGGCAGGTGTTCCAAGACGGATACCAGAAGTCTGGAAAGCACTGCGGCTATCAAACGGAACCATGTTCTTGTTCACGGTGATGTCAGCTGCTACGAGGGCATTCTCAGCTACCTTACCAGTCAGATCGGGATACTTAGAACGGAGGTCTACGAGCATCGAGTGGTTGTCAGTACCACCGCTGACAATGCTGAAGCCACGCTTCACCAGTTCCTCTGCCAGTACCTTGGCATTCTTCTGAACCTGCTTAGCCCACTCCTTGAATTCAGGCTGCAGAGCCTCACCGAAGGCAACGGCCTTAGCAGCAATCACGTGCTCCAGCGGACCTCCCTGCTGTCCGGGGAAAACGGCAGAATTGAGGATGGTAGACATCATCTTCACCACACCCTTCGGTGTCTTCAGACCCCAAGGATTCTCGAAGTCCTTACCCATCAGGATGATACCGCCACGAGGACCGCGCAGGGTCTTGTGGGTCGTAGAGGTCACGATGTGGGCATACTTCACGGGGTTCTCCAACAGACCGGCAGCAATCAGACCTGCGGGGTGAGCCATATCGATCATCAGCAGAGCACCTACCTTGTCGGCAATCTCACGCATACGCTTGTAGTCCCACTCACGGCTGTAGGCAGAACCACCACCGATAATCAGCTTCGGCTTGTGCTCGAGGGCCAGCTGCTCCATCTCGTCATAATCCACACGGCCCGTCTCCTTGTTCAGGTTATAACCGATGGGGTTGTAGATGATACCACTGGTATTCACGTGCGAACCATGAGAGAGGTGGCCACCGTGATCGAGGTTCAGACCCATGAAGGTATCGCCGGGCTTCAATACTGCGAGCAGTACTGCTGCATTGGCTTGAGCACCAGAGTGGGGCTGCACATTGGCATACTCGGCTCCGAAGAGCTTGCACACACGGTCGATAGCCAACTGCTCTACCTCATCGACTACCTGACAACCACCATAGTAACGGTGTCCAGGATAACCCTCGGCATACTTGTTGGTCAGGTAGGAGCCCATAGCCTCCATCACCTGGTCACTTACGAAATTCTCACTGGCAATCAGCTCAATGCCTTTCAGCTGGCGCTGATGCTCTTTCTCAATCAACTCAAAGATTGTGTTGTCTCTGTTCATTGTCTTTGTTTATTGGGTTTATACTAATTCTACCTTATTGATATCTTGTTCTTTCTCGCAGTAATGACAGGTCAGAATACCGTCAGCCACATGGAAATGAGTGGCCATCGGCTCATTGTTGGTCACACATTTCGGATTGTTGCATTTCACGATACCCTTGATTTCTGCGGGCGTCTCCACAGCCTTCTTCTCTACCACCTCATAATCGCGGATGATGCTGAGGATGACATTCGGTGCAACAACGGAAAGACGGGAGATCTCATCGTCAGTGAAGAACTTGTCCGACACCTTGATGATGCCTTTCTTGCCTACCTTCTGTGAAGGATAGTTGAAACCGATGGTGACGGGGGTGTCCAGATCAAAGAGCCCCAACAGACTTGCCACTTGGTATGTCTTCGCTGTGGGTATATGGTCGATCACGGTGCCTTGCTCAATGGCGGCTACCAAACGTTCTTTCTTATTCATCTTATTATCGTTTTGTCGTTCTTAACTTCCTCTAATGAGATTCCGAGTACATCGCAGAAGATGGCTTCGCGTGCAAAGAGACCATTGCCAGCCTGCTGAATATAGTAGGCGTGGGGATTATCGTCCACCTCATAGGCAATCTCGTTGACACGGGGCAGGGGGTGGAGGATCTTCATATTGGGCTTGGCGCTTTTCAGCATCTCATTATTCAGCACATATACGTTCTTCACGCGTTCATATTCCATCAGATCCGAGAAACGTTCTTTCTGGACGCGTGTCATATAGAGAATATCGGCATCGGCAATGACCTTTTCATTGAAGGCGGTATGCTCCTGGAACTTGATGCCATGCTCCTTGCAGTAGAGCTTATACTCGTTGGGCATGGATAATTCCTTCGGAGCCACGAAATGGAAGGTCGGATTGAAGTGGCGCATGGCCATCAGTAGCGAGTGGACCGTTCTACCGTATTTTAGGTCGCCCACCATATATATATTAAGGTTGTCGAGCGTACCTTGTGTCTTGTAGATCGAGTAAAGGTCCAGCATGCACTGGGAAGGATGCTGGTGAGCACCGTCGCCTGCGTTCACAATGGGGATGGGGGCCACTTCTGAGGCATAGACGGCTGCTCCCTCGATATAATGGCGCATCACAATGACATCGGCATAGTTCGAGACCATCAGGATGGTGTCTTTCAGCGTCTCGCCCTTGGTACCACTCGTGATCTTGGGGTCAGCGAATCCGATGACACGGGCGCCAAGACGGTTGGCTGCGGTCTCAAACGATAGTCTGGTGCGGGTTGATGGTTCAAAGAAAAGTGTAGCTACCACTTTTCCTTTCAATATTTCCCTGTTCGGGTGCTTCTCAAACTCTTCTGCCATCTCAATCATATAGAGAATCTTCTCCTTCGTGAGGTCGGCAATTGTCACAAAATTATGCTTTTCCATCCACTATTTTCGTTTTGTTGGCACAAAATTACACATTATTTCTGATTTCCGTGCGATATTTTGAAAGAAAATCGTAATTTTGCACCAAGATAATTAAAAGAGACGAATTTTTGGGCTTATGACGAAGTGGTTTGTGCGTTTTTTATGGACGTTATTGATATTGGTAGTGCTGGGTGCTGCCACTGCATTTTATGCGATTGATCAGGGATGGATTGGTTATATGCCACCCATCGAGGATTTGCAGAATCCTATCAACCGTTATGCCACGCAGGTATATTCATCCGATGGAAAATTGCTGGGTACGTGGAACTACAATCGTGAGAACCGCGTGCTGGTGGATTATACCAAACTGTCACCGGCATTGGTACAGGCACTGGTGGCTACTGAGGACGTCCGTTTCTATGAGCACTCTGGCATCGACTTCTATGCTTTGGCACGTGCCATCATCAAACGCGGTATCATGGGACAGAAGAGTGCGGGTGGTGGCTCTACCATTACCCAGCAGCTGGCTAAGCAGTTGTATTCTGAGCATGCCAAAACTACCATGGAGCGTGTGCTTCAAAAGCCGATAGAATGGGTTATCGCTGTCAAGCTGGAACGCAATTATACGAAGGATGAGATTATCACGATGTATCTGAATTATTTTGACTTCCTTCATAATGCGGTTGGTATCAAGACGGCATCAAATACTTATTTCAGCAAGGAGCCTAAGGATCTGACGGTCAATGAGGCTGCCACCTTGATTGGACTCTGTAAGAACCCTTCTTATTATAATCCCGTCAGAAATCCAGAGCGGAGTCGTGAGCGTCGAAATGTGGTGCTCGGACAGATGGTGAAGGCTGGTGCACTCTCACAGGCTGACTACGAGAAATATAGTGCAGAACCCATCCAATTGCATTTCCATGTCAGCGATCATAAGGATGGTATTGCTACCTATTTCCGTGATTTCCTGCGTCGTTATATGATGGCCAAGAAACCTGAAAAGGCTTTGTATGCTTCGTGGAATATGGTGAAGTATCACATTGACTCAATTAATTGGGAATCAGATCCTTTGTACGGTTGGTGCAACAAAAACAA
>CAMKRS010000019.1 GCA_946415245.1 uncultured Prevotella sp. | reverse complement strand
CTCAGTATCCACCACAATAGCGCCTTTCATTTTTGCCATATTATCCTGTAATTAATGCATTAATTTCTGAAATTGGCTGCAAAGGTACGAATAAGTGCGCAAACCACCAAAAGAAAAATGCATTTTCTTTCGCTTTTCCTTAATACCTTATTTTATTTAAAGAATGTAATAGAATAAATATGCAGTTTTATGTCAAATCTGTATTCATACGTTTGGGGGTTACGCCTTGTTCTTCTCCTTGATCATCCCCAATGTTATCACGCCAGCTAATATATTGGCGACGAAGGAGGCGGCTATCAGCACCGAATAGATTGACAGGAAGACGCTGGTGGGCAGCATCAGCATCGCGCTGCCTCCCACTACGATGCACTTCTTGCACTGATCTTCTTGCCTTCCTTGTTCCATGTGAATATCCAACTGCCTTTGCGGCTGGTGATGGTATTGTTGGATACGCCAACGATCTCACCAACGTCAGAAACGTTCATTGTTTTCAGCGTCTTGCCTTTGGCATCACAGATATAATAGTAGGAATAGCGCTTTGCCACGAAAAAGTCGCTGCCCCACCCTTTCAGTTCACCCACGCTACTGCGCGAGAGCCCGCCAATCCGCTTGCCCTGCTCGTCATAGACGTAGTACCAGTTCTTCGTCTCCTCGATATACGATATCTGCTGCCGCTGCGCCTTAGCCGCCATCGCCAGCAATAACAACAGGATAGTAAACAGTTTCCTCATATCGCCTCTTTTTTTTCGTCATATTTATACTTGTAACTGCAAATATAGTCATTTCCTATGAAAAATCAATAAACAGAACCGATTTTCTTCCGTTTAACATTATTTTAGAGGGGGGAGTCATCAATCCTTGAAACAGGCGAGGGGAATAATCTTCACACCGTCTGGACGAGTATATGCCATCATGCCTCCTGTCACCACAATCATCAGGTCAGGTTCACGCAAAGGGACTTGCTTCTCTTTTTTGTTGTATTCGCGGATAAGGCGTTTCAACTCAACAAGATGTGAGGCACCTTCTTCAATCTCACTACTACCAAGTTTACATTCGATAAGTGCATAGCGGCCATCTCCAAGGTGTAATACGAGGTCGGCCTCCAGTCCATAGCGGTCTCTATAGTGCCCAATATGTGGTTCGAAATCAAGCGTATATGACTTGAAATCACGTATGCATATCTGCTCAAAGAAGAAGCCGAAGGTCTTCAACTGATTCAGCAATGCCTCAGGTGTAAGCCCCAATGCAGCCACAGCAATTGACGGATCGACAAACGCACGCTTTGGGCCTGTACGGATGGCGGTCTTGCTACGTATTGCAGGACACCAGGCATCCAGGTCGCATATCACAAAGAGTTTTCGCAATGCTCCCACATAATCGTCGAAAGTTGGCTCTGTGCATGACACTTCGCCAGAAGCTGCTACATCTGCTATCAACGTTGACTTCTTCGATAAAGTGGAAATGTTTCTTGCGTATGCACGCAGAATCATGCGGGTAAGCAGTTCGTCGCGTGAAACACCATCTACACGGCAGATGTCTTCAGAACATACGGTCTTCACATAATTACGCGCCACAAGCAGTTTTGCCTTATCGCTTTTAATATTGACTGTTGCTGGCCAACCGCCACGACATGCACTGAAAACCAACTCTTCAACTGATAAGTCAGACTCAATTCCGTCGATATCCAGATTGGGATTGTTGAACAACTCCATTAGGGAAATCTTTCCATTGGATTCACCTGATTCCCAAAGGCTCATGGGAAGCATGTCCAACTTGGAGATACGGCCTGTGCCAGA
Source organism: uncultured Prevotella sp. (assembly GCA_946415245.1). Lineage (GTDB taxonomy): Bacteria > Bacteroidota > Bacteroidia > Bacteroidales > Bacteroidaceae > Prevotella. Next base: position 25,877 of record CAMKRS010000019.1, on the reverse strand, counting down.
ATGATGAATCTTTTTCTTGTCAACAGCATTTGAGCCAGTCAGAATAAACTGACCTGTAACAGATCTGTTGTCAACCATTGTCCGTACGGCATCCCATAGTACAGGAGCATCCTGCCATTCGTCAATCAGACGTGGCGTCTCACCTTTTAACAGGAGTGACGGCTTTGTCGCGGCAGCGGCAAGATACTCGTCACGCATATCAGGATCTTGTAGTTTTATAACACTCTTGGCCACTTGCTCAGCTGTGGTCGTTTTTCCGCACCATTTCGGACCCTCTATCAATATCGCCCCAAAGGCTTCAAGACGTTCCTTTAGAATGGCATCTGCTGTTCGCATTAAATATCCCATATCTGCTATATTTTGAATGATGCCGCAAAGTTACGAATAATTAATGAAATCACCAAACTATTTTGGTTTTTTGTGGCATTTTACTTTGGTTTTTTGTGGTATTTTATTTTGGTTTTTTGTGGCAATTCACTTGGAAACTAATTCTTCTTGTATAGGTAGGCATGAGGCTTTGCCCTTGACACGTTTTGGATCTAGCCTTTTTGCAGGCAAAGTTATAATTTTCCGTTGAGAAAATAAAGAAAAAGCTTACTTAATCTTCCAAAATTAATATTTTTTATCATTAATGCGACTCCGCCCTACTCTTCTTTGAAGGTTCGGTCTCTCTCGAACTTGATGTCGGAGTAGAGTTCGGGGGAGCCATTGGTGCTTTCTGGGATGAAGTGGAGGCGGACACCACGGATGTGCTTGTTGGCACGGAAATCCTTGAGGTTGTCGACCTTCTCGCTCTCGATCTCGAGCTTCAGCAGACCGAAGTTCTTCAGGCGGACCTTGTCACCCATCTTCAGATGACGCATCACTGTTTCTGCGACAGTCATCATCAGGCCTTCGAGCACACCACCACTGATGCTCATGCCTCTGGAGGCAGCCTCCTCAAACAGTTGGCGACTCTCGATGGTCTGGTTATGAACGGCTACGGCCTTGTATTTGCCATAGGTGGGAAGCGTTGGCTTGGTTTCTTTCTTAATCCTGTATCTCATAAGCTTGACAATTTTGATGCAAATATATACAATTTTCGAGAGAATTCAAGAAAAACCGTGAAAAATACAACAAAAATTAAGATTATGAGGACAGGAAAGAAGAAAGATGAAGAAAATAATAAAGGAAATTTAAAAAGTTACCGACATCCGACATAAAATCCATCTATTTATTTGATATTCAAAGATATACAATTATGCTTACTGACATAAAACCGACATAATACTGACATACTACTGACATAAAACTATCATTTTAACTGATATTTGGCATCAAGAGGCATGTACAATGTCAGCCCTAATGGGAGCGAATGGACGAATGAGACTTCGCAATCTTTAGCATTAGGTTAGCTATTGAATTCTCTAGAGAATTGAACGCTTAAGTTAGTCCTAACAATTGCGGAACCTAGGGTTATTGGTTGAATTCTCTAGAGTATTTAATAGTTAGTATTAACCAGAAATCGTGAGAGAGCCAAGTATCGAATCAGCAAGCCCCCTTACGAGACATCATTAGCTCAATAGGAATGTAAAATGCGCATTTTATGTCGGTTTTATGTCAGTAACATGTCGGTATTATGTCAGTATACAGACAAACATTCAATAATATCATGTTGATAATAAGGTATTTACAATATAATTTATGTCGAATGTCAGTAAATAATAGAATTATTTTATAAAAATTTGCAAATATGATAAAAATGATGTATCTTTGCACCATCAAAATCAATAAAAACCAGAAAACTAAAAAGAATATGAAGATTTCACTTATCAAGACCAGAGGACAGAAGGAAGTGATCACCCGCTATAGTCTGGAAGAAGTGGCATACGCCATCCAAAACGGTTGGCGCCAGCGTAACGTGACCTATCTGAGAGAGGTGTATCACCTGATGAACAAAGAACGACAGCCAGACGGACAGATACAGACCGACTGGCAAGGTGGCATCAAACTAGAGCGCATCTGCTTTGCCCAGGAACTCGACAGATACAGGAACGAGCGACGTATATTGGGCTATAACGGTCTGGTGGTGGTTGAGGTGAACAACCTGGCAACCTACGAAAAGGCCGTTGAGGTAAGGGATGCTGCGAAGAAGATGCCTGAGACGCTGATGTGTTTTCTGGGGGCATCGGGGAAAAGTGTGAAGATCGTGTGTAGAGGAGAGTTGTTTCAGCACCCCACCCCGCCTGAAGGCACCCCTCCCCTTGAAGGGGCGGGGAATAAGTTACCTAAAGCGGAGGAGGAGATCAGGCAGTTCCACCTGAATCTGTATCAGACGGCGAGACGGGCGTATGTGAACCAGTTCGGGTTTGAGATAGAGTATCTGGAGCCTAGACTCGACAGGACGGTCTATGTGAGTGCTGACCCTGAGATGGGATATAATCCGGAGGCCCGCCCGTTCTATGCTGACACAAAGGAACATACTGAGCCTCAGCCTGTTAACATCTCCCGCGAGAGCGACCGACTGATGCCTGGACGCACCATCAAGCGCACCTATCGATTGGAATGGCAATTCATCATCGATACCGTGCTGGGCCACTATTTCGAACTGCCCGACGAAGACCGTCTGGAGACGCTGCTGATGCAGATAGCGACCCTCTGTCTGAAACAGGGCATTCCCCTCGCCTACGCACAAGGCATGACGATGGAGCATCCTGCATTGAATACCGACCCGTTGCTGCTGAAAAAGACCTTCCAGATTGTCTATGCCGTAACCCTGCAGGAGGACTATATGAAGAAGCACAAGATCAAGCCCCTGCAGAGCATCCCCAACGACACGATTCAGATGATGAAGACGGAAATCTTCCTGAACGAGAACTTCGAAATGCGCAAGAACCTGATGACGGGCGTGGCCGAATATCGCGAGAAATACTCTGACGATCAGCGCTTTAAGCCTGTGACCGAGGAGGTGCGCAACGATATGACGATGCGGGCGACGGAACTGGGACTGAAGTCGTGGGACAGAGACGTGAACCGTTTCATCGACTCCACCCGCATCGAGCAGTACGACCCTGTGAACACCTGGCTGGACAAGCTGCCCAAATGGAACGGGCACGACTATATCAAAGAGCTTGCAGCCCGTGTACCCACCAGCCAGCCTCTTTGGGAGATGTATCTCAGGAAGTGGCTCGTGGGTATGGTGGCGCAATGGCGCGAGAGCGATAAACAGTTGACAGGCAATGCGTTAACGCCGCTATTGATTGGTCGCCAGGGCTGCGGAAAGACGCGTTTCTGCAAGATCATCCTGCCCCCAGAACTGCGCGACTATTACAACGACAAGATCAACTTCAAGAACGAGTTCGACCTGAACATCGCCCTGACGATGTTTGCACTAATCAACATCGACGAGTTCGACAAGACCACCTCGTCGCAGCAGATTGTGCTGAAATATTTGTTGTCGTCAGCTGAGGTGAAGTTCCGTCCGCCCTACGGCAAGAACATCAAGCAGTTCAGGCGCTACACCTCGTTTATCGGCACGACCAACCAGCAGAAGCCGCTGGTGGATCCCACGGGTTCGCGCCGTTTCGTCTGCGTGGGCATCACACCTGGCAAGAACATTGATTTTGAGGACAATCTCTGGCACGAACAGCTCTTTGCGCAGGTGCTACACCTGTTTAATAATGGGGAGCACTACTGGTTGGACAACGCGGAAATCGCCACACTGATTAAGGAGAACGAGCCTTATCAGAAGCTGAACGACCTGGTGGAGATGATCGGCGAGACCTTCCGCAAGCCGAAACCTACAGAACAGGAACGCTGGTGGACGCTGCCAGAGATACATGAACTGTTGAAAGAGCGTTTCACCAACTACGACCCCAAGACGTCGTATGAAAAACTGGGGCGTGCCCTGAGCAACCAGCAGTTCGATTTCGAGAGCGACCGCAAGACCTCAGGACACGTCTATAAGCTCGTGGAAAAATAAAAAAAAGCCCGCCCCGTTGGGCGAGCTTTTATTGATATCGGGAAATCCGATGATTATTGTTTTACTGGATTATACCACCAATCGTTAGGTGAATTAGTACCTCCAGGAATACTCTGGCGCTCTTTCATCCAGTTCTGTGCTTTATCAACAGCAATGATCATAGGAGCATCACCGGCCTTCGGGAATTGGATGGTCGTAGTCAGTATCTCTTCGCTATCGGTCGTACCAGGTTTCTGAACTGTCAGAGAGATATTGTTTCTGTCAGGATCCCAACCCGTTACAGTGAATCTATCGATTTCATAGTCAGGATCGATGGTGGTATTACCCCAACCAGTGTTAATCATCTGAGAGGCGTTCACTTTATCGCCCTTAACCCATTCTGTATCACCAATCTTCAGAGTAAAGTTGTAGATACCACCAGCAGCACGGACGATGGCACGCTGACCAGCATCTACCTCAGGATCTCTGTAATCCTCTACCCAACCATCATTCTCATCAAATTTCAGGTGGATCTTCTGTGTGGAGACTTTCTGTACATCAACTACAACGTCGTTGAAGTCAAAGTCATCGGTTGCACCGAGGTCTTCCATCAAATAGCGCTTGGTCTGAGTAATCTCAATTTCATCAACCGGAATAATTGGAGGAGTCGGCTTACCATAGACCATGAATACCAGGTCCTCAAAATCGTTATCAGTGCCCGTAGTTGGATTATCCTCACAGCCAATGAGAGTCACTTCATTATCTTCTGGTACATTTAAAGACATATACTGTTTGGCACCTTCCAGACCCAGCATCAGTTTATCCAGTGAAGAGGTAATTTTATTTGGATTATCCGATGTTCTTGAACCTCCAGTCCATACCTTCAGGTAGAAATACAAATGTTGTTCGGCGGTTGCCTTATAAGTGTATGTAGGAGCCTTGACCTCGACTGCACTACTAGGAACCTCACCAGTCAGGTTATGCCATTTTCCATCAACAGTCTTATATTCCAAAGCCGTATTTTTAGACCAGACATGAACATCTTTACCTCCGACGTTCATCCACAACTCCCAATAATAACCAGCCTGACCCTGATAGCAAGGAACGATGGTGAAAGTCTGTTCTTGGGTTTTCATATAGAAAGGACTGCCTTGCTTGGTATTGTTGTCACCAGCTTTCATATTCGTTTTCATCCAGTTAATTGCATCTTTCTCGATGAGCATATTACCGGATGTCTCTAAATTAACAGAGACTTCACCTGAACGCGTTCTAGCGGCGCTACCCGTTGAAGGCAGACCGGAAACGGACTTCATCGTAGAGAAATCCCAAGTCTGGTTGGGATCGATAACACCAAACTTTTTTTCGAAGTTGGTTCTGTACTCAGCCTTGAGCTGCTCAGCAGCCTGATTTGCAAGGCCCTCGCTGTCAAAGGCTACATCCTTTGAACATGATGTGAAAGCAGCGCCCATTACGGCCATACTTCCAAGCACTAATAAATTCCTAAGTTTCATAATAGAAAAGATGTTTAATATAAATTTTTTAATGGTTGAAATTTCTGTTTACGGGCACAAAATTAGTAATAAATCACGAAATAACCAAGAAAAACGTCGATTTTAATTGTAAAAATAACACTTTTTAAGTATTTGGTCAGGTTAACAAAATTGCAAAATTATCACGGATTGTACATATCTTTACAATAAAAGGCCATGATATCATCAAGCATGCGCTTGGCCTCGACAGCAGGACTGTCAGGGTCAAGCGCAATCGCCTGTATATAGTGGTTAATGGCCTCGTGCCACAATCCGCGCTTACGAGCCTCATTACCAAGCTGATAGTATTCCTCAGCGGTCATTTGTAATATTCTTTTTTACCAGCAGCGAGGGTATTCTTCATCAGCGAACAAATGGTCATCGGACCTACTCCACCAGGAACAGGTGTGATGAACGAACACTTGGGCGCCACCTCGTCAAACTTCACGTCACCATTCAGACGGAAGCCGCTCTTCTTCGTAGCATCTGGTACACGCGTGGTACCTACGTCGACAATCACAGCCCCCTCTTTCACCATATCTGCGGTAACGAAATCTGGTTGTCCGATGGCAGCGATAATGATGTCTGCCTGACGACACTCTTCCTTCAAAGTCTTTGAGCGCGAGTGACATACGGTGACAGTAGAATCGCCATACTGCTTCTGCATCATAAGTTGAGCCATCGGCTTACCCACAATGTTCGAACGACCCAGAATGACGCATTTCTTACCACTGGTCTCGATATTGTAGCGCTTCAGTAGCGTGATGATTCCCAGAGGTGTTGCCGAGATAAAGCAAGGCAGACCAATGGCCATACGACCCACGTTGATGGGATGAAAACCGTCGACATCCTTGCGATAGTCGATGGCCTCGATGATCTTCTGCTCGTCGATGTGCTTGGGCAGAGGGAGCTGCACGATAAAGCCATCAACATCATCATCGTTGTTGAGTTTGTCGACACAAGTCAGAAGCTCAGCCTCTGTGATATCGTCCTCAAAGCGGATCAATGTGCTCTTAAAGCCACAAGCCTCGCACGCGAGTACCTTATTTTTAACATATGTCTCAGAGCCACCATCGTGACCCACCAAGACAGCTGCCAAATGGGGCTGCTTGCCACCCTTGGCCATAATATCTTTCACTTCTTCGGCAATCTCAGCCTTTATGGCCGCTGCCGTTGCCTTTCCATCAATTAACTGCATATACATATTATCTTTTTAAAGACAGAGTAACAGACTAACATATTTTTATTAACATATTTCTATTTGATATTATCTGTTAGTATGTTACTATGTCTTTATTCTGTTACTTTGTCTAAAACGGTTTGCCGCCTTTCATCTTCATGGCTGCGGCCATCTGGGCCATCTTAGAGGAGCCCATGCCAGAGACCATCTTCATCATCTTACGCGTCTGGTCGAACTGCTTCATCAGGCGATTCACGTCTTCAAGCTTCGTACCAGAGCCCTTGGCGATGCGCAGTTTGCGACTCTGATTGATGATATCGGGATTGGCACGCTCCTTAGGCGTCATCGAGTTGATGATAGCCTCGATGCCCTTGAAAGCGTCGTCATCGATATCCAAGTCCTTGATCTGCTTGCCCACGCCAGGAATCATCGAGGCGAGGTCCTTGATGTTACCCATCTTCTTAATCTGCTGGATCTGACCCATAAAGTCGTCGAAATCGAACTTGTTCTTGCGGATCTTCTTCTCCAAACGCTTAGCCTCTTCCTCGTCGAACTGCTGCTGGGCACGCTCCACAAGAGAGACGACGTCACCCATACCGAGGATACGATCAGCCATACGTTCCGGATGGAACACGTCGATGGCCTCCATCTTCTCACCCGTACCCACAAACTTGATGGGTTTGGTGACAACGGTGCGGATACTCAAAGCAGCACCACCACGGGTGTCACCATCGAGCTTGGTGAGCACGACGCCATCGAAATCCAAACGATCGTTGAACTCCTTGGCGGTATTCACAGCATCCTGACCCGTCATCGAATCGACCACAAACAGCGTCTCATCAGGATTGATGGCCTGCTTGAGGTTGGAGATCTCATTCATCATCTCCTCATCGACGGCCAGACGACCAGCGGTATCGACGATGACCACGTTATAGCTCTCCTGCTTGGCCTTGCGAATGGCGTTCTGGGCAATCTCAACAACATTCTTGTTGCCTTCCTCGGTGTAGACCTCAACGCCTACACTCTGACCCACCACCTTCAACTGTTCGATAGCAGCAGGACGATACACGTCACAAGCCACCAGCAACGGTTTCTTATGCTGACGGGTTTTCAGCATGTTGGCGAGTTTTCCAGAGAACGTGGTCTTACCAGAACCTTGCAGACCAGACATCAGGATGATGGCAGGACGGCTCTCGAGTTTCAACTCTGAGGCCTTGCCGCCCATCAGTTCCGTCAGTTCGTCGTGCACGATCTTCACCATCAACTGGCTGGGTTTCACGGCTGTGAGCACATTCATACCCATCGCCTTCTGCTTCACGGTATCAGTAAAGGTCTTGGCAACCTTATAGTTGACGTCGGCATCCAACAGGGCGCGACGGACATCCTTCAAGGTCTCAGCGACGTTGATCTCGGTGATTTTGCCTTCACCTTTCAGGATCTTAAACGACCGCTCTAATCTTTCACTTAAATTCTCAAACATTATTTCAATTCTTCAATTCTTCAATTTTAAATGACTTCGTAGCCGAATTTCTTGCAGAGGTCGAGGCTCATTTCCTTCAACTTGAACTTCTGAATCTTACCAGAGCCCGTCAGCGGGAACTGATCGATGAAGAACACATACTTAGGAATCTTATAACGGGCAATCTTTCCACGACAGAACAACTGCACGTCCTCAGGCGTCATCGTCACACCCTCTTCAAGGATAATGAAAGCACCCACAGCCTCACCGTATTTCTTTGAAGGCACAGCAGCCACCTGAACATCGCGGATACCAGGCATGTGATAGAGGAACTCCTCGATCTCACGCGGATAGATATTCTCACCACCACGGATGATCATATCCTTAATACGACCTGTAATCTTATAGAAGCCCTGCTCGTCCTTCACACCCAGGTCACCAGAGTGCAGATAGCCGTTCTTGTCGATGACCTCAGCTGTTGCCTCAGGATTCTTATAGTAACCCTTCATCACGTTGAAGCCCTTACAGCACATCTCACCCTGAACACCTACGGGACACTCCTCGCCTGTCTCAGGATCGAGCACCTTCACATCAACAAACGGGAAGTCGCGACCTACAGTGGTGCAACGCTGCTCAAACGTATCATTCAGACATGTCTGCGTCATACCTGGCGACGACTCCGTCAGACCATACACACTCGTGATAGTCATAAACATCTTCTCTGACACCTGCTTCATCAATTCCACAGGACAGAGCGAACCTGCCATGATACCTGTGCGCAAACAACTCAGGTCGAACATATCAAACATCGGGTGATTCAACTCAGCGATAAACATCGTGGGCACACCATAGACAGCTGTACAACGCTCTTTATGGATAGACGCCAGCACCACGAGGGGATCAAATTTCTCAACCATCACCTCCGTACAACCATGCGTCAGACAGTTCATCGTAGCCAGCACCACACCAAAGCAGTGGAAAAGAGGCACACAGACACAGAGCTTATCGTCCTGCGTAAAGCCCATGTTCTCGCCCGTAAAGAAACCATCGTTGGCAATACCATAGTGCGTCAGCATCACACCCTTGGGGAAGCCCGTCGTACCAGAAGTGTACTGCATGTTGCAGACATCGTGGCAAGTCACCTTGCTCTTCATCTCGTTGAGTTCCTCATCCTCGACGTTCTGGCCCAGCAGCAGAAGCTCAGCGGTATTGAACATACCACGATACTTCTCCATACCGATATAGACGACGTTCTTTAAATAAGGGAATCGCTCGCTGTTGAGATGACCACGCTCGCAATTCTTCAACTCAGGCAGCATGGTGTAGGTCATATCGACGTAATTACAGTCCCAAGTACCGTCTGTGATACAGAGCGTCTGCATATCAGAGTCCTTACAAAGATACTCCAACTCGTTCTGCTTATAGTTGGTATTCACCGTCACCAACACAGCACCGATCTTGGCTGTCGCATAAAGGAAGGTAAGCCAATCAGGCACGTTCGTGGCCCAGATGCCCACATTAGAACCTCGCTTCACACCAATGGCAATCAAGCCTTTGGCCAGATTGTCCACACGCTCATTGAATTTGCTCCAAGTGAAGCGCAGGTCACGATCGCTATAAACGATATACTCCTTATCGGGTGTGGTCTCAGCCCAGTATTCGAGCCATTGGCCAAGTGTACGCTCATGCAGCGTATAGCCCTCCGATCCAGTCTCAGCAGGATAGGTTCTATCAGGCAACGGTCTGCCTGCCATATCTAATCTTACGTTGCTCATCTCTTAAAAGGGGATATAGATAAGTGCAAGAATCTTGGCGGACTTACCAGGAGCGCCATGCAGATGGTGCTTTACGATAGAGTCATAATAAATCGAGTCGCCTTCCTTCAGCAGATACTTCTCCTTACCGTATTCTACTTCCACTTCACCCTGCATCACATAGATGAACTCCTCACCCTCATGGGCAGAAAGCTTATACTCTGGTGAATCCTCAGGATTGATGTCGATCACGAAGGGCTCCATATGACGACCTGCCTTCTGCTGAGCCAGTGGATGATATTCCATGTGCTTACGGGCATCGGTAGCACCATTCGAGAAACTGATACTGCTGTCCTTCTCACGATCCTCAGCACGACAGACCACAGGACCTAAGGCGTCGTTATCGTCCATAAACGTTCCCAGACGAACGCCCAGCGCACGGGCAATCTTGATCAGCGGCCCTAAGGAGGGCAGGTTCTGGTCGTTCTCTATGGAGGTGATCTGCTCTACTGACAGACCACTGCTCTCTGCAATCTCCTCAATCGAGAGGTTCTTTGTCTCTCTGATTCCCTTAATCTTGGAACCTACAAATGTGTTAGTGTTGGCCATAAAATGCTTAAAATATTGATATCAATGTTATTTAGCGCGCAAAATTACAACAAAAAAACGAGACTGGCAAAACTTTAACCTTGTTTTTGTTGTTTTTTCGAAATAATCTTCGTAACTTTGACCCCATCTAACGCAATGAGTATGGAAAAGGATAAACTAAACATGGACCGCAGAGAGTTTCTGAAGAGGCTCGGCATCGGTACAGGATCGGCCATGGCCCTGATGGCTATGGAGCCCCTGAGTGCGTTCGCACAGAAAGACAAAAAGGTAATTGATAACCGCATGACCTATCGCGTACAGCACGGCTCAGGCGAACAGATTTCCCTCTTGGGATTCGGCATGATGCGTCTGCCCAATAATCAGGAGGAAGTCAATCAACTCGTGGACTATGCCATTGAGCATGGCGTGAACTACTACGACACGGCCCCAATGTATATGCGTGGACAGTCGGAAGTGCTGATGGGTAATGCCCTTTCACGTCATCCGCGAGATAAATACTATGTGGCCACGAAAATGTCGAATCAGGGACAGAATACTTGGAGTTTCGATGCCTCGAAGCGCATGTATGAGCAGTCGATGGAGCGTCTGAAAGTGGACCATATCGACTACTATCTGCTGCATGGCATCGGAGGTGGCATGAACACGTTGAAGGGACGTTTCCTCGACAATGGCATCCTCGATTTTCTGCTCAAGGAGCGCGAGGCTGGACGTATCAAGCATCTGGGATTCTCGTATCATGGCAATGTGGGCGATTTCGACTGGCTGTTGGACCACAACGATGAATACCACTGGGATTTCGTACAGATACAGATGAACTTCCTCGACTGGACACACGCCTCGATGCGTGGTGGCAGACGGTCGGATGCGGATGCGGAATACCTGTATGGCAAATGCGAGAAACTAGGTATCCAGTGTGTCGTGATGGAGCCGTTGCGTGGTGGTGCCTTTGGCAGAATGGCTCAGGAACTGACTGATCAGCTGAAAGCCGTACGTCCTGACGACAGCACAGCCCGTTGGGCTTTCCGATGGGTGGGCTCCTACCCCAACATCCTGACCGTGCTCAGTGGTATGAACCGCATGGATCACCTCGAAGAGAATGTAAAGACGTTCTCGCCATTAGAGGTCTGCACAGAATCGGAGAATGCGCTGTTGGCCAAGATTGCTGATGAGATGTCGGGCGTTCCCATCATTCCATGTACTGCTTGCGAATACTGCATGCCGTGTCCTTATGGTGTGAATATCCCAGGCAACTTCACCTATTACAATGAGGCTGTCAACAGTCATATTCTCCCCTTGCCCGAACCTACTGCCGCCGATTATGCTGAGCGTCAGCAGAAGTTCATCGAGGGTTACCGCAAGGCACTGCCTGATGCAGAGAAATGGGCACGTGCCTGCCAGGATTGTGAGGAGTGCCTGCCTAAGTGTCCGCAGCAGATACGTATCCCCAACCAGTTGAGCCGTATCGTACAGACCCTCAGAGTCAGAAAGAAATCATGATTTCGGACGCTGCGAGAACTCACAACCGCAGTATTGCTGGTTGTAGAAATTAAATTCTTTCAGCAGTTGATTCCGACGTTCATAGAGACCACCTTTGCGCCAGTTCTGGGCCCAAAATGTCACACCGGGGTCAGGATACTTTGTGACATCATTATGACACAAAGTATCCTGACCCCGGTGTGACACGGTCTGCTCTGCGAGATGGCCAGCACGTTCGATTTGTTCGAGGCTCTTCCAACGGGAAGAAGCCAAAGTGGTGGTAAAATATTGGATACCAAGCTCTTGTGCCTTCTTTGCAGCAGCTGTCAGACGAAGGGTAAAGCACAGCTCACAACGTTTACCTCTCTCGGGCTCTCCTTCGAGTCCGCAGACATCCTGCTGCCACTGCTCATGGTCGTAGTCGCCATCAATCCATTTCAGCCCCAAGCTCTCTGCATGGCGCTTGCTCTCATTCTTACGGATCTCGTATTCTTCGCGGGGGAAGATGTTAGGATTATAATAGAAGATCACAGGACGAATATCATGTTGTACCAGCCACTCGACAATGGCCGAAGAACACGGTGCACAACAGGCATGCAACAACACCTCCTTACACCCCTCTGGAACAACAATCGCCGGTCTTTTCACTATTCACTCTTCACTATTAACTATTCACTAATCACTACTCACTTTCCCAGTCCTCTTGCTTTCCAGATGCGGTCCTTCGCTGCATTGATCTCCTGGAACTTCTTCTCTGCAGCCTTGCGCACATCCTCACCCAGTGCTGCCACCTTATCAGGATGATGCTCCAACGCCAACTTACGATAAGCCTTCTTCACCTCATCATCCGTAGCATTCGAACTTACACCCAGCACCTTATAGGCATCCTCCAGCGTGTCGCCTGAGAGATGCAACATCGAGTCGACCTCACTATCACGAAGACCCATCCACTGCGCACACTCCTTCAAGGCCGTGATCTCGCTCTGGGGCACACTGCCATCGGCCTTCGCCACCATCACCAGATAGTTCAACAATTGCAGACGCTGCGAATAGTCCATCTGCTGATTGATCTGTCCGCAACACTGACGAACGGTCGTCTTGAACTGTTGCCAACCCTCACGTTTCTGCTCCTCGAAGAGTTTGTTCAGAATATCATTACCCTGATAGACTGCCTGACTACCGAAGTTCTGACGGAGCATCTGACGCACCATCTCCATCTCCGAGTGCATCGCCTTGCCATCGGCCTTGATGATATAAGAAGACAGCACCAACAACGAGAAGAGGAAACTATTGCGCTCTCCCTGTTGCTGACGCTGACGATAAGCCTGTTGATAGGCCTGGTTATAATCTTGATAGGATTTCTGTTGCCACGAGCCCGTATCACGCTCTGAGCCTGTGCCCCAGGTACCGGAATTGCTGGGCGAATTCACACCATCGAGCATCGAGTCGAACAACGACCCCACCAGATAGCCTGCCAGTGCCCCCAAGGGTCCACCAGCCATCCATCCGATAAATCCTCCAATCCACTTTCCTGCTGCCATCGTGGTCTACTCCTTTAAACCGATTTGTGTATTACCAAGATCTACAGGCGGTTGCTCACGGAAACGGATGGTCTGCGTCTCATAGTCCATCTCCTCGATAATCGCGATCGACTCCAGATGATACCCCTCCTCGCGCAGGATCTTGCCACCTTTCATATGACCTTTCTCCACAGCGACACCAACGCCAACCACCTCACCACCAGCCTGATGCACCAGATCGGACAAGGCATGGATGGCCTCACCATCAGCCAGGAAATCATCCACAATCAGCACTTTGTCCTTCGCATGCAGATAAGGCTTCGAGACAAAGACATGGTTGACAGTCTTGTGAGTGAACGAGTAAGCCTGCGACATGTATTTATCGTCGGTAGAATTGGCCGTCTGATCCTTTTTGGCAAACACCACGGGCACATCATAGAGATGTCCCAGCATCGTGGCAATGGCGATACCGCTGGCTTCGATGGTCAGCACCTTATTGACCTCCACACCCCGGAAACGGCGCTGGAACTCATAGGCTATCTGGCGTATGATGTCGATATCAATCTGGTGATTCAGAAAATTGTCAATCTTCAGGAGATCACCCTCCCTGATCTCGCCCTCACGCAGGATCTTTTCCTCGAGGAAATTCATAGGACGTTAATGCTCTACTTCTTGAAGAACGAGGCAATCCAGAGGATAAGAGCAGCACCGATGATAGCTGTGGCGAGCTGTCCCAGAAGACCACCCCAAGAGATGCCAAGCAGGTCGAACAACCAACCGCCAAGTGCACCACCAAGGAGGCCCAGCACACAGTTCATGATGATGCCAAAGCCACCACCCTTCATCAACTTGCCAGCACAGAAGCCAGCCAAACATCCTAAAAGAAGTGAAATAATAATACCCATAATTCTAATGTTTAATTGGTTTAACGCTGCAAATTTAGAGAAAAATATCGAAAGCACAAAAAATAATCATAGTTTTCTTTCTTCTTCACAACGGATTATACGGATTTCACGGATTAACTGCGCTAAAGAAAATCCGTTTAATCCGTATAATCCGTTGTCGATTACTCTATGTCGCGCTTCACGTTGTTGCGGATCTTCGTCAGATAATCCTTCATCCCCGCAGCATCCTTCTGGTCGATGATTTCCAATAGTTCTTTCAGCTCCGTACGGATCTGGCTAACCTGATCGTGGGTATAGGGGTTGAAGAGGATTTCCTGCAACAGGTAATCATCCTCGTTCAGCACGCCCTTGGCGATACGCATATGACGCTTAAACGTTGTTCCAGGCGCATCCTGATGCTTCATCACAGCCGCAAACACAAACGTCGAGACAAATGGGATCGACAGCGAGTAAGCCACCGTCTTATCATGTTCCTCGAAGGTATACTCGTAGATATTCAGTCCCAGTTTCTGATAGAGATCCTTGAAGAAGATACGACCCATATAGTCGCCCTCGCTGATGATGATGGCATTCTCCTCGGAGAGCTGCTGCAAATTGGCAAACGTAGGTCCGAACATCGGGTGGGTAGAGACATATCTCATGCCCGTCTGCTCATAAAACTCCTTCAGATCGGTCTTCACCGAGGCAATGTCGCTGATAATACACTCCTTGGGCAGATAGGGAATCACCTCCTTAAACACGGGGATGGTGTATTTCAGCGTCACGGCATTGATCAATAGTTCGGGCTTGAACTCCTGAATCTCCTCATACGAGGTAAAACGCTGACAGTTATAGGTGAATCGCATGCGCTTGGGATCTCTCTCAAACACTGCCACCTCATGCTCAAAACTCAGCAGGTCGATGAAGAAACTTCCCATCTTACCTGCACCCATCACTAATATTTTCATAGAGTTGAAGAATTTAAGAATTGAAAAATTGAAGTTTTTCAAGCCGCATGGACTTCAATCCTTCAATTTTTCAATCTTTCAATTTTACTTATTGATTATCTCTATTTGTTGTCTGACACTCTCCTCATGGATATTCTCGAACACATGGGCCACAAACTCCGGATCCATACCGCAGAGGGCACCCTGCGCACCACGCTTGTTCAGGATCTCGTTGTAACGGTTGGCCTGCAACACCGTCATATTGTGCTCCTTTTTATACTGTCCGATCTCACGACACACACGCATACGCTTCGACAGCAGCTCCATCAACTGGTTGTCGAGCTCGTCGATCTGCTTACGCAACTGACTGATACCCTCCGTCGTGGTGTTCTCGTCGCGGATCACGAGCAGCGAGAGGATATAGTCCAGCACATCAGGTGTCACCTGCTGCTTGGCATCGCTCCACGCCTTATCAGGATCGCAGTGACTCTCGATGATCAGTCCGTCGAAACCCAGGTCCATGGCCTGCTGACAGAGGGGCGCCACCAACTCACGACGACCTCCGATATGACTCGGGTCGCTGATGATTGGCAGTTCCGGAATCCTACGACGCAGTTCGATGGGAATCTGCCACATCGGGGCATTACGGTAGATTTTTTGCTCATACGAAGAGAATCCGCGGTGAATGGCCCCCAGACGCTTGATACCTGCCTGGTTGATACGCTCCAAAGCTCCGATCCAGAGTTCGAGGTCGGGGTTCACGGGGTTCTTCACAAACACGGGCACATCAGCTCCCTTCAAAGCATCAGCGATGGCCTGCATGGCGAAGGGATTGGCCGATGTACGGGCTCCGATCCAGAGGATGTCGATGCCATATTTCAAGGCAAGTTCCACATGCTCTGCAGTAGCCACCTCACAAGACACCAGCATCTTCGTCTCTTTTTTCACCTCAGCGAGCCAAACGAGGGCGGGTTCTCCGTGACCCTCAAAGCCTCCGGGTTTCGTACGGGGTTTCCATACACCTGCACGAAAGTTGTGGCAGCCTTTCATCGCCAATTCTCTGGCGGTGGTCATCACTTGTTCCTCAGTCTCAGCAGAGCAAGGGCCTGCAATCACGAAGGGACGTTCATTGTCACTCGGTAAATTCAACGGTTCTAATTCCAGTTCCATAATTATATTGTTTTTTTGATTCTTTCTAATGCAGCTTCAATTTTCTCCTCCTTGGCGCATAACGATATTCTGATGTAGCGTTCACCGTTCGAACCGAAGATAAAGCCCGGGGTGATGAATACACGCGCCTCGTGGAGCACACGCTCCGTGAGATCCTCCACATTCTTGATGTCAGCAGGAATCTTTCCCCAGAGGAACATACCCACCTGATTCTTGTCGTACGTACATCCTAAGGCATCCATGATCTTCTCCGCCCACTGACGACGACGGGCGTAGGTCTCAATGTTAAACTCCCGATGCCAAGTCTCATCATTCTTATATGCCTCAGCAGCAGCCAGTTGGATACCGCGAAACGTACCACTCTCGATGTTCGACTGCACCTTCAGGATCCACTGAATAAACTGTGCGTTCGTGGCACAAAGACCCACACGCCAGCCCGGCATATTGTGGCTCTTCGACATCGAGTTGAACTCAATACAACAATCCTTAGCCCCAGGCACCTGCAACAGCGACATCGGCTTCTCGTTGAGGATAAACGAATAGGGATTGTCGTTCACCACCACGATACCATGCTCCTGGGCAAATCTCACCAGACGCTCGTAGGTCTCCATACGGGCATTACCACCCGTAGGCATATTCGGATAGTTGGTCCACATCAGCTTCACCTTCGAGAGGTCCATCTTCTCCAACTGGTCGAAATCTGGCTGCCAACCATTGTCCTCACGCAGGTCATAGTTCACGATCTTCGCACCCAGGATCTTCGACAGCGAGGTATACGTAGGATAGCCAGGATTGGGCACCAGCACCTCATCGCCGGGATTCACAAAGGCGAGCGTCACATGCAGGATACCCTCCTTCGAACCGATCAACGGCAGGATCTCCGTCTTCGGATCCAGGCTCACACCATACCAACGCTGGTAGAAATCGGCCATCGCCTCACGCAGTTCGGGGGTACCCATCGTGGGCTGATACCCGTGGGCATTGGGCTGGTGGGCCACCTCACAAAGCTTTTCTATCGTCTGCTCTGAGGGCGGCATATCGGGACTGCCAATGGCCAGCGAGATGATGTCCTTACCCTCGGCATTCATCTGCGCCACTTCCTTCAACTTCCTACTGAAATAGTACTCCTGTACCAAACTTAATCTATCTGCTGGTTGTATCATAACTTCAATTCTTCAATTTTTCAATCTTTCAATTTTAACTTGTCTGCTTCCCGTCTTTGTATTCTCCTAAGATCTTCAAATCGCGCGTCAGGGGGATGATGGCATCAATCGACTGGCGATAGCGTGTGAGGTCGTCATACATCACATCCACATAGAACAGATACTCCCACTCCCTTCCGATAATCGGCAGCGACTGGATCTTCGTCAGATTGATCTTATAGAACGAGAGAATCGCCAGCACATGACTCAGACTACCCTCCTCGTGAGGCAATGAAAACACGATGCTCGACTTATTCGTCTCCGTCAGGGGCCTGAGCATATCGGCCTTGTTGGGATTCGACACCACGAGGAAACGGGTGAAGTTGTGCTTGTTGTCCTCGATATGGTCTTCCAGCACCTTCAAACCGTAGAGTCTGGCTGCCTCTGCATGACAGATGGCCGCCCACCCTTTCTTCTGACCCTCGGCAATCATCTTCGCCGAACCTGCCGTATCCTCAGCCTCCACATTCTTCAACTGCGGGTGCTGGGCCAGAAACTGTCGGCACTGCATCAGGGCCACGGGATGCGAGTGCACCTCGGTGATGGTGTCCCAGTCATCCTCTGGCAGACAACAGATACAATGCGTGATGTGCAGCTTGTGCTCTCCCACCACCGTCGTACCTGAGTCGCGCAACAGCTCGTAGTTGTGCAGCAGCGATCCCGCGATGGTGTTCTCGATAGCCAGCATGCCGATGGCCGTGGGGTCTTGCTGAATCTGCTTGAACACCTGTTCGAAGGTCGAGCAGCAGATCAGCTGTATCTGTTCTCCCTCGAAGTACAGGTGCGCCGCGATATCGTGGAACGACCCGATCAGTCCTTGTATGGCAATCCTCTTCATGTCCTTATTTGACTATTCACTATTAACTATTCACTATTAACTATTCACTTAAAAAAGCGCTCCGCTTTCACTGGTTTGTGAAGCGGAGCCTTATTTCAATTTTTCAATTTTTCAATTCTTTTAATTTTACTTACAGCTTTCCGCTTCACAATTGCTTGCAAAGTAAAAGTAATAGCCGTAAAAGTATGCATTCAACATTGACATAACTTCAATCTTTCAATTCTTCAATTTTTCAATTTTTCCTTGAATTCGGCTGCAAAATTATCACTTTTCTGCGAAACTAGCAAATATTTTGCAAGAAATTTTGCGATTTAGCTTTCTTTTTTCTCAAATCAGCAATTCCACTGCTTGCGGATTTCATCACGATCCACCTCCTCAATCAGTATCTCCGCCAGCGCCGTGATCGCCTCAAACGGCACCTGTCTCCGCTGGTCGTCGGTCTCTGATATCAGGGACGGCAGGAAATGCTTCATCTCACCCTTATACACCTCACGCATACGGCTGCCACCACGACCACTGTCCACCGAACACGTATAAGTCACATTGGCCAGACGGTCGCAAAGCTTCACAAACGGTGCATAGGGTGTCGCACGGATACCCTGAAAGTATTTCTCCCCTGCCCTTTCTTCACGCGTACGGCCCTTGTCATTAGTCAGGGCATACACAATCTCCGTGGCCATCAGCGCCTGCTCCTCCTTCATCCACTTGCGGGCCGTCCGCAGCACGTCGTTGTAACTCTGACGGGCATCCTCAATACTGTCGTGGTAGTAAGCACCGAAGAACAGGGGCAACACATCCTCCTCACAGGCACACACCAGATGGCCGTAGCAGATCACGCCCTCCACCACCATATCCAGATGGAAACCATAGGGCAGGTTGTCGCCATACGTCTGGTTCACACTCTGATGCAGCTCGTGAGCCGCCTCGCGGATGGCATCTATCTGCTTGGCATACTTATCCCTGTACCCATCAAATTCTTGCTTCGTCATAACCGGTTGATTTATCATTCGGCTGCAAAATTACAAAAAAATCTGGGAAGATAGTGTGGCGGCAGCAAATTTTTCACTTTTCACTTTTCACTTTTCACTTTTTTTTGTACCTTTGCAGCCACAAAGTAAAAATGACACAACATAAAGATATGAACAAGACCATTTTCATCACAGGCGCCACCAGCGGCATCGGCCTCGGTTGCGCCCGTAAATTCGCCGACAATGGCGACCGCCTCATCCTCAATGGCCGTAACGTGAAGAAACTCGAGGCCATCCGTCAGGAGCTCGAGGCCAAAGGCACCAAGGTCATCGTGCTCGCCTTCGACGTCAGAGACCGCGAGGCAGCCCGCAAGGCCATCGAACGACTGCCCGAAGAGTGGCAGCAGATCGACGTACTCATCAATAATGCCGGCCTCGCCCTGGGACTCGAACCCGAATACGAAGGCGACCTCGACGACTGGGAGACCATGATCGACACCAACATCAAGGGCCTGTTGACCATGACACGCCTCATCGTGCCCCAGATGATCCAGCGCAACAGCGGACACATTATTAATATAGGTAGTGTGGCGGGCGATGCCGCTTACGCAGGGGGCAATGTCTACTGCGCCACAAAGGCAGCCGTGAAGGCCCTCTCCGACGGACTCCGCATCGACGTGGCCGACACCGCCGTACGCGTCACCAACCTCAAGCCCGGCCTCGTGGAGACCAATTTCAGCAACATCCGCTTCCACGGCGACACCAAGCGCGCAGCCAAGCTCTACCAGGGCATCAAACCCCTCACGGGCGACGATATCGCCGATGTGGCCGTCTATGCCGCCAACGCCCCCGAGCATGTGCAGATAGCCGAAGTGCTCATCCTCGCCACCCATCAGGCCAGCGGCAGTGTGATCGTAAGAAAATAAGTTATTAACCATAAAAAAAGAACAAGCATTATGAAGAAGATTTTGATGATTGCTGCCCTGATGGTAGCTACATTAACGGCCAACGCACAGAGCGGACCGTTCATCAAGCCCATGGCAGGTGGAACCGTAGCCACAATAACTGGCGATGTCAATGAACTGAAATTGAAGGTAGGCTTCGTCGGTGGTGTCGAACTCGGCTGGCAGTTCGGCGATCACTTTGCACTCACAGGCGGTGCCCTCTACACCATGCAGGGCGCAAGAGTCAGCGACGACCGCACCAAGTACAACATCAATATCGACTACCTCAACGTGCCCGTCATGGCCGCCTTCTACCCCGTCAAGGGCTTCGGCATCAAGGCTGGCGCACAGTTCGGATTCCTGCTGAACGCTCATCAGGGCGACGACAAGATCAAGGATCTCTGTAACAAGCACGACTTCTCCATCCCCGTAGGCCTGTCCTACGAGTTCGACGAGTGTGCCCTCGACCTGCGCTACAACATCGGCCTCTCCAACATCTTCAATTCAGATGCCCACTACGACATCATTGGCGACCACTGCATGACAAAGGCCGACGGCAAGACCCGCAACGCCGTCATCATGCTCACCATCGGCTACAAGATCCCCCTGTATTAAACAATACATCCCCCAACAACAAAGCCCCATCCACACCGGACGGGGCTTTGTCATATAGTTTTGCGGGGTTGAGGCGTGTTTTTATTGTTTTTTGAGGCAAAATGACGTATAATCCTTGAATAATTCGCATTTTTCTTGGAAGTTATTGAAAAAAACACTATCTTTGTCCCATGTTTTAGTTTATAACTTAAAAAATAAGCGTATGAAGAAATTAATGATGATTGCTGCAATGATGGTAGCCACATTGACAGCAAGTGCACAACAAGCAACCGGTTCTTTCACTCTTATTCCTAAGGCTGGTATAAACCTGGCAAATGTAGCTGGCGATGTCAGCGGCAACAGTATTAAGGTAGGTTTGGTGGCAGGCGCCGAAGGCATGTATCAGGTGAGCCCACTCGTAGGCCTCTCTGCTGGTCTGCTGTATTCTATGCAGGGTTGTGAGGGAGAAGGAAGTGCCAAGGCCAACTACGACTTCCTGAATATCCCCGTTCTGGCCAACTTCTATGTAGCTCCGAATTTCGCGTTGAAGATTGGTATCCAGCCGGCTATCCCCGTCTCTGCAAAAGAGAAGAACGATAAGATCGAGATTGATGTGAAGGATGCTATGCAGTCTGTCACTTTCGACGTGCCCATCGGTGCTTCTTACGAGTATTCTAATTTCGTGTTCGATGCTCGCTACAACCTTGGTATTGCCAAGATCAACAAGGGCAACGGCAGCGTCCGCAACAGCGTGATCCAGATCACCGTTGGTTACAAGATCCCGCTCTAAATCATTAATCATTGAATATATTATATTTTTATTAACATAAGTGTATGAAAAAGTTATTTTTGATTGCTGCCCTGATGGTAGCTACTCTGAGTGCTAATGCACAGCAGATGTTTATTAAGCCAATGGTAGGTGCTGATCTGACCACGCTTACCGGTGATGTAGAAGGCGCCAAGATGAAGGTTGGCCTTGTGGCTGGTGCTGAGTTTGGTTATAACATCAACGAGATGTTTACCCTTACCGCAGGTGCTCTCTACAGCATGCAGGGAGCTGGTGTCAAGGACTCTGACGTCAAGTTGAAGATTGACTATATCAACATTCCTGTTCTGGCTAATGTCTATGTTGCTCCCGGTTTCGCTATTAAGGCCGGTGTTCAGCCTGGTTTCCTGATGAGTGCTAAGGCTGACGATGTTGACATGAAGGATCACCTGAAGAAATTTGACCTGTCAATTCCCCTTGGCCTGTCGTATGAAATCAGTGATTTCGTCATCGATGCCCGTTACAACCTCGGCGTAACCAATATGATTGATAAAGAGGGTAACAAGTATGGTGCTAAGATGAGAAACAGCGTGATTATGCTGACCGTTGGTTATAAGATCCCGTTCTAAACCGAACATTCTTTCATTCAAAATAAAAGCCCCGTCCTGTGTGGATGGGGCTTTTTCTTTACTCCTTGTATTTGATGTTGGCATTGGCGAGGATGCTGCGGTAGTGGGCCGAGACATCCTTCCAGTGGTAGAAGGGATAGCAGTCGGTGGCGATGGGGATGGAGGTCTCATTCTCGTTCATCAGGAACTTGACGAGGATATCGTCGGAGCCCTGCTTGCGGAAGAAGATGAGCTGCACGTTGCCAGCCATGGGGATGAGCCGGAAGATGGCGAAGGTGTTGTGCAGGTTCTCCATGTCATCAGTGCCGTGGATGGCCTCCTTCACACCGAGGATGAAGGCGAAGGGCAGCACCACGCTGTCGTGACCGAAGCGCAGACGCACCTGACGACGGCCTGAGGCTATCAGCTGGTCGGCCTCGTCGAGGAAGTTCTGCAACAGGGGATAGATGGCGTAGTAGTTGGGGCGCGAGCCGGGCATGAGACCCTCCCACAGACACCAGCTGGCATTGTAGACATAGAAGCCATCGATGAGCTCGTCGACGGTAAACAGGTCGTTGAACGAGAGTTCGAGCTCGGGCAGACAGTGCATGTCGGAGGCGATGTTCCACAGGCCGTCGGCCAACTGATAGCCATCGACGAAATCACCCACCACCGCGGGGTCCTTGAAGAGCAGGGCCATCTGGTAGCGACCGTTCAGCTTCTCGTGGCGGAACTGGTCCAGTTTCTCGTAGAGCGGGTCGTCGATGCCCTTCTGCGGGATGTCGATGCTGTCGTTGGGCGTCAGGTAGTACATGTCGTGTTTGCTGGCATCCATAGCGATGTTCAGCTGGGGATTCATGCTCTTGAGCTCCTGACAGAAATTGGCCATCGAGAGGATGCAGCGTCTGACGGTAGAGGAGTTGGCCCTGACATCGACGGGCTGCATCAGCAGCGCAGGATAGTTGGTGGCCAGACGGTGGGCGATGCCTTGATGCTGCAGGGCTCCCAGACGGGTGAGGTCGCCATCGCGGTTCCAGGCATCGGCAGCAGCGCGCCTCAGCCTCAGCAATACCTCCTGACCCTTGTCGGTGAGCCAGCCGCGTGTCTGGGCGGTGTCCAACTTACCGATGATGTATTTGTAGGGGTCGTCGTCAGTCATATAACGGGCGCCATGACGGCCGTAGTGACTCACATAGAAGGGTTCGTAGCCCTCAGGGGCAGGCGTCACATGTCCCGAGGGAAGGGGATAATTGCAGTAATTGCCCGTGGCCAGTTCGAGGTGTGCCAGCAGTTCGGCCTTCGAGGTCTGGGCACTGACGGGGCAGGCCATCGCCCACCCCATCAGGATGCTGATAACAGTCAGGTTGATCTTTTTCATAAGTAGTTATTTTTGTTAGAATTAGAAGGAGATGGTGAACGAACCTCCGAGGACAAACGTATGGCGGTTTTTCTTCACATCCTGGGTCTCTATGAATGCGTCCAAATCGCCTGGTTCCATCAGTGATCTGAAGGAGGCTGTTTCATCACCCAAGCCAAAACCAATTGCATCGAAAGCGAATACGGCAGGATTGTAAGTCATGGTGTAGGTCTTACGAGAGTAGTCATAATCCAAGAACAGACGCCAGGCATAGTTCTCCTTATAGGCATAGGTCAACGAAATGCCTGTACCAAACTTCATGGTGTTGTTGCAACTCAGCGTAAAGTAGTCCCATTCTGTGGTATAGGTACCTGCTGCGGGTTTGGCCATAACAAAAACATTCTCATCAGCAATGTCTCCCGTAAGATCCTCCAAGTTAATCGTGCGCTTACCACCAGTGACAGTGGCATTGAGATCGAGTTCCTGCATGATACTACGTCCTACAAGCAATTTCGAACCCAGGGCAAAACGGTTGGAGAGGGGGAGGTTGAAATAGAGACCCAGATCGGCAGAGAACTCCGTCAAGTGGTCACTCTTGATGGTGAAATAGGCATCCTCGATCAGAGCACCGCTGTTTTCATCGCCAAGAATAAAGCGCTGATAGTCAGGATCATCTATGTTTTCTTCGTCATAAAGACTCCCAACGAGATCGGTCCATGCATACTCC
This sequence comes from uncultured Prevotella sp., assembly GCA_946415245.1. Classification (GTDB taxonomy): domain Bacteria; phylum Bacteroidota; class Bacteroidia; order Bacteroidales; family Bacteroidaceae; genus Prevotella. The sequence continues at coordinate 1,405 of CAMKRS010000019.1, read as the reverse complement.
TCAATACCGTCCCATCCCTTGATAGGTGAGCTGTTGACACGCAGGCGTCCACCAACACCGACATACTTATTGAAGAAAAAAGCACCCTCGGCACCTACTGCCGTAGAAGCACCGAACTTCATGTTTAACTTATTGTCGCCGTCAAAGTTGGTGAGGTTTAGCTTGGCCATGTCAAAGGTGAGGTCGCGCGATCCAAAGCCGATACCCATGGATATCGAGAAGAACGAGGGATGATCGATGATGCTCTTGTCTGAAACGATGTTGCCACGCAACAGACCCTTGCCCTTGAAGAACACATCGCTCAGAGCGTAGGCCAGCTCAGTGGACATGATACCGATGCCCGCTCCTGAGAGCACATCGGACACCCAGTGGCGGTTGTTCAGCACACGCATGACACCCGTGGCTGTGGCCACACCGTAGCCCGCTACCGAGTACCAGGGGGAACGCGTCATACCATATTCCTTGTGGAGCAGCGTGGCACCCACAAAGGCTGTGGCGGTATGACCAGAGGGCCAGGAGTTGGCAGTGGTACCGTCAGGACGCATCTCCTTGGCGGTATACTTGATGCCATTCACAAAACCAGCCATGATACCATAGGCCATCGCTGTGGAGGCCAGATATCGGCCCCAGTCTGAGCGGCCCTCTATACCTCCGATCTTCAAACCCGTGGTGACCACAGGACCAAAGAACTGCGAATAGTCGTCGATGCGGGTCTTGAAGTCTGTCAGCAACGTGTGCTTGTTGTCCTTTGTGTTCTGACGGAAGGATTTCTTCTCACTCTTGGCAATGATACCTGCCAGGAATACGGGGACACCCACGAAGGTCAGGTCGTCCATCACCTTGTAGGGCTTCACCCCCTCGTTGGTACGCATCCAGGTCCAGTTTTCCTTGGCCCAGGGGGCGTGGTCGTCGAGCAGCACGTCTAACTCAGGACGGTTGGCCATAGTGGCGGTGTAGTCTAACGTGGGTTCCATCGCAGGGGTTGTCAACTTCAACGGTTCCATATCCGTGAAGTCGGTGGCGTTGACAGAGATGGCTGCCATCGTGGCTATGACCATCAGAAAGATCTTTTTCATATACATTTGGTAAGTTTCTTATAATCCGCGGGCTTTGAGCAGACTGGAGGCATCGGGCTGGGCCATGCCTGTGAAGTCGGTAAACATCTGCATGAGGTCGCCCGTGTTGCCACGACTCAGGATCTTGTCGCGGAAGTCCTGTCCCGTCTCAGGCTTCAGGGCACCACGCTTGGCGAAGACATCAGCGATGTTGACCGCCAGCACCTCCGTCCACAGGTAGCTGTAGTAGCCGGCTGCATAACCCCCACCCCACACGTGGTTGAAGTAACTGGTGTGATAGCGTGGCGGAATCGGAATAAAAGGATTCAGAAGTCCCACCTTACGCAACG
>CAMKRS010000018.1 GCA_946415245.1 uncultured Prevotella sp. | reverse complement strand
GGTACTGCAATGCAATGCGGGAGAGTAGGAGGCCGCCATCTTTCACGAAGCCCTGAGTCAGAAATGACCCAGGGCTTCTTCATTTATTGCAGTTTACGTCAGGAAGAACAGAAATTGCTGGTCTGTGTATTCCCATTGCGCTGTGCCGAAGCGGATGAGACGGGCCAGATATGTGACGACCTTGTGACGCGGGAGTTTTGAGAGACGTACGATCTGGTTTAAGGTCTGACGACCCTCCATGACACTGAGCAGCTTTTTGATATCGTCATTGTAGGTGATCACTGAACCTTGCGGTTTCTGGGATTCCCGCCAGAGAGCTAGATGTACTGGCGAGGCCACGATATTTTCATCAGCAATGCGGATATAGGCCCTCATCCTGCCTTCGTCATCCTGGGCACAGACGGGACGCTTGTCGGATGGAGGGACAGTGGCTATCACGATGGTACGTCCATCCACGTGAAACGTGTCGAACTTAATGCTGGGCTCTGGCTTGCAGAATTTGTAGGCCGCTTGGTGCATCATGAAGATTTCCTCTTCAGAACGCACGCCTGAGAGATGTCCGTCATCGCGAACACCTATCAGCAGACGACCTCCATCGGTATTGGCGAAAGCCGACACCGACTTGGCCAGCTTGCAGGCATCCGACACACGGTATTTGAAGTCCTGCTGCTGGTGCTCTCCCTCACGGATCAGACTGAGAAGATAGCGCTTGTCGTCCATAATGATTGATTTCTGTTGCAAAGATAGTGTAAATTAGGCGAAATACAAAAATAATTTCGTATCTTTGCATCCGTAATATGTAAATAAACCAAAACCGCAAATGAAAATGAAGAAAGTATTTTTATTGAGTATCGTAATCCTGATGTCTGTTTCCGTTTTCGGACAGAGCATCAAAGTGACACCTGTGCTTAAGAAAGGTATGAAAAAAGCGTACACGAATACGACTGCTGTTACGACAATGGATCAGACGATTACCATTACGAGTGACCAACTGCTCACCATCACCAAGGAGACGCCTCAGGGCTATGAGATGACGATGGAGAATGCCAATTTCTCGAGTGATGCAAAGGATGAAAATCTGGCGAGTCGCCTCCTTACCCTTGGTTCGGAAATTCTGAAAGATACCAAGGTTCAGGTGCGCCTCGATAAGGATGGCAAACTGCTGGATATTATTAATTATGAGGAAGTTAAGAATAGAAGTGTTGCCACAGGCGAGCATATGGTCGACGAGTTGTTGAAGGCTGCTCCTGAGATTTCTCAGGTGTTGACGAAAGAGGCCATCATGGAACAGGTAACCGGAGCTCTGACACAGGAGAACCTCATTAAATCGCTGACAGGAAACACCAATCCCCTGGCTCTTTTCGGTCTCACCATCGTCAACGGTATGCAGGATAAATACAACAATAACATGGTCGATTTGAAGCGTACCTGGCTTGTCAATGGTAAGAAAATTTTTGCGTCTTCCAAGTCTGATATGAGCAAAGAAGAGTTGAAGGCTTATGTCCTCAGTCAGGTTGAGAAACTTGCTCCCCAACAGGCTGACATGATCAAGGATAACATCGATATGGTGCTCAACAGCGGTCTGGTTAAGATCGACGTTACCGAGAATGCCAATTATGAACTTGGCGACGATCTCTGGATCAAATCCATGGAAACGACCGTTGAGACCGATATGATGGGTCAGAAGAGCAGCACCCGCACCAAGATCCAGTTGAAGAATTAACCCAGTAGGGGAGCGATATAAGAGCAGATGGTCTCGAGATACTGACTGTCGGTGTCGTCGAAGGTAGAGAGTTCGCGACTGTCGATATCGAGCACAGCCACGACCTCACCCGAGGCGGCGATGACGGGCACCACGATCTCTGAACGCGAGAGGCTGCTGCAAGCGATATGACCAGGGAAGAGCTCGACATCGGGCACGACGATGGTCTGCCTGCGCTCCCAGGCAGTGCCGCAAACGCCTCTTCCGAAGGGGATGTGCATGCAGGCAACGGGACCTTGGAAGGGGCCGAGCACCAGCTCATTGTCATCAGAGCCCGCCTTGGGCATCACCCGATAAAAGCCTGTCCACCAGAAGCCCATGGCCTCATGAATGGCAGCCGCCACGTTCGCCATCACGGCCACTGCGTCACTCTCGCCCTCAATGAGCGATTGGATTTGCTCTACAAGCAGTTGATAGTTTTCTGTTTTCGACATATTGTGTGCAAAGATACGAACATTTTCTCAAATTATTCAAATAATTCGACGATTTTTTATGGATGCAAAACGAATATTGAAGTATTTACGGCAGTTGGCAAAGAACAACAACCGCACGTGGTTTCTCGAACATAAACCAGAGTACGATGCCATTCGGGCTGATTTCGAGCAGGGCGTCGAGCAGGCCATCCGTCGCATCGTCACCTTCGACCCCTCGATCATTCGCCTGACGGTGAAGGACTGCACGTATAGGTTCTATCGCGACACACGCTTTTCTAACGACAAGTCGCCCTATAAGAACCACCTCGGCGCCTATATCGCAGCACATGGCAAGAAGGCGCTGCATGGTGGATACTATTTGCATCTTGAACCTGGTCACTGCATGGTGGCCTGTGGTAACTACTGGCTGCCCACGAACATCCTGACTGCGTGTCGCAATGAGATAATGAGTAATACCGACCAGTGGCTGCGTTGCGTCGAAAGTCCTGAATTCCTGAAATATTTCGGCAACCCTTCACCCACCAGTTTTCTTTCGCCCACCGATGTCTCCAGCTGGGATCAGCCACAGGGGTTCGGACTTGAACGCTTGAAGACCTGTCCGTCAGGGTTCCCTCGCGATTGGCAGTATGTCGACTACCTGCGTCAGAAGGACTACTGCTGCTGGCATCAGGTGCCCGACGATTTCTTCCAGGGCGACCAGTGGCTCGACGCCATCGTTCCCATGTTCCGCGCTGCCAAGCCCATGATGGACATGATGAACGCCGTCATCGACGATTACGAGTAAAAATCATGGGGACTGGCACCAATGATAGCATCTTTGATCTATCAGTGCGTGCCTGTCCCCTGTGATTTTACTTTTTACCTTTTTACTTTCTTACCTTAAAAAGGTCCGTATCCCATGCAACTCGTGGTCGTGATGGCCGTCAGGAAGGCCGTGAGCGCAGCTACTACAACCTTCACCGCAATCTCCACAATCCTCTTTTTCATAGTTCCTGCCGATACTATTCACTATTCACTATTCACTCTTCACTAGGACTAGCGCTCGCGCTTAGTCCTTATCGAGGCCTTCGCCGCCATCGCCACCTTCACCGCTGACGCCCGTGCTGATCACGAGGGCAGAAGCCTGTCCAGGCATAGCGAAGCTACCGGTGTAGACACCGTTGTCCTCAGTCAGTTCGATGCTCGAACTGTTGATGGATGCGGTAGGCACCTGACCCTCTGCGGGCGTGATGCTGATCTCCACCTCATCGTCCTCATTGAGGGTTGCGCCAGAGGTCACAGTGTTGCCATCATGAGTGACGGTTGCAGTTCCGCTACCACTGGTTGCAATAGTCAGCGCATAGCCGCTCTGCTGGTTCTGCTGACCCTGTGAGCCGCTGTTGTCACCACCGCTCTGGGTGCCGCCGTTCTGGCTACCACTGTTACCACCGTTTGAGCCCGAAGACGATCCACCGTTGCCAGCAGCGCTGTTGTCATTGCGGAAATCCTCGATGCTCTGGATGTTGGTGGCATACTTCTTCTTGCCGGTAGCGGTCTGGCCGACCTCCACGCGCAGGGCGATACCTTCCACCATGAAGGTGACGAGGTCCTTGAACTTGCGCGAGGTGATCTCCTCGCCCTTCTCGTTCTCGGGGATGAAGCGGATGTGCACACCGGCGATCACGTCGCGCACACTGGCACCCGCCTTGATCTGGGCCTCGGAATAGCCGCCCTTCACACTCTCCACGGTAGGAGTGAACGTTCCCAGACCGTCCCACTTCACGGGCTGACCAGCCTGGAGCAACTCTACCATCACCTTCGTCAGGCGCTGGATCACACCCTCTACGATGTCGCGCGAATAGACCGACTGGTCCATGGCCACGCGCTCAATCAGTCCACGGAGAGTCAGGGTGTCTGGCTTCCATGCATAAGGATAGTACTTGCCGTAACCAGAACTCTCTGCGTTCTGATTCTGCTTGTAAACTATCGGAAATTGAATTTGTCTAACTGCCATATCTCTAAATTTTATTAGGCGTTACTTCCGGATTACTGCCGTTTTTCTTTCCGAAACTTCCCTGGTCTTGCGCACATCCCTGCCGGCTTTCGCACACTTTGGTGCTAGGACTCGCAGACTCTTTTCGGGTGCTCTCGCGTAGAATTTCGCCACGCTCACCGGATTTCATTGCAAGGACAGTGCAAACCGAACGCAATAGAGTGCACTCTAATTGCTGAGGTGCAGCCTGTTCTCGCATTTTCAATGCAAAGATACTATAAATAATGAATGATTCCAACAAATCACATATAATCGTAGGCTCAAATTCTCCCAATTAAAAGACATTAACACAAATTTGGCTATTCCGAATTTATTTTATATATTTGTATATATAATAAAGGAGATTTTGAGTATGATAGAATGGGATTGGAATAGAATTTACACCAAGAAGGAAATAGCTGAGATCATCTTTCCTCAGCTGTCGCAAAAGTACGCCTGGAACCTGATATCCGAACTCTGCGAAAAGCAGGGTAAACTGATGGGATTGTTCAGGAGCAACCGGCGGTATGTACTGCCTAATGAACTGAAAATCATCGTAAAAGCCTTGAACTCAGAAGGTTAGGGTAGGGGTGGTGCCAAAAACATTACAAATATTACAATTATTACATTACAATTTCAGTTTTTTCAAACCCGGCCGCTGCTGGGTAAGAAGAGATTTTTAACCTATATATAAATATATATATTTATATATAGGTTAATATATATATTAATAAATTAATTAATCTCTCTCTTCCTTTCTACCCCCAAGCCGCTTCCCAAACAAACCCAAATAACCAATTTGTAATGTAATAATTGTAATATTTGTAATAAAACGAATGTTAAACCAACTGTATACAAACCTTAAATCTGCCAATTCCAAGAAATTGTACCAAATCTTCTTTAACTTGTATGGACAAACGCCTCATCTTTGGACAAATTGGGGAAACAAGCCAAATAATTGTCCATAAAAACAAAAAATACTCGAAATATTTGAAAATCTCAAGTATAGACTGTATCTTTGCAACTGGAAATGGATTTTGTGACATTAAGCATATCCACGATATGAAACAGATAGAGGTTGTAGCAGCAATCATACACGATGATCAAGGTCGTATCTTCGCCACCCAGCGAGGGTATGGTGATATGAAGGATGGCTGGGAGTTTCCTGGGGGAAAGATGGAACCTGGGGAATCGCCAGAGGAAGCCTTGAAGCGTGAAATCTGGGAGGAACTGGAAACGAGGATTGTCGTAGAGCGGCTGGAGCAGACAGTAGAGTGGGATTATCCGAAGTTCCACTTGACTATGCATTGTTTCTGGTGCAGTATCGAGAGTGGAGGCTTGACATTGAAAGAGCATGAGGCAGCAAAGTGGCTTAATAAGGAACAACTTAATAGTGTTGATTGGCTACCTGCTGACAGGACTATCATAGAACAAATAAAAGCAATAATGTTATGAGAAAGTATTTAATTTGCTACATTTGTCGCATCAAATAGTGATGATTATGGAAGGATATGTTCAGAAATTATCGGGAGGGAAGCTGAAACGGTATGTGCAGTTTCTGGAAATCAGTGAGGATCCGGAATTGGTGGCGCAGTATCGGAAGTGGCATTCTGAGGAGTATAGTTGGAAGGAGGTGCGCGACGGCATCAGGGAAGTGGGCATCCTGGAAATGGAGATCTATATACTGGGCAGCAAGCTGGTGATGATTGTTGATACGCCTCTGGATTTCGAATGGGAAGAGGCGATGGCGCGTCTGGCTACATTGCCGAGACAGGCTGAGTGGGAGGCTTTCGTTTCGAAGTTCCAGGGCTGTTCTGCTGATGCCCGCAGTGATGAGAAATGGCAACCTATGGAACGGATGTTTTGGCTGTATTAAGTTGCGATGACGATCCAGGTGGTATATAGAAGAACGGGCAGGTTGTCGATGCGTATCGTGAAGAATGGCGATGTGCATGTGTCGGCTCCTTTCGGACTGTCACGGAAGATTGTGGAGTCGTTTGTTGAGGAGCATCGCGACTGGATTGACAAGGCGAGGAAGAGAATCAGCGATAAACAGGCGCAGCGGGCGGCGTTTTATGATCAGTTGCCATTGGCGACAAAGGCTCAATCCGAAGATGCCCTTAAACGACTGAAAGCGCTGGTGGAACCTATGGTTGAGCGGTATTCGAAGGAGATGGGCGTCCGGCCGTCAAGGATTTACTATAAGCCCACGATCTCACGTTGGGGACAATGCAATGTGAAGGATCGGAGCATTTATTTCTCTGCCTATGTGCTATTGTTGCCGGACTGGTGTGTGGAGCATGTCGTGGTGCACGAGCTTTGTCATTTGCTAGAACCCAGTCACAATGCCCGCTTTCATGCGCTGATGGATCAGTATTTCCCCCGTTGGCGCGAAGCCCACAAGGAAACACTCCGGATCAGTAGATAAGATGTTTGTTTTAAATTATAAATTTGAATAAGAGATGGATTGGTTACACATTATCGCAGTCGTCGCACTGATCGTTATCGGTGTGGTGATCTACATGAATAAGAGGTCTAACTGAGTCCCTTCATACTCAGTGAGATACGGTTGCGACGACGGTCGACCTCGATGACGCGGACGCGGATGTGCTGATGGAGCTTGACGACATCGGTGGGATGGGCAATGCGACGATTAGCCATCTGTGAGATATGTACCAGACCATCCTGATGGACGCCGATGTCGACGAAGGCACCGAAGTTGGTGATGTTGGTGACGATGCCAGGCAGTTCCATACCCTCGATGAGGTCGTCGACGGTATTGACACGAGAGTCGAACTCGAATTCTTCAATCTGTTCGCGGGGGTCGCGACCAGGCTTTTCCAATTCTTTGAGGATATCGGTAAGGGTAGGGATGCCTACCTCAGCGGTCACGTAGCGTTTGATATCGATGGCCTCGCGCTTTTCCTTGTTACTAATCAGGTCGGACACAGTGCAGTTCTGGTCCTTGGCCATCTGCTCGACGATGTCGTAGCTCTCAGGATGGACGGCAGAGTTGTCGAGCGGATTCTTGGCGCCCGGGATGCGGAGGAAACCTGCGCACTGCTGGAAGGCGGCAGGGCCGAGACGAGGCACTTTTTTCAGTTGGGCGCGCGAAGTGAAGGCACCATTCTCCTTACGATAGTCGACGATATTCTTGGCGAGGGTGGGGCCAAGGCCGCTGACGTACATCAGAAGATGTTGTGAGGCGGTGTTGAGGTTGACGCCCACATTGTTGACACAGCTCTCTACGGTCTGGTCGAGGGAGTTTTTGAGTTTCGTCTGGTCGACATCGTGCTGATACTGGCCAACGCCAATGCTCTTGGGATCAATCTTGACGAGTTCTGCGAGAGGATCCATGAGGCGACGGCCTATGGAAACGGCACCACGAACGGTGACGTCCTCATCGGGGAATTCGTCGCGGGCGATCTTTGAGGCGGAATAGACGGAGGCGCCATCTTCGCTGACGGTGAAGACCTGGGGCATCTCCCCCTCGCGATGCGTGGGAGAAACGTCATATCTTCCTGCGAGGACATCGCGGATGAAATCGTTGGTCTCGCGACTGGCGGTGCCGTTGCCGATGGAAATGGCTTCAATCTGGTATTTTTTCAGCATTTTCTGGATGGCCATCGCTGACTCCATGCGTTTGTTGATGGGGGGATGGGGGAAGATGGCCTCGTGGTGAAGCAGATTGCCCTGGGCATCGAGGCAGACGACCTTACAGCCTGTACGGAAACCGGGATCGACGCCCATCACACGTTTCTGGCCTAAGGGGGCACCCAACAACAGCTGACGGAGGTTCTCGGCAAAGACGCGGATGGCCTCGTCGTCGGCTTTTTCCTTGCTGAGGGCAGCAAATTCGGTCTCGATGGAGGGCTTGAGCAAGCGTTTGTAGCCATCCTCGACGGCCTCGGCCACTAATTTGCCACAAGGCGTGTTGCCATAGACATAATGGCGCTGGAGCCGTTCGATGCACTCGTCATCGTCGGGGGAAATGCTGATGCGGAGGATGCCTTCGCTCTCACCTCGGCGCATGGCCAGCAGACGGTGGGAGGAGCAGCGCTTGAGGGGTTCCTCCCAATCGAAATAATCGCTGTATTTGGCGGCCTCGTCGGTATCGGCTTTGGCTTTGACGACCTTCGAGGTGATAAAAGCCTGACGACGGAAGGCATTACGGAGTTGCTGACGACTGCGCTCGTCTTCGCTGACCATCTCGGCGATGATGTCCTGAGCGCCTTTGAGGGCGTCTTCGATGCTCAGTTGAGAGTGGAGAGTTGAGAGTTGAGAGTGGGCTGCGCGTTTGGGGTCGCGCTCGCGTTGGAGCAGGAGGATCTTGGCGAGGGGCTCAAGGCCTTGTTCGCGGGCCACCTGGGCTCTGGTGCGGCGCTTGGGCTTGTAGGGCAGATAGATATCCTCAAGTTCGGTGGCATCCCAACAGTCGGTGATGCGCTTCTCCAATTCAGGCGTCACTTTGTCTAGATCGGCGATGGTTTTGAGAACGGTCTCCTTGCGTTTCTGAATCTCCTTGAACCGTTCGTACTGCGTGCTGATGGCAGCTATCTGCACCTCGTCGAGGCCACCTGTCCGTTCCTTACGATAGCGGGAGATAAAGGGAATGGTGCAGCCCTCGTCGAGCAGTGCCAGAGTGTTGTTGACAGCCCGTTCCTGAAGGTTGAGTTGCTGGGCAATCAGTTGTGCAAAGATGTTCTTTTCCATACAATTCGTTAATTAATGCTGCAAAAATACGAATAATCCGCGAGAAATGTGTACTTTTGCACCCTGAAATTGAAAAATAATGAGAAATAAGATATTATTAGTTGTTGTAATGCTGCTATCGGCCCTGACCTCTGTGCAGGCTGAGGATAACCCCAATGCGCGACAGGCAAGGCGCATTTTCAATCAGGCCTATCAGCAGGTGTTCGGTGAACAGGGGGCCACGCTGCGTTACGATGTGAATATTATCGGTATCTATAAGACTTACGGAACGATCTGGTATAAAGGCAAGAAGAGCAAGTTTGTGGATGCCAAGATGAACTCGTGGAATGATGGTGTGACCGTGTATACCATCAAGAAGAAAAAGAAGGAGGTGGAGATTCACAGTGCGAAGAACAATAAGTCGGACAAGTATTCGAGCAAGTTTAAGTTTGAACCTGAGAATTTCGATTATAGCATTGCCAATCACGAGCAGGGACTGATGTTGACGCTGAAGGCCAAGAAAGGGGCCAAGGGCATCAAGGAGATACAAGCCTTGGTGAAACGTCAGAGCTATGAGCCAATCAGTCTGCGTATCAAGATCGCCTTTGTCTGGACCACTATCAACATCTCTAATTTCAAGTCGGGTGGTATTACCGACGAGATGCTGCGGTTCCCTGCCGAGAAATATAAGGATTATAAGTTCGTTGATAAAAGGTAAAAAGGTAAATGATATCAGTTGAAGGCCTGAAAGTGGAGTTTGGGGTGAAGCCCCTGTTCGTGGATGCGAGTTTCGTCATCAACGACCGCGACCGTATTGCCTTGGTGGGTAAGAACGGCGCAGGCAAGTCGACGATGCTGAAAATACTCTGTGGACAGCAGAGACCTACGGCTGGCAATGTGAGTGTGCCGGCTGACTGTAGGATAGGCTATCTGCCTCAGGTGATGATCCTGCAAGACGATACAACGGTGCGTGAAGAGGCTCAGAAGGCCTTTGCCGACATCACCCAGATGAAAGCGCGCATCGACAAGATGAACCAGGAACTGTCGGAGCGTACGGACTACGAGAGCGAAAGTTATCTGGCGCTGATTGAGAAATATACCACTGAGCACGAACGCTATATGATGTTGGGTGCTGAGAACTATGAGGCGGAGATAGAACGGACGCTGATGGGACTCGGATTCCTGCGCACAGACTTTGAACGACCTACCTCTGAGTTCTCGGGAGGTTGGCGTATGCGTATAGAATTGGCTAAGATTCTGCTACAGAAACCGGATGTGTTGTTGCTTGACGAGCCTACCAACCATCTGGATATTGAGTCTATACAATGGCTGGAACAGTTCTTGGCGCAGTCGTCGAGTGCCGTCGTTCTGGTGAGTCACGACAGAGCCTTTATCAATAATGTGTCGAACCGTACGTTGGAGATTTCCTGTGGACGGGTGATCGACTATAAGGTGAAGTATAATGAATACGTTATTCTGCGTCAGGAACGTCGTGAACAACAGTTGAGGGCTTACGAGAACCAACAAAAGGAAGTGGCTGATATGAAGGATTTTATAGAGCGCTTCCGATATAAGGCAACGAAGGCTGTTCAGGTGCAGCAGAAGATCAAGCAACTGGAGAAAATCGTACCCATCGAGATTGATGAAGTAGACAATTCTGCGATGCATTTGAAGTTCCCGCCCTGTCTCAGAAGTGGTGACTATCCGGTAATTTGTGACGAGGTGCGTAAGGACTATGGCGCCCATACCGTTTTCGACCATGTGACGCTGACCATCAAGCGTGGCGAGAAGGTGGCTTTCGTGGGTAAGAACGGTGAGGGAAAGTCGACACTCGTGAAGTGTATCATGAACGAGATTCCATATACTGGCGAATTGAAGATAGGGCATAATATCCAGATTGGCTATTTCGCCCAGAATCAGGCACAGTTGCTGGACGAGAGCCTGACGGTCTTCCAGACCATCGATAACGTGGCAAAAGGAGACATCCGATTGCGAATCAATGATATCCTTGGTGCCTTTATGTTTGGTGGCGAGGAAAGCGATAAGAAGGTGAAGGTGCTCAGCGGTGGCGAGAGGAGCCGGTTGGCCATGATCCGTCTGCTGCTGGAACCCGTGAATCTGCTGATTCTTGACGAGCCGACGAACCATTTGGATATGCCCTCGAAGGATGTCTTGAAGGAGGCTATTAAGGCCTTTGACGGTACGGCTATCATCGTCAGTCACGACCGAGAGTTCTTGGACGGACTGGTGACGAAGGTCTATGAGTTTGGTGGCGGTAGAGTGAGGGTGCATCTTGGTGGTATCTATGATTTCTTGAGAAGTAAGAAAATATCGGAGCTGAATGAACTGGGACAAGCGGATAAGAATGCCCCCAAATTCAGCAACCAGCCTGTTGCTAATAAGTCGATGGATTCTGATAAGAAAACGTCTGATTCAAAGTCTGTTGTAAATCCTGATGCCCTGTCCAAGGCGCTGGACTATGCTGAGCGGAAAGAGCAGCAGAAACGGATCAAGAGAATTGAGAAGGCTGTAAAAGAATCTGAATCAAAAATCGAGAAGATGGAGACTCGTTTGAAAGAACTTGACGAGTTGCTGATGCAGCCAGAGAATGCTTCGGACATGACGCTCGTGATGGAATATACCTCGACGAAGAAATGTCTTGACGAAGAAATGGACCGTTGGGAGAAATTAAACGAAGAATTGGCCCTTTAAGAGCCATAATTCAATAAAATTACCGTCGTAAATGTAAATTTACGGCGGATTTTTTTGGTTTATTCAAAAAATTTATTAACTTTGCGCCTAACTTATGTAAATAACATGTTATGATGAACGAAGATATTACCCTAAACCCAACCAATGGTGCCAGTGGTATGCAAGAGATGCAACATGAAGAACTGACCAGGGAAAGAACCTCGTCGGTTAACTACCAGCAACAAATGCGTACCCAGTCTGCTCAAGGCATAGAATGCCCTTATTGCGGTACCGTGAATGAACCTGAAGCCATGTTCTGTGCTTCGTGTGGAAAACCGATTGGCAAGACAAGTTGTCCTAATTGTGGTGCGGAGGTCGATCCAGATGCCGATTTCTGCGAGATCTGTCACCACTATATCCGTAAAGACGTATGTTCCTTCTGTGGCGCACATCTGACGGGTAAGGAAGCTTTCTGTCCTGAGTGCGGTAATCCGCGGGGTGGTATTGTATGTCCGACATGTCATACACTGAATGATTTCTCCTTCTGCAAGCAGTGTGGTACACCCTTGACGGAAGAGGCGCGTCAGTTGCTGGCTGAGTTGCAGTTGACGCCAGAATATAAGGAGATGGAGGCCCTGGCAAAGGAACTCCAGCAGATGGAGATGGTGATTCCCATTTCAAGTGAGCGTGATAAAGTGCGTGATCAGCTGAGTAGGAAACTGCGTGAGCGTGTGCTGACACTGTTGGCACAGGATCGTGGCGTTGCTCAGCCGGTGATACCAGAGAAAGAGGCTCCTGTTGATAAGAAGGAGTTGGAAGCTCAGAAAGAAGCACGCCTGAAACGTCTGAATGAGATCTTGGAACAGATGGCCCAGAAGCCTGAACCTCAGCCTGCTAAAGTCCGCAATTATGCAATGGCCTGCAAACCGCAAGGTGTTCGACTGGCATGGGAGTGTAATTTCAAGCATGCCCTGCATTCCAGTCCATGTGGTTGCGCCAAGCCGCAGCTGGGCGGAAAATGGATTATTTTAGGAAAGAATTCACGAAAAGAAATTAAAGACGATATCTAATGGAAAATCCCGATGTTGATAAGACTGTGCATGTAGAGCCTGCAGGAGGTGATATGACTGTGCGTCCGGCGTCAATGGACCAGGCGGAACCTTCTGGTTCTATGGATATGACGATGCGTACAACAACCGATCATGGGCAAGATGATTCTGCTACGCAAGATGTTGCCGGAGATTATTTTGTCCTGAAGGGTGTTAGGTATAAGAACAAGCAATGTCTCAGCGAGAGTTCTGGTGAGGCTCAGGTTTATCTTGTGGAAAGGGACGGCGAGGAATATGTCTTAAAGATCTATTATCCGACGTTCAATGTCAACAAGAAGTTGTTGCAGACCATCTATAATTTCAAGTTTGAGATGGTCGTATCGCTTATCGACTACGGAAAAGTGTATGTCGATGGTAAGAGCAGGAACTATGAATTGATGGAATATCTCCGGGGTGGGTCTATGGTTGACTACCACCTGAATGGTGACCTGAATCAGTTCCGCCGTATAGCGCTGCAGGCAGCTGCAGCCCTGGCTTATTGTCACGGTAACAATATCCTGCATAAGGATGTGAAGCCGAGTAATCTGTTTTTCCGTGATAAGGAGCATACAGAGGTCGTTCTTGGCGATTTCGGCATTTCCAGCATGTTGGAGAATGACGGAAAACTGCATCAGACGACTCAGGCCCGCACCCCCATCTATGCTGCTCCGGAGATGTATTCGGATGTGATCGACGGCGTGGTAGAGGTAACGCCTGCTGCTGATTTCTATTCTCTGGGTATCACGCTGATGTATATTTGGCTTGGTCAGAACCCGATGAGCAGCAATGAGCGTGTGATGATGCGCCAGAAGAGCGAAGGTCGTCTGCCTCGTATGAATGAATTGCCCGAACGTGTCAAAATGATTGTTCAGGGTATGACCGTTGTCAATCCGTTGAACCGCTGGGGATATGAACAGGTAGAGAAATGGTTCCAGGGAGAGAGTCCGGAAGTGGACCTGAGCTCTCCGTTCCTGAAATATAAGAGCTTTATCGTTGATCCTGACAGAAATCTGGTGGCTGACAATATCCATGAGTTGGTGCCCATGTTGTTGGATAACGAGAAACTGGCCATTGGCTATCTGTATAATGGCCGTATCAGTTCGTGGCTGGAACAGTGTGGCAATGATAAGCTGAGTACGATTGTCAAGGATATTGTGGTCAACAAGTATCCTGTGGACCAGCATGCAGGACTGATGGCTGCTGTCTATATGATGGAGCCCACTTATCCCTATAAGGACATCAAGGGCAACTTGTGCGACGATGTACATAGCGTGGCGATCTCGTTGCTGAGCTATATCAAGGAATACGGTATGTTGCTGGTTAATCCGAACGATACGCTCTATCAATATCTGGAGTCGCACACAAAATGCAATATCGACCGTTTGCGTTCTTATTTCAACCAGTCGGAGAAGTTTGATGCAAAGGTGGCCGTGATGCGTCTGGTATTTGAGATTGATCCGGAAATACCTCTGCTCAGTCGTTTCCCCTCCTCATCGTTGAAAGACATTGTCGGTACCTTTGGCAAGGAACAGTTGAATCAGGATGAATGGCATTGCCTGACAGATGGCAGACTGTTGTCGTGGATGTATAGTCATGAGGATAAGATGGCGTGTGAGAGCCTGCGTATCCTGACCAGGAACCAGCCCTACTCGGAGGCTTTGGCGTATAAGGTGCTCTATAATTTGGACCGCAATGCTGCCTACGACCTTCGCAATGCCAATACACCGCAGAAGGTGGGTGAGATGTTGAATGAACGTTTGAAGAATTTGGAACATGCCGACGATGAAGAGTTCAAGAAACAAATGGCTGACATCATCGATCTGAATGGCCGCTTCTCCTATTTCGCCCAGTTGCATGGATGGTCGGAAGTACTGAATGAGGCCAACCGCTGTTTTGATTTCAACAGTGAAGAGAACAGAGAACGGTTGGGCGCCTATGATGCGAAAACGGCTACTTATAGGTTCTGTAAGATCTTAGGTGTGACACCGGTTTATGTGTTGTCTGATGGTACAGAACTGACGGACGGTCGGAACCTTCATTCACATGACTATGCACAAATCAGGAATGAAATGCGTAATGGTGCCTTTACGCAATGGCTTTCCGTATTCTATCACGAAGATCCGTTTGCCGACTTCACCGAGGAATATGCGTATGAACATACCTTGGAGGAGTGGTTGAATGCGATAGGTAAGATAGACAGTCACCAGTCTTATTATAAGCGATTTGTCGATGCCCGTGAAGAGACTTCTAACAGGATTCATAATGTCAGAAGTGGTTGGGAGCGTGCAAAAGGAAAGGAGAAGATTTGGCGCATGGCCTTCTATGCTTTGTCTGCTTTGTGGCTCTTGTTGATGTTGTTTATTGGCGTGAAGGATCGCACCTTCCTGTTGGGTCACTCCTTTATCTCCATCGGTCTGCCGTTGGGTGGAATGACGGGTATCATCGTCGCCACCAGGGCTTATTTCAGGGGATATGACTTCTTCTTCTCCTTCCTTTGGGGACTGGCGGGAGTCTTCTCGTCCTTTATACCTATTATTATTTTAAAATATATGGACCAGTCGCATCCCAGTCTGTTTAATCTGACAGTCATTGCCATTTCACTGGTTTATATACTCATTTGTCATCTGACGGACTTCCGTGGTGATCAGAAAGCTGATAACAGACTGATTTCAGAAGTGCTTGACAACGATATCAAGTCGACCTTGCTCGAGCCGCTTTACTATACTTTCAAGACCAAGTCTTATAAGTTCAAAGGCTCGAAGTTCGGATTGCTTGACGATGTTACTGATCAGGTACGTTCCATCAGTGGTGAGAGTGTGCTTCACTATGTGTTGTGGAGTATTCTGGCGCTCATCTTTGTGCTCGACTTTATCATCTACAGTCCAAGTTTGATGAATGTCAGCAATCCTGATGTTGATAATTTCAGTTTCAGACCTTCTGAAATGATGCAGAAAATAGAAAAAGACGTTGAATAATGATATGTGAACATTGCCATAAGGAAAATAGGAGCGTAGCCAAGTTCTGTAAGTGGTGCGGACAGCCCATGATTAGTCAGAACCTGCTCGACAATTTGGTTGGTCTTGATACAATCAAACAACAATTGAAAACGATTGTCGATACCTATGCTTTCTTACGTTCGCGTAAGGATATCGCTCAGGTGCGTATTTCCGTGAATGCCATTATCATCGGTGAGACAGGAACGGGAAAGACGGCTTTGGCAGAGATCCTTCGTGACTATTTCTATCAGAACAAGATTATCGACAAACCGAAGCTGACGATGGTGGATGCCGTTGACTATCAGCGCTTTGTCGACAAGTGGGAAGAAAACATCAAGAAGGCAAAGAATGGCATCCTGTTCTTTGACAATGTCCAGAAACTATTGCCTGACAAGTATTCCAATCAGGTGAATCCTTTGGATAAGCTCTTTGTCGAGATGGACAAGTGGGAGGATAATCCTGTGGTCATTATCTCAGGTCTTCCCAAGGGCTTGGATGACTTCCTGGAGAGTAATCCGGCTGTTGCCAACCGTTTCAAATACACCTTCCGTCTGCCGACACCAAACTATAATGAGTTGACGGATATCTGTAAACTGAGTCTGAGGACACGTTATGGTATTGCTGACTTTACACCAGAGGCCGATGATCAGTTGAAGCGTTATTTCAAGTATCAGATCAAGATCAAGGACGAGACCTTTGGTAATGCCCATCTGGCCATGAAGACGGCTGAGGATATCTTTACGCAGTTTATCAGCCGTGGTGCGCAGGCTACCGTTGTTGAGAAGGACGATATCAAGGGCTATGTACCTGAGGAGCGTTCTGTGGAGGATATCCTGAAAGACCTCGATAAGTATATCGGCATGGACGAGGTGAAAGCTGCCGTTCGTGAGATTGCCTATGCTGTGAAGAATAGTGTGGAGCGTGCTGAACGTGGTCTGGGCGAGCAGGAGAAGATGTCGATGCATATCATCCTGACGGGTAATCCAGGAACAGGTAAGACCACCATAGCTCGTAAGTTGGGTGAGATCTTAGCTGCTATTGGCTATCTCGATAGTGGACATGTGGTGGAGGTTGACCGTGCCAAGATGGTCAGCCCATATCAGGGTGAGACCCCGAAGGTGGTAGACCGTCTGTGTGATAAGGCCATGGGTGGCATCCTCTTTGTGGATGAGGCTTATACCTTGGCACCTGTCAGTCAGGCCGGCGACCGTGATAATCAGGGCGCACAGGCACTGGAGAAGCTGATGAAGCGTATGGAGGACGACCGTGGTAAGTTTGTTGTTATCGCTGCCGGTTATAGGACGGAGATGGATAATCTCTTCCGCATCAATCCGGGTTTCCGCAGTCGTTTCAATTATTTCCTGAATATCGAAGACTACACGCCTGATCAGCTCTATGAGATTATGCTTGTCTTTGCCAAGGAGAAGAAATATCTGTTCTCAGAACAGGCTGAGGCTTTGACAAAGAAGATGATCACAGAGATGTACAACTCTCGTGACAAGGACTTTGCTAATGGTCGTACGATGCGTTCGTTGTTTGACCAGATCTGCAAGAAACAGGCCCAGCGTCTGCAGGGAGAGAGCATCTCTTCGATGAGCAATGAGCAGCTGATGACGATTGAGGATCAGGACATCCCGTACGAGGCTCCACAGGCTGTAGACTATACAGAGTGTCTGAAGAAGTTGGATGGTCTTGTAGGCTTGGGTGGCGTGAAGAAGGAAATCTCCAATCTTGCAGCCTATCTCAATCTGCAAATCAAACGTGGCGAAACCAATACCTTCCAAGGCAAGCATTATGTCTTTACGGGAAATCCTGGTACAGGTAAAACGACAGTGGCACGTATCATGGCCGATGTATTCAAGACATTGGGAATCGTGTCTCGTGGTCAGTTGGTTGAGGCCGATCGTGCAAAGTTAGTAGCTGGTTACTCCGGACAGACTGCCATCAAGACCAATCAGTTAGTTGACCAGGCTATGGGTGGTGTGCTGTTCATTGATGAGGCATATACCCTGAAATCAAACGATAGCGACTCCTTTGGTGCAGAAGCCATCGATACATTGTTGAAGCGTTTGGAGGACGACCGTGGTAAGTTCATTTGTATCGTGGCTGGTTATACTGATCAGATGCACGACTTCATTGATACTAATCCGGGATTGAAGAGCCGCTTTACGCAGACCATTCATTTCGATGACTACACGCCTGATGAACTGACGCAAATCTTCATCAATCTTGCGAAGGGTAAGAACTTCACAATTGATGAGGAGACCGAAGGTGCTATTCATCGTGAGTTTGAACAACTCTATCTGCGTCGCGATAAGAACTTCGGTAATGCCCGTGAGGCCCGTCGTATCTTCGATGGTGCAGTAGAGCGTCAGAGTCAGCGACTGGTGAAGCTGATGAGTGATCCAGGCTTCCAGGAGGAAGATATGTATAAGCTGACGAAGGAAGACCTGCCGATGGCTCAGAGTGACTCTGCCCGTCCGTTGGAAGAGGTGCTCAATGAACTGGATGAGTTTATCGGTATGCGTACCGTCAAGAACTCCATTCGTCGTCTGGCCGTTCAGAGTATGTTTATGAAACAGCGTGCTGCGATGGGTGCCGGTAAGGTACAGCAGATGGCCTTGAACTTTATCCTGACTGGTAATCCCGGAACGGGAAAGACCTCAATAGCTCGTAAGATGGGTGAAGTGCTTCAGGCAATGGAGATCCTTCCTACGGCTCGTGTTATAGAAGCCAGCCGTGCTACGTTAGTCGGTAAATATATGGGTGAGACGCCTAAGATTGTAAACAATATGTGTGACAAGGCTATGGGTGGTATCCTGTTTATCGATGAGGCCTATACGCTCAGTGACGGCGGTGACCAGTATGGCAAGGAAGCTATCGACACGCTGATGAAGCGCATGGAGGACGATCGTGGAAAGTTTGTTGTGATTGCAGCTGGTTATAAGGATAAGATGGAGGAATTCCTGATGATGAATCCCGGACTGGCTAGCCGTTTCACGCACAAGCTCCATATCGACGATTACAACGAAGACGAACTCTTGGCCATCTTCAAACACATGGCTCAGAAAGATCAATATAATCTGTCACCGACAGCTGAGTTTAAGGCCCTGGATACCATCTATAAGATGGTTCTTAACAAGGATGAGTCGTGGGGTAATGCCCGTGAAATGCGTAACTTGCTTGATGCGACCATCCAGAAACTCTCGCTTCGTGTGTCTCAGATGCCGCCAGAGGAGGTTACAAAGGAGACTTATCAGTTGATATTACCAGAAGATTTATAATTTGACGATTATGATTATTTGCCCGACTTGCAAAGAAGAGATAGATAACGATTCCCATTTCTGTGATCAGTGTGGACAGGCTTTGTTGTTCTGCGATCGTTGTGGAAATGTGGGTGTTGGACGTCGTTGTACACATTGTGGCGGCCTGATGGTTGCTCGTGGTAATGCTGGTCCTGCTGAAGGCGTACCGGGAATGTCGGAAAGCCTGAAGATGGAGATGGCGACCTCTAGAAGTATGAGAGGAAACCAGCAACAGAACAATAATGGTATCCCTGTTCTGACTTTGGCTAATGACAGTCTCAATATCCGTATTGTGGGTATTAATGGCGCTATCATCGGCCGTCGTACAGGACCCTATTCCCACTTCTTTGATAAGTATCCGTATGTGTCAGGAACACATGCACAATTGAAATATGCGGTCAATACAGGTTGGTGTATCGCAGACAAGCATTCTTCCAATGGAACGAAGTTGAATCAGCGTAGTCTTCAGCCAGATGTTGACATGTCACTCAGTAATGGTGATGTGCTGACGATTGCCAATATTAATTTGCAAGTGATTGTAAGATAAGTCAGAAATGATGAATTTGGTTGTGACAGCAGCAAGCAGAACCGGCTGCGTCAGGAAAAATAACGAAGACATGATACTGGTTGGCAGTTCATTTGTTCGTAATGATAATTTTAGTACGAAGATTGAACTGAAGCCGGAAAAACGTATACTCCTTGCTGTTGCCGATGGCATGGGAGGCCACAATAGCGGCGAGGTCGCCAGTAGTGACGCCTTGCATAATTTGCATTTCTTCTTTAATGACATACCTGCTGGTCTGACGGCAGGGGAGTTTAATGAGATGATGGTGGTGTGGCTGGAGTCTATTAATAATATTGTTGATTCTAAGGGACGTGTCGACGAACGTTTTAAGGGTATGGGAACCACTCTGGTAGGTATCGCTTATTATGGTGGGAACTTTTTCTCATTGAATTGTGGCGACAGTCGTCTGTATCGTCTTCGTAATGGTTCTCTGCAACAACTGACTACCGACCATTCCCTGAATAATATGTTGGGTTCCACCAAGCATTGTAGTATTATTACGAACTGTATCGGTGGAGGCAATAAGAATTCCTATCTGGATATCGTTAAGATGACCGACGAAATCCAACCGTCGGATATCTATCTGCTCTGTAGTGATGGATTGAGTGATATGCTGAGTGACCAGCAGATAGAAACCTTGCTAAAGTCGGGCGCCGATGCTGATGCCCTCTGCCAGGCTGCTATTGAAGCCGGTGGCTTCGATAATGTCTCGGCTTGTGTGATAGATGTGAAAAGTGAATAATGAAAAGTGAATAGTAGTCATGCCGTTAAGATTACCCGATAGATTGCCTGCCATCGACTTATTGAAGCAGGAAAACATATTTGTGATGGACGATACCCGCGCCCATTCGCAGGATATCCGTCCCTTGCGGATTGTGATACTGAATCTGATGCCGTTGAAAATTACCACGGAAACAGATTTGATTCGTCTACTCTCCAACACACCCTTGCAGTTGGAAATCAGTTTTATGAAGCTGAAGAGTCATACACCGAAGAATACACCGATAGAACACATGATGATGTTTTATCGTGACTTTGCTGAGATGCGTCAGGAGAAATTCGACGGTATGATTATCACGGGTGCACCTGTGGAGCAGCTGGATTTCGAAGAGGTCAGCTATTGGGATGAGATTACAGAGATCTTCGCATGGGCGCGTACCCATGTGACGAGTACCTTATATATCTGTTGGGCTGCTCAAGCTGGACTTTATTATCATTATGGAATTCCCAAGTATCCTCTACCGATGAAGATGTTTGGCATATTCTCGCAGAAGCCCTTGGATCCCCAACTTCCCATTTTCCGAGGCTTCGACGATGAGTTTATGATGCCTCATAGCCGTCATACGGAGATTCATCGTGAGGATATTCTTGCCAATCCCAATCTGCAGTTGATAGCAGAGTCTGACGAGTGCGGTGTCAGTGTCGTCATGGCTCGGGAAGGACGCGAATTCTTTATCACTGGTCATCTGGAGTATGCGCCTAATACCCTCGACAATGAGTATAAGCGTGATAAGGACATCCGTAAAGATGTGGCTCCTCCGCAGAATTACTATCGGAATAATAATCCTGCAAACCCACCTCTGGTAACGTGGCGCTCTCATGCCAATCTCTTCTATATCAACTGGGTCAATTATTACGTTTATCAGGAGACACCGTATAATATTGAAGATATCAAGTAATTGAGAGCACTCGAACTACTTGCCCCCGCCAAGAATCTGCAATATGGCATCGCGGCCATTGACCATGGTGCCGATGCTGTATATATCGGAGCAACTCGTTTCGGTGCGCGGGCAGCAGTAGGTAATAGTGTCGATGATATCCGTCAACTTTGCGCGTATGCACATCCCTTTGGTGCGAAGGTTTATGTCACGGTGAATACCATCATCTTTGACGATGAGTTGGATGCAACCCGCCAGTTATTAGCCGAGCTGGCAGAGGCGGGAGCTGATGCCATCTTGGTTCAGGATATGGCTGTACTTCAGATGTTGAAGGATCTGACTATGGCAGCGCATGCTTCCACACAGACAGACAACCGTACAGTGGAGAAAGTACGGTGGCTGCGAGGCTTGGGCTTTTCCCGCGTGGTGTTGGCTCGCGAACTCTCCCTTAATGAAATCACAGAAATTCATTGTCAGGTGCCTGACGTTGAACTCGAGGTCTTTGTACATGGTGCGCTGTGTGTCAGTTATTCGGGTCTTTGTTATGCCTCGCAGTATTGTTTCGGTCGCAGCGCCAATCGCGGTGAGTGTGCGCAGTTCTGTCGTATGCAGTTCTCGCTTGAGGATGCGAAGGGTAGGGAGGTTGTTCGTGATCGTTATCTGCTGTCGCTGAAAGATATGAACCGTATCGATTATCTGGAGGATCTGGCAGAGGCTGGCGCAACATCGTTTAAAATAGAAGGTCGATTGAAAGATCTCTCTTATGTGAAGAACGTGACAGCGGCCTATAGTCAGCGACTCAATGCCATCGTGAAACGCCATCCTGACAAGTATTGTCGTAGCTCACATGGTGAATGCCGATATACTTTCACTCCTGATCTCAAACGGACCTTTAACCGTGGTTATACCACTTATTTCCTGCATGGCCGTCAGAAGGACATTGCCTCGATGGATACGCCCAAGGCGATGGGCGCTTTTGTCGGTACGGTGAAGGAGATACGTCACGACAGTTTCAATGTGGCTGGTGTGACGAGTTTTGCCAACGGCGACGGACTTTGTTTCCTTGATGAAAATCGACAGTTGGTTGGCTTCCGGGCTAATAAGGTTGTGGGCAATCGGATTTATCCTTATCGCATGCCGCAGGGTATTAAAGCTGGCGTGAAATTATACCGCAATAATGATCAGGAGTTCGACCGTCTTATGTCGAAGACGAGTGCTGAACGGAAGGTTCCTATCCGACTGTCATTGCGCGCTGTCGAGGGTGGCTTTGAATTGAATGGCATTCACTTCGGAGCAGAGCATCAGATAGCACAGCGCCCGCAGCGCGAAAACATCATTCGTCAACTGACAAAACTCGGCGATACGATTTATCAATGTGAAGAGGTGGAGATCCCCGAGGACTTTAATTATTTTATCCCGAATAGCGTGTTGAGCGAGATGCGGCGGACGCTTGTGGAGAAAATGATGGGTGAGGGGAGACCGCAGCTTTCGGTTGAGGCCGAAGGTAATCACGAGGTTGCTCCGAAAAGTGAATGGGCTTATATGCTCAATATCTCTAACCGTCTCTCGCAGCAGTTCTATGGCGCGAAGGATATCTCTGCCTACGAACTAAAAGGTGGTGCTGGTCCTATCATGCAATGTCGTCATTGCATCCGATACTCCTTGGGTTATTGTGTCAAACATGGTGGTGAACGTCCGACTTGGCAGGAGCCACTTTCTCTCATTATGGGCGATGGGCGCCGTTTTCGTCTTGAGTTTGATTGCCGTCATTGCCAGATGAACGTTTATTCTAGTGAATAGTGAATAGTTAATAGTGAATAGTATAGGAAATCATAGGATGGTGCATAGATTATTCAGGGCTTTGCTTTGGATACTATTCACTATTCACTATTCACTATTTACTACCTCCTGCTACAATCAGGGCCCCATCACTCCTGATGCTTGGAATCTCACCGAGCAACAGCTCGACTCCATCTCTTTCTATACCACTCACCATTACACGCAAGGATATAACTTTATTGTCAACAAAGATTCTCTCGTCATCCTTGAGCAGCAGAACGAGATGATGCCTGTGCCCGACATTCTTACTGCTGAGATTACCACGGGCGACGAGACCATGCCGATGCTCTCACTGGTTGACTCGATCGCCCTCCGTCGCCACGACCGTCTTGTGGTAGCTGATATTCACACAGTGCCGACAGATTCCATCGATTCGGTTTGGGTAAAGGTGGCACGCGACCAGTTGACTTTTGGCTGGCTTCATGAGTCGGAGCTTCTGGCGTCGGTGTCACCCGACGATCCCATCAGTCAGTTCATTGATTTCTTCTCCGACGCCCACCTGCTGATTTTCCTCGCTATCATCGCTTTGGTCGGTGGAGCCTACGGCGTGCGACGTCTGTTGCGTAAAGGTGCGAAGATCGTCCACTTCAACGACATCCCTTCGTTCTATCCCACGCTGCTCTGTCTGCTCGTAGCTGCATCGGCTGTGCTCTATAGCAGTATACAGCTTTTTGCACCAGAGATGTGGCGACATTTCTATTATCATCCCTCGTTGAATCCTTACGTGTTGCCGTGGCACCTCGGACTGTTCATCGTTTTCGTATGGGCGTTGGTAATCGTGTCCATTGCTACGGTCGATGACGTGCGCCACCATTTGCCTCTGGGTGAGGCGATCCTTTATCTTGGCGGGTTGGCGGCAGTATGTGCCGTTGACTATGTGGTATTTAGCATCACCACCATCTATTATATCGGCTATCCGTTGCTTATAGCCTATATAGTTTTCGCTATCTATCGTCTCTCACTGCAAAAATCCATATAAATAGGGATTGCACGACTTGCTGAAAAGTCGTACCTTTGCAGCCGAAATTCAGGATACTCCGAGTATTCCGATAAATCTGATTAGTATGAATAAGAAATTATTAGTGATGATGATGATGGGACTGTCGATGATGACAGTCCAAGCGAATGAGACCGACGAACTGGCCGATTCAAGCAAAGTAGTTGATTTAGATGAAGTGGTTGTGGTGGCGCAACCGAAAGAGCAAGTACGACTGAGGCTGCAGCCCGTAAGCAGCAGCGTGTTCGGCAGCGAGCAATTGCAGCAGTTGAATGTGCGCGACCTCTCGCAGCTCTCGCAGTACGTGCCTTCTTTCGTAATGCCGAGTTACGGCTCGCGTCTTACCTCTTCGATGTACGTCCGTGGTATCGGTTCGCGCATCAACAACCCCGCCGTGGGCGTCTATTATGACAATATCCCTCTCATGTCGAAAGCCGCCTTTAATAACCATTTCTATATGCTCGACCGCGTGGACATCCTGCGCGGACCGCAGGGATCGCTCTACGGACAGAATACTGAGGGTGGACTCGTTCGCATCTACTCGAAAGATCCTATGCGCTATCAGGGCACCGATATCCGTCTGGGCCTCGGTACGGGGCTTTGGCGAAACGTCAAGGTGGCGCATCACCATCGTCCCTCGGAAAAACTCGCCTTCACCGTCGCCGGATTCTATAGCGGCCTGAAGGGATTCATCAACAACGACAATTTCGATGAGAAGAACGACCGTAGCCTTGAGGCCGGTGGTAAGGCCCGACTTATCTTCCAGCCTACGCAGAAACTGAAGTTTGACTGGACGGCCGACTATCAGTGGGTGTCGCAGAATGGCTTCGGCTATGGCGAGTACCAGCCGATTGACTATACAGATTGGGACGGACCCCGTAAACCTGTCGACTTGGACGTAAAGGATCCTGCGACGACCATCATGAACGGTTACCGTCGCAATATGTTTACCACCGGTCTCTCCATCGGCTATGAGATGGAAAAGCTGCTCTTCACGTCGACCACGAGCTATCAGTTCCTGCAGGACCGTATGCTCATGGACCAGGACTACATGACGCCTGACTACTTGCAGCTCGAGCAGCGTCAGAAGATGAACGCTCTCACGCAGGAGTTCGTTCTCCGTTCGCATGACACGAGCCGCTGGCAACACACCACGGGACTCTTCGGCGCCTATCAATGGCTCCGCACCGACGCGCCTGTCCACTTTGGCGATGCCATCACCGGCCCTATCGGAAATGCCATTACTAACGCCATGCAGGGTGCCATGCGTCAGTCGATGTATCCACGTATGTATCAGCAGATGTATGCCCAGATGCTTGAGCAGATGATGGGGCAGAGCATGCCCGCAGCCGCTGCAGAGGCCGCTGCCGCGAAAGCTGCTGAGGCTGCTGCCAACCAGGCTGTGGAGGCTGCCATTGGCGGCGTGACAATGTCGGCAGAGATGGCCGTGCCCGAGACATTCCGCACACCCACGATGAACCTCGCCCTCTTCCATGAGTCGAACATCCTGCTCACTGACCGTCTGAAACTCACCCTTGGCCTGCGACTGAACCTTGACCGTGTGAAGATCGAGTACGACGCCCTGGCCTATATGAACATGACGGGCGGCACTGCCGAGCGTCAGGCCACCTATCATCTGACCTCGCACGTCACCGACTCGCGCTCGAAGACCTACACCCAGCTCCTGCCGAAAATCGGACTCACTTACGATCTCGGTGCGCAGACAGGCAATGTCTACGCCCTTGTGGCGAAAGGTTATCGCGCTGGAGGCTACAACATCCAGATGTTCAGCGATGTGCTCCAGACCGAACTCAACTACCACCAGCAGGATGCTATGCGCGGAGACTACGACGTAGAACATACCACACAAGACTATGACAATATAGAGGAGACCATTGCCTATAAGCCTGAGGAATCGTGGAATTTCGAGCTCGGCGCCCACCTGAATCTCTTCGGCGGCAGCACCCACTTCGACGTTGCCCTTTACTACATGCAGATACGCAACCAGCAACTTTCTCAGATGAGTCCGATCTACAACTATGGTCGTATAATGACCAATGCTGGCAAGAGCCATTCGCTGGGAGCAGAGTTGTCGCTGCGCGGACGCCTCGTCGACAATAGCCTCGACTGGGCCGTCACCTACGGCTTTACCTCGGCGAAGTTTGACGAATATAAGGCTGTGTTCTATGGCTATGAAGATGATTATGAGAAATATTATGTGCTGACTCATGATTACGATGGCAACTACGTTCCCTTCGTACCCCAGCACACGCTCTCAGCGATGGCCGACTATCACATCGGAAAGCTGACCATCGGTGCCAATGTCTCAGGCCAGGGCAAGATTTGGTGGGATGAGGCCAACACCTTTGCACAGAAATTCTATGCCCTGCTTGGCGCCCATGTTGATTATGATTTTGGACCCGTCGGCATCTCACTTTGGGGACGCAACCTGACTAATTCCCGCTACAACACTTTTGCTATCCAGAGTTCAGCTGCCGGCGGTACCCGCTATTTCGCACAGCGGGCCAATCCCATACAGTTCGGGCTCGATGTGAATATACATTTCTAAAAATATAGTATGATACTAAACACCCTTTAGTATAACACTAAATACCCTCTAGTGTCATATTAAAGGGTGTTTGGTGTCTTAGACGAGCATCAGGTTGCAAATTACCATGTCGCTCACGAAGAGTGCATTACGGGTAAGGGCCAGATGTTTGTCGTTAATTGTTAGCAAACCGTCTTTTATATAACTTTGCGCGGCTTTTAAGCAATAGTCGAGGTGGCGTGGCGAGAGACGATTCAGATCGAGACCTTCGCGGGTGCGGAGACTCACGGTCAGCAGGTCGTTGTAGGCTGTGTCACCCTCGATGACCTCGCTGTCGAAGAGTCGCTCTCCGCGCTCGATGGCGTCGATGTATTGGCGAATGTCAGCCATGTTCCATGAGCGGGTGTGTCCGTCGA
The DNA here is from genome assembly GCA_946415245.1 of uncultured Prevotella sp. Taxonomy (GTDB): domain Bacteria; phylum Bacteroidota; class Bacteroidia; order Bacteroidales; family Bacteroidaceae; genus Prevotella. The sequence goes on along the minus strand of CAMKRS010000018.1, from coordinate 961 downwards.
ACGAGTGTGCTGCTGCCCCCAAGCCAATATAAGGCACGCCAGTCCAATAGGAAGAGTTATGTTGCGAGCGAAAACCAGGGCGGGCGAAGTTCGATATCTCGTAATGCTCGAAGCCTGCGGCCTCCAAACGGTCAATGAGAGTGTAGTACATCTGATGCTCCACCTCCTCGTCGGATGCTTTCATGTTCATCTGATGGAGTGGGGTACCTTCCTCGATGGAGAGGCAGTAAGCGGAGAGATGTTCCACTTGGAGTTCGAGAGCGGCGTCGATATCCCTTTTCCAGTCTTCGAGTGTCTCACCAGGGAAACCATACATCAGGTCAACGCTGATATTCTGGATATCTGCTTGGCGCAGTCTCGTTACGGCCTCTACGACCTGCTGTGCCGTATGCCTTCGTCGCAGAAAGCGCAGACGGGCGTTGTCGAATGTCTGGGCGCCCATGGAGACGCGATTGATGGGGAGTTGTTGTAAAACAGCTGCTAACTCAACCGAGACATCATCTGGATTTACTTCGATGGTCACCTCAGCATCTGCTGCCACATTATTATATTTATATAGGGCATCGAAGATCTGCTGCAGTTGTGTCATCGAAAGCTGGCTCGGCGTACCACCGCCCAGATAGATGGTGGTAATATTGTTGTGTGCTGCCCTCATCGACATCTCATCACATACCGCATCGACATACCTCTGACGGAGGTCAAGTGAGGTTGTCGAATAGAATGCACAATAGATGCATCTGCTCGCACAAAACGGAATATGTATGTAGATTCCTGTCATTTCGGTCACAAAAGTACTAATTAATTTTAATTAATGGAAGATTTCTTTGGTGATTTCTGAAAAAATGTCTAATTTAGCTGCCCGAAATTAATTTTTGACTTAAAACCAAAAGATAATGAAGATTTATCAGACAAACGAAATCAAGAACATTGCACTCATTGGCAGTGCGGGTAGCGGCAAGAC
>CAMKRS010000017.1 GCA_946415245.1 uncultured Prevotella sp. | reverse complement strand
TCAATATGCCCAAGGAAATCAATCGCCTGGTGATCGATGCCCTGAGCGACTATCTGTTTACGGCTGGCGTCCGCAGTACTGGCATCGCCACCCGTGAACAGGCTGAGTCGTCGCAGACTTACCTCGTGGGTAATATCCTGATGGATACCCTGCGTTTCAACCACGACAGACTGCAACGGCCAAAGTTGATGGATGAGGTACAAGGACGGTATATCGTCTTTACGCTGAACCGTCGGGCTTTGTTGGCTGATGAGGAGAAAATGCAGCGGATGGTGAAGGCGATGACAGAGGCTGCCGGTGATGTTCCTATTATCGCTCCCTTGCGTCCTGATGCCGCTAAGGTCATCTCTCACCTCTTACCTCTTACCTCTCACCTCTTAATTATTAATCCTCTCAGTTATTTGGAATTCGGCTGGCTGACGGCAAATGCTGTGGGCGTGATCACGGACTCCGGCAATGTGGCGGAGGAGGCAACGTTTAATGGCGTGCCTTGTATCACGTTAAATAACTATACGGAACACCAGGAGACTGTTACCATCGGATCAAATGTCTTGGTGGGTGAGGATGCGGATCAGCTGCGTGAGGCGGTCGCCAAGATGGTAAGCGGCGAATGGAAAAAATGTGCCCTCCCGGATCGTTGGGACGGACGTACTGCAGAACGCATTGTGCAGATAATTACACAGTAGCCTACTGTGTGATTTTGAGATAATAGCCGAGCTTGTAGAGTTTGAAGAGACGGAGGCTGGGGTGGGAGCCACAGAGGTTCTTCCGTTCCCACTTGCCGAAGAGCTTGTGCCAGCAGCGGATGAGGGTGAGGATGATGGGCAGATGAATGCCCTCGACCAAGGTGATCAACCGTGAATAACCTCGCAGATCAGACTGGAACTGATGGAGGGTCCGCAGTCCTTCTTCTGTTTTAAGGATAAATTGAGCGTTTTCTTCAAATGTACTGAATCCTAGTTGGTTATCAATATGTGTGATAGCGATTTTGCTTTGGCGGAGTTGCTTGCCTAAGAGTACATCTTCATAGCCATAATACCGGAATCGCTCATCGAAAGGATGGGCTAACATCAGGTCACGACGGATGAGAAAATTGGCGGTATGAAAATCCTGATAAGGATGTTTCTGACGTATCTCTGTGGTATGTTCCTGCTCCGAGGCTTTCTCGTATTTGAAACGCAGATTTCCTTTGAGAATTGCTGCGTCGCCAACGATGGAAACGCCACCATCCACCACATCTGCCTCCTCCATCGCAAGATATCTCGACAGGTAGTCGTGTCTCACCATACTCATATCGCTGTCGATGAAGAGCAGCCAGTCGTAGTGGGCCTCTTTGGCAAGGAAATTCCGGATGGCAGCCCTGCCGATATTCTGAATCTGTATGAGGTAATGGCAGTGCGGCCATTTGCAGATTTTACGGTTTTTCTCGATCACTTCTGCATCTGTCGAACCGTCATCACCCACTAGAATTTCAAAGACAATACCCGATTGCTCAGCCTGCTGTCTGAGGTCGTCCACCAGCGTGACACATTCGTCATTATAGGTGGGAATCAGTATCGATAATGCCGTTATTGCCATGATTTCGGCAACAAAATTACGAAAAAGTTTTGGAGTTTCCAAATTTTTTAGTACCTTTGCACCCGCTTTTACGAGATAAGAGCATGAAATTCAATTTTTTAACAACAAAATCATTTAAGAAATGGCAACAAAAATCAGATTGCAGCGCGGCGGCCGTAAGGGCTATGCTTTCTACAGCATCGTAATCGCTGACGCTCGTGCACCACGTGATGGTAGATTTACTGAGAAGATTGGTACTTACAATCCTAACACCAATCCTGCCACAGTAGACTTGAATTTCGATCGTGCACTCTATTGGGTAGAGACTGGTGCTCAGCCCACAGACACAGTACGTAACATCCTCAGCCGTGAGGGCGTCTACATGATGAAGCACCTGCGTGGTGGCGTGAAGAAGGGCGCTTTCGACGAGGCTGCTGCTCAGAAGAAGTTCGATGCCTGGAAGGCTGACAAGCAGAACGGTCTGGCTAAGATCGCTGAGGCAGAGGCAAAGGCTAAGAAAGATGCTGCTGCTAATGCACTGAAGGCAGAGAAGGCCGTGAATGAGGCTATTGCCAAGAAGGTAGCCGAGAAGAAGGCTGCTGAGGCTGCTGCTAAGGCAGAGGAAGAGGCTGCAAAGGCTGCTGAGGCCGCTGCTGCTGAGGCTGCTGAGGCATCCGCAGAAGCTCCCGCAGAGGAGGCTGCACCTGCCGCTGAGGCTCCTGCTGAGGCATAAGGCACGATGCATATACTCGAGATACCATCTTTCTTTACTCCCTATGGCGGTGAGTTCTGCCTGGATCAGGCCAAGGCCCTGAAAGCCGTGGGACATGTGGTGCGTATTCTGAGTAATGTACAACTAGGATTTAGCATAGGAGGGAAGGACTTTTTTGTCCTTCCCTTCTGTCGTTATGAGCACGAACAGGATGGTGTCACTGTCTTCCAGTCTTTCCAACGGGGTGTGCCTAAGGCCATCCGATGGAATATGAAAAGATGGGTGACGATTGTCTGCGATATGTTCGATGACTATGTCGCCCGTTATGGTAAACCGGATGTCCTGCATGCCCATTGTGCCAAGTGGGCGGGGTATGCAGCGATGAAAATCAGCGAGAAACACGGCATTCCCTATGTCATCACCGAACATCTCTCCAAACTGGTGTTTGAGAAGGAATTCGGACCGGCTCCCAGTGATACCTGGCAAATCCCCTTGCTGAAAGAATGCTATCGTAAGGCCAAGATGGTGATACCCGTATCTGAGGAACTGGTAGACAATATATCCTGTTATTTTGGCAAAGATTACCGATGGCAGGCGATGTCCAACACGATAGATACCGATTTCTTCCGATATCAGCAGCGTTCTCCCAGAGAAGGACGTGCTTTCCGATTCTGTTGTCTGGCTAATTTCTGGCCGCTGAAAGGCTATGATGTGCTGATACCTGCTTTCCAACAGTTGCGTCAGGAGGGTATTGATGCAGAACTGCATATTGCAGGCCGGGGAACGGACTCTGCAGCGTTTAAGGGATTGTTGTCGGAGGGCATCACCACACATGGTCTGCTTGATAAAGAGGGCGTCAAAGCGCTTCTTTATCAATGTGATGCCTTGGTGCTGGCTAGTCGCAGTGAGGTACAGCCTTTGGTGCTGCTCGAGGCGATGAGTACTGGTATCCCCGTTATTGCGACGGATTGCATTCCCCAAAGTTTACGTATCGAGGGTGGTTGTACGATTGTGCCTGTCGATGAAACCAGGGATTTGACAGAAGCGATGAAATCGACAGTTCAACAGCATGACTTCGATGGAAAGGCTGTTTCTGAGAAAGTGAGGATGATGGCTTCGCCAGAGGTGATAGGCAGACAGTTATCTGGCCTTTTCACCGATATACTCGCTTCAGCCTGACGACTATCTGGCGCACCGTCAGACCTATCTTCCAGAGCCACTCACGGCTCATCACCACAAATAATAAATGATTCTTCAACGGTCTGCTGACATGCCAGTCTTTTTCACATGCCAGTGTTTCCTGATACAGTTCTGGCTGGTGGGCACGGAAGGCGTGCATACCAAGGGCAAAGATACGCCCCGGGAGGAAATCACTGATGTCTATATGATGCTTCGAGGCCAGATATTGAATCAGGTCCGTCATCTTCCTGACAAACCGGAACTGCTTCACGTCGTCTATGGTGTTCGACACACTATTCTGTGCCAGGCTATAGTTAAGTGTGATATCGGGCAGATAGGCGATGTCGCCATGCAGGGCCATCGAGAAAGCGACCTGAATATCCTCGCTGCAGAGACCTTTGTTACGGAATAGAAAAGTATCTTCCTCATAAGCATTTCTGAAGACATCAGCCCGGTAGAGCGCCGTACACAGATGGAACACACTCATGTTGTATTGGGTGATGATGGGCTTCAGCATATCGCGACCAGGTGTGATAGGAGCGTGGTGGTGTTGCTGACTAGGGATGCTCTTCTGGCGCTGCTCATCGAAATACTGCCAGTTGGTAATCACCATCGTGACGTTGTCGTGAGCCTCCATCACGCACACTTCCTTCTCTAGTTTCTGCGGATCTGTCCAGAAGTCGTCCCCGGCACAGTCGGCGATATAGGTCCCTCGGCATGCCAGCAGACAGTCGTAGTAATTATCGACGATCCCCTTGTTCTGCTCGTTGCATATCAGACGGATGATATCCGGATGTTGCTCTGCATAACGCTGGCAGATGGCACGGGTATTATCCGTAGAACAGTCCTCGCCGATGACAATCTCAAAGGGCACGTGACATTGCTGCATCAGGATGGAGTCGAGTGTCCTGCTGATGGTCTTTTCCTGATTATAGGTGATGACAACGACTGATATCATGTTCTCCATCATCTTTCTTTTTTCATCAGTGGAAGAGCCCTTAGCAACATCTTGCGTCCCAGGGTGTTATTACTCAGCCTGCGGAACCAGGTGTACTTCGTGCTATACGGATGATTGGGTAGGGGGAAGAGTCCGTCCTTGCGCAGGTCTTCGAGTGTTTCGTTGAGTTTCTCCTCCGAACGCGTCAACAGAATGGTGTTGTAGATATAGTCCATCGTCAGCTGGGCCACACGACGTTGCAGAGCCACCTTGTCACTTTGTGGACGGGTGTCTGCGAGCTGATTGAGATGAAGGATCACTTCCTTGGTATCACTCAGACGCTTCTGAATACTTGATTCGTCTTTCTGGTGAACAGCCGATGTCTCCCGTTCGCGATAGAAATAGGCCTTAGCATCAGTGACATATACCGTCTCTGCACGTATCAGCAGCTGGGGCGTGAATTCCTCATCCTCACCATAGGCGATGCCAGGGGTGAAGGCCAGATGGCCTCTGACTGCTTGTCGGAACAGACAACAGCAGGCTGCTCCTTGGATATTCTCTGTACGCAGGAGATCGGGGCCGCTCTTTTTCCGGAGGGTCACAGGGGTATTGCTCCCTTGTGAGTTTTGGTGGGTGAAGTCAAACATCACCACATCGGCATCGCCATTCTTTCGTATGATGTCAAGACACTGCTCATAAGGTACCGTTAGAAGACAGTCGTCACCATCGACAATCTGGATAAATTGTCCCTTAGCCATATCCATCGCCGTGTTTCTCGCCACACTGACACCGCCATTTTTCTGACGCACGTAGATGATGTCATCGCCGTATTTCAGCAGATCATTCATCGGACTCTGATCCGAACCGTCGTCTACGACAATAATCTCCCGCTCAGCACTTTGGAGGTTCAGTTTCAGGATGCTGTCGATACACTCGCAGAGCATGTCTGTGGGCAGGTTATAGCAGGTCACGATGAAACTGACCAACGGTTGTCTTATGTTGTCGGTAGCTGTCATACTGTTGTTTGATAACTCGTGTGCAAAGGTAGTTTAAAATGTTGAGACCACCAAATTATTGTGCGGATAAAATAAAACGGAACGTTTTACGTTATAATAATAGATGAGTGAAAACGAGAAAGGCGCCTACGGCCAAGTGTTGAAATACACAGGAATCTTTGGCGGCGTACAGGGACTCAATGTAATCGTGAGCCTTGTACGCAATAAACTTGCTGCCTTGTTGCTCGGTCCTGCGGGCATGGGTCTCGTATCGCTCTTCAATTCTACCGTCGCCTTTATCTCGCAGGCCACAGGCTTTGGCATCTCAATGAGTGCCGTTCGTCATATCTCGGAACTCACAGAGACTGGCGATGAGGCACAACGGGCCTATTATATTAAGGTGGTACGTGCCTGGTCTATTCTCGCAGCCTTGTTGGGCGTACTGGTATGTGTGGCCATTGGTCCCTTCCTCAGCAGCAATACCTTTGCCTGGGGTAACCATACGCTGCATTTCATCTTGTTGGCACCTGCAGTGGGATTGATAGCCCTCACGGGTGGTGAGACGGCAGTCCTGAAAGGTACTCGTCAACTGAAACCCTTGGTGGTGGTGCAGACCTTTACCATCCTTGCTACCCTTGTGCTGACGGTGCCGGCCTACTATTTCTTCGGACAGGCGGGTATCGTACCGGTGATTGTGTTGATGGCACTTGTCACATACTTGTTTACCGTCAACTATTCCTATCGCCTTTACCCCCTACGTCTGAAAGGCTCGAAGGGTGTGCTTGGCGAGGGTATGGAGATGATTCGATTGGGTGTGGCCTTTACCTTGGCGGGAATCGTAGGTGCCGGTTCAGAGATGCTGATCCGCTCGTGGCTGAACTTGCAAGGAGATCTGGATGCCGTGGGATTGTATAATGCCGGTTATATGATCACCGTGACCTATGCGAGTATGGTGTTCTCGGCGATGGAGGCAGACTATTTCCCCAGATTATCGGCTGTCAATGGTGATGTGACGGCAACCAACGAGACGGTCAACAAACAGATGGAGGTGACGATGTTGATCATCGCTCCCATGCTGGTGGCATTGATCGTGCTGTTGCCGGTACTGACACCATTGTTGCTCAGCGAGAAATTCATGCCGATTGTGGCGATGACACAGGTGGCTGCCCTGGCGATGTTCTTCAAAGCCGTCACTCTGCCTGCTGCCTATATCACTCTTGCTCGGGGCTATTCACTCATCTACCTGGCTCTGGAAACGGCCTATTTCGTCGTGTTCGTGTTGCTGGTGATGTTTGGCTATCGCCATTGGGGACTGATGGGAACGGGTATCGCCATCACGGTGGCAAATGTGTTCGACTTCCTGATGATCCACGCGGTGGCACGTTTCTGCTACCATTATAAAATGTCATCGGCCGTGATGCGGTACAGTGCCATTCATATCCTCATCGGACTCTTGGCATTCTTTACCACCATCACGGTCGACGGCTTCAGCTACTGGGTCTTCGGCATCGGCTTGTCGCTTATCAGCCTGATGTTCTCCCTGCTGATTCTCCATCAGAAGACCCACCTTTGGGCAGCATTGGTGAAACGTCTGCCCTGGCTGCGGAAATCTTCTGATTAGAAGCGGAAGTCAAGCTCCATGTCAACCAAGTTGTAGTTGTGCTTGTCTTCTGCGAGGTTGCGGTCATTCACGCGAGAATAATCCAAATGCATCTCCAGATTCTTGGTGAAGAAGTAGTTCAGACCACACTCCACCTGATTGACTGACGTTGCCCAGTTTTTCTGATTTCGATAACTCTGGTAACGTGCCTTGGCATGAAGCTTACCCTTAATGATAGGCACAATACCGAACACATACCAGCCATCGGCCTTGTCGCCATTCTCATAACAGATCTCGCGCACATTGTTGCCTGGAGATTTAGCACCCCATCCTTGGCTATGAATATATTCTGCACGGAAGGTGTATTCATTCAGGTCGTACTCGGCAGAGAGACAGTAACGGTTCTTTTCGACGCTACGGGTCTCGCCAGTAAGTGGATCGTACATTCCACCACGACTACCCTTCCATCCGAAGGCACCGATGCGCACGCCTTTGATAGGCATCACCCAGGCACCGGCGATGATATCCTTACGGTTGTCCTTGTCCTTTTCATTAACACCCTCACCGTTGTAGATACCTACCTGATAATGGAATAGTCTGCGGCCATTGGAATTGGGGAAGAGATCACCGGCAAACTGGATACCGATGTCACGACCGCCTGACGACTTCTCACCTGTACGGTCGCCAAAAGCAGACAGCTTGTTAATGACGTCAGCATAGCCACGCCAACCCTGTGTGATGGGGTGGGTGGGGTTCTCGTAAGTGAAGGCACGTTTGAACTGTCCTACACGGATTTTGAACTCGGGGTGTTTCCTCCACTCGGCATAGAGGTCAACCAATTGAACTGTTGGCTGGCCTGGGCCTGTGGCATTGGTACCCTGAATCTGGGCACGCCAGTCGAAGTCGCCGATCTTACCGTCGAGGATAAAACGCGCCAGACGCAGGTTGAAAGAATTAGAGTGGTTACCCTCGGGGTCCTGTCCCTGATACTGCAGCATGCCGTAGCCGCTGAATTTGATGTTGTTGATCCATGCGGGAATTTCCGCAGTCTTCTGCTGTGTTTCCTGCACTTCCTCTACTTCCGTCAGCGTCTCCGCGCCTACGGGGATAGTCGTCAGCGCCACCAGCGCCATCAGACTGAATAATTTCTTGATGTTCATACCTATTGTAATTATTTGTTTTTAGTCTTAGTCCTACATATTTCTGCTCTTCCTTAATTTTCTGCAAAGATACGTAAAAAAATCGAAACCACCAAATGTTTTCGGAAATATATTTTAAGCAAATTCAGTCGTAGCCGACCTGACTGCCCATCGTTGGGGAGCTGATCGAAAGTTGTAGCCAACTTGAAGGATTGTCATAGCCTATACTTCACCCTGAAATATTCATGTATTCAAGTATTCAACTAGGACAAGAAGGTTTTCTAGTTTTCTGTTTTAAACTTTAATGTCTCGTTTTATTGCTTTAATTGCTTAATTAGTTTTATTATATTATATATATTATAATATATATAATATAATAAAATATTAATGAATACTTTTTCCTTTCTATACGACAAATTGAAAAACCTTCTTGTCCTAGTTGAATACTTGAATATTTGAATACTTTGTCATTGGTTGCGTCGTACCAATAGCACGACATTCTCCACGTGTGGGGTGTGGGGGAACATGTCGACAGGCTGGACGGCCATCACGCGATAGTCTACATCCAGATCATGCAAGTCGCGTGCCTGGGTGGCAGGATTGCAGGAGACGTAGACAATGCGCTGGGGAGCAGCACGGAGAATGGTTTTCACCACATCAGGATGCATACCAGCACGGGGAGGGTCGGTGATGATGACATCAGGACGTCCGTGCTCAGCAATGAAGTCGTCGGTGAGGATATCCTTCATATCGCCAGCAAAGAACAAAGTATTGTCGATACCATTAATCTCAGAGTTGATCTTCGCATCCTCAATAGCCTCAGGCACATATTCGATACCGATGACTTTCCGTGCCTTTCTGGCCACGAAATTAGCGATGGTGCCAGTGCCGGTATAAAGGTCGTAGACCATTTCGTTGCCCGTCAGGGCAGCGAAATCCCGCGCGACGCTATACAGATGATAAGCCTGCTCGGTATTGGTCTGATAGAAACTCTTGGGGCCTACCTTGAATTTCAAATCCTCCATCAGCTCGAAAATATGATCGGTGCCCTTGAAGACAAGGATTTCCTGATCACCGATAGTATCGTTGCACTTCTGGTTGTCGAGATACATCAGCGAGGTAATCTGTGGGAATTGATCAGCAATATGCTGCAAGAGGGCGAGGGCCTGCTCCTGACTCCTGTCTCCTGTCTCCTGACTACTTCTGTCATAGTGGAACTGGATGATAACCATCAGTTCACCGCTTGCGCTATTGCGGATAATGACATCGCGAAGCAGACCCACCTGCTGTCGGAGATCGAAGAAGGAGATGCCCTGTGCGATGGCATAGTCGCGGATCTCGTTGCGAATCTGGTTGTGCAAGTCGTCCATCAGCCAGCACTTCTCAATCGGCAGGATCTTGTCGAAGGCTCCCGTGATGTGGAAACCGATGGCAGGCACGTCCTTCAGGCTCTGACTCTGGTCGTTGGGCAGGGAGGCGATCTCTTCCTTTGTCAGATAACGTTTGTTGGCACAGCCGTAATCGAGTTTATTGCGGTATTCCTGTGTCTTTACACTTCCCAGAATCGGCCTGAATTCCGGTAATTCAATCTTTCCGATGCGTGTCAGCTGGTCGAACACCTGCTGCTGCTTGAATTTCAGCTGCTCTGGGTAGGGCAGGTTCTGCCACTTACACCCGCCACAGACCCCGAAATGCTGACAGAAAGGGGTCGCGCGTACATTACTAAATTGTATGAATCGCACCACCTCGCCCTCAGCAAACGAGTGTTTCTTGCGTCGGATCTGCACATCGCACACGTCGCCAGGCACGCAAAACGGTACAAACACCACAAGGTCGTCCCAGTGGAACAGACACTTTCCTTCGGCTGCTACTGCCTCTATCGTAACGCCCTCAAGGAGCGGTAATGGTTTCTTCTTTCTCGCCATATCTATTCTTTTATGGTGCAAAGGTACGAATAAATATAAAAAAAAACCAATTTTTGCACGTTTTTCTTGCGTATGTGCGGAAAATTAAGTAACTTTGCACAATTCAATTCAAAACAATAAAATAATCATAATAATAACGTATTAAGTAACAAACTTATGAGTCAGAAAAGAGTTTACCTCTTCGGTAACGGTAAGGCCGAAGGTAATGCAAAGATGCGTGAGGAACTGGGCGGTAAGGGTGCAAACCTCGCCGAGATGAACTTGATCGGTGTTCCCGTTCCTCCAGGTTTTACAATCACCACAGATTGCTGTAACGAGTACTATCAGGTTGGTCAGCAGAAGATCATGGAGCTGCTGAACGACGATGTGATGGCTGCCGTGAAGCACATTGAGGTACTGATGAACTCTAAGTTCGGTGACAAGGAGAATCCGCTGCTTGTATCCGTACGTTCTGGTGCCCGCGCTTCTATGCCTGGTATGATGGATACCATCCTGAACCTCGGTCTGAACGACGAGGTGGCTGAGGGTATGGTGAAGAAGACCAACAACCCCCACTTCGTGTATGACAGCTATCGTCGTTTCGTACAGATGTACGGTGACGTGGTGCTCGAGATGAAGCCCGTGAACAAGACCGACATCGATCCGTTCGAGGAGATCATCGAGGGTGTGAAGAAGGAGAGTGGTGTCGTGCTCGACAAGGACCTCTCTGTTGAGGATCTGAAGAAGTTGGTGAAGCTGTTCAAGGCTGCCATCAAGGAGCGCACCGGTAAGGAGTTCCCCGATGATCCTATCGAGCAGCTCTGGGGTGCTATCTGCGCTGTGTTCCGTTCTTGGATGAACGAGCGCGCTATTCTCTATCGTAAGATGGAAGGTATCCCCGACGAGTGGGGTACAGCCGTATCTGTGATGGCTATGGTATTCGGTAACATGGGTGACACCTCTGCTACTGGTGTATGCTTCAGCCGTGATGCTGCCAATGGTGAGAACCTCTTCAATGGTGAGTATCTGGTGAACGCACAGGGTGAGGACGTTGTGGCTGGTATCCGTACCCCGCAGCAGATCACAAAGATCGGTTCTCAGCGCTGGGCTGAGCGCGCTGGCATCTCTGAGGAGGAGCGCGTAGCCAAGTATCCTTCTATGGAGGAGGCTATGCCTGAGATCTATGCCGAGCTGAATGGTATCCAGGACAAGCTGGAGCACCACTATCATGACATGCAGGATATGGAGTTCACCGTTCAGGAGGGCAAGCTCTGGTTCCTCCAGACCCGTAACGGTAAGCGTACAGGTGCTGCTATGGTGAAGATCGCTATCGACCTGCTCCACGAGGGTATGATCGACGAGAAGACCGCCATTCTGCGCTGCGAGCCTCAGAAGCTCGACGAGCTGCTGCACCCCGTATTCGATAAGAAGGCTCTGGCTGCCGCTAAGGTCATCGCTCAGGGTCTGCCCGCATCTCCTGGTGCTGCCTGTGGTCAGATCGTATTCCACGCTGACGACGCTAAGGCTTGGCACGAGGATGGCCACAAGGTGGTGCTCGTACGTATCGAGACCTCTCCTGAGGACCTCGCTGGTATGGCTGCTGCCGAGGGTATCCTGACCGCTCGTGGTGGTATGACCTCTCACGCTGCCGTTGTGGCTCGTGGTATGGGTAAGTGCTGCGTATCGGGTGTTGGCTCACTGAACGTTAGCTATAAGGACAAGACCGTTGAGATCGACGGTGTTGTATATAAGGAGGGTGACTACATCTCTCTGAACGGTACCACTGGTCAGGTTTACGCTGGTGAGGTTCCCACGAAGGCTGCTGAGCTTTCTGGCGACTTCAAGGAGCTGATGGACCTCTGCGACAAGTACACCAAGCTGCAGGTTCGTACCAATGCTGATACTCCTCGTGACGCTCAGCTCGCTCGCGAGTTCGGTGCCAAGGGTATCGGTCTGACCCGTACCGAGCACATGTTCTTCGAGGACAAGAAGATCATCGCCATGCGTGAGATGATCCTCGCCGACAGCGTTGCCGGACGTGAGAAGGCTCTGGCTAAGTTGCTGCCTTATCAGAAGGCTGACTTCAAGGGCATCCTCGAGGCTATGGATGGTCTGCCCGTGAACATCCGTCTGCTCGATCCCCCTCTCCACGAGTTCGTTCCCCACGATCTGGCTGGTCAGGAGACCATGGCTAAGGAGATGGGTGTCAGCGTAGACGACATCAAGCGCCGTGTTGACTCACTCGCTGAGAACAACCCGATGCTGGGTCACCGTGGTTGCCGTCTGGGTATCACCTTCCCCGAGATCACCGCTATGCAGACCAAGGCTATCCTCGGTGCTGCCTGCGAACTGAAGAAGGAAGGTAAGAACCCGATGCCTGAGATCATGGTTCCGCTGATTGGTACTATCAACGAGCTCAAGCAGCAGAAGGAAGTGATTCAGTACGCTGCCAAGGAGGTATTCCAGGAGTATGGTGTTGAGGTAGAGTTCGAGATTGGTACGATGATTGAGATTCCTCGTGCTGCCCTGACTGCTGACCTGATTGCTTCAGAGGCTCAGTACTTCTCATTCGGTACCAACGACCTCACTCAGATGACCTTCGGTTACAGCCGCGACGATATCGCATCGTTCCTGCCTGTATACCTCGACAAGAAGATCCTGAAGGTAGACCCGTTCCAGGTACTCGACCAGAAGGGTGTTGGCCGTCTCATCAAGTTCGCTGTGAAGGAAGGCCGTGAGGTACGTCCTGACCTGCGCTGCGGTATCTGTGGTGAGCATGGTGGTGAGCCCAGCTCAGTGAAGTTCTGCGCTAAGATCGGCATGAACTACGCCAGCTGCTCTCCGTTCCGTGTGCCCATCGCACGTCTGGCTGCCGCGCAGGCTGCTGTTGAGGAGTAATCAATTGATACTCATCATAAAAACGCCCCGTTGGAATTCCGACGGGGCGTTTTTTTATCCTAGAACTTGGTTTCTTTCTTCAGTACCAGCTTGTCCGACGAGCCACCCACCAGCACCGTCATCTTGCCTTTCTCCAGCTGCCACGTTTGCGAGGCCTCGTCCCAATGACAGAGGTCGGCACGTCGCAGAGGGATGATGATACGCTGACGTTCTCCGCCTTTCAGTGCCACACGATGGAAACCCTTGAGTTCTTTCACCGGACGGCTGATGGCTGACTTTTGTCGCGAAACATACACCTGCACCACCTCTTCGGCATCAATAGCAGAGCGGTTGGTCAGCATGAAACTCACCTCGAAGCCTTCGCCCACGGGTTTTACCTGCAGGTCGCTATACTGGAAGGTAGCATACGAGAGACCATGTCCGAAGGGATAGGCCACCTTTACCTTCTTGGCGTCATACCAGCGATAGCCCACGAGGTCTTCTTCGGCATAGTTGGCGATGAGTTGCTGACGACGGTCATTACTGCGGTTGCGGGTGAGGTCCACGAAGATGTCACCCTGCTGGTTGTTCTGCTGCATGTTCTGCGGATAGGTGCCTGTGGTGTAAGCGGGCACATCCTCCAGCTTCTTCGGCCAGGTCATAGGCAGCTTACCCGATGGCGCAATCTTGCCTGTGAGCACCTCTGCCAGCGCCTGTCCGCCCATCGATCCGTTGAACCACGATACCAGCAAGGCGCCTGAAACTGCATCGACGGTGCTGATATCCACCGGACCACCTGCCACGATCACCGTCACCAGTCTGGGATTGGCTTTTGCCAATGCCGCTGCCAGTTCATCCTGTCCCGAGGGTAGGGTGATGGTCTTACGGTCTGAGCCCTCCGTCTCCACCTCACGGTTGTCGCCAGCAAAGAACAGTACGAGGTCGGCACCCTGTGCCACTTTTACCGCCTCTTCCACCAGCTGCGGGTCAGCAGGCTGGATGGGATCCTGACGCCGATTACGGCTACCGCTGTCAAAACTCTTATAACCTTTGGCATAGGTCAGTTTCACGCTGTTGCCGAGCATCTTCTGCAAACCTTCTAGGGGCGTGATCTCACGACGTGTCTTCACACCGGCACCCACGCCTCCCAGTGCCATCTTTGTCACTGCATTCTCTCCAATTACGGCAATCGTCCGCACCCGTCTGGTATCTATCGGCAACAGCGCACTCTTCGATTTCTTGATCTTTTCATTCTTCATCAGCACGATGCTCCTACGTGCCACCTCCAGTGCCGTCGCCATCTCCTCGTCATTGCCCACAGGCTTACTGTTGGCCACTTCCTTGGCGATGGGCTTCACCGTCAGTCTCACCCTGAGGATTTCCCTCACGCGCTGGTTGATTACCGCCTCACTCACCTTTCCCGCCTTCACCGAGTCGAGCAGGGCCTGACCCATAAAACGGCTTCCGGGCATCTCTACATTCATACCCGAGGTGACGGCATCCACGGTGGAGTGTACACCGCCCCAGTCGCTGATCACCATGCCGGGGAATCCCCATTGTTTCCTGAGCACGGTGGTCTGCAGATGTTCGTTCTCTGAGCACCAGCGTCCGTTTACTTTGTTATAGGCAGCCATCACGCCCCAGGCATCGCCCTCGCGCACCGCCATCTCAAACGGACGGAGGTAGATCTCGTGCATGGCGCGGTCGGAAATCCTTACGTCCACGAATCCACGATAGTCCTCCTGATTGTTCAGGGCGTAGTGCTTCAGACACACCGCCGTTCCGTCGTCCTGTGCGCCCTTGGTGTAGGCCACCGCCAGCAGACCGCTGAGTATCGGGTCTTCACTCAGATATTCATAGGTACGTCCGCCCGTGGGGATGCGTTGGATATTGATGGCAGGACCCAGTATCATGTCCTTGCCACGCAGCCGGGCCTCATGACTCATGCCCCGTCCGTAGGCGTAGGCCCATTCCGTGCTCCACGTGGCAGCCAGTGCCGAACCCGTAGGGAAGAAGGTGGCGGAGTCGGTGGTCAGGTGGAGGGAGTTCCAGGAGTGGGGCTCCATCTCCTCACGGATACCGAAGGGGCCGTCGGCATATTCCATATCAGCGATGTTCAGACGGGGGATGCCAGCCGACGAGAACATGTTCTTGCCGTGCAGCATGTCGATCTTTTCCTCGAGGGTCATGCCCTCGATGATATGGTCAATCGTGACCTCGTGTTCAAGCAACTTGGTGGAATACTTCTGCGCTTGGGCAGGGAGCGACCATACGGCCAGTGCCGCAACAGTCAACAGTTGGAGAGTCATCTTTGTCATAACGTAGTTTTAGTGTATTATCGTTTGCAAAGATAATAAATAATGTGTAAAAGTCCAAATGAATTCGTGATTTTTTAAAAACTGCCTTCTTTCACGAATCCCTTCGACTTCCATTTCCCCGACCGCCAACGTCTTACGAGGATCACGCCCCTCACGTTCTCGTCGAGGGCAAACCCTATCCACATGCCCACCAGTCCGTAGCCCAGGGGAATGCCGATCACATAACTCAGTCCCACGGCGATGGTCCACTGGAAGATCACGCCCACGACAAAGGGATAGACAATGTCACCCGTGGCCCTCAGCGTGCTGCCTGCAAAGATGTTCGAGGTGCGGCCTATCTCTAGGAACCAGTCCACCACCAGCACCCACACGCCCATGGTGATAATCTCCTGATTGTCGGTAAAGGCACCGAGGATGCTGCGTCCGCCTATAGCCAGCAGGGCAGAACCGGTGAGGGTGATGATCATCGACCAGCGGAAGAAATAGTTGCCCAACACGTAGGCTGCCTGATGACGCCGCTGACCTACCAGATGGCCCACGAGGATGTCACCGCCTTGCGTGATGCTGAGGCAGAACAGATACACGAACATGATCATGTTATGACAGTAGGTGCGCGCTGCCAGCGCCTCGTTGCTGATCTGGTTGATGAAGAAGGTAATCACCACCTGCGACAGACAGTAGCTGATGTTCTCGCTCATGGCGGGGATGCCGATCTTGAGCAGGTTCCTCAGCTCCTGCCAGGGCATCGGACGGAAATAGCTGAGCGGGAACCGCGGGATATGCACCTTGAAGTGGATGGCAGCCAACAGCACCATCGCCACCCCACGACTCACGGCAGTGGCGATGGCAGCACCCTCCACACCCAGTTGCGGACAACCCCAGCGACCGAAGATCAGCGCGTAGTTGCCCACGATGTTCAGCACGTTCACGATGCCCGTCACCACCATCGGATACACCACCTTGTCGGCACTCCTCAGCGAGGCGGAGAAGGTCAGCGCCAGTGCTTGGAAGAACGACAGCGCACCCGTCAGTCGCAGATATACCAGTCCGTCGCCCATCAGTTCGGGGCGCAGACCCATCAGCAGCAACAGCTGCTCGGCATAGAAGTAGAGTAGGGCACTCACCGTCAGACCCACCATCAGATTCACCACCAGCGCCATTCCCACCACCTGAACCAGTCGTTTTCTCAGACCAGCGCCGATATACTGTGCGCAGAGGATGGCGGCACCCATCGAGAAGAACTGGTAGACCAGAAACACCAGCGATATCAGCTGGTTGTCCAGTCCCACCGCTGCCACACTGTTGTCGCTGTAGCGGCTCAACATCACGGTGTCCACCGCGCCCAACAACATCACCAGCGCCATCTCGATAAACACCGGGATGGTCAGAACTTTCAGTTGTCGTTTCAGCGAGTGGTCTGCCATGTTAAGTCTGTTTTTGAAAACGGACTGCAAAGGTAGTAAAAACCGAGCAAAATCCCAAAATTATTTGGTTTTTTTGATGAAATACAAAAAAATAGCGTAACTTTGCCGCCGCATTTAGAATATAGTGATCAATATGAGATACGGAATCATCGGCACAGGTGCCATTGGTGGATATTATGGAGCTAAACTGGCTCATGCAGGTCAGGAGGTACATTTCCTGCTGCACAGCGACTATGAATATGTGAAACAGCACGGCTTGCAGGTAAACTCCTGCGATGGCTCATTTCATCTGGATGATGTCAATGCCTATCAGCATACGGAGGACATGCCGAAGTGCGACGTGGTGCTCGTGTGTCTGAAATCTGTCAACAACGGCAAATTGCAGTCGTTGCTGCCACCATTGCTCCATTCGAAAACGCTGGTAGTGCTCATCCAGAACGGCATTGGTGTCGAGGAAGATGTACAGAAGATGTTCCCCGACGTGCAACTGGCTGCTGGACTGGCCTTTATATGTTCTGCCAAGACAGAGCCCGGTTTTGTCAATCACCAGTGTTATGGCAGCATCAACCTGGCCAACTACTCATGCCGAGACGAAGCGCTGATGCAGGCCGTCGTCGATGAGTTCCGTCAGGCCAACATAGAGACGGGGCTTGTGGAATATCATGAGGCACGATGGAAAAAGGCCGTATGGAATATGCCTTTCAACGGTATGACTGTAGCGCTGCACACGCAGACAGACCTGCTGTTGAAGAACAAGGCAACCCGTCAATTGATTCGCGAACAGATGATGGAAGTGGTCAGTACTGCCCAGCACTTGGGGGTGAAGAACCTTGATGGATCGTTTGTCGAAAAGATGATTGAGACCACCGATGCCATGACGCCCTATTCTCCGTCCATGCGACTCGACTACGACTTCCACCGTCCCATGGAGATATACTATCTCTACACCCGTCCCTTAGAGATAGCCCGCGAGGCAGGCTGTCGTATGCCGAAACTGGAGATGCTTGAGGCAGAGCTCCGCTTTCTGGAGGCAGAATCTAACAAATAGAAGATGTCTTGTTGTGTGTGATACAAAAGAGGCTCTTGCCATTCAGCAGGAGCCTCTTTTTACATTTGGGAAATGCGCTTATTTGAAAATAAGTGCCACTTAATTTTGTGGTGGCTGCGCAGGGATTCTTTGTAGGGTTACTCCCTGTACTCGAGGATGTCGCCGGGTTGGCAGTCGAGGGCTTTGCAGATGGCCTCGAGGGTGGAGAAGCGGATGGCCTTGGCCTTGCCCGTCTTGAGGATGGAGAGGTTGGCCTGGGTGATGCCGATACGCTCGGCCAGTTCTTGTGATGACATCTTGCGACGGGCCATCATCACGTCTACATTCACAATGATACTCATAGGGCTCTGGCGGTTAAATGGTGAGTTCCTGCTCTTCCTTCAGATCCTTGCCCATGAGGATGATCTGTGAGATGATCATGAGGGCCAAGCCCGTGAGGAGGTACATGCTGTTGCACTCGTTAACGAAGATGATGCTATGGTCGGCCAGATGGATATTGGCGATGAAATACTGCGTGATGATGTAGGAGACAACCAGTTCATACAGATAGACAAAGGACAGCAGATAGCCAGTGGTCTCGAGATACTTCGCCACCTTGCTCACAAAGATCTCTCCGCTGCGGATCTTGACGATGAGTTTGAACACCATCCAGAAGATCCATACGAAGGCAATAATCCAGAAGATGAAAGACGATCCGAGCAGATAATATGGGAAGTGGAATCCTCCGCGCGAGGCGGGAATGTCAATCTCTATCTTCTTCATGTTTACCATATAGGTCTGACCTTGGGCAGTAGAGAGGAGCACCTTATTGTCGGGTCTGCTCCAGGAGTGAACGTTCAGTTCATAGGAATAATAGGAATGCCCTGTTGATACGGTTTCACCATCCGCAAGCGTATCGATGGTCATATACTCCGCAGGCATTTCTGCAAACTCCATCTTGTTGTCAGGAGCCGGGCTCCAGCCCATTGACCGAAACAGGAATGAATTTGAAAATCCCACAGCAATGAATGCGATGACAAACAACGTGCTGTAAATTTTAAGCTTGTTACTCATAATTGATAATGTTTTATTGTTAAACGATAAATAATTTCTGTGCAAAGATAAACAATAATTTTGAAACGACAATGGAAAACGATATTAAATTATCGTAAAACAATATATTTTGTTTTGTTAATGATAGGTAATTATTTGTTTTTCTACTCGGTTTTTACTACCTTTGCCACATTATTATAATAAAAAGAGATGAACGGTATGAAACAATTAGTTTTGCTCGCGATGATGTTGATGCCGCTGACGGCAGGGGCACAAAAACAGTATTTTCTGCCAACGGGCGACGAGACGATGGGCGCTCAGGGCAGACCGATGATAGAGGTGTATTTGCCTAAGGAGGAGGTGACCAACGGTTGTGCGGTGGTGCTCTGTCCCGGCGGTGCCATGCGATGGCTGTCGTGGGAGAGCGACGTGGTGAAGATGGCTGAATACCTGAATGAACGGGGCATCGCCGCCATCGGACTGCGCTATCACCTGAACAAAGGACAGATGCCAAGGGGGATGCAGATGCCACCGATGGTGGATGTGACGCATCCCGAACGCTTTCCGCAGGCTGATGCCAACCCGATGCACAATGCCAGCGGCGACAGTATCATTCGACTGGCTGCGGAGGATGCGAAGGCCGCCATCCGGATGGTGAGGGAGCATGCAGATGCGTGGCACCTCAGCAAGAACAAGATAGGCTACCTGGGCTTCTCGGCGGGTGGGGGCGTGGCGATTGCTGCGACGATGTCGGCAGAGAGTGTGGAACGGCCTGACTTTGTGTGTACCAATTTCGGACCGTCGCTGATGCCCGTCAGTGTGACGAAAGATGCACCACCACTGTTGATCATGACACGTGCCGACCACCCGAATGTGGCAGCGGGACTCGTGGCGTTGTTTATGGAATGGAAGAAGGCGGGTGCCAACGCGGAACTGCATATCTATGGCGACGGCAACGGTCCCTACGAACTGATGGCGCCAACGGGTGAGACGACCACAGAGACGTGGAGCACACAGATGATGCAGTGGCTGAAAGCCAAGGGATTCGTGGGCAAGTAAGGATCAGGGCGCTCATATTTTTTGAGGATTTCTTTGGAAGTTACAGATATTATTCGTATCTTTGTGGCATGTTTGTAACAAATTAACAACTATAGTATATGAAAAGACTACTACTTATCCTAACAATGGTTTGTCTGGCCAGCTCGGGTTGGGCAGAAAAAATTTCCCGTGAACAGGCGCTCCAGAAGGCGCGGCAATTTATGAGTCAGAAAGGCAAGCACGGTACGCTGACAGCAGCAGAGACCGCGATGACGAAGGCACGCAGACGCAGCATGCAACAGGTGCCCGACTATTACTATGTGTTTAATGCCGGACAGGATCAGGGTTATGTGGTCGTGAGCGGTGATGACCGTACGGCACCGATTCTGGGTTATGCGAATCATGGCACTTTTGACGTGGACAAGATTCCGTGTAATATGGCTGCGTGGCTGGAGGGCTATGCCGAGCAGATCAAATATGTCCAGGAGCATCCTGAGGCAGTGGTGACACGTGGCGATGTGCCTACGCATGCTGATGTGGGGGCGCTGATCTCCACAACGTGGGGTCAGAACGCACCTTATAATAATCTATTGCCCACCTATAACGGACAGCGGTGTGTGACGGGTTGCGGTGCAACGGCAATGGCGCAGATCATGAATTATCATGGGGCTCCCTCCAGTTGTCCGGACATTCCTGCCTATACCACCTCTACGCACGGTATTGCCTGTGAGGCTCTGCCAGCAACAACATTTAATTGGGGCAACATGGGCTCTGATGACGAGGTGGCCAAGCTGATGAAGTATTGTGCCTATGCCCTGCAGGCCGACCTGGATCCGGGTGGCACATCGGCCTTTGACAATATGATTGTGACTGCACTGACGGGCTATTTTGGTTATGGCAGCGGCGTGCAGGAGGCGTATCACTCTACGTATGGGGAGGCCGACTGGGACATGCTGATCTATAACGAGATCGCAAACAGTCGTCCGGTGATCCTTATAGGACAGTCGCCCTCGGCAGGCGGACATTTCTTTATCCTGCATGGTTATTCCGTCAGTGGCGGTGTAGGTTATTACACTGTGAACTGGGGATGGGATGGTTTTGAGGACGGAAATTTCTTGCTCAGTGCGATGGACCCGAAATCGATAGGTTCTGGCTTTAATGACAACCAGGCGGTGATCGTGGGTATCTCTCCATCGGATGTCACCCCATATCAGGTGACGGAGACCGTGGTGCTGACAACGGAGTATATCAAACTGCCTGATGGCGATAATACCTATACGATACCAGCAGGCTATGCGCAATTTGGACCGGTTTATTTCCATGCCAAGTTTGTGAACAAACTGACGCGTGCTTATAATATTCAGTATAATTACATGATTTATAAGGATGGCGAGTTCCTGGAATACTTGTACCAGAATCCGAATACCTTTACGGACTTCGGTCCTGGACACTATTTCCCGTATCCCGACCAGACTGGCTTCTATCTGCCCAACTGGGATGGTGATTTCGGTATCTCGTTCAAGACCCCCGGAACCTATAAGATTGTGCCTGTGTCGAGAGAACAGGGCAGTGAGGAGTGGCATCAGAATATCGGCAGTGATACCTATTTCCTTACGGGTGTGGTATCGTCGGATATGAAGTTGACGATGTATGTGGGTGACGGTCCGGGTTCTGATCCGACACCGGAGGTGACGCAGGCTGATTTGGATGAGTTGGCTGCACTCTATGCCGACCAGAAGACCGCCATCAACGACAAGATTGCTGCGCTGACGGCCAACGATACGAAGTTGGATGCGATTGCCAAGACGCTGGATGAGAAGAAAACGGGCATTGACGCGGCTGCTGCTAAAATCAAGACTTTGAAGGATAAGTTGACCAGTCAATACCTGACCGCTATGCAGCAGTCATCGTATAGTACAGACTTGGTGGTGATTGAGGCCAGGCTGAAGACGTTGCAGTCGGAATATGACACTGCACAGAAGGATCTGGCGGCACTCCAGACCAAGAGCGCTGCGCTGGCCACCACACTTAACACGCTGCTGGCAACGGTTAATACCGAGTCGGCTGCCGTAGCGTCCATCACGACGAAGGCCGCGCTGGATGCCTCGAAGACCAAGGCAGCAGACATCAAGGATCAGCAGACCGACTGTAACGTATCGGCAGAAACCACCAAGGTGAATACCTTGGAAACAACGGCATTGGCCCTCTCTGTGGCGGATATCGAGACAAGTCTGGCATCGATGGATAGCAAGGTAGAGGCTGATATCGCTGCTGCCAAGAAGGCGGAAGATGATGCGAAGGACAAGGAAGCCAAGGAGAAAGAATTGGCGGAGGCCAAGAAGGAACTGACGGAGAATTACGACAATCTAGCGAAACTGGTGAATACCAAACTGGATGTTCTGGCCGAATATAAGAAGACCATCGCCAATCTCGAAGCTGCTGTCAAGGATGCTCAGGCGGCTATCGATCCTGTGGAGAAGAAGGTTACCGAGATCAAGGAGAGTCTGAAGAGCGATATGCTCACTGCTGAGCAGAAGGCCTCGTTCCAGACGCAGCTTGACGCTCTCGCAAAGGCGAAGGAAGACTATGCTGCCGCCTTGAAGACGCATCAGGATCGTCTGGATGTGGTCGAGAAGGACGTTAACGATACAGAGGCGGTCCTCCTGAAACTGAAAGATGAAATCACTACCCAGAAGGACAAAGTGACTGCACTCACCATCGATGATGATCTGACAGCTGTGAAGGCCACCTATCAGTCGATAGAGACACTGGAGAAAGCTGCCAGCCCTGCCACAGATGTGGAGAAAGACTTGGCTGCGATCAAGGAAGATCTTGATAAACTCTCGCTGGAAAGCACCAGTAAGGATCTGGCAGCGCTGGAGACGGAGGTAGACAAGGCCATTGCTGGCGGACAGGAGGAATTTGAGAAGCAGCAGGCCGAGAAACTGGCCAAGGCGAAGGGGGAATGTCAGAGTGCCATTGACCAACTGGATGCGCTCATCAAGGACCATCAGGCAAGTTATGACAAGCTGGCGAATGCCCAGGAGGACCTGAAGGCGAAGTTGAAGGAGTTGGAAGAAGTGATTGCTAAGCTGAAGACCCAGTATACTGACATCGAGAAGATGCTCGACGAACTCATCGCCAAGCAGACCCGTGCTGAGGATGACCCGATAGCCAAGCTGCAGGAGGGCCTGAAGAAACTGGCTGATAACATCGCCATACTGGAGAAACAGCGTCAGCAGATAGCTGACCAGATCGGCGTGCTGGACACCGAGATGCAGCAGTATGCTGCGGTGATTGAAACGGTGAAGGAAACCATGAGTCAGTTGCAGAACAGTCTGGCTTCGGCTACTGCCATTGCTGATGTGGAGAGTCTGACAGCCTCCGTCACCAAGGCTTCGAACACCTTGAAGTCAGACGGTGTGGATGCCTATAATCTGTATGTAGAAAACTACGGGAAGGTGATTGATAACATCAATGTCTTGATTGATAATGTCAATAGCGTGGATAATCAGGCTGATACGCTGGAGACGGCGGTTCAGAAGGAAACCACCAGTATACAGCGTGTGACGGTGGATGAATCGGAGGTTCAGGGTCGTTATGACATGAAGGGCAATCCCGTGGACAGCACCTATAAGGGCATTCAGATTATCAGACTGAAGAACGGAAGGACCATTAAGTTGAACGTAAAATAAACATTATTCATTTATTAAAAAGACAAGATTATGAAAAAGTTCATTTTGACGATGGCACTGGCCATCACCGCAGGTGTTTACACCGCTCATGCACAAGACGTGATTACTGATCCCGCTGCCGCAGCTGCTGCCGCTCAGGCTCAGCAGGAGGCTATCAAGGCACAGAAGGCTGCTGAAAAGGAAGCTAAGAAGCAGCAGAAGGCTATTGAGAAGAAGGAAAAGGAAGCCAAGAAGAAGGAGAAAGAAAGACAGAAGCGCGAAAATGCTGTAAAGAAGGCCAACAATGCAGCGAAGTCTGCAGAGAAAGCCGCTGATAAGGCTCAGAAGGCTGCTGAGAAGGCTGCCCAGAATCCTGGCGACCTGAAGCTTCAGGCTAAGGCTCAGAAGGCTGCAGCTAATGCCACAAAGGCTCAGCTGAAAGCAGAGAAACTGGCGAAGAAAGCGAAATAGAGATGAGAAAGAGAAAGCCCCCACAATTGTGAGGGCTTTTCTTTTATTGATACTGTCGGAGAGCTGCTATCAGTTCTCCGTTTTCTGTCTTCGTACCGATGGTGACACGCAGACAGTTCTGACAGAGTTGTATGCGATGACGGTTGCGCACGATGATGCCTTTGTCCACCAGATAGTTGTAGATCTTGGTGGCATCGGTCATCTGGGCGAGGAAGAAATTGGCCTCGGTGGGATACACCTTCACGCAGATGGGCAATAGTTGGAAGGCGTCGATCATACGGGAGCGTTCCTCGAGGAGGATCTTGACCCATTTGTCGACCTCGAAGGGATCTTTCAGTGCCTGAAGGGCCTGCTGCTGTGTCAGTTGGTTGACATTATAGGGATACTTCACCTTGTTGAAGATGTCGATGATCTCTTCTGAGGCAAAGGCCATTCCCAGACGGATGGCGGCACAGCCCCACGCCTTTGACATCGTGTTGAGTACGATGAGGTTGGGATATTTGGCAATCTCATGGCGCAGGGGCTTTTGCGAAGAGAAATCACTATAGGCCTCGTCGACGATCACCAGACCCTCGAACGTCTCGATGACCTTGACAATCTCCTCGCGCTGGAGCGTGTTGCCTGTGGGATTGTTGGGCGAACAGAGCCAGATGAGTTTTGTGTGCGCATCGGTGGCCGCCAACAGTCTTTCGGCGGTAATCTGGTAGTTCTCGTCCAATAACACAGGACGATATTCGGTATTGTTGATATTCGCGCAGACCTTATACATGCCGTAGGTGGGCTCGATGGCGACGACATTATCGATGCCTGGTTCGCAGAAACAACGGTAGGGCAGGTCGATGGCCTCGTCGCTGCCATTGCCCAAGAAAATGTTGGCTGCGGGCACACCCTTGACCTTCGAGATAGCTGCCTTCAGTTCGAGCTGCAGTGGATCAGGATAACGGTTGTAGGGGTTGTTGTAGGGATTCTCATTGGCATCGAGAAACACACGGGCCTCGCGACCTGCATATTCATTGCGGGCGCTGCTATAAGGGGCCAGATTCCAGATATTCTTTCTGGTAAGTTCTTCTAAGGGCTTCATCGGAGTAATCTGAATATTCTGAGTAATCTGATCTTATTTCTTCAAGCTATTGATGCGAACTGTCATGGCGTTCTTGTGGGCATCGAGCTGCTCGGCCTCTGCCATGAGTTCTACTGCATGACCGATCTGACGCACACCTTCTTCCGTGAGATGCTGGAAGGTGACCTTGCGACAATAACTGTCGAGGTTGACGCCGTTATAAGTGGTAGCGTAACCATGTGTGGGCAGGGTGTGATTGGTACCGCTGGCATAGTCGCCAGCACTCTCACAGGCATATTTGCCCAAGAATACGCTACCGGCATTGACGACCTTCGCTGCCACATCCTCGTAATTCTCCGTCTGAATGACCAAATGCTCGGGGGCATAGGTGTTCGATAGTTCAATGGCCTCGTGCATATCTATCACGAGTACGATCATACTGTTTTCAAGTGCCTTCTGCGCAATCTCCTTACGGGGAAGGGCCTCCAGTTGCTTGCCCAGTTCCTTCTGCACCTCGTCGATAAACTTGTTGGAGGTGGTGATAAGGAATACCTGGGAGTCGGCACCGTGTTCTGCCTGTGACAACAGGTCGGCAGCCACAAACTCTGCATTGGCAGTGTTATCGGCAATCACACAGACTTCCGAAGGACCCGCTGGCATGTCGATACCCACATCGTGGATGCTGACCTGCTGTTTGGCAGCCATCACATACTGGTTGCCTGGGCCGAAGATCTTATAGACCTTGGGAACGGTCTCTGTGCCGTATGCCATTGCGCCGATGGCCTGAACACCACCGGCCTTGAAGATCTTGCTCACACCGGCTATCTGCGCTGCTACCAGAATGGCGGGATTCACCTTGCCCTCACGGTTCGGAGGAGTGCAGAGTACAATCTCCTTACAGCCAGCAATCTTGGCAGGTGTGGCCAGCATCAGGACGGTAGAGAAGAGTGGGGCAGTGCCGCCAGGGATATAGAGGCCTACCTTCTCAATGGGGACGCTCTTCTGCCAACAGGTGACACCAGGCAGCGTCTCCACCTTCTTAGAACGGAAACGCTGTGACTCGTGGAAGGTCTTGATGTTGGCGTGAGCCAGTTGGATAGCCTCCCTCAGTTCTTTCGTCACCAGCTTCTCTGCTTCAGCGATCTCGTCTTTGGTCACTTCGAGAGAAGGGAGGTCTACATGGTCGAATTTCAGTTCATAGCCTTTTACTGCTTCGTCGCCTCGCTGCTTGACATCTGCCAAGACAGAGGCTACGGTTTCATTTAATTGTGACACATCCAGGTGTGGACGCTCCACAATCTTCTGCCATTCGCTTTTTTCAGGATATCGGATGATGTTCATAGAATCATTTTTTCAATTGGTGTGACCAAGATGCCTTGTGCGCCCATCTCCTTCAGTTTACCGATGATATCCCAGAACTGTTTCTGGTCTAATACAGTGTGAACGGAACACCACTCTTCATCAGCCAGAGGAATGATGGTAGGACTCTTCAAGCCAGGCAGCACGTCGATGATCTCCTGAAGACGAGCCTTAGGGGCATTCATGCGGACATACTTCTTATCCTCGGCATCTTTCACAGCCTTGAAGCGGAAGAGCATCTGCTCGAGGATGTCGCGCTTCTCCTGTGAGAGCTGCTTGTTGCCGATGAGCAGGGCCTCGCTCTGCATCACGATCTCTACTTCACGCAGGTTATTGCTTACGAGGGTAGAACCACTGCTGACGATATCGAAGATGCCATCAGCCAGACCGATGCCCGGGCTGATCTCCACACTACCTGTGATGACGTGTATCTCTGCCTGGATGCCCTTCTCGTCGAGGAACATCTTCAGTATATGCGGGTAACTGGTAGCAATCTTCTTGCCATTGAACCACTGGGGGCCCTGATAGTCGATCTCTTTGGGGATGGCCAGCGACAAACGGCACTTGGAGAAACCTAAGCGGGAGATGATATCTGCATCTTCACCACGCTCAACGAATTCATTCTCTCCTACGATGCCGATATCTGCGACACCTGATGCCACGCTTTGGGGAATATCGTCGTCGCGGAGGTAAAGCACCTCCAAGGGGAAATTATTCGACTGCACCAATAGTGTGCGCTTGCTGGCACTGACCTTGATGTCCGCCTCAGCGAGCAGATTCATCGTATCTTCGAAAAGACGGCCTTTTGACTGTACTGCGATTCTTAACATACCTACGTTAAAGTCTAATTACTCTTAATTCGGGTGCAAAGGTACAAAAAAAAGTAAAAAGGTAAAAAAGTAAAAAGGTAAAAAAGTAAAAAATCAATTAAATTTAGTACCTTTGCAACGATTTGAAACGTAGAATAGTTCGATTAACCCCCATGCTTGCAGCTATGCTGCTGGTCTCCTGTGGCGAAAAGAAACAGGAGCCTATCGTCACACCTTGGGGTGAAGTGCTGGATTCTGTGGAGGTGACAGAAGGTTTCGATCTTCATGAGATTCAGCAGGGTGGGGAACTTATTCTGGCTACGATCAGTGGTCCGCAGACCTACTACGACTATCATGGAAAATCCCTTGGAACACAGTATCTGTTGGTGCAGAAACTGGCTGATAAGTTGGGTGTGAAAGTGCGTGTGGAGGTATGCAGGGATTCTTTAGAACTTGTGAAGCAACTGGCTGAGAACGAAGTAGATATCGTGGCTTGGCCTACACCTGGACATTTGGAGGCAAAGGCTTCGAAGCCTGTGTTGGCGGAAGAACTGAAAGCGTGGTTTAAGCCGGAAATGGTGGCTGAGGTTCAGAAAGAGGAGACGCGTCAGCTGACCATTCAGCGTGTCAAGCGCAGGGTGTTTGCACCAATGTTGGATAAGAATGGTGGTATCATCTCTCATTACGATCATTATTTCCAGCAGTATTCTCAGACTATCCGTTGGGACTGGCGCCTGATGGCTGCGCAATGCTATCAGGAGTCGACCTTTGACCCCAAAGCCGTATCCTTTGCTGGCGCCAAGGGTTTGATGCAGATTATGCCAGCAACGGCAGATCTTCTGGGATTGCCTCGTGACAAGATGTATGATCCCGAGCAGAACATCGCTGCTGCAGCGAAGTATCTGGGACAGTTGGAAGGAAAGCTGTCGGATATCCGTAACCGTGTGGAACGTACAAATTTTGTATTGGCAAGCTATAACGGTGGTCTTCATCATATCCGCGATGCGATGGCTTTGGCCAAGCGTGATGGCAAGAATCCTCATCTCTGGCGCGATGTGTCGGAATATGTCTTGAAGTTGGCTTCTCCCCAGTATTATAATGATCCGATCGTCAAGCACGGTTATATGCGTGGTTCTGAGACAGTGGATTATGTGGCGAAGATTCGTCAGCGACATCAGGGGTATATGGGCGTTAAATCGCCGCACATGGGTTTCCATCCAAGTCAGCCGAGAAAATCCCAGAAGCGCAAAAGCAAATATGATATATGATACAAACAAAAGAGGCCAGGAATCATCCTGACCTCTTTTTATGGTATGAAGGAAAGAAGGGGATTACTCACCACCCTTCTTCTCCATCTGAGCCTTCAGCTGTGCGAGTACGTCGAGGTCACCGAGTGTGGTGCTTGCTGCAACGTTCTCAACCTTTGGCGTCTCTTCCTTCTTAGCACGAGGAGCCTTCTTCGCGGCTGCCTTCTTCTCCTCACGAGCGGGATCCTCGAAGGTACGGCTGTGAGAAAGGATGATGCGCTTGCTGTCCTTGTTGAACTCGATCACCTTGAACTCGAGAGTCTCACCAGCCTGAGCCTGAGAGCCATCCTCCTTCTGCAGGTGCTTCGGAGTAGCAAAGCCCTCAACATCCTCGTCGAGCTGTACAACGGCACCCTTCTCGAGGAGTTCGACGATCTTACCCTCGTGGATAGAACCAACGGTGTACTTAGCCTCGAACACATCCCAAGGATTATCCTCGAGCTGCTTGTGGCCGAGAGACAGACGACGGTTCTCCTTGTCGATGTCGAGAACGATCACCTCGATCTCAGCACCTACCTGGGTGAACTCTGAAGGATGTTTTACCTTCTTGGTCCAAGAGAGGTCGCTGATGTGGATCAGACCGTCAACACCCTCCTCGAGCTCTACAAATACACCGAAGTTGGTGAAGTTGCGAACCTTGGCGGTGTGCTTGCTGCCAACAGGATACTTGGTCTCGATAGCCTCCCAGGGATCCTCGCGGAGCTGCTTGATACCCAGAGACATCTTGCGCTCGTCGCGGTCGAGAGTCAGGATGACAGCCTCTACCTCTTCGCCTACCTTCAGGAACTCCTGAGCAGAACGGAGATGCTGGCTCCAAGACATCTCAGAAACGTGGATCAGACCCTCAACACCGGGCTGGATCTCAACGAATGCACCGTAGTCAGCGAGAACAACAACCTTACCCTTCACGTGGTCGCCCACTTTGAGTTCAGCATCGAGAGCATCCCAAGGATGCGGAGTGAGCTGCTTCAGACCGAGGGCGATACGCTTCTTCTCGTCGTCGAAGTCGAGGATCACGACATTGATCTTCTGGTCGAGCTCTACCACCTTGTGAGGATCGTCTACGCGGCCCCAAGAAAGGTCTGTGATGTGGATGAGTCCGTCAACACCACCGAGGTCAACGAATACACCGTAAGAGGTGATATTCTTGACAGTTCCCTCGAGAATCTGACCCTTCTCCAGCTTACCGATGATTTCCTTCTTCTGAGCCTCAAGCTCCTGCTCGATGAGAGCCTTGTGAGAAACGACAACGTTGCGGAACTCCTGATTGATCTTCACGATCTTGAATTCCATCGTCTTACCCACGAACTGATCATAGTCGCGTATGGGGTGAACGTCAATCTGTGAACCAGGCAGGAAGGCCTCGATGC
>CAMKRS010000016.1 GCA_946415245.1 uncultured Prevotella sp. | reverse complement strand
GGGCCAAGACATGCAGAGGTGCCATGACGCGATTCATCATCGAGAACCGCATTGCTATCCCAGAGCACCTGAATACGTTCAGCTACGAAGGCTTCACATACAATCCTGCTCTTGGAGAGCCGGACTATCCACATTTCATCAAATGAACAACCTGAAGAAAAAGGCCTTCCATTCTGCCGAACTGTGGTATATGTTCCATGTAACAGCGGGACGGTTCTTATGTTACACGAGCCTCGTGTCAAAATGAGGTCTGGATAATTTGAGGCAGTCACGAGGAATCCTTACCCCAGCGTGACCTAACTATGTTCAAATACTCAAAATCCTTTGGAAAGAAATGTTTCTGGAGAAAAAACTGAAAATAAATGGAAAACTATTTGGAAGATAAGCGAAAAATGCCTATCTTTGCAGCGTCAAAATGTATGTTTTGACTACGCCGCTGAGTGCGGGGAGCAAGCCTTGATCGACACTACTCCATTTAAAAGTCACCTTTGGGTGACTTTTATTTTTCATATCTTTTACGAAATATTTTATGGTACTGAATACTGAGAGTGAGAGTTCGTTCAACAGAAAAGAACTTATGACCTTTAAATATTAATACTTCAACAGCATCAGGATTTACCTCAAAATACTTTTTCAGGTGTAACGGAGGGACGGTTCTTTTGTTATAACAGGAGAACCGTCCCTCCGTTATAAAATGCAATATCACTCGTTATTACCCAAGAATGATATCCGCTTCAGCGGCAGCATGTTCTTGTCATCGTCCGACATCTTATCGTAATACTCCTGCCACATATCGATGAACTCATCAC
The DNA here is from genome assembly GCA_946415245.1 of uncultured Prevotella sp. GTDB lineage: Bacteria > Bacteroidota > Bacteroidia > Bacteroidales > Bacteroidaceae > Prevotella. The sequence continues at coordinate 38,843 of CAMKRS010000016.1, read as the reverse complement.
CATCTATCAGACGGATAAACTTGTCACCGCCTGATGCTGCATGTTTGGCATCAGCAGAATAAGAACCGGATGTAACAAAGAGTGCAATGTCACCGGCTTTCAAGATACCAAGAAGAGCACGCACATCAGCAGCCCCTGTGGCTGTGTCTGGTTTATGCTTTACCTGTACTTTGATTCGAGGTGTCTGAGCACCTAAGGGATCTACGTAAGCCACAATGTCAATACCACCATCTTTGCCACGAGGCGCAACCGACTGAATGTAATAACCCATCGCTTTCAACAATGCTGCTACGAGATCCTGAAACTCATACGGGTTCTTGCTCTTCAGATACTCACGGATGCCATTGGCAGCTCTTTCCTCCAGCGTCTCCAGTTCTATCATCGTTTCCTTGGCAGGATCGTTTTCTTCTTCTGTACGCACCTCTGGCTTTTCCTGACCTGCAGGCTCTTTCGAACGATACCATGCATTGTAACGCTCCCATGCCAAGTCGCGCAGTTTTTCGGGTCCAAGTTTTAGGGCTTCCTCACCTTCGGGTGTAATCGTCCATGTACCCTTCTTCTTAATGAGGAATCCGGCTCGTACATAATCCACAGACGTAAAGTGCATATTGCTCTGCCAGCGGATATTGCCTGTGTTTTCTAATATCTCTTTCTCCCAATCAGTCAGATCCACCGTTTTTTCTATCTCGCGCATCAAAACTCTGATGGGCATACTTCCTCCGTTCTTCTTCAGAATAGTCAATGCTGCATACATCGTCTTGGCAGACGTTAGATAAGATGGTGCTTTTGTTTTCATATCGTTATTCCTTTATCTATTTCCTTTCGCTCTATTATGAGTCTTGCAAAGCATTTGGCAATTCTCGATATCTGTTGCCCCACCCTTGCTCCAGGCGGTTACATGATCAGCATCCATATCCTTGAGATCCCAAATCTTGGTGTGGTTGGAATCGTGACCGATGGCACATAACGGACAGTTAGACTCGCCTTTATCCTTGGCTTCAGCCGTCTGTTGCGCATACACAGCCTTCTTCGTAGGTTCATCAAACACACGCACGTTCAACAGCCTTGTGTTCTGGCAACCGTCAAGAATATATTCGTAGATGCCCTTCTTGTCTTTTACATAGAAGCTCTCATACAACTCCTTAACTTTATCGGCCACCTCTGCAGGGTCATAGGCAATCTTGTGGAAACGCTCATAAAGTTCACCCCACTTTATGCCACACATCTCTTTCTCAGGAGCAAAATCAAATACCGACGTTACCCAGTCGATTACCGAAGTGAAATAAGCCTTGAGCTCATTGATGTTATCATCGTAGCGATGTATGGCCATATAATTCTCCACATCCCCTTTGCTTACCCATTCGAGCGCAGCAGCCAGATAATCCTGACGTTTTGCTGTGCCGGGAACGAAATGGCTCCATTTGTTGATGTTGGTGTTGTTTGAATTAGAGAACTCCTCCTTAGCCTTTGTGACAAATGGACCGGAATACACCGAGTTGAGTATCTCTTGAGCATTGAGCGGTATGCCAAGAATGTTGATGGTGCGGAACCAGTCTTTGATTTCTTTCTCCGTACCTTCACATACATATATAAGTAGCTTGGTATTCAGAATCTTTTCTTGCTCGTCATGGTTCATTGCTGTGAAGTACCAGGGGCGACCGTCGCTGTCAATCCATGCGAATTTCTCCGTAAGAAAACGCCCTAATGAGGTGATGCGCTGCTGACCGTCAAGTACCTCATACTTATCTTCACCTACCTTTGAGAAATAGATAAGCCCTAAAGGATAACCATTCAAAACGGACTGGATCACATCAACCTCTTTCTTGCCGCCATTCTCAGCATAAAGGTAATGGCGCTGATATTCCGGTTGAATGGTCAATCGTCCGGATAGTCCATAAAGCCCTTTACCTTCGTATTCGTTATACTGGAACCCCTTGCAGATGTCGCCAATGGTCCATTCGGTCATGAGTGTCGGTTTCATATATGTTATCGTTTTTTGCGGATTAATATTCGTGAATAAGGGATAATAGGCATTCCGTTTTTATCGAAATAATACAGGTCGCCATCGCGAAGCCCTTTATTTATCTTCTTCAAATTCCTATCATAAGGTTTAAGACCAAGAGCAACGCCTGCATCACCGTGAGCATGACCAATGATTTCAAATTGCTCTGGACAATATTTATTTAGAAAAGTGATAGGTACTCCCATATCACCATTATAATCATTAGGTATTGCATCTGTGTAAGGTACATCTATCGCATCATAATTTTCGTAATGGTAATATCCTACTTCGCATATATCTTTATGCTTGCCATAACGCATATTATCTTTCATAGACATGAGTTTTAATGGTTCATGTCGCCTACCATGTTCAAGATTTGTCAGCCAACAACAGTTACGGAATTTCACCAGACCTGTTTTCTCATCAAAAACACCTGAAGCGTAGTCGCGTACAAGTTCCTTTGGAAGACCAAAATAGGCATTGCCTGCATTAAAGCCATTTCCTAACCAAAGCCTATTCTCTTTAATGAGTGGAAAGACTTCCTTATATCCAACTCCGCCTTGATTCCCTATTATGAGACATTGCTTATTGGCTTCAAATATCCAAGCTACAAATTCTCTGAACAGCGAGAACGGAGGATTTGTAACAATGATGTCAGCTTCATCCCTCAATTTACATACCTCTTTGCTTCGGAAATCGCCATCACCTTCCATATAATGCCACTCCAGATCATCGATATCGATACGCCCATTCTGATTGATGTCATAAGTCAGTTCGAAGATTTTCCCTTTAACACGTGTCTTGTCAGCGTCAAACTTTGGACTCTCCGTTTCAAAAAGTGATGGTTCGTAATATTTGTACTTCTTACTCTCTACGGCATACGATGTACTTATAAGACGTTTGAGCCCTAATCTCTCGAAATTCTGAGCAAAGAATCTGGTAAAGTTGCTCCACTCAGGATCGTCGCACGGAAGCAGAACCGTCTTATTACGAAAAGTGTCTGGATTATAGTCCAGATAGGCATTAATTTCTTTCTGGATGTCAGCATATTGGGTATAGAACTCATCATTCTTAGCCGCTTTTGCTGCACCAAGATTAGTGTTATTAGCCATACGCTATGCATTGTGCGTATTGCTTATCTTCGGAGGCAGGCTGTAGAGCATAAAAAACATGGACGGTATTCCAATCCATGCTCTAAAGGCTCTACCAAAGCCTACCAAAACCAGATAAGTCACGCCCATGCATATCGCACAGACGTTTGCGACTTATTCATTCGGTTTCGGTTTCTTTTTGAATTTGGTAGATTCTTAGAGCAATTCCGAATAACAGCAAACGCTTGTTAATATTCCAACAAAAGTCGCACCGGCGGGCTTCCGCTGAAGCCAGAATGAAATATAGTAGAGCTTGACAGCTTTCTGTCCCATTAGGACAATCAGCCGGTGTTCGAGGGCAAAGATACAAAAAACTTTGGAAAGTAAATCCCTTTTTGACGAAAAACTTAAAATAAATGGATAATTATTTGGAAGATAGGCGAAAAACACCTATCTTTGCAGCAAATTAGAAATGAAAGGATGAGCAATGACAACACTCAACAAATACCATCACAAGGTGACAATCGAGAAAATGAAGTCGGTGGCCTATTGGCAGCAGCATCCGATTTCGCACGAAGCGTGCTTGAGTCAATTCAAGCGCTTGCGGGAACAACGTCTTGCAAGGGAGTCCAAATTGCAAGACTAAAAGACTGGGCTATCCAACATGGCTGTTGGATCGACAAAGATACACTTGGCACATATTCCGACCGCGGTTCAGAGAATGAAGTCTATGCTTCATTGGATAGTAGGTTTGTATATAAACTGAATGATTTCAGATATTCAGATGATAACCTTTTCCCTTTCTTTGAACGCATTTCAGTTCATAATGAGCTATTCCCAGATTGTGAATACATTCTCATAGGTTTTGCCGAAAACCGTGACGGAAAGACTTGTGCAGTTCTTCGTCAGCCATTCATCTTATCCCAGCGTGAGGCAACTCAGGCAGAAATTGATGAAGAAATGGAACAACTGGGATTCCATAAAGAACAGGATGAAGGCTATTTCACCAACAGTGACTACGATATCTTCGATGCCGTTCCCAACAACGTTTTGAAAGGTGAGGACGGGCATCTCTATTTCATCGACACCATTATCTTCAAATCTGGTACAGGTGGTTACGATACTTATCATAGTCTTTCACCCAGAGCCAGTAAATAAAAAATATTATGCTAAATATTCGTCTTTACTTTGATGACAATAACTCGTGGAACAATAAGGAAGCCAATTTCCCCCACCTACGTTCGCTTGCCAAGACACTTATGTGGCTTTATTCCGATGAAGCTGACGGACCGCGAGAACAGTATTACAATATTGATGGAGTAATTAAATTGTATCAGTTGGTGAATGTAATTCTTCTGTTAGTGTCTCACGCCAGATCAGAACTTGGTGAGGCAACAGTCAAAGAGTTCATCCATGATATGAAGCGAGGCAAAGGAAATGGATGGAAGACCCATGATAATGATATTAGCGAGTTCACAAACAAAAAGGGGGAACGCGGTATGTCCATCATGTGGGCAACTTATGAACTTGTTATGAGTATTTTGTGGGGCTGTTATATCTATTGTCATGTGCTAACCCGCTTAGGATTAGAAGAACAAGAATGGCAACATGCTTCTAATGTGTTTTACAAAATACTGCAGTACGAATCTTGCCTAAAAGCTTCTGCCTTTCAAAACCACTGGTTGGTGAAACACACCGACGAGATGGTGAATAATATGTTGAGCGACATAGAAAGTCGTAAAGAGAAAAAATCTAAAAAGGCCCCCTCGACTTCACAATCATGTTCAGCAGTTCAAGAAATCAAGCAATTAAAAGTAACCATAGAACAAAAGAATACACATATCAACAAATTGAAACAAGAGAACGAGGAACTCAAGGGGCAGATTGATATGGTACGAAATCGAGAGAAAGGGATTTCTCTTGGAATCAATCAGGCACAGACTGCTTTGTTTGGCTTGTCACTTGCAAATATTCTCGGTTTTAACTACACGAACAAAAAGAAAGAACTTGCTCCGGTGCTCCATAAAATCTTTGGTTGGGGCGAGGCAAAAATAGCAGCCTATCTGAGCACGCCATGTGATAATGATGAAAGGGATTGTTTAGCGGCACTTTTCAAAGATCTATCTCCAGAACTTTATGCCACTATTATGAACCGCGGCGAGTTACCCCCAGAGGTTACCCCTTATAAGGAAAAAGTTACCCATAGAAAGGGATAACCTTTTATCTTTTATAACTTACAATTCTGAAAAACCCTCTAATTTTGCACGTCGAGAGCAGCCTACTCCCGACGTTTTTAACTCGTTGTCGTAATATGAGAAATACGCATCGAGTGGGCGGTTCTCACATACATATGTATGAGGGACGACACCTGAGCACGGGTGCCCGCCAGCTACGGTAAATGAGCATCGTCCGCTTGATGGCTGGTAGTGCGAGGACGCTCATCTTAATTCTTACGACTATGTCTGAGGATATTAAGAAAGAGTTAAAGAACGTTCAGCAGCCTGAACAGCTGACTGGACCAGTAAACAACCAAGCCCAGACGGTGAATGACATTGTGGGTGAGGCTGTCAACCAACCGACTGCCGAAGAGCAGAAACGTGAGCGCTTAAGAAAGATTCTTGGCGACACACGCATCCGTACTGATACGGAAGTGCCGGACTTGGAGTACGCATTGGAAGTAGATGGTACAGGCTTCTTTGCCCGTCGCGACATCCATGCTGTCAAGGCAAAGGCAAAAGCGGGTAAGACCACCACACTGAAGGTGTTCATTGCAGCACTACTCGTGGGTGTGATGTTCCGTGTGAAGTCACTGATGGAGAAACCACGTATCTTATTCTTCGACACGGAGCAGAATCGAAAGGATACAAAGGGTATTCTTGAAGATGTGGCTGCCTTGACGGAACTCGATCCAGAAGTAATCGACTCTCAGGTAGTACTCCAATCACTGCGTCGTGTCGACCGTGATGATCTATTGCCGTTACTGCATCAGGCATTAGAGGACGAGAAGCCTGATGTAGTGTTCATCGACGGCATCGTAGAATTTGTTGCCTCGTTCAACGACGAGTCTGAGTCTAAGGAACTCATAAAAGATTTGCTTAAACTCTGTGACGAACAGAATTGTGCCATCGTCTGCGTTCTTCATACGAACAAGGCTGATGAGGACCACCAGATGCGCGGACACTTGGGCACAATGCTGGCTCAGAAGGCGGCCACCGTGTTGGAGTGCAAAAAGGAGCGCGGCAGTAATGTCATCACCGTTTCGTGCTCTGAGTCACGCCATGAGGAGCCGACCGAGTGGAGTATCATGTTTGCCGAAGACGGTCGTATCGTCGATGCCACCGAACAACGCAAACTTCAACTCGAGCAGCGTAAGGCTGAACAGCAGCAGAAACGCCAAGAAGCCATTGAGAAGGAGAAGCAGGAACGTCTCCAAAAGTGTCTGACCATCCTACGCGACAAAGGCGGTGCAGTCAGCCGTAAGCAGTTGACGGAAATCCTTGTGAAAGCTCTCGACCGTAAGCGTCCTACTGTGGCTTCGTACATTTCAGAATGGTTGAAAGAAAAAGCAATCTTCGAGGATAGCAATGGATTGATCCAAGCTTCCGAGGAATTTGCCCTTCCCTTCTGACTCTCGCGATAAGATTTTTGTTTGTTGTCGGAGCCGCGTATATATATAGCGGCTCCAACAACGAACGAGAATCGCCCACAACACTTATTTAAACAAAAAAAACAGAAATGATTATGAACTCAGATTATCGTTACCAATTAGAGACCCGCAAGCTGACGGGACGTCGTCAGCAGAAGTTCACCTGCCCTCATTGCGGCAAGAAGAAATGTTTCGTACGCTATGTGGATACTTACAACGGCCATCGCTATGTGGCCGACGATGTGGGCAAGTGCGACCATCAGCACTCCTGCGGTTACCACTACAAACCATCCGAGTATTATCATGATAACCAGTGGGCTATGGAGCCAAGGACTTCTGCGAGCAGTCACTGTGCTCCCAAACCTCTTCCTCCGTTTCAGCCGTTACCCGTAGAGTATGTCTCGCGCAGTCATTCTCCGCATAGCATTTTCTGGCAATGGTTCTCTACCACTATCGCTAGCAAGCTCAGTCTCTCCCCAGAACAGATCTGCCGCATTTATAACGACTACTTCATTGGTGCCACACAAAAAGGAGATGTCATTTTCTGGCAAATAGATGGTCAGCAGCAGGTACATGGCGGACATATCATGCACTACCGCTTCGACGGTCATCGCGAAGGCTTTCAGGGATGGACGCATATACCTCTCATTCGTGTAGGACTGCTGCCTCCCGACTGGCAGCTCTATCAATGTCTCTTTGGCGAGCATTTGCTCTGCCGACGTCCTGACGCACATGTATGTCTCGTAGAGAGTGAAAAGACAGCACTCGTCATGGCGGCCTATCAGCCAGAACAGCTTTGGCTTGCCACAGCAGGCAGTAGCGGACTATCGCCAGAACGTGTCAGATGTCTCTGTGGTCGTCGTGTGACTCTATTCCCCGACAGTGGATGTTATGAGAAGTGGTGTCAGCAGATGCAACTCACAACAGGTATTGACTATAATATCTCTGAGCAATTGGAATCATATCCGCATAACACAGACCTCTGCGATCTGCTATTAAGCGAATAAATTCATAGCCTAAGATTTTTGATACGAAGCCATCCAACACTTTTTACATGGCTTTCAAAAAACTGTTGCATGGCTTCGTAAAAAACGGAGGTAAGCCTTCAAAAATTAAAATAAACCAAAAATATTTGGTTTTGCCGAAATAAATATATATCTTTGCACCAAGCGTATATAAGTATGGTACAGATTAAGAATAAAATACAGTATAAAGCGGCTTGCGAGCGTATCAACGAACTGCTGAAGGTAGTCAATAATGATACTCCCGCTGATGATAAGAATCTGTTGGAGCTTGACCTGATTTCGGATTTGGTTGCTGACTATGAGGAAGAGCATTGATCCGACAATTGTGCTTGGAGTTTAGGACTTGAATGAATACAGAGTAATGGGGTATAACAGCACGTTATGCCCCATTTTTATGATAGCATATTTTAACTAAAAACTTTTGCATTTTCCACTAAAATAATTGCTCAAAAAGTTGCATAATTCAGATATTATTTGTAACTTTGTAGCATAATAAAAAGCGGGAAAGCGGCCACCCGGAGTAGTTGGCTGCACGATAGTTTAATACCATGAAATATTTTTAGAACTATGGCATTAAAGATCAAAGCAAAGGAGAAGAAGTTGAAGTTCTCCAAAGACGGTCCTGAAGTGTACCGTTATGTGATGGTGCCTGATCTGTACTCGACACTCGACTCAGAGAAGGTCATCAAGGAAGCTGCCATCCGCTCAGGCGTGAGCGAAGGAGTGATGCAGGCCTGCTGGAAAGGGGCCGGCGAAGTGATTAAGGCCTGGGCTACGGAAGGCCACTCTGTGGCGCTGCCCGGACTGGGTAACATGCGTTTCGGTCTGTCGGCGAAGGCTGTGGCGGATGTCAACGATGTAAAGACATCGCTCATCCGTACCCGTCGCATCATTTTCACCCCGACCGTGGCGTTGAAGGATGAGCTGGCCAACACTGCCATCCAGATTACCTGCTACGACCGTAATGGCGAAGTGGTGAAGCGTGTGACCAGTGCCGATCCCGGTACCGTTGAGGATCCTCAGGGCGACGACAACGGCCAGAACGCTGAAAACACTCAGAACACCGAGAACAACGAGCAGAACGGCAGTCAGAGCAGTAACGGCGACTCGCAGAACGGCTCGCAGAGTGGCCAGCAGGGCAATCAGAACCAGCAGAGCGGTTATGCGCTGACTATTGCAACGAGCGGTAGTGGAAGTGCAACCGTCACTCATGATGGCAACGCTGTGACCTCTGGTGCAACCCTGAGCGAGGACGACGAGGTTGAGATCGCCATCACGCCCGCTGAGGGTCAGGTGCCTACCGCAACCATCAACGGTTCGAACATCGAGCTGACTGAGGACAATGGTGTCTACACCGGTAGCTTCGCTATGCCTGGACAGGCTTCTGCCCTCGTGATCAGCACGGGCGTCAGCGGTGACGGTGGCGACGGCGGCGAAGGCCTCGACAAAGATTAGGCGCTCAAAAGCGAGTGAGTAGATGGCTGGTCGAGAGACCGGCCATCTTTTTTTGCATCAGAATGTGCAACCTACGGCAATGAAGTCAAGTGATAGATTTAGTGAATAATAAAATTCCCCTCGCAGAAGCATCTGCGGGGGGATTTTATAAGTCGAGGTGACAGGACTCGAACCTGCGACAGCCTGGTCCCAAACCAGGAACGCTACCAACTGCGCTACACCTCGATTTTTCTAAGCGGGTGCAAAGGTACTAAGAAAAATTGAAAAATTAAAAGATTGAAGAATTGAAATCTATTATATTAGCCTTTTTTAACAGCAGAATTTCAATTCTTCAATACTTCAACTCTTCAATTTTATTTGATGATTCCTTGCTCTACGAAGATTTTCTTCAGGGCCACGACGGAACGGTCGACCTGCTCCTTGGTGTGCGTAGCCATCAGGGCATAGCGAACGAGCGTGTCCTGAGGTGCACATGCGGGCGGAATGACGGGATTGATGAACACACCGGCCTTGAAGGCAAGCGCGGTCACCAGGAAGGTCTTGTCGACATCGCGCACATAAAGGGGGATGATGGGGCTCTCGGTATCACCAATCTCGAAGCCCTCTTCACGGAAACGCTTCAAGGCGTAGTTGGTGACATCCCAAAGGGCCTGAATCCTCTGAGGCTCTTCCTGAATGATATGCAGGGCGGTCATAGCGGCAGCCGTTGCAGCAGGCGTGTTCGAAGCCGAGAAGATATAGGTACGGCAGGTGTGACGCAGCCAGTTAATGGTATCGAAGTCGGCAGCGATGAATCCACCGATAGAAGCCAGCGACTTAGAGAAGGTACCCATGATGAGGTCTACCTCGCCGGTCAGACCGAAGTGGTCGCAGACGCCCCTACCCTGTTTGCCGAAGACACCGATGCCGTGGGCCTCGTCGACCATGATAGAGCAATTGTACTTGTGTTTGAGATCAACGATCTCAGGCAGTTTGGCGAGGTCGCCCTCCATCGAGAACACACCGTCGATGACGATGAGCTTGATGGCCTCCTGAGGCAACTTCTTGAGCACGCGCTCGAGATCGGCCATGTCGTTGTGCTTGTAGTGCAGCTGCTTGGCAAAGGCCAGACGGCGGCCGTCGACGATAGAGGCGTGGTCGCGGTCATCGCAGATCACATAGTCGTCCTTGCTCAGCAGAGCAGGTATCACACCCTGATTCACAGAGAAGCCCGTAGAGAAGCACAGGCAGTCGTCCTTGCCGATGAACTCTGCAATCTCCTTTTCCAACTGTATGTGCAAGTCGAGCGTTCCGTTGAGGAATCGGCTTCCGGCACAACCGGAGCCATATTTGTCGAGCGCAGCCTTTGCAGCATCAATAATGCGCTGATCGCCCGTCAATCCGGTATAAGCATTCGATCCGAACATCAGCACCTTGTGGCCGCCCATTTCAACTTCTGTACCCTGCTTTCCCTCAATCGCGCGGAAATAAGGGTATACGTCAGCCTCCATGAACTTCTGAGGTTCACGATAATGCTTGTATCTTTCTTGTAACTGTCCCATTCCGATATAGGTAAGTTTCTTCTAAATTTTTGTTTCAGTCTGCAAAGTTACACATTTTTTGGCAAATCGTGCAAGAAAATCAAAATAAATGTCGGTTTAAGCGTTTTTTCTTGTATAAAACGTGTATTTTTCATCAGATTTTCGTATTTTTGCATCGAATTATGAAGAAAAAGAGAGAAATATCGTTTATCATCAATCCGATATCGGGTACCCATTCGAAGGAGGAGATTCCTAAAATCATCGATGAGGTGCTCGACCCAGAACAGTTCAATTATGAACTGCGCTTTACCGAATATGCCGGTCATGCCTCGGAGATAGCCCGCGAATGTGCCGAAAAGGGTCAGGACATCGTGGTGGCCGTGGGTGGCGACGGCACGGTGAACGAGGTGGCCCGTTCGCTGACACACACCCAGACGGCCCTCGGCATCATCCCCTGCGGCTCGGGCAACGGACTGGCCCGTCACCTCTGTCTGCCGCTGGATGCCAAGAAGGCTGTGGAGACCATCAACGTCTGTAAGATAGAGGAATTTGATTACGGCGTGATCAATGAACTGCCGTTTTTCTGCACCTGCGGCATGGGCTTCGACGCCTTTATCTCGCTGAAATTTGCGGAAGCCGGCAAGCGAGGTCCTATCACCTACGTGGAGAACGTGCTGAAAGAAGGACTGAAATACAAGCCTGAGACCTACGAGGTGAGCGATGAGACGGGCGCGAAGAAGTACAAGGCATTCCTGATAGCCTGTGCCAACGCCTCGCAATACGGCAATAATGCCTATATCGCCCCTGGTGCCACGATGAAGGACGGTGAGATGGACGTGGTGATCATGGAGCCTTTCGATGTGCTCGATGCCCCGCAGATAGCCGCCGACCTGTTTATGAAGACCTTCGGCAACAATTCGAAGATCAAGACCTTCCGTGCCAAACAGATTCATATCCACCGCAAGGGGCCTGGTGCCATCCACTTTGACGGCGACCCCATAATGACCGATGCCGACATCGACGTGCATATCGAGCATAACGGCATCAAGATCGTAACCAATCCAGAGGCCATCGAGGATGCCAGTCAGCCGAACTTCCTGCTGAATGCTTTCAGCGACTTTTTTAATAATATAAATAATGTACGTGAAGACATCGAAAAACGTGGCAAGCGAATCCAGCGGGTGAACAAGGTGATGCTCAGGAAGCTGACGAAGCTTTAAGAGAGGAAAGAGGAATGATGCAGCAGGCGATTGTGATAATCATACTGATTCTGGCTGTGGGCTATGCTGCCTGGCGCATTTATAGGGCGCTTACAAACGATAATGAGGCGTGCGAAGGCTGTGCTTTGGCGGAAAATTGTATGAAGAAGAAAAAAAGTCGTCGTAAAATTTTGCGGTGTCGAGAAAAATAACTACCTTTGCACCCGCATTTGAAAAAACGCCCGTTTACTCGGTGCCTTGGATGAGTGGCTTAGTCAACGGTCTGCAAAACCGTCTACGGCGGTTCGAATCCGCCAGGCACCTCAGAGCAAAAAAGATCCCCAGCCGAAAAGGTTGGGGATTCCTTTTTTTCATAAATAATCACTCGCTATCGAAGAGGTTGCCGATTTCAGCTATCTCGTCTTCATCAAACCATTTCGAGAGACGTTTCTTGGCTTTTGCCTGAATCTCAGGATCGATGTCAGACCAGACCTTTTTCAGCACATAGAGCAGCACGGCAAGGTCGTCGGTCAGACCGGCAATGGGAATGGCATCGGGAATGGCATCGAGCGGACTGATCATGTAGCCCAGTGCTCCGATGATAATGGCCTTATCCTTCTTGCTCACCTTGTCGCTCTGCAACGTATAATAGAGGATCAGGGCAGCATAGACGAGTTTGGCACCTGCACGCTTGGCAATGCGGGAGATCTTTTCGGCGAAGTCTCTCTTAGAGAACTTCCCACCATAGTTCATAAAATCGGGTAATTCCATAATTCCTATTTGACTATTTACAATTTGACTATTTAATGGTTGATTCTGATGATTCGGATGCCGGTGTGAGAGGGATGCTTCTGGAGATACTGATAGAGCGTCATAGGCTCTTCGATCACCTTCTTGTGCAACTGTGAGGCATTGAGCAGGTGCAGTCCGTCTTTCTGCCATACGGCAAAGCCCAGATGGGCAATGTCGAGACCGGGCTTGTTGCAGGTGATGGCAATGATGTCGCCATCGTGTACGGCCTCACGCATCGCCTTCGTGTCCTTCACCTCAGACTTGGGGATGAAACAAAACTTCTGTCCAGTGATGCGCTGCTCCGTCTTCTTGATGTCGGTCACATACTCGGGGTGAGCCTTCAGGGCCTTATAGCTCTGGGGATGCTCACTCATATAATTGACCTTGACGGTCTGCACGGCCGTAAAGGGCGGATTAGGCTGCTGGATCTCGCTGACGATGCCGACTTTCTGATTCGTGACAATCCAATCGGTGAAATAATGGATGCGCGAGGGATAGCCATCGATGACGCCATTATAGTAACGCATGTTGCGGAGGTTATTCTGGTAGGCGGCAAAAGTAAACTGCTTCTGATAGGCACAAAGCGTGAGAGCGGTGACGGTCTCTACGAGTGTGGTGCAGTCGAGCTCGCGCACATTAATCACCAACTCTTCCTGGTCGTTCACCTCGAGGGTATGGGCCACATAGGGCACATCGAGGAACTCGCGGGCAAAGAACAGCGGGAAGCAAGTATCGGATTTCTTCTTACTGGCATCTTGGAGCAGGCCCTCGATGAAGATACGGTAGCCAGGCTTCTTGGCATCGGAGGGGTCGGAGGAATCGGAGTTTTCAGAATACTCGGAGGAATCAGAGTATTCGGAATTCTCAGAAGAGCTGGCCTCGGTCTTAGGGGCTCCGCCATTGGCACACGACTGCAACGGCCAGATGAGCGCACAAATGGCAAGGAGCAGGATGATATGTGATGAATGTTTCATTTCTTTCTGGTTGATGTTAGAATTTACCCAGGATACGGTCCATCGCCCAGTTGACAGGCGTGGCTGAGACACTGGTACAGGTGCAGACGCCGATGCCTTGCAGATGCTCGATGACATTCTTGATGATGGGATACTGCACGTAGGGCGGATTGGGAACGGTGATTTCCTGATCGCCCTCGCTCGTCTGCAGGCGGATGGGTTGATAGTCGAAGATCGAGAAACTCACGAGTCCTTCGGTACCGATAATCTCGATACAGTCCTCACGGGCACTCTCGTGCGCCACATAGCACCACGAGCCGCTGCCAGGCAGACCGTTCTCAAAACGAAAACAAGCACTCACTGAATCCTCAGCATCATAATATCCGCCGCGATTGCTGCAAATGCCTCGTGCTTCGAGAATCACACCAAACATATGTTGCAAGAGATCGAGCTGGTGCGGGGCCATATCATAGAAATAACCACCACCCGCAATCTCCGGATGCAGGCGCCAAGGCAGGTCTTCGCCGTTTTTGATAGCCTCGGCATCAGCGGTACGAAGCGGCTCTGTATAGCGCACCTGAACATTGATAACCTGACCTATAGTACCACTTTTAACAATATCGAAAACTTTCTGAAAATAAGGCAGATACCGACGATAGTAAGCCACAAAGCAAGGCACGCCCGTCTGTTCGGAAATACGATTGATGCGGGCACAATCCTCATAGCTCGAGGCCAGGGGTTTTTCCACATACACGGGTTTGCCCGCTTTCATCGCCATAATGGCATAAGTGGCGTGACTCGAGGGCGGTGTGGCGATATAGACGGCATTGACATCAGGATCGTCGATGAGTTCCTGGGCATCGGTATACCATTTGGCAATGCCATGCTTCACGGCATAGGTCCTGGCGCGACGCTCCGTACGGCTCATGACAGCCACCACGCTCGAGCCCTCCACCTCGCTGAAGGCGGGGCCACTTTTGGTCTCTACCACCTCGCCGCAACCGATGAATCCCCACTGCAACTTCTTCATACAATCTAATTTTGGTGCAAAATTACTAAATTATTATGAATTATGCATTATTAATTATGAATTATTTCGTACCTTTGCACATCGAAAAGTGATTCAAAACGCGAAAATATGGAAAAAGAGAAAGATGATATCCTATTGAAAGTGCGTAGCAGCCGAGGTTGTATCAGCGCAGGCTACAGACTTTTTACCGGTCATTTCAAGCATATCTTCAGATATTCGTGGGTGGCAGCCCTCATCTATGCGCTGTTCTGCAGTGTGAGTGGTGCCCTCATGATCATGATGCCCAGACTGATACCCATCACGGCAGCCGTTCTCATCATCGTGGAGTGTCTGTTTGCCTCCTACGGCTTCAGTGTGCTCAAGCAGCACCAGACGTTCGGCAGTATCCTCCGCCCCGCCAAATGGTTCAGCATCGATACCCACATCTTCGGCCGTACCATCAAGTGCTGGCTGTGTGTGTTTGTGATCCTGCTGGTCGCAGCTGCCATCATCGCAGGCATGAGTGCCATCGCCGTGAAGTATCTGGCTTTTTCCGCTTACACCGCCGTCGGATTCTTCACCTTAGGCAGTCTGATTATCCTCTGTCTGCTGTTGCCGTTGGCCTATATCACGATGCGCTATATCCTGAACGACGGCATCGGCTTCTGGAAGCAGTTCAAGATCGGCTATGGTGTGGGCATGCGCCGCTGGGGCTTCATCTTCATCGTGGTACTAGCAGCCACGATTGTCGAGCTGCTGCTGATGCTGGTACTCTCGCTGCCCGCCACCATCCTCTCGCTGGCTAATACCCAATCGGTGCTGGGTGTGGCAATGGGCGATCCCTACGCCCTACCCTCATATATGCCGGCTCTGGCTGCAGGCACCTTCCTGATTATCGGATTCCTGCAGGCATATGTGATGATGTCCGTGTTGTTCCCCATCTATTATATGTATGGTTCGATTGACGCGCAAGAACAAGAGAAACAAGACTTTAACAAACAACAGCAATGAGGAGAATACTGTTTATCGACCGTGACGGTACGCTGATAGAAGAGCCTGCCGACGAGCAGATTGATGCCTTTGAGAAGTTGAAATTCACCAAGGGCGTGTTCCGTAACCTGCACTTCATCCGCGAGCATACCGATTTCGAGTTCGTGATGGTGAGCAATCAGGACGGGCTGGGTACTGACGCCTTCCCCGAGGACACCTTCTGGCCTGTACAGAACTTCATCTTGCAGACCTTAGAAAGCGAGGGTATTACCTTCGACGAGATACTGGTTGACCCCCATTTCCCCGAGGACAACGCCCCCACGCGCAAGCCCAATACCGGACTGGTGGAGAAATATATGAACGATCCCGAGTACGACATCGCCAATAGTTACGTGATCGGTGACCGCGAGACCGACAGAAAGTTTGCGGAGAATATCGGCTGTAAGTCGTTGATACTCTCTGATGAAGGCATGTCATGGGACAAGATTGCCGAACTGTTGTTTGCTGGGGAGCGTACGGCCGAAGTGCGTCGCACCACCAAAGAGACCGATATCCATATCAAGGTGAACCTCGACGGTACAGGCAAATGTGACATCTCTACGGGTTTAGGATTCTTCGACCATATGCTGGAGCAGATCGGCAAGCACGGCAGCATCGACCTGCTGATTCATACGAAGGGCGATCTGGAAGTAGATGAGCACCATACCATCGAGGATACGGCCATCGCATTGGGTGAATGTATCCTCACGGCTCTGGGCAATAAGCGTGGTATCGAGCGCTACGGCTATTGTCTGCCGATGGACGACTGTCTGTGCAGCGTAGCCCTCGACTTCGGAGGCCGAGCCTGGCTGGTGTGGGATGCGGAGTTTACCCGTGAGAAGATCGGCGAGATGCCCACGGAGATGTTCTTGCATTTCTTCAAGAGTCTTTCGGATGCTGCGAAGATGAACCTGAACATCAAGGCCGAGGGTCAGAACGAGCATCATAAGATAGAGGGGATCTTCAAGGCTCTTGCACGGAGTCTGAAAATGGCAGTCCGACGTGATATCTATCACTACGAACTGCCAAGTACGAAGGGGATGCTTTAAGTTTTAAGCGTCCCTTTATTTTTTCTCTTCTTTTGGGACAATCAGTTTGTCGCCTGTCTGCTTGAGAATCTCACGGGCATATTCCTTCGGATAACCCGGACGCACAACCCTTGCACCCTTACCATATTTACTACGCTTGAAGGTGCCATCGGCATTGGTAGGCTTTTCCACCATATCGTTGTACTTCACAATGAGGAAGTAAGCCAGCTGACGCCAACGGTCGATCATCTCGTCGCCCTTCTGACAACTGTAGTCCGTGAGGTATTTCACGCGGGCATCGCCTTCGAGCGACTGCGCCTTCACCTCGATCTGTGCCTGGAGTTTGTCGTAAGAGGCATCGAGAGAGTCGCGCACAGCCTGCAACGACGGGAACATCAGGGAGTATTTGGGATAGACCATGTTGCTCACCCAGTTGCAGACCCAATAGGCATTATCCAACGAGAAGGTTACATCATCGACACCCTCATCAGAGAAGCACTTCGGGATGCGTGTGATGCAGGAATACATCGGGGTATAGGCCACCATATTGCCATCGTCGTTGCCAAACCAGAAGCAGCCGCCAATCTCACGAGGCAGCCACGAACGCATCTGCGAGATGAACGACCAGGCCGTCTGGAAGGTAGAGATAGGACGCTCGTTGAACATGTCCTTGTCGTCGAGCTTATACGACAGCGGTGAGAGGCGGTAAGGCATCTGATAGATACCGCCACCGATATCAGAATCGAGCGCAAACGGTGTGCCTTCATAATGGTCGCGCATCGCCACACGCAGATCCTGAAGACTAACCTTCTTATTAGGGATGATCCAGAGCGGCATGGGTTCCGCATCCTTCACCTTACCCTCAGCATAAGGCATATAACGCGAGAAGTCATCGGCAAAGCGGTTGAAGAAACTCCACACACGCGCCTCGCAATAACGACGTCCGGAGAAGTCGGGTGCGGCATAAGCAGCGTTATAGGAGAAATCGGCATCCTTACCATCAAACCACCCCATTGTGCGGGCATACTTCACGACATTGTCGGAATAGACCACGAGATTAGGCACGGGTTTCTTGCCATCGACAGGATACTTCTTCAGCAGATCCTTCATCTTGACTGGCGTATAACGGCCATCGAGGAACTGCGTGATACGACTCTGGTTGGCGTGAGCGGCAATCGCATCATCGGGGATACGGACAGCCACCCAGACGGTACGTTCCTTGGACTTTTCTCTATCAGGACCGCAGCCCATCATCTCGAGCATCCAAGCCTCGTTGGGGTCAGCCACAGAGAAGGTCTCGCCCTCGGAGTAATAGCCATACTGCTCTACCAACTGCGTCATGATCTGCAGGGCCTCGCGAGCCGTCTTGGCACGCTGGAGGGTGATGTAAATCAGAGAACCATAGTCGATGACGCCTGTGGAATCGGCCATCTCCTCACGACCTCCGAAAGTGGTCTCGCCAATGGTGACCTGCCACTCGTTGGAGTTGCCGATGACGTTCCAGGTCTCAGGAGCCTCAGCAATCTCACCCAGATACTTGTCAGTATCCCATTCGTAGACCTTACGCATCTCGCCAGGCTGGTGCTTGGCGGCGGGATAGTGATAGAGGGGCATGAAGGCACCAAAGGAGTCAGCATTGTAGGTAACGAAAACAGAACCATCGGCACTGGCCTTCTTGCCTACGATGAAATTGGTACATGCCATCGCATAGCTACCAGCGACGAGCATGACGGAAAGAATTACATGTCTTTTCATACCTTAATATATTATACTTGTTTCAATTGTTTGCGTATTGTTGCGATGATCGGTGGCGGTAAAGAGAAGCTGATGCTGCTTGCCCGTCTTTCGGATAGGCGACTCACGCAGGTTACAGACCACATGGGAGGTCTTCTCCTGCGGATTAAATACCACAAACTTCCCGTCGATCGTACCCTTATACGTAGCTACCCCACTCTGTGCATCGCTCACATTCAGACGCAACACATCAGAGGCTGTTTCTGTATTGGTAATGATACTGATAGCAGGCGGTTCATCATCATAATCGAGCGCATAGGCATAACACAGTTCATTGATATGGCCTACCACCCAACCGTCTTGATAGTCGCCACCCATATAACGCCCCAGAGAAGAACGGATATAGATTTTCGAGGGGTCGGCTTCCGTAGACAAGATACGGTCGGAGCCGATATTCTCCAGCCGGGCCCTGATCATCAGTTCACCCTCAGCCATCAGCGGATAACTGACGGGATAGAACGAATAGCGGTCGGAAAGCTGATCCGGTTGTCTGACGACAACGGGTTGCAGGATCATATCATCCGCCAAAAGGCCATAAGGCACCACCAGCTGCATCTCGCCTGGATAGGAGAATGAATTGGTCTGATTCCAAAGGAAGCGTTGTCCGATGGGTATCTCGGTCTGAGGAATCTCCTGTCTAACGCCCTGCACCGTGAAGGCGTAATGGCTCTCGTTACCCTTGAAATCACGAAGGATATACTCCAGATGATAGTCACGTTCCTCGTTGAAATTGACGATGCCACGAAGACTATCGGCGTGAAGGATAGATAATTGGTTGCCTGGCTCGATATAGGATTTCAAATACCAACGACGGGTTTGTCGCCAATGGTCATAATCTCCCCACGCATTCACGAATGTATTCTTGCCTACGGGAATACGGTCGACGTTTGAGCGGAAAATCATATTGCCATCGAGCATCAGGATGGTCTCACGAATGCCATAGTGATGATAATTGCCCTGCATATAGTCATCGCCCCAGAGGGCAAAACCCACCTTTCCCCAGGCAGTAAACGCCTGAGTGAGC
This sequence comes from uncultured Prevotella sp., assembly GCA_946415245.1. Classification (GTDB taxonomy): domain Bacteria; phylum Bacteroidota; class Bacteroidia; order Bacteroidales; family Bacteroidaceae; genus Prevotella. Next base: position 19,276 of record CAMKRS010000016.1, on the reverse strand, counting down.
TGATGACCAGCAATACCAAAGGTTTGTTTCTTGGTGCTATTGTTAAACACCCCTTCGCCCAACATCGGAGCAGCCATCAGTCCATGTGCCTGCGGAGGAACGGAGTCGTTGATATAGTCATTCAAGAATTCATAAGGATCGAGCATATCCCACGTCTCGGTATCGTGAATCTCGAGATGGAGATGAGGCCCGGTAGAATGGCCCGTATTGCCACTCAAAGCGATAAACTGACCTTGTGATACCGGACATACCAAAGGAGACAACCGTGCATCGGGGATATTTGTCTCATGGGCATACTGATAATCGCGCAGCGCAGCCTGGATACGGGGCGAGAACGACTTCAGATGACAATAAACAGAGGTATAGCCCTCAGGATGGGTGACGTAGACGGCGTTACCGAAACCATCGATGCCCTGTGTGATACGACTGACGTAGCCATCGCCAATGGAATAGATCACCTTGCCCTCCACATTATCGGTAGAGATATCCAGACCTCCGTGAAAATGATTGGGACGGGGTTCACCAAAATTCCCCGCCAGAGAAATGTCATAATCCACTGGCGGGGTAAATATACTTAGCAGAAGGCTTATCAGCAGTTGATTCAGCACGCCTTAAACGACATATCAAGTCCTTTGACTGAGTGCGTGAGTGCACCAACACTGACGAAGTCGACACCTTGCTCGGCATAGTCGCGAATGGTATCGAAGGTAATACCCCCACTCGACTCCGTCTCGAAACGGCCTGCGATAATATCCACAGCCTTCTTGGTATCGGGAACGCTGAAATTATCGAGCATGATACGGTCTACCCCTCCGTGATCGAGCACCTGTTGCAACTCTTCGAACGAGCGTACCTCGATCTCGATCTTCAAATCAAGTCCCTTTTCTTTCAGATAAGCATGACAACGGTCGATGGCATTCACGATTCCACCAGCAAAGTCAACATGGTTATCTTTCAGCAAGATCATATCGAAGAGACCGATGCGATGGTTACAGCCACCACCGATCTTCACAGCCTGTTTCTCGAGCATACGCATGCCCGGTGTAGTCTTGCGGGTGTCGAGCACACGGGTGTGTGTACCCTTCAGACGCTGCACATACTTGTCGGTCATCGTGGCAATACCACTCATGCGCTGCATGATGTTGAGCATCAGACGCTCCGTCTGCAACAGCGAACGCACCTTGCCTGTCACCACCATAGCGATATCGCCCTTCTTCACTCGGGTACCATCGCCCATCAACACCTCTACCTGCATGGTGGGGTCAAAGCGGTGGAACACTTTCTTTGCAATTTCCACACCAGCCAGGATACCATCCTCCTTAATCAGCAAGTGCGACTTGCCCATCGCATCCTCAGGGATACAGCAGAGCGTGGTATGGTCGCCATCGCCGATATCCTCTGCAAACGACAGATCAATCAGTCTGTCAACTAATTCTTCTACACTCAGCATAAAAAGTGTCTGTTTAGAAATATAATGCAAATCCTACCTTAAGGCCCAATCCGCTATAATCGCTGCACTTGGTACTCAGCTCATAATAGATCTCGGGCTCAATGGTAATGTGACGTGAGAGGAAGAAGGCATAACCCACATTGGCCTCGGGCAACAGATCGTCAATACCGTCAGTATGAGCATATTTGCAGCCTGCACCTACATAGATGCCATTCTCTTCAATATAATATCGCAAGCCAGCACCTACATTCACCGACGAACGACCATAGGTGGAGTTATTATAACCCAACTTACCCGTGATCATGAAGTCATCGACAATCAGATAACCGGCTTTGGCGTCGAGGCTCAGGTTCCATTTCTGACCCTTGTGCCAACTCAGATCGAGACCTGAGGTTGAAGCACCGATCATCCACTTGCCTTCATAAAAAACTTTTTCTGAGCTATTCAGATACTGGGCATTAACACTCATTGCCATCATCAGGCCGACGGCTGCCATCAATAGTTTCTTCATATATAATATTATTTTTGTTTCTTCATTTCGTTCTTATACCAGACAGCAAACCAGATAATGGCCACTAACAGACAAACGCCACCCAGCGGATAGCCTAAAGTCTCAGGCAAATGGAAGGCCTGCTTCGAAATAAACAGGAAGGTGGAGCAGACGGTGGTCATAAAGAGTGCCGGAATTAGTGTAATCCAGAATGGTTTCTTATTGCGCACCAAATAAACAGTCAGTGTCCAAAGCGTGAACACACTCAAGGCTTGATTACTCCAACCGAAGTATTGCCAGATGGTGTTGAAACCGTCAGGATTCTCAATCTGCCAGATGAGCATCGCAATCGAACAGGCAAACATCGGTATACAGATCATCAGTCGCTTAGCGATGGGACGCTGATCCAGTTTCAACCACTCCGCCACAATCAGACGTCCGGAGCGGAAAGCGGTATCTCCCGAAGTAATAGGCGCTGCCACCACACCCAGCATAGCCAATACTGCACCAGCCACACCCAACCATTCATTACATACGAGGTTCACCACAGCCGGTGCAGAGGTGTGGAAGCCTGCAGTCGCATTGGAGATGAGCGAATAACCAGGAGCGGGGTCTCCATAAAAGAACCAGGCAGAGACCGTTGCCCATATCAAGGCTACAATACCCTCAGTAATCATAGCTCCGTAGAAGATAGGACGGCCCATGCGCTCACTCTTCATACAACGGCCCATCAGTGGACTCTGTGTGGCATGGAAGCCTGAAATAGCACCACAGGCAACAGTGATAAACAGGGCCGGGAAGATGTTATCTTTCCACGTATCAGGCTCGGTAGCAGCACCCATATTATAAAGATGACTCCACAGCTCTGGTACCGTTGGCCAATGTACAAAGAGCCAGATCATCAAGGCACCCGCCATAAACAGCAAAGAGAAAGCGAACAGCGGATACACCTTACCGATGATCTTATCGATAGGCAGCATCGTCGCGATGATATAATAGCAGAAAATGATAATCACCCACATGATGGTCTCACCACCCATGCTATGCAGGATCTCGGCCGGCGAATACACAAACACCGTACCTACCATCACCAACAGCAATACGGTGAACACGAGCATCACGCTCTTGGTGGTCTTGCCCAGATAGCGGCCGATGAGCTCAGGCAGTCCGGCTCCCCCATGACGCATCGAGAGCATACCCGACAGATAGTCGTGCGTGGCGCCGGCAAAGATACAGCCGAAGACGATCCACAGATAAGCCACCGGACCGAACTTCGCACCCATGATGGCACCGAAGATAGGGCCCGTGCCCGCAATGTTCAAAAATTGAATCATGAAAATCTTCCAGTTGGGAAGCACGATGTAATCAAGGCCATCAGCCTTCGCCACAGCAGGCGTTACACGATCATCAGGGGCAAACACACGCTCTACGAAACGGCCATAGAGCAGATAACCAAGAATAAGAGCCACCAGGCTCACCAAGAAAGTAATCATTTCTTTTCTCCTATTATATTAAAACATGTTGCAAAAGTACAAAATAATTGTGAATTATGAATTATGAATTGTGAATTATTTAGTAACTTTGCAGCAAATTTAAATAAAATACATCATTTTGAGAAAGATTATAGCTTTATTTCTGCTGCTTGTGACGGCTATTAACCTGCAAGCGCAGACTCCTAAATACGAAGTGCGAGCCGTCTGGCTCACCACAATCGGAGGCATCGACTGGCCACGCACCTATGCTAACAGTTCGTACAACATCCAGCGTCAGAAACAAGAGCTGACCACCATTCTCGACCAACTCCAGAAGGCCAATATCAATACCGTACTGCTTCAGACCCGCGTCAGAGCCACTACCATCTTCCCCAGCGGTCGCGAGCCCTGGGATGCCTGTCTCTCGGGCAAGGCCGGTGTCTCTCCAGGCTACGATGCCCTGCAGTTTGCCATCGACGAGTGCCACAAACGGGGCATGCAGTGTCATGCCTGGATTGTCACCATTCCTGTGGGCAAATGGAATAACTATGGCTGCAAGCAATTACGTCAGAAATATCCCAAGCTGATTGTCAAGGTGGGCGACGAGGGCTATATGAATCCCGAGAAGAGCGAGACGGGCGACTATCTGGCACAGTTCTGTCGTGAGGTCACTCGTCGTTACGATGTCGATGGCATCCACCTCGACTATATCCGATACCCAGAGACCTGGAAACTGAAAGTCAGTCGCTCGCAGGGTCGTCAGTATATCACGAACATCGTCCGCAAGATCAATCAGGCAGTAAAGGCCGAGAAGCCATGGGTAATGCTCTCCTGTTCACCCATCGGTAAGTATGACGACCTCGCACGTTATAAGTCTGGTGGCTGGAATGCCAACACCACAGTCTGTCAGGATGCACAAGGTTGGCTGCGCGATGGATTGATGGATGCCCTTTTCCCGATGATGTATTTCCAGGGGAATAATTTCTTCCCCTTTGCCGTCAACTGGAAAGAGTATGCCTATGGTCGCATCGTGGTGCCTGGCCTCGCTGCCTACATGCTCCACCCGAGTGAAAGGAACTGGTCGCTCGACGTGATGCAGCGCGAGATGTACGTCAGCCGAGAGGAAGGACTCGGCCATTGCTTCTTCCGCTCTAAGTTCTTGACAGACAATACTAAAGGACTATATACCTTCACGAAAGACTTTAACCAAAATCCAGCCCTCATTCCACCGATGAACTGGTACGGGAAGCGCTCACCATCAGCCTCTCCAAGAGTCAGTATCCAGCGTGGTATGACAACTGACATGTTCTCATGGGAACAGGCACGCGACTACTCCGGAGGCGACTACCTATTATATAATATATATGCCTCGACGGACTACCCCGTCGACATCAACGACAACCGCAACCTCATCAGTACCCGTCAGCGCAGCAATCGTATCACCGTCAAACATGATGGACGACAGCTTAACTATGCGGTAACAGCTGTTGATCGTTATGGCAACGAGAGTCTCCCCGCACAGACCGTCAAGCCCGATGCACCCCTCAGGAAGATAGACTTTAGGGAGCTCATTGTGGGCAAACCGCGTAAAAGAAGCAAAAAGAGATAAATTTGCAACGAAAAGACAAACGACATTCGCAAAATATGCGTATCTTTGCACAGAATTTTAAAAACTAATATCGTAACAATATGGAAAGAACATGGAGATGGTTTGGTAAGAAGGACAAAATCACCCTTGCCCAACTAAGACAAATCGGAGTTGAGGGCATCGTCACCGCACTGCACGACGTACCCTTAGGCGAGATCTGGACTCGTGAGAAGATCCGCGACCTGCGCGAGTATATCGAGAGTTATGGCATGCGCTGGAGCGTGGTTGAGTCGCTGCCTGTGGTAGAAACTATCAAATACGGCGGTCCTGACCGCGATGAGCAGATCGAGGTCTATAAGGAGTCGCTGCGCAATCTCTCAGCAGAGGGCATCCACTGCATTTGCTATAACTTCATGCCCGTATTGGACTGGGCCCGCACCGATCTGTTCCACGACAATCCCAACGGTGCCACGAACCTCTACTTCAACTACGCCGAATTTGCCTATTTCGACATCTATATCCTGAAACGTCCGGGTGCCCGTGAGGAATGGGAGAAGTTCCAGTTCCCCGAGGGCTGGGGCAAAGGCCGCAGCGTGATTGCCGAGTGCGACGAACTCGCCAAGACCATGACCCCTGAGAAGGATCATAAGCTTGTGGAGAATATTGTTATCAAGACACAGGGCTTCGTCTCAGGTAATTTCAGCGAGAACGATGAGGCACCCGTACAGAAGTTCCGTGAGTTCCTCGACCTTTATAAAGGCATCGACAAGGCAAAGTTGCGTGCTAACATGAAATATTTCCTCGAGGCCATCATGCCTGTATGTGAGGAGTGTGGCATGAATATGTGCGTACATCCCGACGATCCCCCTATCGAGATTCTTGGATTGCCTCGTATCGTGCGTACTGAGGAGGATATCCAGTGGTTCCTTGATGCGGTGCCTAACAAGCACAACGGTCTCACCTTCTGCGCAGGTTCACTCTCAGCTGGTGCCTACAACAATGTAGTGGAACTGGCTAAGAAGTTTGCTTCACGCACCCATTTCGTACACTTGCGCTCCTGCCATATCTTTCCCAATGGCGACTTCACCGAGGCCTCACATCTGGGTGGACGTGCCGACCTCATCGAGCTCTGTCGTATCTTCGAGAAAGAGAATCCCGCACTCCCCATGCGTGTGGATCATGGTATGACGTTCACCGATGAGCCTGGTGGCATCATGGACGAGAGCAGTCACGGCCACAATGCTGGCTACACGCTGCTCGGACGTATGTTCGCCCTCGGGCAGGTACAGGGTATCCTTGCCACCGTCGACCGCGAGCTCGGCATCGAGTATAAGCAGCCCGGATTTTTTGATTAAGCAACGGACAAGCTCGGACTAATACGGACTATCATAAGAAGTCTGGGACAGTCCGTTAAGTCCGATGCAATAAAATTATAAATTATGAAGCTAAATGATATTTTCAGCGGCAATTATAATGCTGCAGAGTGGGAAGCCAAAGGGTATGAGCTTCCAAAGTTTGACATCAAGGCTGTGCGCGAGAAGACCGCCAAGGAACCCACATGGGTACACTTCGGTGGTGGCAACATCTTCCGTGCCTTCCCCGCAGCCATCCTCAACGATGCCTTGAACACAGGAAAGTACGATCGCGGTGTCATTGTTGCCGAGACCTTCGATTTTGAAGTCGTCGACAAAGCCTACACCCCATACAACAACCTCTCGCTATGCGTGAACCTCTGCTCCGACGGCTCCATCGAGAAAAAAGTCATCGCTTCTGTGACCGAGGCTCTAAAGGCTGATCCGCAGTTTCCCGATTGGAACCGTCTGGTAGAAATCTTCAAGAATCCCAGCCTGCAGATGATCTCCTTCACCATCACGGAGAAGGGCTACACCTTCAACGAAGCCGATCTTGCAAGAGGTCTCCAACCCCTCTTTGCGATGGGTAAGGTCTGTGCCCTGCTCCACGAACGTTTCCTTGTTGGTGAACTCCCCCTCACCATCCAAAGCATGGACAACTGTTCGCATAATGGCGACAAGGTGAAGGCAGGTGTCTTCGCTTATGCTGAGCGTTGGGTACAGGATGGTCTCATCGACGCATCCTTCCTCGACTACCTCCGCGACGAGACAAAGATCACCTTCCCCTGGTCGATGATCGACAAGATCACCCCGCGTCCCCATGAAAAAGTCAAGGAGATGCTGGCTGCTGATGGTTTTGAGGACAACGACTATATCGAGACCGAGAAACACACCTTCACCGCTCCCTTCGTGAATGCCGAAGAGGTGCAGTATCTGGTCATCGAGGACAACTACACCAATGGTCGTCCCCCACTCGATCTGGGTGGAGCCCTCTATACCACTCGCGAGACAGTAGACAAGGTAGAGACCATGAAGGTAACCACCTGTCTGAATCCGTTGCACACAGCGATGTCCATCTATGGATGCATGCTCGGTTATACGCTCATCTCTGCTGAGATGGCCGATGAGGACCTGCGCCCGTTCATCCAGAAGATCGGTTATATGGAGGCGATGCCCGTTGTCGTCGATCCTGGTGTACTGAATCCCTATGAGTTCATTGGTGCGGTCATCAACCGTCGTCTGCCCAACCCCTTCATGCCCGATGCCCCGCAGCGTATTGCGATGGATACCTCTCAGAAACTCCCCATCCGTTTCGGCGAGACCATCAAGAAATATGTGGCCCGCGGTCTCGACATGAGCAACCTCATCCTGATTCCTCTCACATTGGCTGGATATGCCCGTTATCTGAAGGGTATCAAGGACGACGGTACTGCTTTCGAACCTTCTCCCGACCCCATGCTCGCAGAACTGCAAGCCATCGTTGCTCCCCTTGAGATTGGTAAGGCTGATCAAGACTGGAGTCCCCTGAAGCAGCTCTACAGCCGCAACGATGTATTTGGTCTCGACCTCTATGAGGCAGGTCTCGGAGAGCAGATCGAGCGTATGGTGCGCGAGCTCTACGCTGGCCCCGGTGCTGTGCGTAAGACACTCCACAAATACGTTTCCGCTCGATAAAGTTTGAGAATTATTTGGCTGTTTGCAAAAAAATATATACCTTTGCACCCGCTAAACAAAAAGCAAGGCCGGTTCGGTAGCTCAGCTGGATAGAGCAACTGCCTTCTAAGCAGTAGGTCTTGGGTTCGAGCCCCAACCGAATCACCTGACATTTAAAAGGCTTCGTGATTGATTCACGAAGCCTTTTCTTATTTGTTTTTACGATAAGCTTTCAACACGGGTATCTCCTGACAGAGGGCATCGGCCAAGAGACGGGCCACCTGATGGGCTCCATATATATTATAATGTGTATTGTCCTGTTTACCTTTCGGTTCGGAGGGTTCGGTACCAGGGAGGAACCACATATGGAGGCGTTTGGAACCCTCACGGCCCAGACTCTGCTCGAGGTCATGGGTAATCTGATTGGCATCGACGAAATGACAGTTCATACGCTGGGCAACATCGCGGGGAGCCACACGGTAAAGTCCGTGGGTATCGATGAGTGAATCGCCCTCAACGGTCTTAGGGGCATCGCCAAAGGTCTGCGTGCGGAGTTTCTCATCGTCATCGTTCGCTGGAGCTTTCACTACAAAATTGCGACGCACCACCGCGTTCATCAACACAGGGATCCCCCCATGCTCACGTGTCTCACGCACAAACTTAGCCAGATTATAGTCAAACGTAGAGCCTGGGTCCGTATGACGATCGGCCTTAGGCTTCTCGTCGTTATGACCGAACTGGATGATGACATAGTCGCCTGGCTTGATTTTCGCCAGCACCTTGTCCCAACGTCCCTCGTCGATAAAGCTCTTGGATGAACGACCATTGACAGCATGGTTGTCAACGGTAATCATATGTTCGTCGAAATACTCCTGCAACACCATCGCCCAGCCACGCTCCTGCTTACCACCAGTGGTATCTTTGTTAGCTGCGGTAGAGTCACCGATCACAAAGATCGTGGTGGTCTTCTCAGGCATAGCTGATGTCAGCAGCAAGAATGCTGCCACGATGGCAAGAAGCTTCTTCATTTAATCTGAGCGATGAGTTCTTCGGGTGTCACGAGCGTCTGCTCACCAGTCGTCATATTCTTCAGAGTCAGCTTTCCCTGCGCCATCTCGTTCTCACCAGCCAGCGCCACAAAAGGAATCTCCTTCGCATTGGCATACGACATCTGTTTCTTCATCTTCGCAGCATCGGGGAAGATCTCCGTACGGATACAAGCAATACGAGCCTGTGCTACAAACGGCAGACAATAGGCCGTCTCCTTCTCTCCGAAATTGATGAAGAGCAATTGGGTTCCAACCACGGCTTCTTTAGGATAGCAGTCGAGGGCATTAAGCACATCGAAGATACGGTCGATGCCAAAGCTGATGCCCACACCCGAGATGCCCGGCATACCAAAGATGCCCGTAAGGTTATCATAGCGACCGCCACCAAGGATAGAGCCGATCTGTACATCAAGAGCCTTCACCTCGAAGATGGCGCCTGTGTAATAGTTCAAGCCACGAGCCAGTGTCAGGTCGAGCTGGATCTGATTATTCAGATTACTCAAAGTTTTCAGAGTATTCAGAATAAATCTGGTTTCCTCAACACCCTTCATGCCGGTTTCACTATCTTTCAGCACTTCAGCAATCGTCTGAAGTTTCTCATCGTTCGAGCCTTCAAGTGTGATGATCGGCTGAAGTTTCTCTATCTGCTCATCGGAGAGACCATCCTCACGGAGCTCCGCATTCACATTCTCAAGACCAATCTTATCGAGTTTGTCAATGGCTACGGTGATATCCACGATCTTATCAGCAGCCCCGATGACCTCAGCGATACCAGAGAGGATCTTACGGTTATTGATCTTAATGAGTACACGCACACCGAAACGGCTAAAGACGGTATCCACAATCTGCATCAATTCTACCTCATTGAGCAGAGAGTCGGAGCCCACAATATCACCATCAAACTGCCAGAACTCACGATAGCGACCCTTCTGTGGACGGTCGGCACGCCACACGGGCTGCATCTGATAACGCTTGAATGGCAGTTGCAGTTCTTCGCGGTGCATCACCACATAACGGGCAAAGGGCACCGTGAGGTCGTAGCGGAGACCTTTTTCACAGAGTTTCGCAGCCAAATGGAGGCTGTTGCGCTCTTTGAGTTCCTCATCGTCAATCTTGGCGAGATAGTCACCGCTGTTCAGTACCTTGAAAAGCAGTTTGTCGCCCTCTTCGCCATATTTTCCCATCAACGTTCCCAGTGTTTCCATCGCTGGCGTCTCAATCTGTTGGAAGCCATAGAGCTGGTAAACCTGTTTGATGGTATCAAAGATATAATTGCGCTTGGCCATCTCCATCGGAGAGAAATCGCGCGTTCCTTTAGGTATACTTGGTTTCTGTGCCATTACTTTCTCACAATTGTCTGGTCACGATCCGGACCAATAGAGATAATCTTAATCGGGGTTTCGAGCTGAGCTTCAAGGAAGGCGATATAGTCTTTGAACTCCTTGGGGAACTGGTCCTCAGAGGTATACTTCGTCATATCCGTCTTCCAACCAGGCAACTCCTTGTAAACAGGTTCGATGCCCTCTTCAATGTTATAGGGGAAATAGTCAATCTCCTGACCGTTCTGTTTATAAGCGACACACGCCTTGATGGTGTCGAAGCCATCGAGCACGTCGCTCTTCATCATGATGAGTTGGGTGACACCATTCACCATGATCGAATAGCGCAGGGCCACAAGGTCGATCCAACCACAACGACGCTCACGACCAGTGACAGCACCATACTCATGACCCAGGTCGCGGATTTTCTTACCCGTCTCGTCAAAGAGTTCTGTGGGGAAAGGACCTGCACCGACACGGGTACAATAAGCCTTCATGATACCATACACCTCGCCGATCTTGTTGGGACCGATACCCAGACCTGTGCAAGCACCTGCACAAATGGTGTTTGATGAGGTGACGAAGGGATAGCTTCCGAAGTCGACATCGAGCATCGTACCCTGCGCACCCTCGCAGAGCACACTCTTGCCACTCTTCAGGATATTGTTGATCTCATGCTCTGAATCTACGATGGGGAACTGGCGCAGATACTCCACACCCTCCAGCCATTTCTTCTCGACCTCAGTAATGTCGTAGTCGAAATTCAGCGACTTCAAGATAGCCTCATGACGCGCCTTAGCCTTGGCGTATTTCTCCTCAAAGTTCTCGAGAATATCACCCACACGCAGACCATTACGACTGATCTTATCAGTATAGGTAGGACCGATGCCCTTACCCGTGGTGCCAACCTTGTCCTTACCCTTCTGGGCCTCATAGGCAGCATCGAGCACGCGGTGGGTAGGCATGATGAGGTGTGCCTTCTTCGAGATATGCAGACGGGCATGCAGATCGTGACCGCTGGCTTCAAGCGCCTTTGCCTCGTCCATAAACAGATCGGGAGCCAGCACTACACCATTACCGATGATATTCACCTTACCCCCCTGGAAGATACCCGAAGGGATAGAGCGCAAGACATACTTCTGACCCTCGAACTCGAGAGTATGACCAGCATTAGGACCACCCTGGAAACGAGCTACCACATCATACTTCGGGGTCAGCACGTCGACCACCTTACCTTTTCCTTCATCGCCCCACTGTAAACCAAGCAGGACATCAACTTTTCCTTTGTTCATTTTTTATCTGTTGTTTTATTCTTTTTCTCCTTTTCTTTCTCTTTCTCCATTTTTTTCCTCAGCTTCGTCAACCTAGCCTGACACGTACTGCACACCCCATAAATATAGAGCGTATAGCCCTCTTTACGGAAACGCTTCAGATGAGTATCGTTGATGGCTTCTGTGATCAGGGGTGTCTTTAATTCCGTCACCTTACCACATACGGTACAAATCTGATGACTATGACTCATATTGTCATAACTGGCCTCATAGACCGTAGAATTCTGGAAACGGTGTCTGACAACCAATCGAAGCTGGAGGAACAAGTTCATCGTATTATAGAGCGTAGCTCTGCTCACGGGGAAGTTGTAATCCTTCACCAGTCGTTCACCCAACTCGTCGAGGGTGAAATGTCCTTCTGTTTTATAGATGGCTTTCAGAATGGTATAGCGCTCAGGTGTCTTGCGGTGATTATTCACCTCAAGATAATTGTCAAGGATACGCAAAACAGCTTGCCAGACGTCAATTTTTACCATATCTGCGGTGGTTATTCCAAAAACCGCACAAAGGTACAAACTTTCGTGGAGATAAAAGAGATATTATCTATAAAAAATCTAAATTAGCCCGTTTTAATGCGCTTTTCGTCAATCGTTCATAGACCAGTCCGAGTTCAGAAAACCTTCTGACAGCTGCCATTGCCGCCTTTCTGACACCCATATTGTCGCCCTGAAGAGCGGCTAGCGCCTGATCCAGAAATTCATTGATGCCCCGCTCATTAGGTTCCCGTTTGTTCATAAACAGACGGGCCAGAATATGAAAACCACAATATTGATAAAGTGCTTGATCAGAAGCCATCCAGGTATAGGCCTTCTCAGGGGCATAGGGCAGATACTGGAAGAGATTGAACACCGCCTGTTCTGCGATCTCCTGCGAGGTAATTTGCTCCATCCAGATGTCGATCACCTCAGGCAGCACCTGATCGGCAGGCATGATCATTGTTGCAAGGATCTTACACTCGCGCACATCCTCTTTCCATAAGGCAATGGCGAGGTCGTAGTTCTTGCCATAGGCATCGGCTTTCTCACGGAGACGTGGTAGCGTGGCGCCCCAGTTCAGCTTATACGACACACCTTTATCGCGCATCGACTTCGCCACCGCACCGTCCATCATCTGACGGAAGGATTGTTTGATTTCCTTCACCAACCCCTGAATCTCACTATTCATCACTATTCACTGTTCACTCTTCACTATTCACTATATCAAAGTGCCATATTCCGAGCTATACCGCAACATCTGATGTGCATAGCTCTCACTATAGTTTATCTGAATATCACAAATATCACCTTTTTCATCCAGCACGGGCAGCAGCATAGGATTGATAAAGCCTTTATAAGGTGCAAGGTTCAGTTTACGATAACGTTCCAACACCTCCTGATGAAGGGTGGCATCCACTTTCACAGCATAGGTCTCCACCAACTGACGGGCTGCCTCAAAATCGCCCTCACTCTTGATGCGCTGCACCTCAGCCAACAGACGGGCTATCAACGCACGTAACTGTACGTAATCCGTGATCTCGACATACGTCTTGCCATTGCGTTTCACCATCTTGATGGCATCACCGTTCTCGTAACACCAGTGGGCTATCAACGCGCGGTTTCGCATGTGGGCCTCTTCTATCTGATGACCAGGCGTGATACGTATCAGCTGCGTCATCAGACCGTTCATCATATAAGTATAATACTGCGACTTATAGGCCTCCATATCAGGCGTCAAACCCAGTTCCACCAGTTTCTCATCTGCCATATAATAAAGACCGAAAAGGTCGGCGCGGGCTTCCTCTATCGTATTGCCGTAGGCTTTCAGACTATCAGGATCCACACCCGGCAACAACTGTCCGCTTCCGTGTCCCAAGCATTCGTGGAGATCGGTATGCAGATCATCACAAATGTCGCCATATTTCTCTATCAGCTGCAGTGTAGCCTCATCAATCACAAATTCCTCCTTAAAACCACTCCCCTTCGCAGCCTTGTTATAGGCATCGGTGATATTGCTGATGGTGATACTCTTCGAACCATAGCGCGCACGTATCCAGTCGGCATTGGGCAGATTGATACCAATGGCCGTTGAAGGATACTCCTCACCACCCAGCATCGCAGCACAGATCACATTAGCAGAGACACCCTGCACCACCGCTTTCTTAAACCTGTTGTCTACAGGCGAATGATCTTCAAACCACTGGGCGTTCTTGGAGATGGTCTGCGTACGATGTGTGGCCTCTTTGTCAATATATTCCACAAGACCTTCCCACGAGCCTTTCAGACCAAGGGGATCGCCATAGACCTCGATGAACCCATTGATGAAATCAACTGCAGAATCGTGTTCTCCCACCCATTCAATGCAATATTTATTGAAAACATCTAAATCACCTGATTCATAATACTTTATCAACAGCGAGATATAGGATTTCTGTGCTTCATTTTCTGCCACATCAAGGGCCTTCTGGAGCCAATAGATGATATGTCGGATAGCATTGCCATAGAGGCCATCAGCTTTCCAAACACATTCCCGAAGCACACCATTTTCCTTTACCAGCGTTGAGTTCAGACCATAGGAGATGGGAGCCTCATTCCCAGCATCCTGCTGCTTCATCCGGGCATAGAAATCTTCCGCCTCTTGCTGCGTCACATCCTCGTAGAAATGACAGGCTGACGTACGCACCAGATCCTGGCCATCAGCCTTATTCACGCGCTTGGGCAAGATCGTCTCGTCAAACATCACTGGAAACAGCTCCTGACACATCTCTTCCACACTCTCGCCATCCTTCAGAGGCAACTTGCTGGCATCCACCTTTCCAAGCACATCACGAAGATAGTCCTCAGAGAAGTCTGGACAGAACTTCTCACAGCCATAGTGATGATAGATGCCATTCGAAAACCAGATACGCTTCAGATAGATTTCCAATGCCCGGAAATCCTTTGTATCGTGTGGAATGGTGGCATCACAATAAACGACCTCCAGCATCTTGCGGATGAGGAGGTTATATTTGCCATACTGATCGAAAGTAATATCTCTACCGAAAATCGTCGCTTTCGACAAATAGTAAATCAACTTTTTCTGTCGAAGCGACAATTCGTCAAATCCATTCAGACGATAACGCAGAAGCTGCAAATCAGCAAAGCGCTCGTCTTGATATACAAATTCCACAAAAACCCCTCCTATTTATTTCTTGGAGGCTTTTGTGCCCTTCTTTGCTGGCTTCGCAGCCTTTGCCTTCGTTGCCTTAGCAGCCTTAGCCTTTGTTGCTTTTGCCTTCGTCTTTGTTGCCTTAGCGGGCTTTACAGGCTGTGGCTTCATTGACGGATGCTGAGCCAGGTGAGTGATACGATAATCACGAGGCGTCATACCCATAATTTTGAAGAATGAGGCATAGAACGACTGACGGTTAGCAAAGCCCACCATATCGCTCACCTCTTCCATACGGAGATCCTGATAGCGTCTGTCCACTAGGATAGTCATCGCCTCATCGATACGGTACTTGTTTACAAATGAAGTGTAATTCATGTGGAAACGTACGTTCACAACGGCCGAGATATAACGGGTATTCGTGCCGAGATCCTCCGCCAATCGCTTGGCAGAATAATCTTTGTCACGGTATTTTTTCTGCATGACAATGATGTTCATGATCTTCTCCTGCATCTCGTCCATCAATCTAGGACTCACCAAACTACGGTAAGCAGCCTCCTTTTCTCTCTTTTCTGTAATGTTATACTTAGCCATATGTTCTAATGGTTAAAACTAAATATTTTTGCAAATATACGAAGAATAATTTAAACTTGCAAGTTTTATTGGTTTTTTTTACAAAAAAATCAAAAAAACGAGGTAAAATTTGTCACTTTTTGCAAAAAACAAGCCTTAAATGGCGGTTTTCCGCGTTTTTTTTAGTACCTTTGCGGCATAATTCATCACAGAATGGCAAAAAAGATACTTTTCATCAATCAGGAGATCGCTCCTTATGTACCAGATAGCGAATTGTCGCTTGTAGGTAGAGACCTTCCGGGTTCTATTCAAGAGAAAGGTTTTGAAATCCGTACCTTCATGCCCAAATGGGGAATCATCAACGAGCGCCGAGGACAGTTACATGAAGTGATACGTCTTTCGGGCATGAACCTGATCATCGACGAGACCGATCATCCGCTCATCATCAAGGTTGCTACCATACAATCATGCAAAGTGCAGGTCTATTTCATCGACAACGACGACTATTTCAGCAGGCGTCAGATGGACAAAGATGAGAATGGAGCCGACTATGCTGATAATGGAGAGCGCGCCATCTTTTTTGCAAGAGGCGTGCTGGAGACTGTGAAGAAACTGCGCTGGGTACCTGACATTATCCATTGTCAGGGTTGGATGAGCGCTGTGGTGCCGTTCTATATCAAGACGGCCTATCACGATGAGCCTTCATTCGCCAACACAAAGGTGGTCAGTTCACTGTTCACGAAAAGCATGAAGAGCGGACTAGATCCCAACTTCAAGCGTTGTCTTGAATTCCGTGATGCCACCGCAGAACTCCTGACGCCTTATAAGGACCAGTTTGATTTCGACGAGCTGGGAAAACTCACCATCGACTACAGCGACGGTATCGTAGAGGGCGTCAAGGGTGTCAACAAAGCGCTGCTTAGCTATGCTGAAGAAAAGAACATCCCCGTATTAAAATATTCAAACGATAACTACGCTGATCCTATCGGTGATTTCTACAACATGATCTGCCCCGATACGATCTCCGATGGTGAAGATGAATAAACAGTAGTAGAAAAAGACATGAAACACAAATATCTCTTGGCGATTGCTGGTCTTGCAATGGCAATTTGTTCTTGCGATGAAGACACAGACAAAATCGGAATGTCGCTTACCAGCACCAACGACAATATCACTGTCACCACACAAGAATTCAACGTGCTGACCGAGTCCTATATCGCCGACTCCGTCTATACCTATAATAATGAACTCTATCTGGGTCGTGTTACTGACCCTGAAACACACACCACCGTTGCCAGCAGTTTCATGCTGCAGTTCAACATGATGGAAGAGACCATGATGCCTGATAAATCGGAGATTACTAGTCTTGAAAATGGTGAGATCGTAGCCGACTCCTGCGTCATCTATCTCTATTTCTACCAGAGCAAGTCGTTTGGCGACAGCACAACGGCCATGAAACTGAAGATCTCAGAGCTCGACCATCCCGTAGCCGATGGTATGCACTATTCGAATTTCGACCCCGTAAAAGAAGGTTATATCCGTAAGGACGGTCTGACTAATACGCATGTCTATACCTTCGACGATATGACACTCAAGGACAGCGTCAAATCCCTCACATCATTCCAGCCGCGTGTTGCCATCCGTCTCAACAAGCCCTATACCGACAAGAACGGTGTCACCTATAAGAACTATGGCACTTATATTCTGCGCAACTTCTACGATCATCCGGAGTATTACAAAAACTCCTATGCCTTTATCCATCAGATATGTCCGGGATTCTATATCGAGACCACTGATGGCATGGGTATGATGTCGTTTTTCGATGATGCAGAGATACGCGTGTATTTCAGTGGTACGGAATCAGTTGAATCGGAAGATGACGATGATGAAACTGTAGATGTCGATTATCTCTTTTACCTGTCTGCTTCATCAACCTGCGAGGTGCTGCAGACCATCACGGTTAAGAACGACCGTAAAGCGTTGGAACAGCTGATAGCGTCCGATCAGGAGTGCACCTATCTGAAAACACCTTCAGGCATTTTTACCGAAGTGACTTTACCCGTCGATGAGATCAAGTCAGCCCATGTAAATGACTCGCTGCTTTCCGTATCCGTCGATTTCAACCGTCTCAACAATCTCGAGACGCTCTCGAAATACACGTTTGCTGCACCCAAGAAGGTGTTGCTGATACAGAAAGACAGTCTGAACTCGTTCTTCGAGAAGAATCAGAACTACAATAACAAGTATGCCTTCTACACTACCCTCTCGAAGAATGCTTATAGTTTCTCTGGCAGTAGCGACATCAACAACCTCATCGTCAAGATGTACAACGATCGTCGCGATGGTCTGAAGAATGATCCGAACTGGGTGGAGAAGCATCCGAACTGGAACAAGGCGCTGCTGCTGCCCGTCAGCGAACTCAGCATTTCAACGTCCAGCTCTACCAGTTCAACAATAGGTCTGATTCATGAGATGGGCCTCACCACTACCCGCATGAAGCGCGGTACCAAAGCCGATCCCATCAAGCTGAAAGTGATCTACGCAAATTTCAACAACTGATGGCTGACGGATTCTTAGAGAAGCATCACGAGGACTATGAGGCCCGCAAGGCTGCATGGCTCCGCAAAAAGAAACATCTGCCCAAGACTGGCAAGAGACAAATAGAGCGACCCGAAGACGAGTCGCTCTAATTTTATCCTATAATCTTGAATTTTGCGAATTTCAGCAGCAGCTGTTTCGTACCTGCATTGCGGAAGGTTACAGTGGCCTTGGTATTCTCACCCGTACCCTCAATCTTCGTCACCGTTCCCACACCAAAGCGCTGGTGCTCTATCGTGCAGCCCTCATGCAGATCGCTGGGGTTGGGATCTGATGCCATCGGACGCGGTGCAACAGCATTATAGACCCGTTTGAAATTCGGCCCGAAGGGATCCACAGGTTTCTCAGGTTGTCTGGGTGCTACGGCCCTAGGCTTGGGATCGGCCTTAAACTGCGTGGCCACAGGTCTTGGATTCTGCATCCACTCTGGACTGCGACTTCCTCCGTAGGAACCGCTTCTGAAACTAGTCTTTCCCCCACCCGCTTCTGATTGCACATCCAGCAACTCCGGATCAATATCCCTGATAAATCTCGACGGTGTGTCATACTCCATCCGTCCATATCTGAACCTGTTCTGCGCACAGGTCAGGATACAATGCTTCTCAGCTCTCGTGATCGCCACATAGAGCAGTCTGCGTTCTTCTTCCAGTTCCCGCATCGAATTGGTACACATCGGACTCGGGAAGATATTCTCCTCCAATCCCACGACAAACACTGTCGGAAACTCCAATCCTTTGGCGGAGTGTATCGTCATCAGCGTCACCTTGTCGTTAGAGTCGCCCTCATCACTGTCGAGATCCGTCAAGAGTGCCACCTCCTGCAAGAAATCCGGAAGATAGACTTCGTCGCCCATATCTTCCTCCTTACGACTCTCCACAAAGTCCTGCATACCACTCAGGAATTCCTCCAAGTTCTCCTGTCGCGAGATATCCTCAGGATTTCGTCCTGAATAGATGTCTTTGCTGATGCCCGAGTTCATAATGATATCGTGACCCAGGGTATAAGCATCCTCCGTTGTCACACGGGCTATCCAGCCTTCTATCAGTTCACGGAAGGCTTGTATCTTCGTCATCGTACCCTTGCTCACATCCATCGGGAAGAGCACAGGTTCCTTAATCACTTGCCATAAACTCACACCATAGGTTTGCGCCGTCTGGATGATCTTTCCTACCGTCGTATCACCGATACCACGTGCGGGATAGTTCACAATGCGCTTAAAGGCTTCCTCGTCGTTGGGGTTGGCAATCAGTCGGAAATAGGCAATCACATCCTTGATCT
>CAMKRS010000015.1 GCA_946415245.1 uncultured Prevotella sp. | reverse complement strand
CAACAACTATGGCAAGAAGATAATATCGAGCGTGATGGCCAACGTGGCCTGGAACCACAGCCTTGCAGAAAAGATCAAGAAGAACATCACAGGCAAATGGCCCGCCATGAACTGTTATGACTTCATCCATATCTGTGTGCCCGACGGTAACGGATGGATTGACTATTCTGATATTACGCCCGTCACGGAATGGGTGGACAAAGGCGGTATCGTACAGCTGATGTGGCACTTCAACGTACCATTAAGCGAGACGACAACGATCGAGGCCAACGGCAGCGGAGCGACCTTCTCGCCCGACAAGACCACATTCAAAGCCTCGAATGCTTTAGTCGACGGAACTTGGGAGAACCGCTATTTCTATGCTCAGATGGACCGCGTCATCGCCGTCATCCTCAAACTCCAGGAGGTAGGTATCGCCGCCACCTGGCGTCCCTTCCACGAGGCAGCGGGCAACGCCACCGCCAAGCAGCAGGCCAATTGGACCAAAGCGTGGTTCTGGTGGGGCTATGACGGTGCTGAGACCTATAAGAAACTCTGGATCGCCATGTTCGACTACTTCAAGCAGAAGGGTGTCGACAACCTCATCTGGATCTGGACCACACAGAACTACAATGGCAACAGTGCCAACTATAATCAGGATACCGACTGGTATCCCGGCGATGCCTATTGCGACATGGTAGCCCGCGACCTCTATGGCTATACCCCCGCCCAGAATGCCCAGGAGTTCACGGAGATTCAGGCCACCTATCCCAACAAGATGGTGGTGCTCGGAGAATGTGGCTGGGACGGCAACGACAAGACGGGCAAGCCCCAGGGCGACATCGTCGAGTGCTGGAACGCAGGTGCCAAGTGGGGACACTTCATGGTATGGTGCGACGGCAGTGCCGGCAACAAGTCGGGTACGATGGTCAGTGATGCCTGGTGGACATCGGCGATGAAAAAAGAGAATACTGGCATTGTGGTAAACCGCAGCCTTGTGAAATACTAATCACTATTCACTTTATATAATCACCTTTGTCTTCTGGTATTTCTCGCGGAATTCGGTGGGACTGCAACCCTTGCGCTTGCGGAACAGACGGTTGAAGTTGGAAAGCGTATTGAAGCCCGTTGTCCAACAAATCTCGCTGACGCTGTCGGCGGTATCCACCAGCAAGCGGGCAGCATGACCCAGACGGATGTCAACGATATACTCCGAGATGTTCTTCCCCGTGCGCTGCTTGAAGTAACGGCTGAAAGCCGAAGCCGTCATACCCACAAGACCGGACAACTGTTCCAGATTTATCTCGTCCTTATAGTGCTTGTCGATATAGTTCTTCACCTTCATGATACGTTTCGACTCACTCTCCGTTTCGACTTTGGCAAACGACGAGGTAGCCAGTTCCCGGGCATCGTCGAACTTCGACAGTTCATAGAGTATAGAGAAAAACTCCTGCACCGCCAGGAATCGTTCCTCGATGGAGGAGAGCCGGATAATACGATGGTAGACCATCATGATGGCATGAGGTGGAAAAGCCAGCCCATGCTTCGCCCTGACCAGCATGCGATAGATGGATCTGTGAGAATTGTATCTGAATGGCGATGTAGGCTTGTCGAAATAGAGTCGGAACTGTACTGTCACTTCATGGATGTCCTCACTCTTGCATTCGTGCTGTTCCCACACATGTTCTAAATCTGGACTAGTGATAAGCACCAAGTCCAGATCGCCTATCACCTCGCTGGAGTCACCTACAACCCTCCTGGCTCCCGCTCCATTAGCTACGAAGTTCATTTCTAGCACATCGTGTACATGTATGGGATAGTCAAACTCTTTTTTGTGGCGGTCGGCCACATACATAAAGTCATTCTCGCTCAATGGTGTAATCTCGCGTAATACTCTTGTTTCCATCATCATTCGTTTCTTGGGGGGCGAAATTAGTGTTTTTATATCTCACTGCCAAATAAAAAGTGTTAAATTATGATTAATCCAAGCGTGATTGACGATTCTTTTTGTAATTTTGTAACCTAGCATAAACAAATGACATATGGCAACAGTTGACGACAAGAAAGTGATTTTCTCGATGGTTGGAGTGAGCAAGACCATCCAGCAGAACCAGAAACAAGTGCTCAAGAATATCTACCTGAGTTTCTTCTATGGAGCTAAGATCGGTATCATCGGTCTGAACGGTGCAGGTAAGTCTACACTGATGAAGATCATTGCCGGACTGGACCAGCAGTATCAGGGCAATGTGGTGTGGAGTCCCGGCTACAGCGTGGGCTATCTGCCTCAGGATCCGCCGCTGAACGAGGAGAAGACGGTGAAGGAGAATGTGATGGAGGGTGTGCAGCACGTGTACGATGCGCTGGCAGAATACGACGAGATCAATGTCAAGTTCGGACTGCCTGAATACTACGAGGATCCCGATAAGATGGACAAGCTGATGCAGCGCCAGGCCGAACTACAGGATATCATCGATTCTACTGATGCCTGGAATATGGATTCGAAGCTTGATCGTGCGATGGCGGCATTGAATTGTCCTCCAGGCGATTGGAGTGTGAAGAACCTCTCGGGTGGTGAGCGCCGTCGTGTGGCATTGTGTCGCCTGCTGCTTCAGAAACCCGATGTGCTGTTGCTCGACGAGCCTACCAACCATTTGGATGCGGAGTCGATCGACTGGTTGGAGCAGCACCTGCAGCAGTACGAGGGTACGGTGATTGCCGTCACCCACGACCGCTATTTCCTCGACGATGTGGCGGAGTGGATTCTGGAACTGGATCGCGGTGAAGGAATCCCCTGGAAGGGTAACTATTCGTCGTGGTTGGAGCAGAAGTCGCAGCGGTTGGCGCAGGAGGAGAAGACGGCCTCGAAACGCAGGAAGACGCTGGAGCGTGAGTTGGAGTGGGTGCGTATGGCACCGAAGGCTCGTCATGCCAAAGGAAAGGCCCGTCTGAATTCCTACGAGATGATGCTCAACGAGGAGCAGAAGCAGAAGGAGGAGAAACTCGAAATCTTTATCCCCAACGGTCCGCGTCTGGGTAATAAGGTGATCGAGGCTGAGCATGTGGCAAAATCCTATCCTGAGAAGCTGCTGTTTACCGACCTGAACTTCACGTTACCGCCCAATGGCATCGTCGGTGTGATCGGACCTAATGGCGCAGGAAAGACAACACTGTTCCGTCTGATCATGGGCTTGGAACAGGCTGATGCTGGTTCGTTCTCTGTGGGCGAAACGGTGAAGCTGAGTTATGTCGATCAGCAACACAAGGATATCGATCCTGCTAAGTCCGTCTATGAAGTGGTGAGTGGCGGCAATGAGACCATCCGCATGGGCGGTAAGGATGTCAACGTACGGGCTTATCTGTCGCGATTCAACTTCAGCGGCGCCGATCAGGAGAAGAAGTGCGCAGTATTGTCAGGTGGTGAGCGCAACCGTCTGCATCTGGCGATTGCACTGAAACAAGAGGGTAATGTTTTACTTTTAGATGAGCCTACTAACGATATAGATGTCAATACGTTACGCGCATTAGAGGAAGGTCTTGAAGACTTTGCCGGTTGTGCTGTCATCATCAGTCATGACCGCTGGTTCCTGGATCGTATCTGCACGCATATCCTGGCATTTGAGGGCGAGGGTAGGGTGTTCTATTTCGAGGGCAACTACAGCGAGTACGAGACCAACAAGGCCCAGCGCCTGGGCTTGGAAGAGCCCAAACGCGCGCGCTATCGCAAACTGATGGAGGAGTAAGTCGTATTTATGAGACAGCGATTATTATGCACGATGGTGCTGGTGTTGTGCGTTATGGGCGTGCAAGCCGCAGAGATTGGTGCTGGAAATGTGCGCCAGACAATACGTTTGGACAAAGGCTGGAAATTCAGTTTCGGGCATGCGGGCGATCCGAAGAAGGATTTCGGTTGTGGTACCGAGTATTTTAATTATCTGACCAAGGCCAGCTCGATTCATAACGAAGGTCCGTATGCGCAGAAATTCGATGATTCCAGTTGGCAGGAGATACAGTTGCCGTACGACTGGGTGACGACGTTGCCGTACGCCGCTGAAGCGAGTCATTCGCACGGCTATAAAACCGTCGGGTGGAAATATCCCGAGACGAGTGTGGGTTGGTATCGCAAGACGTTAAAGATCGATAATGAAGACCTGGGCAAGCGACTGATGCTACGCTTCGATGGTATCTTCCGAAATGCGCAGGTGTGGTTCAACGGCTTCTATATGGGTACCGAACCCAGCGGCTATGTGACGCAGATCTATGACATCACTCCATACGTGAATTATGGTGGCGACAACCTGATCTGTGTGCGGGCTGATGCCTCGCTCGAGGAGGGCTGGTTTTATGAGGGAGCCGGTATCTATCGCGACGTCTGGTTGGAGAAATCGGCAGAAGTCAGCGTGGCACCCTTCGGCACGTTTGTTAGAACCGACTTGAAGCAGAAATCAGGCAATGCCGTCCTGACGGTCAGAACGGAGGTGACTAACAGCGGACATCAGAAACAGAGTTATACGGTGGATATCCGATTGCTCGATGCCGAGGGACAGGAGGTGGCGTATGGCAAAGATACTCATCCCAGCAATCTGAATGCTAAGGACACACGGGAACAGCTGTGCATGATGGTGGTCAAGAATCCCCATCTGTGGAGCCCCGATGACCCTTACCTCTATCAGGTGGAGCACATCGTGAAGGTGGATGATCAAGTGACGGATGTCTACACCACCACTATCGGTATCCGCGAGATTGCCTTCGATGCAGAAAAAGGTTTCCTGCTGAATGGTCAGCCGTTGAAACTGAAAGGCGTGAACATGCATCAGGATCATGCCGGTGTGGGAGCCGCTATCCCCGATGCCTTGCAGGCCTGGCGCATCCGTCAGCTGAAATCGATCGGCTGCAATGCCTATCGCGCTTCGCATAACCCGATGACGCCGGCTCTGCTCGATATCTGCGACCGAGAGGGTATGCTGGTGATCGACGAGAACCGTCTGATGGGTATTAATGAGGAGCATCTGCGGCTGTTGGAACGGATGATCAAACGCGACCGCAATCACCCATCGATCATTCTATGGAGCGATGGTAATGAGGAGTGGGGGTTGGAGAATACCATTCAGGGTACCCGTGTGGCTGAGGCCATGCGCGAGTATACCCGATTGCTGGACCCCTCACGACCTTCGACCGTAGCGAATGCGGGTGGCACAGAACTCATCAAAGGCCTCGATGTGGTAGGCTTCAACTATATCGTGCAGAATGATGTCGACAACCGCAAGAAGGCGAATCCCTCGTGGAAGATTGTGGGCACAGAGGAGACGACGGGCTGCGGCACGCGAGGGGTGTATTTTAAGGAGTCGGGAGACAGGACTCAGGAGGGCCGTATGGTCAGCATGAATCGCGATACCACCCATCATCATGTAGAGAACGTCATCGAGCGCGGCTGGAAATTCTATGCTGAGCGTCCCTGGGCAGCGGGCTTGTTCTATTGGACGGGCTTCGACTATCGCGGTGAGCCCAATCCGCTCTCTTATCCCGCCCATGATTCCGAATTCGGTATCTTCGACTATTGCGGCTTCCCCAAGGATGAGGCTTACTATCTGAAAGCCTGGTGGACCGACGAGTCTGTTCTGCATATCTTCCCGCATTGGAATTTGGCAGGTCATGAGGGCGAGGAAATAGAACTCTGGGCATACAGTAACTGCGACGAAGTGGAACTCGTTGTGAATGGTAAGAAACTGGGTCGTCAGGCGATGCCTAAGAATGGCCATTTGAAATGGAAGGCGACGTATCAGCCGGGTAAGGTGGTGGCCTATGGCTATAAGCAGGGCAAGCGCATCATGACACAGACCATCGAGACCACCAAACCTGCCTATAAGACGGTGCTGAAATCCGACCGCTCATCCATCACTGCTGATGGGCGGGATGTGGCTGTGATCACTGTTGAGGTGCAGGATCAGAAGGGTCGTGTTGTGCCCGATGCCTGTCCGATGCTTCACTTCACCCTTGAAGGTGCGGGCCGTATCCTTGGTGCCGGCAATGGTGACCCGATGTATCTGGGTGCCGATCATCCCAAGGATATGAACTGTCGTCAGTTCAGCATTCCCGCTTTCAATGGCTTGGCTCAGATCCTGATACAGAGCGATGAACCCTCCTCTTCGCTGGTACTGAATTGTCAGAGTGAGGGCCTGAAAACAAGTTCGCTGGTCCTTGTGGCTGACTAATATGAAAAACAAAACGATCCCGTATCGCCAGTGATACGGGATCGTTTTTTGAATAACTCAGTTTTACTGAATGACAACCTTACGGCCATTGATGATGTAAAGACCGCGAGGCAGGTGATCCAGTGTCGTAATCTGAGAAGCAACCTTCTGGCCAGCCACCGTGTAGACATCAAATGGCTGGTATGATGTCTGCAGTCTCTTGATACCTAAGGTGGCGTTGTCAGCCTTCAAGACGGGGAATCCACCATTGCGATTTTCGGTGTCAGCTGCCCAGTGGCTATAAGTGTTATCGGTATTGTTGGCATCCACCCAGAAGTTGAGGACCTCAACCAGATCGTAACGGAACGCGTCGTTGATAAAGAGAGGACTTGTTAGTGTCCAGTCAGTGCCGGAGCCGTCGAAGCTAGAAACGTTAGTGGTTGGAGTGGTTCTTCTACCGATGGGAAGACCTGAATCATAATTCTTGTAATAGCAATTCGATATGAGCAGGCCATCTTGTCCTTCACCGCCGATAATTCCGGAGAATCCGGGTTCTGACGGCACCTCGCAGACCACATAGCAGTTGATGATGGAGCTGTTGAGTGTTGATGCGCAAATGCCACCAAAGAATTCTCCCGAAGCTTTCATATTTGTGATGTCATGTCGTACGGATAAATTACCGATGAAGCTGCAGTTGGATATATCGCGGCCATATTGTAAACCGACAATTCCTCCTACTTCCTTCATGCCTTTAACATCACCGGAAACGGTGCAATTGCTGATGGATGCTTCTGTCGCTGTTGCTACTAATCCACCAACAGTTTCTATGCCAGACACCCTGCACTGGCTCAGATTCAAATTGCTGATGTTTGCTTTGTACAAGAATGCTATCAGACCGGCATGATCTCCGGCTTCATTCACATAGAGACCTGAAATGGTGTGATGGTTGCCCTCAACTTGACATTGTGTGAAAGAGATAGGCGTCCAGCGGTAGCCGCTTAGGTCAATATCAGCCATGATGATGATGTTATGGCCTTCGATGTCTGAGCTTTTTGCACCATTCAGGCTGTTGGCCAAACTTGACGCCCAAGCCAGACCTTCAGCCGTTGAGATATAGATACTGCCATCCGTATCAACGTAATAACCTTTAGGCTGTGAGGTAACCACCTCCGTCCAGTGCAACTGGTCAGGATTATAGGTCACAGCTTCGCACCAGGAACTCTTTACGGTTTCGCTGCTCACAGCACGGACATAGAAGTCCAAAAGGTTTCCTACAGGAATGTCGGTGAGTACACAGGGATTAGTGGTCACGGGGACAATAACACCTTCACTGATGTCGTGGCCGCTAGGCACATACAACACCTCCCAGCTCTTCGGCTCGCCAGACTGCTTCCAGGATAATGACGTGCGGATGGTAGGATCGCCCACCTTCGTGGCGTTAGTGATGACCAGGTCGGTAGGATTGGCACAAGCAGCTGCAAAGTAGGCACCAAATGCAGGATAGCCTGTATCGCCGTTCAAGGTCCATGTCCTTAAATCCTGGTTATTATGTGATGTTACCCATGCGTTCAGCACGTCGTTCAGGTCGGAATAATTCTGGCCGTCGATGGTCACAGGTGTCCTCAGGGTGTTCTGGCTGGCCTCGTGATGGAAGGCAACGATATTGGAAGCATTTGCACACTCCATGCCCGTCATCGGTAGCTCTGCATTGATGTCGTCACAACCATAGAGATAATGAAGATGAGCTTCCTGCGGGCATCCTATCACACGTCCAATATACTTAGACAATTCTTCATCTTCAACCTTACCTGTAGCATAGCAGTTGTCGACAGTCGAGAAGAAAACATGTCCTATCAGACCGCCTCGATACCAAGCATCCTTCTTGCCCGACGTCAAGGTGACATCGCCAGTAGCGTAGCAATTCTGGATGATGATTTCGGCTCCATAGGTACCACCTATCAGGTCGCCGACACTTTCTCTTCCAGCCACCTGACCTGTGGCAGAACAGTTGGTAATACGGCAAAGATCATCAAAACTAGCCCAGACATAACCACATAGAGATCCTACCCACTGACTGCCCGAAACACTTACAGACGAATGGCAGTTGGAAATCTCATAACATCTATCGGCCTCGCCGATCAGTCCACCAATGGCAGCCATCGTTTCACCAGCCTGGCTGCCACTCTTGCGCTGGAAGATGGTTGCAACAGAACCGCCAACCATGTTGACGTTCTTGAAACGTGCACCCTTCGCATAACTGAACAATCCCAGGTATGACCCTTCGTCGTTGACATAGATATTCGAGATGGAATGCTCCTGACCATCGAATGTGCCCATGAAACATCTCATGGTGGATTCATTATTGTTGTAGAAGCCGATGGGGTTCCAACGCCAGCCTTTCAGGTCGATGTCGGCGGTCAGCTTGACAGTCTTTCCTTCATAAGCGCGGGCTGTCTGACCATGAAGGCCTCTCACCTTTGCAGCAAACCAGGCAAGGCCTTCTGCACTGGAAATGGCGACATTGCCAGCGGCATCCTCGGTATAGCCGGCAGGTTGCGAGGTAACGGCATCTGTCCAATAGGGCAGGTCGACCAGCTTATACTGCGTCTCGCTCCAGCCACTCTGATGACCGTTGCTGTCGATGGCACGTACATTGAATTCGTACACCTTTCCTAAAGGAAGGTCCTGAATCGTTGCAGATTTGCTGCTTGTTTCCACATAGGTGTACTTGGCTTCGGGGGTGTCATACTGGCGATAACGCAGCTTCCATTTGCCTGCATTACCGTTATCCGTCCACGTCACATTGACATCGACCTTGTTGCCGTTCTTGACGTTCTCGACAACGACATCGGTGACATTCAGGCATTCGACGACATATTTGGCGCCAAAGACGGGATAGCCGTCATTGACCCCGTTCTGGTCGGCTGTCCATGTGTTGTAGGCGGCATCGTTGGTCTGGGCTACCCAGGCGTTCAGTGCCGACACCAAGTCGGTGACAGGCTGCTCGTCGAAAACAACAGGATGCATCAGCAGGATGCCTTCGTCTGTCCTGACAACCGTCGCGGTGTCGCTGATGTCACAGGTTCCCGGATGACCGATGACACCCATAGGCATCTTCACACTATAGCTGTTGGCAACAACGCCACCATCTCCATAGGCCATGACTCCACCGTTATAACAGAAAGCACGCTGACGGAAAGAGCCTGCTGCATAGCAGTTCCTCATGATGGTGTTGCTAGAAGAACCTACCATCAGGCTTGCCCATCGAGCACCTACGGAATGAACATTGACATAGCAGTTGACCACCGATCCGCCCATAGCGATTCCGATCAAACCGCCAGTATTATCATCACCATCTACTGAAGAGTTCGTGACGAAGCAGTTCCGGACCGTAGCCTCCCTTAATTGTCCAATCAGTGCGCCTGTTGATCCGCCCCTGCCCTTGACATAGAAGTGGTCTAATCCCAAGTTCTCAATTTTGTTGTTAGGATCCCACGTTGCCAATTCCGAAATTAAACCGGTGCCCACGGCTTGCGGTTCAATGATATGACCATTGGAGATCACGTGGCCTTGACCGTCGAAGTTGGTTGCTTGTACCGGTTTCCACTTATAGGCACCCAAATCGATGTCGGCCGTCAGGACTGCTTTAGCCTTTGAATTGGTCTTGGCCCACCAGACCAGACCTTCAGCCGTGGAAATCTCTGCCGTGTTGGTATTGGCATCATAGTGATAGCCTTTCGGCTCAGTAGTCACGACATCATGCCAATAGGGAGCTTCCACCATGATTGTGATCTTGTTCCAGTGGCTATACTGACCGCCTTTGACTGAGCGAATGTAGAAATCGTATTCGGTGAACTTCTGGAGGTTTTCAAAGGTCACTGTGTTCGAGGTGGCGTTGTACAATGTTCCGCTGCCCTGTGCAAAGCCCTTCTCGCCATATTCCACCTGCCACTGTGTGGCACCGCCGTTTTCCGTCCATGTCAGGTGGGCGGTCGTGTTCTCAATAGCCGAGACAATATTCGAAACCATACGGCACTCGCTGTCCTGGCTGATGGTCAGTTTGAAGCCCGCATTATACAGATTACCGTTGTATTTGAGCGTCAATGCATGGCTTGACGACACAACCGGAGACATGTCATTTTCGTGACCTCCTGACAGGCTACGAAGATAAGTATTAGCTTCTTCGCCATCGTAGATGGTAACATTCTGGTCTTCAAGCTCATTGATGTCCACCACCAACTGTTTCGTGGCATCGGCTGATTTGAAGACAAATTTGCTATCACATTCTTTATCATAGTTGGTGTCTTCAAACGGGTTATGGCCTACAGAGTTGTAGAATTCCAAGGGCTCATTGACCGTAAAGGTGCTCGTACCTGTTATTTGACCAAGAATCACATGACCGTTGTCGTATGGAATAATGTCGACTATGGCAGCCTGCTCACTGTTATAGCCGCTATCACCACTAGGACTGATGGCTGATGTAAGGAACCAGCCGTCAAAGTTTCCTCCCCAACCGAAATTGAAGTGGAAGAAGTTGTCGGCCTTGTAGCCGTCGCAGATGAACGAGTGACCAATTTTGCCTTTTCTGCCACTGTACATCACCGGATGGTGGGCTGCCAGGTTCTCGCGCAGCATCGTATTCCAATCCTCTGTGGTGAAATTGCGCTTCTCGGCAAAGCCCATGTCGGGATTAAAACCGAAATAGTTGATGAGTGCAGCGCGAACCTCTGTATCATAAGCGCCACTTTCTTCCGGACCATACTCCATGTTACAGGCCACACCACACTGGTATATCAGCGTGGCAACGGCATTGACCTGCGCCTCAGTACTTTCGGCGGTCAGGGCGTTGGGCATATTGGCATAGTCGAAGTTGGACTCGGCGAAATTGACTTCGAAGCTTCCATATTTGTCAGTATTATAATAGTGGCTGCCTCTTTTCTTGTCGGGCTCCCAGAACTTGATGATCTGGGCCATCGACGTGGCAATACAACCAGCCCATGTATGGCCGTCAGGTCCTTTCGCATCTACGGGACAGAGGACATTGTAGTATTGTCCCTGATCCCAGGTGGTGGTAATCAGCGGGTCAACGCTTTCGGGTAGATTTGCAGCGCGACGCGATACCTGGCGCACAACCGCTTTAGTGCGTCCGCTATCATTGACGGCCACCTTTACCTGAGTAGCCAGGTCCTCGAGGAACCCCTTGATATGGGCGGGCAGTTCAATACTACCGTCGGCCTTGACTGGGAAATTCCTGTTGAGGCTGTAACCTAACACCTGCTGCGCCATATCGTCGGCACTGACAAGGACAAACGCATTGTCGCCCACATTGACGATGTAAAATGCTGCACGATCGCTGCCTGGCATCATCTGTGTGTAGACAATCGTGGAAGACTCGGCTGCGGCCCTCTTTCCTGTCTGCTGCGATGAAGACAGGGGTACAAACTGTTGGGCAATCTGAACAGCCTCCTGTTTACTGATCTCTCCTGCCAGCATACAGATGCAGCAGAAGAAACACGTTAGAAGTGATGTAATCCTTTTCATTGTTATATTTGTTATTGTTTCATGATTTGTCAATTATCGCGTGCAAAATTACTAAAAAATATGGATACGACAATCAGTTCATAGCATAAATTGTACGGATTATCTGTAAAAAGTAGCAATGCGCATATTATGATTGATCAGTTCCTGATTCGTTGAAGAAAAACGGGCGTTCGTTGAATAGATGATGCGGATGCCTGTTTTTTTGTTAATTTTGCAGCAGGAATTATTAAAAAGTGAAAATATGAAGAAGATTTTATGTTTATTCATGGCTCTGGTGGGCATGCTGACGGCACAGGCTGCTAACTATGGCTACCTGACCTTTGAGACGACGGATGGGGCAAAGGCCTCGGTGCCCGTTGAATCGCTGACGCTGACAATCAGCGGAACCACACTGACTGCCGGCTCGCAGCAGTTTACCCTCTCGAACTTATATAAGATGTACTTCTCTGCAACCGACGAGACGGTTACAGGCATTGAGGAAATCACCACAGCTACGCTCGACGAGGCGGCTGAGATCTATGACCTGAAAGGGCATAAGGTCTCGAAGAGTGAGATGCGCAAGGGCGTGTATATCGTTAAGACGAACAGTAGAACCTATAAATTGATTGTCAGATGAAACGTACATTATTATCTCTGATGGCTTTTGTGCTGACAATAGCAGCTGAGGCGCAGACGCTGAACGTGAAGGTGGGTAGCGTGACCTATCAGTTTCCTGCCTCACAGACAGGCGAGATGACCTATCAAGACGGTACGACGCTGACGATCATGGGTAAGACCTTCACCCTTGCCGACATCGACGCGATGACGGTAGACGATAGTGAGGTTGCAGATGGTACCATCACTGTGAATTACGACGGTGGTTCGGCCAGTGTGGCGGTGGCGGGCAATATCGCCCAGCATGTGACGCCCACCGTTTGTGGCGCTCATGTGTCTATTGCCCAGGGCAGCGATCTGGCGGAAGAGATCACCTATACGCTTTCGGGCACGAGCAGCGACGGTGAGTTCTATATGTCGGGCTCCTACAAGGCGACGATAGAACTGAACGGATTGACGCTGACAAACGTGACGGCCGTGTATAGCGGTGCTGCTGTACATATCCAGAATGGCAAGCGCATCAAGGTAAAGGTGGCGACGGGTACCACCAATACACTCGTGGATGCTGCCAGTGGCTCTCAGAAAGGCTGTCTCTATATCAAGGGTCATGCGGAGTTTGCCCAGAAAGGTACGCTGAACATCACGGGCAACGTGAATCACGGCATCAAGACCGGCGAGTATATGACATTGAAGAATGCTACCATCAACGTGAATTCGGCCGCATGTGACGGCATCAACTGCGCCGAATATTTCCTCATGCAGAGCGGATCCATCACCATCAGCGGCACACAGGACGATGGTATTCAGTGTGATCTGGATGGCGAAACTTCGACGGGCGAGACCACCGACCACGAGGATGAGGACTCGGGTAATATCTATATCGAGGATGGCACGCTGAACATCACTGTGACTGCCGCTGCCGCCAAGGGCATCAAGGCCGATGGCGACATGAAGATTAGCGATGGCGATATCACAATAAAGACCACTGGCGGTGGCGCGTGGGACAGCGATGACAAGAAGACCAAGGCTTCGAGTTGTCTCAGTGCTGATGGCAATATGACTATCAGCGGGGGTACGTTGAACCTGACCAGTACCGGTGCGGGTGGTAAGGGCCTCAATGTCGACGGCGACTATACGGCAACGGGTGGTACCCTCACTATCAAAACCTCGGGTAATGCTGTTGTGGCTTCGTCGAGTGGCAGCATCTCTACCGTTTCTTCCTCACAACAGCTCGACCGTTACGGCAGCGACTATAAGTCATCGCCCAAGGGTATCAAGGTTGATGGTGCTATCCTTGTCAGCGACCAGGCTGTGATTAGCGTTACTACCTCTGGTGCTGGTGGCGAGGGTATCGAGAGCAAGACCTCGATCAACATCACAGGTGGACAGGTGACTGTCAATGCCAGCGATGATGCCATCAACGCCTCGTATAATGATGCTACCAAGGGTACCAGCGGTGCTGGCGATCTGACCATCAGCGGGGGCTATGTCTATGCCCGTTCTACCGGTAACGACGGTATTGATGCCAACGGCAACTGTTATATCAAGGGCGGACTGGTCTATGCCATTGGCACCTCAACGCCTGAGGTGGCCATTGATGCCAACAGTGAGGAACAGAAGAAACTCTACGTCACGGGTGGTACCATTATCGCCATCGGTGGATTGGAGAGTGGTGCCAGCCTCACGCAGTCGTGCTACTCAACATCGAGTTGGACCAAGAACGTCTGGTATGCCATCACCGTCGGCAGCGAGACCATCGCCTTTAAGACACCTTCGAGCGGTGGTTCTACCCTCGTTGTCTCTGGCGCCTCACAGCCCACGTTGAAGAGTGGTGTCACCGTCAGCAACGGCACGAGCATCTTCGACGGTGCAGCCTATACCGGTGCTACCATTACTGGTGGTTCCAGCGTTAATCTCTCGTCATACTCAGGCGGCAATGGCGGTGGACCTGGTGGCCCTTGGGGTCCTGGTGGCTGGCGTTAAACAATAATATTCTGATTCTTACGTTATAAAGTATGAGTAGAATATATTGGATGAAACAGTCGAAGCAGGAGAACCTGATTTACTTGGTAGTGTGGGGCTTGCTCTTTGCAACCCCGCTACTGAGTCTGTATGTGCGCACGTTGAACGATACCAGTCTTGTGTTTGATTGGACGGAGGTATTCATCGTATGGCGTCAGTTTGCGGTATTCCTGCTGCTGTTTCTTGTGCATAACTTCCTGTTGGCACCGCTGCTGATACACAAGCATCAGCGGGTGTTGTACTTCTCTATCGTGGCAGCCGTGTTGATTTGCTTTACGGCTTATCAGTGCACCAGTCGTCCGCCCAGTGGTCCTCCCATGGGCTTCAAACCGCCTATGGAACAGATGGGTCGGCACGAGCCACCGCCCTTCGGTGAGCCTGATGGGCCTGGTGAACCTGGTGAGCATGGCCCTCGTCCGAAACACCGTCCAGACCACCGTCCGGAGATGCCGCCGCCCATTGTGGGTGAGCGCGATATTCTGGCCGTTGTGGTGCTCATCCTGATGTTTGGGGCCAACCTCGGCATCAAGGGCTATTTCCGCAGCCGCGAAGACCGCAAACGGTTGGCTGAGTTGGAGAAGAAGAATCTGGAACAGCAGTTGGAATATCTGCGTTTTCAGATCAATCCCCACTTCTTCATGAACACGCTCAACAATATCCACGCCCTCATCGACATCGACCCCTCGAAGGCACAGGAAACTGTTCTGGAATTGTCGAAGATGATGCGTTACGTGCTCTATGAGGGCGATAGGAAGGGAGTGCCGTTGACCAAGGAGGTGGCGTTTATCCGTACCTACGTCAAGCTGATGCAGCTGCGCTATACCGACAAGGTGCGCATCCAGCTCGACCTGCCCACTGAGGTGCCTGATCGCCAGATACCGCCGTTGATCCTTATCACCTTTATCGAGAACGCCTTCAAGCATGGTGTCAGCTACCAGCACGAGTCGTTTATCGAGGTCAAGATGGCAATCGAGGGGGATTCGTTGATCTTTGAGTGCCGCAACTCGAAGGCAGAGGTTTCAAACGAGGAAAAGGGTGGGGTAGGTCTCTCCAACGTTCGTAAGCGTCTTGATCTGCTCTACGAACAAAACTACACGCTCAGCATCCACGATGAGCCGCAAGTCTATACCGTGGAGCTAACGCTTCCGCTCAAATCTTAAATTGTCAAATAGTAAATTGTCAAATAGTCAAATAAAAATGTCTATCCGTTGTCTCGCTATCGATGATGAGCCCCTGGCTCTGCAACAATTGGTTGCCTATATCGGCAAAGTGCCGTTTCTGGAACTCGCTGCCCAGTGTCAGAGTGCCTTAGAGGCCCGTCAGTTTCTAGAAAACGATACGGTAGATGCCATCTTCTGTGATATCAACATGCCCGACCTTAACGGCATGGACTTTGTCAAATCACTCGTCGTACCGCCGTTGGTGGTGTTCACTACGGCCTATTCAGAATATGCCGTCGAGGGCTTCCGCGTGAATGCCGTCGACTATCTGTTGAAGCCCTTCGGCCTGCAAGATTTCCAGCGCGCTGCCAACCGTCTGAAAGAGCGACTTGATAATACCTCTGCCTCAGACATATCTCTTACCTCTCACCACTCACCTCTCACCTCTGACAACAATATCCTCTTCCTCAAAACCGACTATCGCATCGTAAAAGTCAGCATCCCCGATATCCGTTATATCGAGGGCATGAGCGAGTATCTGAAAGTTTGGATCGAGGGTGAGGCGAAACCCATCATCACCCTCCTCTCGATGAAGAAGATCGAAGAGCGGTTGCCCGATTATTTCATGCGCATCCACCGCTCTTACATCATCAACCTCAACAAGATCCAGGAGGTCAACAAAAACCGCGTGATTATGGATGCCGACACCTATCTCCCCATCGGCGACCTCTATAAAGAATCGTTCCAATCCTACTTAAACACCAAGTTCTTGGGAAAATAGTCTGGATTAAACTTTCTGCCCGTCTGATCGTCATATAATCAGATATGATAAAAAAAAATTATATGAAAGACTATCTGCCATTTCGATTATTGTTATTGGCATTCTTCGTTGCGACGTTGAATGCCTGTGCACAACCTGCTAAACTGCCCGTTATCAAGATTACTGCCAGTACCGAGTTGAATGCCACGAAGAAAGTGACGGCTCACATGGAGACCGATGGCTATGATGGCTACATCGGTATCAAACTGCGTGGTAACAGCTCGCTGAGTTTCAATCAGAAGAAGTACACCTTTGAACTGCGCGACGACGACGGCGATGAAAAGGATGTCGCCCTGCAGGACATGCCCGCCCACAGCGACTGGGTGCTGCTGGCCCCCTACAACGACGTCTCTATGCTGCGCGACCCGATGGCCTTCCAAATGTGGCGTGAGATGGGCCACTGGGCACCGCGAACCAAAATGGTGGAACTGGTGTTTAATGGCGACTATTGCGGTATCTACATCCTCTCCGAAGCTATTAAGCGTGGAAAAGATCGCGTCAACATCAACAAGCTGAAGAAGTCGGATGTCTCTGGCCGCGACGTCACTGGCGGTTATATTCTCCGCATCGACACCTACAACGACGATGATGCCACCTTCCCCTCGAAAGTGCCCGGCATCGGTCCCGGCATTATGACCAGTCAGATTACCTGGTCGTGCATCTATCCTAAGAAAAAGAGTCTGCAACCCGAGCAGATGACCTATATCCAGAATTATATCGACACCGTAGAGAGCGTGATTCAGGGGCCCGACTTCGCCGACCCTCAGAAGGGTTATGCCCGCTATATTGATGTGCCCTCGTTTGTCGACTATTTCATCCACACCGAACTCAGTCTGAATGCCGACGGCTATAAGCGAAGTGCCTATTTCTACAAGGAGAAACAGCAGGAGGACGGTACGGGTGGCAAACTGGTGGCCGGACCCGTATGGGACTACAACCTCGCTTATGGCAACTGTAACTTCTGTAATGCGAATCAGTTGGAGGACTGGTGTTTCGAGGGTTGCAACACCCAGCCTACGCCCGCCATCTGGCAGCGGTTGTTGCAGGATCCTGCTTTCAGAAAGGCTGTCAAGGTGCGCTATCAGGAACTTCGAAAGACCATCCTCAGCACCAAGCATCTTAATGCGTTTATTGACAGTCAGGCAAAGTTGTTACAGAAGTCCAAAGACCATCATTTCGAGACCTTCCCTGAGTTGCTGGTCAATCAGAACCGACCCCAGCAGGGCGCACGTCCCCAGGGACCTCCGACGATGGGAGGCTTCGGTATGTTCGGTGGTGGGCGTAATTTCAGTTTCGACCCCATCTCGATGTTTGCCGCCTATCGCGTCAGCAGCTACGACGAGGAGATCACCATCCTCAAACAATGGCTCGCCGACCGTCTGGCCTTCCTCGACAAGAATATCAGTCGTTTTGATACCGACTGGGAACCTCGCATCCAGGTGCCTAAGGAGATAAAGTCACAGTTCGGTGGCTTCGGTGGCGGAGGTTTCGGCGGCGGTTTCGGCGGTGGCTTTGGCGGCTATGGTGGAGGCGGCTTTGGCGGTGGCTTCCCCTTCCCGAGAATGCAATAGTTTTGATGTGACTGCTGTTATTTGTATTTCTCTACGCGGGCATCGTGGATGACGCCTTGCCAGTTGAGGCCGAAGGCGAAGTCGTAGGTATTGCCGTCGGCATCCTGATAGCAGCGCATGTCGCGTGGCACATCCTCCTGTTGTTGCTCCACCGTTGTCATGTCGGCAGGCATCTGCATGGGCAGGAGGGCTGAGGGCTCTGCCTTGCCGCTGATGATGTCGAGCAGGGCCTGATGCTGTACCTTGAAAGAGATGAGTATGGCATCGGCTGAAGGTTCGATCTCAGAGAATACCACGGGCTTGCCTATCTCTACGATGACGATGACAGGCTTTTCGCCCATCTGCCGCTTGGTGTCGGTGACCAGCTGCATGTCGTCGCGGTTGTAGGCCTTGATGGTCTTGCCCTTGAAACTGCGGTTCTTGGTCTTTTCCATCGGATCACCTCCGGCGATGCTCACAGCACGGGCGTCACGAGCCGTATAGTCGCTGTATTGCAGGCTGAACGGCAGATAACCATTACCGCCTTTCTTGACGTCATCGTTGCTGTAACCGATGCCTGTGCTCGGCTCCTGAATCAGGCAGATGGCGAAGTCGGCCTGCTCGGGCTGCTCCACTACATCGAAGTATTTCTTGACCAGTGCAAGGTCGATCGGCTCCACGGTCTTCTCCTCAGAGATGCCGCCCCAGATGCCAGGAATGGCAGGGA
This sequence comes from uncultured Prevotella sp., assembly GCA_946415245.1. GTDB lineage: Bacteria > Bacteroidota > Bacteroidia > Bacteroidales > Bacteroidaceae > Prevotella. Next base: position 23,638 of record CAMKRS010000015.1, on the reverse strand, counting down.
AATGGCGCTTGGGCACATACACCTTTTTGCGGTCTTTCACGGGAAGCACCTGATTGCCGTGGTTCTTCAGCATGACGATTGATTTGAGTTGTGCATCGTAGCCCTCCTGCATGAACTCGGGCTTGCCCACAATCTGTGCCGTCTCTGCGGGATCGAGATAGGGATTCTCGAAGAGACCCACACGGAACACGTTGAGCAACAGACGGCGGGCCGACTGCTCAAAGCGCTCGCGGGCACTCTGTTCGCCCTGATCCTTGCTCCACATCTGGTAGGCCTCTACTATAGGCCCGATCTCGTTGTTGCCACCAAACTGATCGACGCCAGCCTGTAGGATCTTGTAATGACGCTCAGCCTCGTTGAAGGCTTCCATGCCCCAGGGCTTGCCGCCGATAGGACTGTCGAGCACCTTGATATCCTTGGTGATGCCCCAGTCGGTACAGACTACGCCCTCGAACTTCGCTTCATCTCTGAGTTGCTGCTGGATAAGCCACTTGCTGTAGCTGCCACCCACATTTTCCCCGGAGGGGTCCTGATTCCAGAGGATGCTGTAGATGGGCATGACGGCTGAGGCCATCCCTGTTCCTCCATTGAGCTTGAATGCACCCTCTACAAACGAACGCTTATGCATGGCGAGGTTGTTGCCTGGGTAGACGGCATACTTGCCTGAGGCGAAGTGCGAGTCGCGTCCTCCCTCCTGGGCGCCGTAGCCATACCAGTGTTTCACCATCGCGTTGACACTCTTCACGCCCCAGCCCTTGGTCTCAGGTGTGGTCTGGAAAGCATCGCAATAGGCTTGTGCCATATCCGTGGCCAACTGAGGATCCTCGCCAAACGTGCCGTCGAAACGGAACCAGCGGGGGTCGGTGGCGATGTCGACCTGAGGCGATAAGGCCGTGGCGATGCCCAAGGCACGGTATTCTTCGGAGGCAATCTCACCGAAGCGATACACTATCTGAGGATCGAAGGTGGCAGCCAGTCCGAGTGACGTGGGCCAGAGCGATATCTGTCCGCCGGCACCGGCATTGAACTCCGTGGTGGCCTTTGCCTCATGACGGGGGTCGGAACTGGTATTGGCAGGGATGCCGTGGTCGAGGCCTTCGACAAAGGCCTGCATGTGATTGTTCCACTGGGCAGCGGTTGTCGGGCTCTCCACACTTGTGATCAGCACCGCCCGCAGATGATCGTCGCGCAGGAACTTGGTCTGATCGGCTGTCAACGAAGAGTCGGGCACAGCCTGATGGCTGCTATAGAGCATCAGTCCGGCTATCTCTTCTATCGACAACTGCGAGGCCAGGTCAGCAGCACGCTCCTCAGCAGGGAGACGCCAATCCTCGTAGGCATCGAGTGAGTCGTTACGGTTCAGGTCTTTGAAGGCATAGCCATCGACTGTCAGGATTTTGACACCCGACTGTGGTGAATAGCCCAGCGAGGGGCCGTCCTTCTGGGTTACCAACATAAAAGAGTCTACCTGTTTCTCCGACCATTTCTGGCCATCACACGCTGCGAGGGTCATCAGTATTGCTGCCGCAGCCATCTTCATTATCATTTTCGATTGGATCATGTTTTAGTTATTTTGTTGTTAGACGGGGCAAAGTTACGAAAAAAAGTTGTAGTTACGAAGCGATTTTGGAAGATTTACGCAATTCAGCCTAAAATAAAGGCAATCAAGGGAAAAACGCGGAAGTCCAAATTTGAATAAAAAGCAAATTGGAGAGGATCGGCGAAGGAGTTAGGTTGCCAAATCGTAACCCAATTTATGACCTTGGAGATAAGAAAAGTGTCCATGCAAAATGGAGCAGAATGATACACCTCTCACCGCTCGTTTCTTATTCCGCAAACTGCAATATTTTGCATAGCGATGGATGCCTAAAAACATAGTAGTTTTGCAGCCAAAATTAAAAACGGAGTAAAAAACATGAGAAGTACTTTTAACATTCTGTTCTATGTGAACAAGAGTAAGGAGAAGAACGGTGTGGTGCCTGTGATGGGCAGGGTAACGATTAACGGCACTCAGAGCCAGTTCAGTTGTAAGAAGACGATCCCGCTTGACATGTGGGATGTAAAGGGCAATTGCGCTAAAGGTCGCAGCAAGGAGGCATTGCAGATTAACCGCGAACTGGATAACATCAAGGCGCAGATCATCAAGCACTATCAGCACCTGTCAGACCGCGAGGCTTTTGTGACGGCTGAGATGGTGCGCAACTCTTATCAGGGATTTGGCAGCGAGTACGAAACGTTGTTGAGTGCTTTTGACAAGGATATTGCAAACCAGAAGAAACGTGTGGGCAAGGACAGAGCGGCAAGCACACTCTGGGCTATGGAACGTTCGCGGAAGGATGTGGCAGAGTTCATCCAGTCGCACTATCGTCGCACGGATATGTCGATGTTGGAATTGACACCAGAGTTCATCAAGGACTTCGCTGCCTACCTAAGCACTGACCGAGGACTGGCTAATGGTACTATCTGGCAGCGGTGTATGTGGCTGAAAGGTGTTGTGATGAGGGCGCACTATAACGGCAAGATTCCTCGTAACCCGTTCGCGCAGTTCCATATCAGCCCCAACTGCAAGGAAAGGGAATTCCTGACCGAAGATGAACTGAAAGCAGTCGTAACCCATGAGTTCGAGGATGACAATCTGGCCTTCGTTCGTGACATTTTTGTATTCGTGAGCTTTACTGCCCTCTCGTTCATCGACGTGAAGAATCTGACCACGGACAATATCGTGGACATCAACGGTGACAAATGGATTATCAGTAAGCGACACAAAACCAATATCCGCTTCCAAGTGAAACTGATGGACGTACCCTTGCAGATTATCGACCGCTACAAGCATCTACAGGAAGACAAGTTGGTGTTCGGCAAGATGAACTACTGGTCGATGTGCAAGAAACTGAAAACGGTGATGACTGCCTGCGGCATTGAAAAAGCCATATCCTACCATTGTGGACGGCACTCATTCGCAACCTTGGCGCTTTCAAAGGGCATGCCTATCGAAAGCGTGAGCCGTGTATTGGGACACACCAATATAGTGACCACTCAAATTTACGCCAAAATCACAAGCCAGAAACTTGACAACGACCTGACAATGCTTGGCAATAAACTCAATGCGTCATTCAAAGGGCTTAAGATGACATAGGTCACAGCCCCCAAAAACTTCAAAGCAGAAAGACGAATGATTAGCGATAGTCTGTCATCCGTCTTTCTGCGTTATAATCTCTCAGCACTCAAACCACAAATTGCTCTTTCTTTTTCCCTATCGTTTATAAGACGGATGATAGCAACTCTCCAGAACTCTTTCCAAATCACTTTCACGATAAAGCACCTTCCCACCTAATAATATATAAGGTAGCACGCCATCATTTCGATATTCCTGTAGCGTTCGTCTGCTGACCTTCAGAATCTGTGCCACCTCTCTGTCTGTCAGATAGCGTTCACCATCCAATAATGGACGATAATTGCCTATCACTTTCTTGTATAGAGCAAGCACCTCCTTCATGTTCTCTAATGCGTTCTTCACTCCAACGTTATGAGGCATTATTAGTTCGTTCATAGGCTGCTCATTTTGAGGTTATGCATCTTTCTATCCTTTTCCCTATCAGCCACAACATGAAGAATACTCTCCACATCCTCAGGCTTATAGTATACCTTACGGTTAATTTGAGAATAGGCCAACGTCCCGTTATCCCGTAAGGTCTGTAATGTTCTGGGGCTGATGTTCAGCATCTGGCACACGTCTTGGTTGTCAAGCCAATTGCCCAACTTCTTGTCCGTGCCTCTATCTGCCATTGCTCTCATCTGTGCGACAAAGCTGTTGAAACTCGTCAGCAGTTCCTCGTAGGTACTGCGCTCAATTGATACTACTTCCATGTCTTATTTAGTTTTTGTAATTTGCAGGCAAAGGTAAACCATAATCTTCAAATAGGCTCATTCTGAAAATTCCCTATTGTGAAATAACAATTCAAGGAAACAAGACCCTAATGTCCACCGAGCTTGCTCATCAGTAAGCAGACAAGCATCTTTGTGTGGCACTCCACATAAAAGTGCGTATTAGGCTACACCCTTCTAAGGAACATATTTGCGGCATTCATAAACAGGAGCAACTCAAAGACGGGAAAATTGATGCATGCCCACACTATCAACTATAGTGGCTGGCTTCACTCCAATGAGTACAGGCAGAATGCTCTTGGAGATAATGTATCAGCACAAGTGATAATGGACAAGAAGCGAAATCTGTTCTTGCAAATCAATTAGATGCATATTGCGCAATGGTTTAGGGAGCAGTTTGGATTACCTTAAAAAGAGGCTCAAAGGAAGGGAATTAGACTCTAAGCCTATCATTTTTTATCTGAGAAGCATGTATTTTTACTTTTTTCCTACATTTTTAATTATGATTTCGTAGATTTTTATTATATTTGCAGCGTTCTTCGGAACAAAGACATATTGAAACAACGAAGCGTTATGCTTTTCTTGTAATCGGAAACGTGAGAAACTTCCATGAGTCAGCAAGAGAGTGTGGCGGTTCGCGCGTATAGCGTGGACTGGTTACTACCTCTACTGACAAAGGTAATCTCACGACCTCCGATTGAAGAAGTGGCTAATCAGCTCCACGCTTCTAACATAAAAATGCTCTCGTGGTAGCAAAAGGGTAAATAAATCAAAAGCGTATGGGACTATTCAGCAGAAAAAGAAATCCAATTCCTCCATATGACAAATTGGAGGCCGAACAAAGGTATGCTTTATATTACTTGTTAGAATACCTGACAATGAAGGGAGTTCCATTGACTCAAATGTCTTGGGCTTTACAGTACTTGGAGAAAGCTGCTGTCTATTTTGGTATGACAAAAAAACAAATAGATGATTTCAAGCCTTTTTACAATACGTATGAAAAAATAACCCCCTACATAAAGCAAATTAAGAATCGACAGGTCTTGGAATTTATGATTAGCAATTGTTCCAACATCTTCATTTTAATGGATGGCGGAGAAGAGCATAAACGTCTAGGAGAACAGGCATACAAATTGTATGAAGAAATTGGATTCCCATACGAAGAGGTTAGAGCTATAGTTAACAAGTATAGGTACAGAACTGACATTTAAAATAACATTATGAGAGAAGAAAAAGACCCCATCACTTTCCGAGAAGGAGAGTATGATAGCACAAGTCGTTATAGTAAAGATTTCAAATATGCCTATTCGATACCTGAGGATTGTGAAGTATACAGACTAAAAAATGAGTGTATATACCTTGAATTGAAAGGGAGAGAATCAATGTGCTATGAATTGATACTCCCCTCATCCTTCTTTATCTTTGATGTTGGAAGTATACGTTGCCTTCCGTATTTGAGGAAAATAACAGCATATTCAGATTTCGACTTCGCTTTAGATGGTTGTCCTGAATTCGGTGGTGTCACGAGATATTGGAGAGGAACAAGACTACAGGAGATTTGCGTTTTACCTTGGCTCGTTGATAAATATAAGAAGTTATTTGGGTATTGTGAAGGTTTGAGTGAAGCCATTGTAAAAGTTACAGCTATACCAGACAATATTGCATATCAATTAACAATAAAACAAGATAATGGTTTCCGAACAAGTAAGAATGGCAAGACCTTAGTCATAGTAGATAAGGACACAAGAATTCTCGAAATACCTTATAAAATAGAACGAATTGCGGCTACTGCATTTGGCAAAGATAACATTATTGAGAAGGTTGTTATATTAGGAGATTCTGAAGATTATCATAAAGACCGTAGTGGTATATTTGAATTTGACAAAGATGCAGTTAATTCTCTCATCCGCACCAAAACGCTTGTGTTTAAGGGACCTATGCATACTCATTTTTATGATGAGTTCATTGAAAAGTCAAAAATACCAAATCTCGAAGAAGTAATATATCCTCTATGGAATTATAGCCACTTCTGTTTTAGAGGTTCCGAAGCAGAGAATGGAAGACATACTTATGAAGTTAAGGCAGAGAACTTTTCTACCATTGAATTGGTTGAGGAAGATGGGATTATTTATACTAAAGATGGAAAATTTCTTGTTTCTGGTATAGATTGTAAATCAAAATCTGTTCAAATCAAAAACGGGGTAGAAGAAATCTTCCAGTATGCATTCTGCTGCAATAAAGACATAGAAGAAGTGTATATACCTCGATCTGTAACTAAAGTTGGGGAATGTGCATTTAAATCATGTAAGAATATCAAGAAGATAGTATTCAATTTCAATCAGATTACAAAGGATGCTGAACACGCCTTCTTTACATACTCACGCGAAATCCACTTCTATCTTCCAAGTTCGGATTTTTCATATGTATTAAAAAATCAGTACGAGAGGCTTCACAACAAATTTAGTAGGCAAGGATTAGGTGCTCTAACAGAAAAATTAACAAGCGAAGATTCTAATATTGTAATAGTACATACGCTGCCAGACTATGACGGTGAAATAACAATAGATGAAGAAACGGGATTTGTATATAATGAAAATGGTGATACTTTTGTGGGCATATTAGCAGATAATGCGAAAAATATAAAAACAATCACACTACCCAATCATATTAGAAGTGTATCAAAAGATGCCTTTGATGTATTATCTCTGAAATCCATTGAAGAAATAATCGCCCCGGAAGGTATACAGGTCATAGATATATACGATTCAGCAAAATCGTGTCGAACCTTAAAAACAATAGTAGCAGGGAAAGACAGGATTTCAATTGAAGATGGCGTTGCATATTATAATGGATATAAGGAAATCATTGATGTTTCTAAATCTGTGAAAATTCAAAATTTTGTTTGCAAAGAAGGTGTAGAGATAATTTCTTCTTCAGCATTTGAAGGACATAAGGAATTAGTTACTATACAACTACCTCAAACTATAAAGTACATTTCAGACAGAGCATTTGCAAATACAGGAATCTCAAAAATTACTTTTCCTGCATCATTGACCCGAATTGGCAAGGAAGCTTTTTCAAATTGCAAGCTATCAGCTGTCATTTTTGAAGGACAGATTGCTGATGGAGCCAATGCTTTTGACTATGCAGATTTCGATTCTTCTGCTTATATAAAAGTTCAGAAGATATATAAAGAGTCATTCATTAGCAAATACCCCAAACTGAAAAGTATTGTTAAGACCCCATTGCCCAAATGGTTAAGTTGGCTGGAGTAAAAAAACTATTAATAACACACTTATCTTAGTGTTTAAAACATTTATTTAGGATGCCACGTTTTTGATTACGTGGCATCCTAAATAAATTACAATATTTGCAAGGCCTTAAATAAACCTCTATGTACAACAATATTCTCATTAAAGTTGAACCTTGCCTCTGGATTTGTATACCTAAAGAATGAAATTGTCCGATTTTTAGGCCTATTGCCAATAACGCTAAAATCAAAGAGTAATTGAAGGACATAATCTACATTCCCATTTTTAATTGTTCCTTTTTTATAATATTGGATATAAGTATCCTTAAACTCTTTAATTGTGAAGTTCCATTTTCGTATTTGAGATATAATAGAGAATATAACTAAGATATCAGGCAATTGTGCGTGTATTTCGTCTACAATTTCTTCTTTTAGATAATTTGAGAATCCTTTATCTACGCGTTTTACTGTTTGTGCAGTTATCTTTGTTTCTCCATTTTCAATAGTATTCTCAGCGCATACCTGTAAATACTTTATATAATCTCTTGGCCTTAATTGTGTGCTAAGAGTAATATAATGAAACAGGTCTGTTTTCTTTTTGGAATTACCGCCTAAATTAATTGTTTGTCCAGTAAAAATTGTGCTCCAAGCTTTTTCAAATGGCAGGACATCCCCATTAGGGTCTATAGCTTTCGAAATACGATAAGCTAACATTGATTTAAGTTTCTGCTCATCCCATTCAAGGGCTATTTTAAAATCACCCCATTTGTTTTTGTCTGTATCTTTGATGAGCAAATAAATATCATCCCTTAAAAAAACTACAGGGCAGACTATATGCCTCTTTTCCCTAAATATTGATTTGATGTCTTGAACTGCTTTAAAAAGGCTTGTAATCAAATATACATACTGTGAACGTTCCTCCGTTGTTTCAAAGTCACGATAATCCTCATCAAGTTCATCAAAAATAACGTAATAGTTAGAGTCATCGATATAATTCTCGATGATGTCTTCTAAGATATTCGTTTTTTCAATCCAAGAGAGACTCTCAAATTTTGATATTTTATCAACTTTTATATTCCCTCCTGAGCCCAATATTTGTGCGCCAAACTCTTTTGTAGTCCAACTATCTATCAGACGAGAAAGAGATTTTATTGTTGTTGGCGGATATAGTTTTTCTAACAGGGTTCTTAACTCACCATCAATTCCCTGATTTTTAACCATTAGACGACATATGCATGAATAAATAATATACTTCCAAATCGTGATATACTGGTTGGGCTTAGTGTATTTCCCGTTTTGTAAGGCATACAGCTCATTGAAAGGGAAATTCTTGAATGACAGCTGCTCTGTAAAAATTTTATATCCTGTTGACGCATTCTCATTACAGAGGTTTAAGATATATTGGCTAATTGCAGACTTACCACTCCCTTTTCTACCCACAACATAAAATTTTTCACCACTAAGAACTTTTGCGGCTTCTTTTACATGAAAGAAATAACGCATATTATCTTCCTGCTTAGCTTCCAGCTTCCATTTTTCTGATATTTCCGATAAAACACTCATATAATTACAATTTTAATAGTTTTCTATTATTATCCTCCAATACGTGCATTTGCTGAATAGCAATCTGATTGAGTTTCACAAGTCTCTCACCTTGTGGCACACCATCATTGATAAGCACGGCATTGATGTTCTCCATATTCGACAAGCATATCAATTCATTAATGGTGGCATAATCACGGATATTTCCTTTCAATTCAGGATTTGCCTCTCTCCATTGTTTGGCAGTCATTCCGAACATAGCCACGTTCAGCACATCTGCCTCTTCTGCATAAATGATACTGGCCTGTGCAGCGGTTATTTCTTCAGGTATCAGATGGCTTTTGATGGCATCGGTATGAATATGGTAGTTAATCTTGGATAGTTCTCTCTTTGCCGTCCAGCCCAACATTTTCTGCTCTTCGGCTTTTAGTCGTTGGTATTCCTTGACCAACAGCAACTGGAACTTAGGACTTATCCACATGCCAAAGTGGTAGGCAATATCGCGATGCGCATAAGTACCACCATAGCGTCCCGCCTTGGAGAAAACACCAATGGCTCTAGTCTTTTCGATCCATGTCTTGACTGACAGAACGAAGTTGTTGCTGCCCGCCATGTTTCTAAATGTACCGAATTCGGTACAATTAAAATTGGGATTGTAGAGCATTTCCCATTCACCAAGGTACTCAATCGTACTTTTCAGACTGAGCCAACGGAAGATAATGTGCTCTTGCAACTGGCTACGAGCCATATCGGTCAGCGAAATGTAGTCATCGTCATTGTGCGAAACGATGGTTATCTCCGTATTCTGGACATTAATCTTTGCCATAGATAATATATCTGTTATGAATTATGTGTGCAAAGGTAGTAAAATAAATCGAAACATAAGAATAATCCGTATAAAAATCAGTAAAAGGACGTAGCCTCTTACGCACTTTTCTGGCAGGTGCCACAAAAGATGCCGCAATCATAATTCATGGGTATTGAGCAAGCTCAGAACAAAAAGTTGAGTCTGGATTTGGTTCTTTCAAAAAGAATGATTACCTTTGCACCTGATGATGAGCCATAAATGGTTGCTGGCTCAGCGTCGGGTGTTCTTTGATGCAGTTTATAGCAGAATGTGGAATTGAGTACGGTTGCCAATTCGTAACCCAGATTTTCCTCAATCCCCCAGACAGCCTTTATACAAAGAAAAGCTGAGAAATCTTGCAAAGTTACGAAAAAACGAGCGAAATGCAAAAGGAAAATTGCAAAAAGCTTGCGCCGATGCTCAGCAGAAATATGGAGAGGACGATACTACTCATTTCCTAATAATTATAAAATTTTGGCGCAAAGGTAGCAAATATTCATGGATTTTTCGTATATTTGCCCATTGATTTAATATGTTTTGTGATATGAATAGTTTCATTTGAGAGAAAGAAAAATAGTAAAATATGAAAAAGATTATGATTACAATGATGCTGGTCATCGCAGTGGTGACGGCATCGGCACAGGCAGAGAAGGCAAGAGGGTTTGATGACCTCTATCATTACATCGAAAACCTCGACGTGTTTGAATACGGTCAGGAGGAAGCCCGCGCGTACTACATTCCGGGGCATCACATCCTGCTCAACGGACAGTGGAAATTCTTCTATGGCGACACGCCTCAGGAGATTCCCGCCAACTTCTACGAGGAGAAATACTCTGATGCGAAGTGGGCGACTATCGACGTGCCGTCGAACTGGGAGATGAGAGGCTATGGCGATCCGCTGTTCCGCAACGTGGCCGCACCGTTCCAGGCCGACCCGCCGATGACCCCGCGTGACTACAACCCCACGGGAGCCTATCGCACCACGTTCACCATTCCGTCCGACTGGAACGGCGAGGAGGTCTTCCTGCGCTTCGAGAAGGTGGCGTCAGCCTCGTTCCTCTGGATCAACGGTCAGGAAGTGGGCTACAACGAGGGCGCCCAGGAGCCTGCCGAGTACAACATCACACGGTATCTGAAAAAAGGTCGCAACACGCTGGCCATGAAGGTTATCAAATACAGCGACGGCTTTTATCTGGAAGGACAGGACTACTGGCGCCTGGCTGGCATCTTCGACGATGTATATCTCTATGCTACGCCGAAGACCCGTCTGTTCGACTGGTATGTCACAACAGACTTGGACAAGGACTACCGCGATGCCGACCTGAACATCGAGGTGACTGTCAGAAGCTATGATGCACAGCCTGTGAGTACACCATTGAAGGTTCAGGCCGTGCTGACTGGTGCCGACGGACGAGAAGTGGCACGAATGGAAAGTCAGGCGGCAACGTTCGATGGCAGCAGCACATTGACGCTGAACATGAACAAGCATATTGCCAACCCCCTGAAATGGACGGCTGAAACGCCGAATCTGTATGAGCTCAAGATGTACCTCGTGGATGCTGCAACGGGCAAGCGACTGTCGGAAAGCACGCCCGAGGATGCCCGTCAGGATGTGGGCTTCAAGGAGACTGAAATGCGTGACAACGTCTTTTATCTGAACGGTAAGCCCCTGAAGGTCAATGCGCAATGCTCGCACATGCAAGACCCCGACAACGGTCATGCTGTGACAGACGAGCTGATTAAGAAAGATATGACCATTCTGAAACAGTTTGGTTTCAATGGCGTGCGCACCAGCCACTATCCACCCGTGCCGCGCTATCTGGAATATGCCGCCCGCTACGGACTGTATATCATTGACGAGGCTGGCGTGGAGGCGCATGCCACCGAATGGGTTTCAGGCGACAAGCGTTTCATTCCGATGTACAGGGAGCGTGTGCGCCGTATGGTGCTGCGCGACCGCAACCAGCCTGCGGTGCTGTTTTGGAGTGCCGGCAATGAGAGCGGCGAGGGTCCCAATATCGGTGAGGTAATTGACGAAGGCCGCAAATACGACCACACCCGCTGGTGGATGTACGGTGGCAATGCCTATAGCCATCCAGCAGAGGATATCATCGGTCCGCGCTACCCAACGCCATTGGCACTCGACCTTAGGGTGGGCCGTCATGGCGATGGCGACGTGCGTCCGTCGTTCATGGATGAGTATATATCTGTGGCTGGCAATGGCGGTGGTATGTTCGACGAGATGTGGCGCGCCATCTATACCCACGAGCGAAGCATCGGCGGTGCCGTCTGGGACTTTGTGTCGCCAGGACTTACGCAGCCCGCTCGCAGGCTTATGGACAAATCGGGACATCAGGTGATGACACATATCATGGGCAATGCCAAACTGGTGGCTGACAGTCGTAATCGTAAGAATCATGTAATAGACCTCAGCGGACACGACGAGTGGGTGGAAGTCTATCGCGACGACTGCCTGGAACTGACCGGCAGCAACATCACCATCAGTTTTGATGTCTGTCCGCGCAAGCTCATCAGCTCGTGCGGCTCGTTCGTGACCAAGGGCGAGTGGCAGTTCGGCATCGAGCAACGGGGCAAGGAACAGTTGCTGTTCTATATCAATACCGACAAGGCTCCTGAGGGGGCACAGAACGATGGCCGACCCTTCGGCAGAAGGCCTGCGGCAACGAACCACAAGTATGAACTCACAGCCCCGCTGCCCAGCGACTGGGAGAACAAGTGGCACCATGTGGAAGCCTGCTACGACGGCAAGCAAATGACGGTAAGCATCGACAACGCGCAGGTAGCCCAGATGGAGGCTCAGGGCAACATCATCAACGCGCCATTCCCCGTGAACATAGGCCGCAATGAGCAGACCCACGGACAGGACACCCGCGTCTATATCTGCGATGCACTGATGGACAATGTCGTCATCGCCGACGCCACAGGCCAACTGCTGAACCTCGACTTCGAGACGGAGCAGCAGGAGGGCAGGTATTTCAGTTACGGCATCGGTGCCCGCACCTACGGCACGATATGGCCCGACAGGACCGTTCAGCCGGAAATCTATCAGATGAAGAAATCCTCCCAGCCCATATCTTGCACGCTGCTGAGTGCCGACAACGGTACGGTAGAGATATGGAACAGGAACCATTTCATCAACACCTCGTATTACGACATGAAATGGGAACTTTACGAGGACGGCGTCTGTCTGCAGCAGGGAACGCTCAGTCCTGATGTCGCACCATTGACCAAAAAGGTTATCACCCTGCCTTATAACCGCCCCGCTATCAAACCCGGCTGCGAATACCGCCTCATGATTACCAGCAGTCTGAAGGCTGATGAAATCTGGGCGAAGAAAGGTCACGTCATGGCCTGGGACCAGTTGGAACTCCCCTGGCGCCAGTTGGCTATACCTTCTGACAAGACCATCGGAAAGGCCGTGCTGAGCCGTACTAACGACGCTATCACAGTCAGCGGCGACGGATTCTCCTACACCTTCACCCCCGACGGCCAGCTATTCAGCATCAAGCAATCTGGCAAGGAACTGCTCAAGTCGCCACTTCAGATGAACGTGTGGCGCGCCCCGCTGGCACTTGAGGTCGACGGCTGGGACCAGTGGAACATCACCTACAACAACCGCAAGGCTTGGAACGGCTCTCAGATAGCCAACGAGTTCTATAGCAACAACCTGAACACCACCACCCGCATCCCCATCTCTTGCCAGGCCTTCGAGGCCAATGGACAGGTCTATGTCAATGTGCGCTGGTTCTCCCAGTTCGGTGCTCCCGTCAACACATCGCTCGATGCCTACATCACCGGCCTGCGCTATTCGGGTTTCTCCGAGGTCTATGAGTACCGCATCAACGGCGACGGCACCATCGCCCTCCATCATATTCTTGAGCCCGAGGGATCGATGCCTTCACTTCTGCCACGCATCGGACTGACGATGACGCTCTGCGACGAGATGCAGCAGGTGAAGTGGTACGGTCGCGGCCCAGAGGAGAACTATCCCGACCGCAAGACCGGCTATGCCATCGGTGTCTATGAGAAAACCGTGGACGATATGTTCGAGCCCTATCTCATTCCGCAGGACTGCGGTCTGCGCTGCGACAACCGCTGGCTCGACATGAGCAACGGCTCCGGTCAGGGACTGCGCTTTGCGATGGACGAGCCGTTCAACTTCAACGCCTACCACTACAGCACCGACAACCTGACGAAGGCGGTATATACCTACCAGCTCCAGCAGCAGGACGGCGTCACTCTGAACCTCGACTACAACACCACTGGCGTAGGCTGCACGGCCTGCTACGTCTTGCCTGGCTATCAGGTCAAAGCCACCCGCTACGAGCGACGTCTGACAATCAAACCAATATCAAAGTGAGGACGAACTTCTTCTTCACATCACTTCTGAACGTGGTCTGCGAGATGGCTCCTTATCTGCTGTTGGGATTCTTCATCGCAGGCGTGCTGCACGTATTTGTGCCGCAGAGGTTCTATGCCAATTATCTTTCGCGGAACAACAAGCTGTCTGTTGTTTGGGCAGCATTGTTGGGTGTACCCCTGCCGCTATGTTCATGCGGCGTCATCCCTACCGCTATCGGACTCAGAAACGAAAAAGCTTCGAAGGGAGCCATCGCCTCGTTTCTCATTGCCACACCACAGACGGGCATTGACTCCATCTTGGCCACGTTCTCGCTGATGGGACTGGGTTTTGCGATTATCCGTCCTACGGCAGCGCTTATCACAGGCGTTTGCGGAGGACTGCTGGTTAACCGACTGGTTCGCGAGGATGACGTCGTTGATATCGACAACTGTTCATGTCAGACGGAAAAGGGCAACAGGATCTGGCGTGTACTGAAATATGCCTACTATGATATGCTTCGCGACATCGGTCTGCGACTGCTCATCGGACTTGTCGTGGCAGCATTGATTCAGGTCGCTGTGCCTGATGAGTTCTTCCTCAGCTTCGGCAGTCAGCCCTTATTACAGATGCTGGTTATACTCATCATCGCCATACCGATGTATATCTGTTCGACAGGTAGTATCCCCGTAGCAGCAGCCCTGATGATGAAAGGGCTCTCGCCTGGCGCGGCACTGGTGATGCTGATGGCAGGCCCTGCCGTCAATCTCGCGTCTATCCTCGTGGTTCATAAGTCGATGGGGCGCCGTTTTACCTCTATCTATCTGATGACTATCGTAGGCTTTGCCGTTCTCTTCGGACTGCTACTTAATGCTATGGGAATCGACTTCACCGTTGCCGCTCAGGATGCTTGCTGCATGGGGGCATCAACTCTGCCCAGTCCGTTTAAGATTGTTTGCGCCACAGTATTAACATTATTAATTGTATTTGCTCTTATGATGAAGTTTTTCAGCAGATTTACAGACAAAAAGCCCTTAGATCCAGATGTGACCGTCTATCGTGTCGAGGACATGCATTGCAGTCATTGCGAGGCTGCCGTAGTCCGCGCTGTCGAGGATGTGCCTGGCGTTGAAAAAGCCAAGGCCAGTGCTTCCGCCAACACCCTCACCATCAAAGGTCCCGCTACCGAAGAAGCCATCCGCACAGCGGTTGAAGGTATTGGTTATACATTCAAGGGACGGAGCAACGAGAGCCGTTAAGCTCGCTTAAACGGCCGAATCGTGACGGAGCTCGACGCAGTCAAGGAGAAATTATAGCCCGTCGTAGTCGCTGATGGCCTTGCGCCATTCGTCGGAAAACGGTATGGACTGTTTCTGCTCCAGGTCATACAGCACCAATATCGACAGGCAGCGGCTCTTCACCTCCTGCGTATCGGTGTCAAAAATTTCCTGTTCCAGATGGAAACTCTTGTTGCCGAGTTTGACGGTACGGGTGCGGACGGCAATACGGTCAGAGCCTTTTATCTGGGCAAAGAACTCCACCTCAATCTTCACCACGAAGATAGCATACTGATCCCAGTCGAAGCCTTTGCATATAGTGGAAACATAGTCAGTCTTACCAGAGTCGTAGAACTGAAAATATATAGTATTGTTCACGTGCCCGAACTTGTCAACGTCGTTGAAACGTATCTGCAGCGGCACCACATTGTGAAACTCGCAACTTCTTTCTTCTGCCATCTTATTAAGCCTAATCTGTGTAAATCGGCTGCAAAGTTACACAATAAAAGTAAAAATCCATCTGATACGTTTCAAAAAATCAGGTTTTCACGCCATTAATTGACTTATATATGATATATCGCGATGGGGACAGTCACAAGAGGTTTGGATACTTCGTGACTGTCACAAATTGTCCAGACCCCGCCGTGTCATGCCTGCGATTGTGGTCTGCTTCGCTGTTTGGCACATTTGCCTGCATCAGTGGTAACCGATCCAATTGCCAACTTTACAGAGTTTAAGGGAGCAATGGCCGAAAATGCAGTCCTTCAGTCAATGATGCCTTTAATGGATGATCAAAAATCCTATTATTGGACATCACCTGGAACAGCAGAAGTGGAGTTTGTCATACAGTGGGATGACGAGATTATCCCCATTGAAGTAAAAGCAGAAGAGAATATCACTGGCAGCAGTCTCTCTGTATATAACAAGACGTACTCTCCCAATTATCGCATGCGCTTTTCGATGTTGAACCTTCAGTATAATTGTGGACTGCTTAGTAGCCCTTCAGCCTTAGCAGGCTGGCTTGACAAATGGATGCTTCTTGTTAGAGAATGATTGTATATATCAATGTGACAGTCACAAACTCTCCTGACCCCATCGTGACATGAACAAAAAGACGAAAAGCGAGCGCTCGGTTAAAATTCCATGCTATGTTACAATGGGGTCAAAATAGTTTGTGTCACATGAAAGTCATACCAAATCCGTAAGAGTCCGAGAATCGCAAGATTCCCGGACCCTTCTTTTTCACTAGCTCTTTTGAGCGTTAGTCCTTGTCGAGGCCTTCGCCACCGTCGCCACCTTCGTCGCTGGTACCGGTGTTGATCACGAGGGTAGAGGCCTGACCGGGCATCGCGAAGTTGCCGGTGTAGACGCCGTTGTCCTCAGTCAGTTCGATGCTCGAACCGTTGATGGTGGCTGTCGGGGTCTGACCCTCTGCGGGCGTGATGCTGATCTCCACCTCGTCGTCCTCGCTCAGGTTAGAGCCTGAGGTCAGGGCATTGCCGTTGAGCGTCACGGTGGCAGAGCCGGAACCGCTGGTGGCAATGGTCAGGGCGAAGTTAGTGGGCTGGTTCTGGTTGCCGCCCTCTGAACCACTGTTGCCGCTCTGACCGCCGTTCTCTGAGCCAGAGCCTGAGCCGCTACCGTTACCGGAGCCATTACCTGAACCCTCGTTGGAACCTGCCGAAGCACCGCCGGTGGCGGCAGCCTTGGCAGCTGCGATCTCGGCCTTGGTCTTGTCGGTCCAGGAGAGCTTGGCGTCCTTCTTGAGCTCGTCGCGGGTGAAGTCGCCGGTTGACTGCGCCAGGAGCTTGATGGTCTTCACGGCAGGACCGGTCTTCGCGCCCTCACCGAGGTTGCCGATTGTGGCTGATGCCACCTTGTCGCTGGCGGCGTCGTACATGGTTTCCAGACCGTTGCCCTCGACGGTGGCCTTGAAGATAGCCAGGTTGTCGATCTTCACGGTGTTGCCGTTGAGCACCTGCTCGCGGATGCACTTCACGAAGTCGATCAGGATACCGGTGATGGTTCCCTCGGAGAAGGCCGTGTTGTGCTCAGCCATGTGATGCGCCATGTCCTGCACGGTCATGGTCTGTTTGTAACTCACGCGGGCGTAGAGCTTACCCGCCTGTTCGGACTCCGAACTTTCTGTCACTTTTGACAAATACAATTCAATCATACACTTAAAAATTTTTCGTGGTATTATATTACTAAGTGGACCAGCTGCATCGGGTGGCCCTTCCCGCATTTTTTACATTGTTTCTTTAACGTTACAAAGGTACGAAAAATATCCGAGACTACCAAACATTTTGTGATAAAGAGTGTTAAATAATAACCTGCCATTATTTATAAATAATGGCAGGTTATTTCTGAATAAGGCAAGGTTATCTCTCACAAAAGGGTCGGTCCCTATTGTGAGAAAAATACTCGCCGAAATCCTTGTAGCTTGGGGGCAGCTGGTGATGAACCAGGGAGGGCAAGACCTGTTGGAGTTGGAGGAAGAGACGCTCGCCGGGCTCATCGCGATCGGGATACATGTGAAATATAATGGATAATTGAGAATGGACAATGGATAATTGTTCGGCGTCCGCTTTCGAAAGGAGGGTGGCAGAGGGGATGGCGATGGCCTTGTGACCGGCGGAGAGCATGGCCCAGCAGTCGGAGCAGCCTTCGGTGATGTAGAGGTCCTCGCCTGGACGGAGCAGATTGAGTACAGGCAGATTGTAGATGCCGCATTGCGAGCCGGCGGGGAAGCGGAAACGGGGTAGGGCGTCGCGCACGAGGTTGCGGTTCTGCACGCCCACGAGCCGGCCCTCCTGATTATAATAAGGTATCTGCAACCAACTCACGCCCTGCCTATCCGTCCACGACGTCAGCCTGCACCAGCGCACCACGCGAGGATCCAGCCTGCGCTCCTCATAGAGAAACCGCCTTGCCGCCTCGTTCAGCCACGGCCGTTCGAAATATCGCTCATAGCGACTGGCGTCGAAAGATGTTTGATGGCTGATGTATGATGTCTGAGGTTGATACTCCGTCAGAATGATACAGTTCTCATCTGCCAGCCATTTGCAGGCCTCATGGAAACCGAGGTTAAGATGCCGCATCACGAGGTCGATGGTGCCGCCCGAGGCCCCGCAGACAAAGCAGCGGAAGCTATTCCTGCGCACCGAGAACGACAGACTCGCATGATGATCGTCGTGAAACGGGCAGAGGCTCTTGTGCCTCACTACCCGCAGTCCGAGTCGCTGCGCGACGCCCTCAATGGGCAGCTCGCGCAGCTTCTGAATTTCATATTTCTCCATGACTATTCACTAATCACTATTCACTATTCACTATCCCTTCAGGTATTCGTCGGTCTTGGTGTACAGCCCCGTCTGGTTCGAGTAGGTGATGAATCCGCGACTCATCCATACACGCAGCTGGCGGTTAGTGCCATCCTTCGGTTTTTCTACGCTCACACGAAGTGCTTCCAGCTGTGCCTCGTTGAAAGTGTCGGGCAGACTGTCAAGCATGTTTCTCGGTCCTCGGTGCTGAGTCTCGCTCTCCAACTCGGCATTCTTACTAAGCATGTCGGCAAAGATCTGCATTTTGCTCCAGAGGTCATGATACACCAGCCACTCGACGAGTTCGCCCATCGATTTTGTCCATGTCTGATTGTTGAGCACCCAGAGGATGCAGCCAGCCTTCCATGCTGATACCAGACTGCGGTGCGACAGTTCGAAGAGCAGGTCGTCGTCGGCCAGGTCAGCCATCGTAGCCATGTCCGCAGCCAGACGGTCGATCAATTTGTTCAGCGGGCGGATGATGAAGCGGCCCTTGCAGAGGTCGAGACGCATCATATACTCGTCCAGTTTCTGGAAGAACACTTCGTCGTACTTACCCAGCCTGGGAATCTTCCCTTCGCGTTTGCCACGTGGCTTGTATGAGAAGACCATGCGACCGAACGTGCCGTTAGTCAGTTCATATTTATAGAACTTGCGGGTAGACGACGGGTTCGACGAAATGGTGATGCAAGCGCGAAGAATCGGGTTGCCTGACACACCATCAGACGTAGCGCGCAGGGCACCTGCCTTAGCACGGTCGTAGACATTACGAAGCATCACCGACACCTGCTTATGACTGCCACACAATTGGTCGGCCATCTCCACTTCAGGCAAGTTATAGTACTGCGTGCGGCCACCTAATGCCTCGAGTGCAATTGCGTTCTTGAGGAAGGCTGGTTTTGTCGTATCCGCCGGCGGGAAAAAGTAGGCCACCATGGGTTCTTCGGGTTTGTCCTTGTTGGCACCCTTGGCATTCTTCTGACGCTGCCATGCCTGATACTTCTTGTCTTCACCCTCGTCGTGCTGACTGAAATCGCGGCAAATGGCTTTCGCAAGATCCGAAAACTGGCCTTTATTGTCACTACTATTGGCTACAAGGTTGGCCATCATGCCCGTCGGTTCCTTCCAACTGAAGTCGGGGTACTGAAATTCTGTACAGCTGATGTGTGCGCCAAGTACAGGGAAAAACATCGGAACCATGGGTTCGTGCATGTCTTTTGAGGCCTGCGTGAGCAGGAGTTTGACACATTCTGTGCCTTTTCCGAGGTTGGGCATCTCGGGTGCCTTGTTGTTACTAATATCGTATCTCATTGTAAATCTGCTATTTAGATGAATTTGATATGGGCCGGGTGTTTCAGTTTCAGTTGTTTCAATTGTTTTTTGAAGGGTGCTCTTTTTCTTTCTTTATTATATAACTATCTAATTATTAATTAGTTATGTGTATATATACAGGTGATTTGATACAAACCATACCCTTAAAAAACAAACTGAAACTGAAACAACTGAAACATTCAAGCCGTTGATTACTCACTCACTCTTCTTTATCGGGCCTTCGAGCGCCCAGAGCAGTTCGTTGGCTACACCAGTAGCATATTTCGCTACGGTAAAATCCTTGTCAACTTTCATGGGCTTGAAGTTGGGTCGATACGAGCCGTCATCCTTACGAGTGACAGTAATAAAATCGCCCTCGTAAACGTGCGGATTCCTTTTGCCAGCCGTCGGAGGAACGGTTTCGACGAAGCTGAAATGATCGTCGTAGTTGAATTCCTCACACTCCACGTCGCGGCGTAGCATGCCTGAGTAACTTTTGCCAGCTTTAGCAACGTTGTCGCTTCGAAGTAATGTTTTCAGATTCACGCTCAAATGCGTGTTAGGATGCCAACCTTGCTCTTCAACTTTGGTTGTTTGTTCACGATAAGCAACTGCCATTGGTTCGTTGCTGTTCTCCAAGTAATCGTGGAGGATTTCTCCTGCCAGGCGTGGACCGTACTGTGCTTCCGATCCTACGCGATTTCTTTTTTTGTTTGTCATATTACCGATAGCAGACAGATGTGACTGCTGCCCTCGGCAATGGGGAAATCACCTATCTATATGTAAGCGTTTTCCTAAGAATCGCTTACATGGCTCGAAAAAAACAAAAAGAAAGTCGGAACATCCTATATTTCAAGAGTGTTCCGAGTCTATTATTTTGTAAGCGTTCTTACGTCATCGCTTACAAAAAAGCAAAATCGCTTACATGTTATATTCCCTTGGTTGTGCGAAGTTGTCCAGCGAATAATTCTTTTAACGCAGCATCTTGTATATCGTATTCTTCTGCAACATTTCTTCCATGCGCTTCTGGTAATGGATTGTTGATGTCAAGAATCAGAAGGGTAAGTTTTATCCTTTCCCCAGAGATATTATCAAGACGTTTCCTGTCTGAATTAGCTGTTTTTCCAAATTGCTGCTCGACTAATGACTTTGCCGAGCATTTGGTCTGTTTCTGTATATAGGGTTGCTTGATAAGTTCTTGTAACAGAATCGTTAATATAGTAGTGTTGGCAATCCATGTAATATTACAATGCCTGAGGTTGCCTTCAAAGAACGCATCAAAATCGTCAGCGGTGGTTTGATCGTCAATCCATTCCCATTCGTTGAACTTCCTGAAAACAATATCCACCCTTTTTCGTTGCTTTATCAAGATGCCATTATTACCATGAGTATAATACTTGAGTGTCATAGGTTTCTTAGACCTATTGTTCGTTGGGGGTACTCTTTTCCGCTGTGGACTTGCTTTTGGCTTCTTAGGCTGACTATCTGATGTTTCGGTCTGCCTGTATGTTTCGGGAGGTACTATCTTGTTTTGCACAACATCGCCCATCACGTTTATGATGGGTTTATCGGTCACCTCTACCTTGCCTCCGGACTCTACGTTAATTTTGATATTCATAATTATTCAAGTATACCAGTTGGGGTATTATTGATAATATCCTTGTCTGTAATTTGAACCACACCGCCTTGTTCTGCAGTAACAGCAACAGGCGTTTTCACTGCCATTTGCTGCAACAACTCAGCCAACTGGTGTTCTTGTTCTTCCTTCTTCTTTAATATCTTCTCCTTGATCTCAGGCATGCTGTTCATCCACGCCTTGTTGTCAGACAGCATCAAGGTCATTTTACCACATAGGTCGAGGGCTGCTCCGGGCGTCAAACGTAGCAATTGCTTTTCAATTTCAGAAATAGGCACCGAATTCTCCAAAGCCTCTTTCAGTCTGTTTGCCATTGCCGACATCTGATCGGTTAATAAGCCTACCTCATAGCGCAATTTGTTACGTTCCCTTTCCACCTGTTCACGTGTTTCAGGGCGGAACTCGTCGAGCATACGCTGAAAGTCCTCTGGGAATAACGTATCACACAGTTCATTCAGGTCGTCCGATGGTATCGTATTGTCCATAATATTATGGATGCGATCCATCTGTTTTTCAAGACTCTTTTTCTGGGTCTTACTTAAATTCAAAGTTGGCTCACGATAGCATAGTGCACAATAGAAAACATGAATATAATGGTGGTATTTAGTCTGTTGAACCAGCAAATTCGCTACGGCAGAAAAATTAGGTAGTCTACAACCTATCACCCTGCGGATCATCACGGAATAGAAATGTTTCAGGAACTCCCAATTGTTACATAAAAGGTCGAATAAGTCCATCTTCTTCGCATCGTCCCACGAAGTGCTCATCAACATTGCTACACCATGAAGAAACGCTATCAATTCGCCCGTCTTATAGTCACTATACACCTCAGCCTCATGAAGGTCATTTTTTAGCGTTTCAGTCAGCTGGTGCCAGTTGGTGTTATAGCCGCCCTCTAACAATATGCAAACAAGCGATTGGTAATAACCTATGGACATGTCAGCTCTGCGCAAATAGTCTGCCCAGGCTTCTGTGATGGCATCCAACTCGAACTGCTCTGCCCAAGAGGCAAATTGGTCGTCTTCTTTTGCACAGTCTTCTATAAAATGTAGACAATAGATGTTTTTCTCATTAATCAACTTCATATCTGCAAACAAATACATCTCATAGTAAGGTTGCAGTTGCCGGTGAAGCTCGTCCATGATACCTATTTCACGACATCGCCTCACAACGTTTCTCAACTCAACCCAGTTGACATCTTTATCCGCTATTTCGCCATTAGCCAACTGCCGTAGAAATCTAGTTATCTGACTATCTATATAATATTGTTTATTATAAGCCATCTCAATTATGTTTGGACAAAATTCATTTCAACACCATTTTAATGCAAAGATAGTCTAAATATCATTATATTCCAAATTATTCTCGTAATTTTTCATTTTTTCGTCCAAAAGAAAATTATTTTCCAATAATTTTTGTATCTTTGCACATAATATGAAACCGACAGTAATTGAAGATATAATACTTGAATTTGAACCGTCAGGGGAGAATGATTATTCTGCGTTGATAGCAGCAGAGCATTCATGGAGAGGTATGGCTGATGAATTGGAGGAGTTGCACTATTTGAAGGGCGCCCAATTTATCAACCAACTGAAATTGATAATCTATTATGGAGAGTTCAATCCCGTAGAGGGCGAAACCAATATCTTCAGCGCTATAAGCGAACAAAGTGATGACTTTGACAATCTGATCAATGCAGCTCGCAAAGCTGTAGAGCATGGTTATCGTGTCTACATATTGCCAAATCCACGGAGTTGTCGAACTGCCGATTTCATTTTCGAAAAGAAAGGTATTCTCGGACTCTATGATTTGAAAACCGTTCACGGCAAAGGCTCTGTGGGAACGCAGTTGTTTGATTCTATCGGACAGACGAATCGTGTCTTGCTGAATATAACAACAGACTATAACACCCGTTTACTGGCATCGGACATAAAAAGACAAGGATGGATGGATAACCTTCCTTCGTGGCGAGGCAGAACCGGGGTTTTGAAAGAAACAACTAAGAGCGATCAAGGTTTTCTGACACAGGAACAAAAACAATTTCATTATTTAACTTAACTTTTCACGTTGACTTTCGCTTATATAGCAGATGACACAAGATGAGTTTGAACATATTGCCCCTGCGCTCCGTGAGTTGATGCTCTCGGTTGGCCGTAGTTTCTTCGGTAATGACGATGATGCCGAGGACGTTGCACAGGAGGGGTTGGTGG
>CAMKRS010000014.1 GCA_946415245.1 uncultured Prevotella sp. | reverse complement strand
CTACGCACTCGGGCATACGACGGTTGTTGTTCTCCATATAGATCTCCTCGGTCTTGAGCATACCAGCCTTGATGCCCTCCTCAGAGAGGTATTTGATGAGGGGCTTGTTCTTCGGCATGGCCTTATGAGAACGGTAGAGGGAGAGGAAACCCTGGTCGAGCTTCTCCTGACCGTCCTTCTTATTACCGGCCTCCATGAGCTGGTTACCGGCAGTGATCAGCGTCTTGGCATCAGCGAGATACTGGGTGGCCAGCTGCTTCTGCACACCCACGAGACGCTCCACGAGGGGCTGGTACTCTTCGAACATCTGGTCGTCGCCCTTGGGGATAGGACCAGAGATGATCAGCGGGGTACGGGCATCGTCGATCAACACGGAGTCGACCTCATCGACGATGGCGTAGTTATGGGCGCGCTGCACGAGATCGGCAGGCGAAATGGCCATGTTGTCACGCAAGTAGTCGAAACCGAACTCGTTGTTGGTTCCGAAGGTGATATCTGCCTGATAGGCCTTACGACGGGCCTCGGAGTTGGGCTGGTGCTTGTCGATACAGTCGACGGAGAGGCCATGGAACATATAAAGAGGACCCATCCACTCGGAGTCACGCTTGGCCAGATAGTCGTTGACGGTAACCACGTGGACACCATTGCCTGTGAGGGCGTTGAGGAACACGGGGAGGGTAGCCACGAGGGTCTTACCTTCACCAGTGGCCATCTCGGCAATCTTTCCTTGATGGAGCACGAAACCACCGAACAACTGCACGTCGTAGTGGATCATCTCCCATTTCAGGTCGTTGCCACCAGCCGTCCAGTGGTTGTGGTAGATGGCCTTGTCGCCGTCGATGGTGATGAAGTCCTTGGCGGGATCGGCAGCCAGCTCACGGTCGAAATCAGTGGCGGTGACGATGGTCTCCTCATTCTCTGCAAAGCGACGGGCGGTCTCCTTGACGATGGCAAACACCTCGTACATCACTTCGTCGAGGGCCTTCTCGTAGATCTCGAGCACTTCCTTCTCTATCTTGTCGATCTGTGCGAAGATGTCGGCACGCTCATCGATGGGGGTATTCTCGATGGTGGCCTTCAGTTCGGCAATCTTTGCCTTCTGCTCGGTGGCAGACGACTGTACCTGTTGCTGTAACTCCTTCGTACGCTGACGGAGTTCGTCATTGCTCATGGCCTCGATCTTCGGGGTAAGGGCCTTGGCCTTCTCCACGAGCGGCTGAATGAGTTTCATGTCGCGTGAGGACTTATCGCCGAACAATGACTTTAAAATCTTGTTGAAATTCATGATGATATTTTACAATTTTACTATTTACAATTTACAATTTGCTGAAAACGGGTGCAAAGTTACAAAATATATTTGTAACCACCAAAGAAAATGCCAGAACAATAGTTCTGTGGGTCAGAACAACGGTTCTGACGAACAGGCGTTGGGAGCCCGGATACGGATGGTTTTCGCGATGGTAGGCGCGATGCGGTCGATGGTGACGGACGTCTTTACACGCTCGGCTTTCGTGCCTGCTCCGTAGATGATGATGGGGAATTGTACGAAAGAAGCGCGAGAGAGATAGTCTTCTTTGGTATTCTCATTCTGCAGCTGCCAGCCTGGCGACACCTCGATGAGGATATCACCGTTGCGCTCGGGATTGAAGCCGTTGCGGATCTTGCTGATCTGCAGGTTGTTGCCGCTGAGCAACTGTAAAGAGGTATAGACATTACGCACGCCCGACATCTGGGAGATGAACTCCTGGGCACGTTGTGAGGCGTCGGTCAGACTGATGCGCTTCGACTCCAGCAGCTTGTGATTCAGATAGATTTCGTTGCTGAAGCAGGTCTCTACGTAATGACCTTGTCCGTAGATGGCACCGAAGTACATGTTCAGCAGGTTGGCAGTGCGGTTGATGTAGAAGATGCCCGAGGGGATGTGGTATTTCTCGTAGTCGGCACTCTCCACATCGCTGTAGCCCGTGCTGGTGAGTACAAACATCACATGCTCAGCGCCCAGACGTTGTTCGAGAGCGGTGATGAGACGTGAGAGTTCGCGGTCGATGCGGACATAGGTGTCCTGCAGCTCCATCTGACATTCTGACACAGGCTTATGGTCGTAGGTGCCTGCGTAGTAGGTGAGACAGAGCATATCGGTGACGCGGTCATAACCCAGACCGTTGTTGCTGACGCATTGTGTGGCAAGGTCGGTGATATCGGTATTCACCAGTCCACTGGCCTTATATTCGATGAATTTTCTTTCGTCTTTGAAAGCGTGCTTGAAGGGTTTCTGATCGCCAATATGCTGGTAGTAATTAAAGGTGCCAGCCAGAGGGATAACGGGTTCCCAGGACTGCATCTTAATCTTTGAATTTGGTGATTGTAACTCGTTGATATACAATAACCATGAAGGTAATGCCTTCAAGTAATACTCTGAGGTCTTCCATTGTCCGCTGTAATCATCCAACCAATAGGCTGCATCAGCAGCGTGTCCTGCGGAGAGGATGGCAGCATCCTTCTGTGGTGCGATGGCGAAAATTTTTGCCTGACCTTCGGTGGCCACCTTCAACTCATCGCAGATGGATGATACCTGCATCTGCACGGGAGAATCCTGTCCGGGCTTACGCTTATCGTCGGTACAGAGCACCGAGCGCAGCGTCTCTTTGTCGAGCCATTTCTCACCTACAATACTATGATAATAAGGTGAGACACCCGTGAAGACTGACGCGATGGCAGAGGCACGATCGATGGTAGAGAAGGGGTAGGAGGCATTGTCGTAGACCAGTCCTTCCTTCAGCAGCCGTTTGAAACCGCCATTGCCATAGAGGGGCGAAAAGGCTTCGAGGTAGTCACTGCGCAGCTGGTCGACGGTGATGTTTACCACCAGGCGCGGGGCATAGTTGATTTTCTCCTGGGCATGGAGACCCTCCGTCGAGAATCCGATAACGGCGAGGAGTGTGATGTATATATATCTGTTTTTATGCATTCTTGTAATTACTCCAAAATCTTATCAGCAAACATAATGCCAGAATGGCCATTCCCTCCGCATAGTTCTGGAAGATGTCGCCGAGAAAGAACAGGATGACCATTGTGAGAAGGATGCTCCACCAAGGGTTCGACTTCTTGCGCTTGAGCACGGAGGGGATGAAGAACAAGGGTAAGGGGTTCAACAGCAGGATCTGCAGATTGGTGCTGGTGGTGGGATGCTCAGAGAAGAGCATCGCAAAGAGCACGCAGCCCGCCAGTCCGTGAATGAGCATAAGCAGCGCATCCCAGTATTTATAGGTCTTGTGGCGACGCCATTCGAGGACGAAGATGCAGATGGAGATGATCAGCAGGATGGTGAAAGTCATGACGGGCGAGAGGGGGAAATCTTCTTCGATGATCTGCACGCCCGGGGGCACCAGCATCTCGCGTCCAGAGACCAATGGCCGGTATTCGCCATTCTCATAGACCTGTGCGTGGTCGAAGTCATACATCAGGTGCTGGGGCAGAAACTCCTGTTGCTGATAGGTAGTAGACTGGTCTGCCTTCACACCCAGAAGGAGGTCGTTGCCGAATCTGGCCCAGGGGTGATTCCTCACGCACTCATGCACCATTTCGCGGTAAGTGGGGAAGAAGTCCTCGCGCAGTTGGTATTCTATCTTGCCGCTGATGCTCTTCAGGATGATGTCTCGCGGACGTGTGGAGCAGTTGTCGTAGAAGAAATTATAGCGGTAGATGCGGTTGTCGGGCATGAGGTTGATGTTCAGTGCCTCGATCACCGCCCGTTTCTCCTGTGCTGTCAGATTGAGCTTCTGTTCGGTCACGCTGCTGCCCCATTTGCGGTAGTAATTGCAGAAATAGGGCATGGGAGTGGTGCCGAGTTCATAGTCGGTAAGTCCGAACACGAAGCGCAGTACGAAATGCGGGGCCTTGAAATTGAAGAGTCCCCAGTTGAACACCACATCCTCGCCTGTACGGAGGTCATGATAGCGGAGGGCAGAATGGCCATAGAGGCTGTAAATCTCTTCATGAGGCGAGCAAGTGAGCAGACTGATGTCGATGGAGTCTAAATCCGAACTGGGCTCATTTTGAGCAGAAATAGGCATTATCCCACTGAAAATCAGCAGGATAGATGCTATTAAGGAGGTCTTAAATGTCATTTTTAAATGTTTCACGATGCAAAAATAACTTATATTTTTCAGTAAAAAGCGAACTTTTCGATTTTTTTTCAATAATTTTGCACGCTGAAATGATTTTCAACAGAATAGTAAGTTATAAATATGAATAGATTTCTGGTCAGTTTACTGATCGCATCATCTGCGATGACAGCCTTTGCCCAAGGTAGCACGAACTCTCCCTACAGTCAGTTTGGCTTAGGAGAGATTGCCCAGCAAGGTGTTGGTCAGAACAGAGGAATGGACGGTCTCGGCATCGCCCTTCATAGTGGCAACTCGGTGAACACAACGAATCCCGCCTCTTATGCTTACGTCGATTCGCTGACGATGCTCTTCGATATGGGACTCTCTGGCTCGCTCACCAATTTCTCGGAGAACGGGGTGAAGAAGAATGCCCGCACGGGTAATTTCGAATATATTGTGGGACAGTTCCGACTGCTGAAGAATGTGGGTGCTGCGTTTGGTATCCTGCCTGTGACGAATGTGGGCTATAAGTATTCCAGCACCCAATATTACACAGAGGCACAATCGGCGATGTCTGTGGCGTATACTGGCGACGGTGGTATGGCTAAGGCCTTCTTTGGCATGGGAGCCCGTCTGGGAAATCTCTCCGCAGGATTCAATGCGGCTTATCTCTGGGGAGGCTATCAGCACAAGATCGCCTTGACGAGTTCTACGGCTGTCAACGCGTTGTCGAAGAAATACGAGGCCGACATCTCTAGTTTTACGCTGGACTTCGGACTGCAGTATAACCTCCCGTTGGGTAAGAAAGACCGCATGACGATTGGTGCTACCTACGCCTTTGGTCATAAGCTGGGTGCGGATGCCACCCTCGACATTATCAATTCCAACAGCACTATCAGCAAGGCCGATACGACGCATCTGAGGGCGAGCGATGCCTTTGAACTGCCGCATACCTTCGGTGTGGGTCTGTCCTATCAGCATCTGAACACGTTGACCATCGGTATTGACGGTACGATGCAGCGCTGGGGTGACCTGAATTTCCCAAAGGAACAGGATGGTCAGTATAAGCTGGTGTCGGGTACGCTGAAGGATGCCTATAAAGTGACTGTAGGAACGGAATGGACACCGCGCTATAACAGTCGCAGGTTGATTGACCGTGTGAAATACAGAATCGGTGCCAGCTATGCTACACCTTATTATAAGATAGGCGCGATAGACGGTCCGAAACAATATAGCGTTAGTGCTGGTTTTGGTATTCCCATCCAGAATCAGATCAACGCGCGTTCTTATGTGAATATCAGTGCCCAGTGGGTGAACCAGTCTCTCGATGGGTTAGTGAAGGAGAATACCTTCCGCATCAATCTGGGCATCACCTTCAATGAACGCTGGTTCGCGAAGTGGAAAGTTGAATAGTGATGGGTGAGAAATGTGAGATAGTGAAGAGAAAGTGGTGGCGGATGACTCTGCCACTACTATTCACTATTCACTATTCACTATTCACTGCTTGCGACGAGGCACAAGAGCATACTGCTGCAGCTATCTACGACCGCGACTCCGTGTCGATGATGGTGTCGTATGGTGTGAATACACTGATCAGCGACTCAGGTGTCATCAAATACAAAATTGTCACCGAACGCTGGGATGTGAACGTTATCAAGCAACCCTCACGCTGGACTTTTGAAAAGGGTGTCTTCTTCGAACAGTTTGACCAGAACTTCCATGTAGAGGCCTATGTACAGGCAGATACCGCATGGTATTTCGACCAGCAGAAACTCTGGCACCTGCGGGGACGAGTGAGAATCCGCAATGTCAACGGACTGGTATACACCAGCGAGGAACTGTTCTGGGACGGTCTGAAACACGAGCTCTATTCGAATGTCTTCTCGAAGGTCGTTACCCCAGAGCGAACCCTTCAAGGCACTTATTTCCGCAGCGACGAGCAGATGCGCCATTATACGGTGAGCAACTCTAAGGGCTCGTTTATGGCGGAGGATATGACCGGTGAGAATAAACAGGAAACGGCTCCTGGCGATACGACGCAACAGCAGTCGGAGCCCGTGATGCGTCCCGCTATCCAGTCGCCGCATAAGAAAACCGTCACCGACGAATCAACACAATAACGCCCCTACGCTCATGTCATCACTCATCATAGGACTGCTCATCTCGATGCTCTTTTCCGCCTTCTTCTCGGGAATGGAGATCGCCTTTGTGTCGAGCAACAGGATGTTGGCAGAGATGGATCGTGAGAAGGGCGGACTGTCGCAGCGTGCCATCAGCGTGTTCTATCATCATCCCAGCAACTTCGTCTCCACGATGCTCGTGGGTAATAATATCGCACTGGTCATTTATGGCATACTGTTTGCCAAGATCTTCGACCAGACATTGTTCTATCCTTTAGACGATGGGTGGCGGGTGACATGCGATACATTGTTATCGACACTGATAGTTTTGTTCACGGGTGAGTTCCTGCCTAAGACCATCTTCAAGAGCAATCCCAATATGATGCTCACCATCTTCGCCATTCCCGCGTGGCTGTGTTATGTGGTCTTGTATCCCATCAGCCGTATTGCCACCTTGTTGTCGAAGGCCATCCTGCGCATCTTTGGAGTGAGGATGAACAAGAACATCGGTGATAAGGAATTCACGAAGGTAGACCTGGACTATCTCGTGCAGTCGAGTATCGACAATGCGAAGGATGATGAGGAGATCGGTGAGGAGGTGAAGATCTTCCAGAATGCCCTTGACTTCTCTGAGACGAAGGTGAGGGATTGTATGGTGCCTCGTACGGAGATCGATTCTGTGGAAGATACAGATACCATCGCTGAGCTGAAGCAGGTGTTCACCGAGAGTGGCCACTCGAAGATTGTGGTCTATCATGAGGATATCGACCATGTGATCGGATATATCCACTCTTCGGATATGTTCCGCCTGACGGCCTCTGATAATATGCATATTGCCGACTTGAAGTCGCAGATCATCCGCGAGATCAGTTTTGTGCCCGAGACGATGTTCGCCTCGAAACTCATGAAGTCGCTGATGCAGAAGAAACGTTCGCTGGCCATCGTCGTCGACGAGTTCGGAGGCACCAGCGGATTGGTGTCGCTTGAGGATATCATGGAAGAAATCACCGGTGAGATAGAAGACGAGCACGACAACAACAGTCATGTGGCCAAACAGGTGGCTGAAGGGGAGTATGTGCTGTCGGCAAGACTGGAGATCGAAAAGGTGAATGAGATGTTCGCACTGGAGTTGCCAGAGAGTGATGAATATATGACAGTTGGTGGACTTATTTTACACGAATATCAGTCATTCCCGAAACTCAACGAGGTGATTCGCATCAAATCCTATGAGTTCAAAATTCTGAAGAATACGGCCACAAAAATCGAACTCGTAAGGCTAAAAGTGCTGGAATAAGCATTTTTAACCATTATTATGGTGTTGCTCATGCTTTTTTTTGCAGAAAAATTTCGCCATTTCCCACAATTTTAGTAATTTTGCCGACTGAATTGCGCATTACGCGTGAATAAACCATTGTAGATTAAGAAAACAAAAATAAAAAATTAAAACAAAATGGCAGCATTAGGTAAAATTAGAAAAAGAGGCGTGACTCTGGTGATCATCATCGGACTCGGCCTGTTCGCCTTCATTGCTGAAGAGGCTTTCCGTTCTTGTGAAGCAACCAAGAACCAGCAGCGTCAGCAGGTAGGCGAGGTGTTAGGTAACAAAATCAATGTTCAGGAGTTCCAGGCTCTCGTCGATGAGTATCAGGATGTAATCAAGATGACTCAGGGTCGTGACAACCTCACTGAGGAGGAACTCAACCAGGTGAAGGATCAGGTATGGAATCAGTTCGTCAATGAGCAGATCATTGGCAGCGAAGCAAAGAAGCTGGGTCTTACCGTGACCGACGAGGAGTTGCAGAACATCCTCAAGGAAGGTACGAACCCCATGTTGCGTCAGTCTCCGTTCGTGAATCAGCAGACAGGTCGTTTCGACGTCACCATGCTCACGAAGTTCCTGGCCGACTATAAGAAGAACGGTAGCAATCCTCAGCTTGCTGAGTCTTACGATCGTATCTACAAGTACTGGCAGTTCATCGAGAAGCAGCTGCGTTCTCAGACACTGGCTCAGAAGTTCCAGGGTCTGGTGGCTGGCTCACTGCTCTCTAACCCCGTTTCTGCCAAGATGGCTTTCGAGGCTCAGAATCAGGAGAGCGACATTCTGCTGGCTAGTATTGCTTACAGCTCCATCAACGACAATGATGTGAAAGTGACCGATGCCGATATCAAGGCTAAGTTTGATGCCGAGAAGGAGCAGTTCAAGCAGACGATGGAAACCCGCGATTTCAAGTATGTTGATTTCCAGGTGCTTCCCTCTGCTGCTGACCGCGAGGCTCTGATGAAGACCATGACCGAGGCTTCGGAGAAGCTCCAGAGCGGTGCTAATCCTGCTGAGGTGGTGCGCAAGGCACAGTCGCAGTTCCCCTATCTGGGAATGGCTGCTACCAAGAATGCATATCCCCGCGATATCGTTGCTCAGTTCGACTCTCTGTCAGTAGGTCAGACCAGCCGTCCATTTGAGACCACTTCCGACAACACACTCAACGTTGTGAAGATCATCGCCAAGACTCAGGCTCCTGATTCTATCGAGTATCGTCAGATCCAGGTGACAGGTGCTACTCTCGAGGCTATCCGCAAGACTGCAGACAGCATCACCACCGCTTTGAAGGCTGGTGCTAACTTCGAGGAGCTGGCTAAGAAATATGGTCAGGAGGGTCAGTCACAGTGGCTTACTTCTGCTATGTACGAGAACTCTACCAATATGGATGAGGAGTCGAAGAACTACCTCGCCAGCATTCAGGGTCTCGGTATCAACGAGGTGAAGAATCTGGAGTTCACTCAGGGTAATATTGTTCTGCAGGTACTCAGCCGCAAGGCTATGGTCGACAAGTATGATGTGGCTGTTATCAAGCACACCATCGACTTCTCAAAGGGTACATACTCTAACGCTTACAACAAGTTCAGCCAGTATGTCAGCGAGAACAAGACTTTGGCTGATCTCGAGAAGAATGCTGATAAGTTCGGTTTCAAGGTGCTCGAGCGCAAGGATATGTTCAATTCTGAGCACAACGTGGTAGGTCTGCGTTCTACCCGTGAGGCTATGAAGTGGTTGTTCGATGCTAAGGAAGGTGACGTGAGCCCGCTCTATGAGTGTGGTAACAACGACCACCTGCTCGTGCTGGCACTCACAAAGGTTCATCCCGTGGGCTATCGTGATTTCGAGAGCGTGAAGGATATCCTGAAGACTGAGGTGCTCAACGACAAGAAGTTCGAGCAGATCAAGAATAAGTTTGCTAACGTGAAGAACCTGGCTGATGCTCAGAAGGCTGGTGCTAAAGTTGACAGTGTGAAGCAGATCACCTTCGGTGCTCCTGTCTTCGTACAGGCTACCGGTGCCAGTGAGCCTGCACTCTCAGGTGCTGTGGCTGGTGTGAAGCAGGGTGAGTTCAGTCCCGCTATCGTCAAGGGTAATGCTGGTGCTTACCTCTTCCAGGTGAACCGCAAGGCTGCCCGCGAGGGTGAGAAGTTTGATGCCAAGGCCGTTGAGATGCGTCTGCAGCAGCAGGCTGCTCAGGCTGCCAGCCGTTTCATCTCTGAGCTCTATCAGAAGGCAAACGTGGTGGACAACCGCTATCTCTTCTTCTAAGATAACATTTTAGAAACTGTATAAATTAGAAACAAATCCAGCAAAATATTTGCTGGATTTGTTTTTTATTCGTATATTTGCAAGCGTAAAACCTATTTATTTTTATAACTAAACAAAACTAATTTGATTATGAAGAAAAAATTCATCTGCGCCGTTTGTGGATATATCTATGAAGGCGATGCTGCTCCCGAGAAGTGCCCAATTTGTAAAGCACCCGCCTCTAAGTTCTCTGAGCTCAAAGACGAGGGTGAGACCACTTATGCTACTGTTCACCGCATTGGCGACGGTAAGCCCGAGGGTGTGTCACAGGAGATGATCGATGACCTTCGCAATCACTTCAATGGTGAGTGTAGCGAGGTTGGTATGTATCTGGCTATGGCTCGCCAGGCTGATCGTGAGGGTTATCCCGAGATCGCAGAGGCCTTCAAGCGCTATGCTTTCGAGGAGGCTGATCATGCTTCTCGTTTCGCAGAGTTGCTGGGTGAGTGTGTATGGGATACGAAGACCAATCTTGAGAAGCGTGCTGCTGCCGAGGCTGGTGCCTGTGAGGATAAGTTCCGTATTGCCAAGAACGCCAAAGCAGCTGGTTTCGATGCCATTCACGACACCGTTCACGAGATGGCCAAGGACGAGGCTCGTCATGGTGCCGGCTTCGCTGGACTTCTGAAGAGATATTTTAAATAATGCATAATTAATAATGCATAATGCATAATAAAAAGGAAGAAAATCCGTTTTATCCTATGATGAAGCGGATTTCTTTTTTTCGTATAGTAATATATTGTGCATTATGCATTATGCATTATGCATTCGCATCTTGCGAAGATGATGACAGTTTCTCATCATCCAGCAGTCTGCGTCTGACCTTCAAGGCAGACACTCTACAGATGGATACCGTCTTTTCCAGGTCGGCATCTTCTACCTATGGTTTCTGGGTTTACAACAACAATAGCGAGGGCCTACGTCTCTCCAGTGTTCGACTGGCGAAAGGCAATCAGACAGGCTTCCGTGTGAATGTCGACGGTTCCTATCTCGATAACTCTAATGGCTCGCAGGTCAACAACCTCGAGATCCGTCGCAAGGATTCTATCCTGGTGTTTGTCGAGATTACACCCGCTGATGCCCATCAGCTAGAGCCGCGCATCGTGGAAGATGACCTCGTGTTTACCCTCGAGAGCGGTACTATACAGAAGGTAAACCTGCGGGCGTGGGCGTGGGATGCAGAACGTTTAGATAACCTCACGCTGCAACACGACACCGTCATCACCTCCGAACGTCCCATCATCGTCTTTGGACGTCTCACTATCCCTCAGGACGTAACACTTACCCTCACACATACCACACTCTTCTTTCATGATCAGGCGGGCATCGACGTGAAGGGTACGCTCATCACCGACAGTTGTCTGTTGCGTGGCGACCGTCTCGACGATATGTTCTCCTATCTGCCTTACGACCGTGTGAGCGGACAGTGGAGTGGTGTTCATTTCTTCGAGACCTCTACACGAAACATCCTCACTGATACAGAGATCCGTAATACAGGCGACGATGCGATCCTCTGTGATTCTGCCGTCTTCGATGGTGATGTGCTGCGCCTTGATATGCTGCGCTGCATCGTTCACAATGGTGAGGGCGCAGGCGTTGCATGTCGTAATGCAAACATTCGGTTACACGAGTGTCAGATTACGAATATGGGTGGGGATTGTGTTGCTATCGAGGGCGGAAAGGCGGAGATCCACCGTTGCACCATTGCGCAGTTCTATCCCTATGATGCCGATCGCGGAGCAGCCTTGCTATTTACCAACACGCTGCCGTTGCAGTCATTATTCTGCGACAGCACTATTATTACAGGCTATGCTGATGATGTGGTGATGGGCATTCAGACAGATACGGCACAGGTGCTCGAATACCGTTTCATGCATACGTTGCTGCGCACACCGAAGGTTGAGACTGCTGATTCTGTGCGTTTTTCAAATATCATCTGGGAATCGCCGAAGGATAGCATCCAAGGCACGCGTCATTTCCGTCTTATCGACGAAGATAATCTCATCTACGATTTTCACCTCGACAGTCTCTCCACTGCCCAAGGATTAGGATGTTACTAGATTTTCTAGAACTCTGAGAAGCAGAGTGGCAGCAGTGTCTCTATGCCCTCCATCACATAGACATGCTTGCGGCCATATAGCAATATCTTCATCGGTGCTCCGGCCCTCGTTTCTGACTCCAGAATCACCTGTCTGCAAGCTCCGCAAGGACCCGTAGGTTCTTCCGTCAGTTCTCCATCTGTTCCTCGCGCTGCTATTGCCAGCATCTTCACACCCACATCAGGATACTGTGCTCCGGCATAAAACAACGTTGTCCGCTCAGCACAGATGCCCGAGGGATAAGCCGCATTCTCCTGATTGCTCCCCGATAACTCGACACCATTCTCAAGGCGCACAGCGGCACCTACCTTGAAATGCGAATAAGGAGAATAGCTGCGATTCGTGGCCTCGATAGCCAACTCTACCAAATGACGTTCTTCCTCGTTGAGATCTTCCATCTGACAGACTTTAATGACGGATTTTAGTTCCAGATTTTCCATATATTGCTGATATTTTTTGCAAAGATACAAAAAAAAGTGAATAGTGAATAGTGAATAGTGAATAATTTTATATCTTTGCACCAAAATTACGTAAATCATGAAGAAATTCCTGCTTATACTATTCACTCTTCAATGTTCGTTATTCACTGCGAATGCACAAGTTCGCTGGAATGAGCGTTATCAGCAGTATATCGACCAATATAAGGATATTGCCATCGAGGAAATGCACCGCTGGAAAATTCCCGCTTCGATCACGCTCGCACAAGGACTTTTCGAGAGTGGAGCAGGGCAGAGTGAACTCGCCCGCAAGGGTAATAATCATTTCGGCATCAAGTGCAACGGATGGACGGGACGCACAGTCTATCACGACGATGACCAGCGCAATGAGTGTTTCCGTGCCTACAACTCTGTCTTCGAGTCCTATGAGGATCACTCGCGTTTCCTGGTCAATGGCCAGCGTTATCGCAGTCTCTTCGATCTCAAGACCACAGATTATAAAGGTTGGGCACGCGGACTGAAGGCTGCTGGCTATGCCACCAATCCGCAATATGCTGATAAGCTCATCGAGATTATCCAGCTCTACAAACTCTATGAATACGACAAGGCGAAGAGCGCTGACCGCTTCATGGTAGAGCATACGAAGGATCACAACGTGGGTGGTGCAAGTCTCCATCCCATCAAGATCTTCAATAAGAACTACTACCTTGTAGCCCGTCGTGGTGACACCTTCAAGTCGATAGGCGAGGAGGTTGACATCAGCTACAGGAAAATTGCCAAATACAATGAGCGTAATAAGAACGACCGTCTGACGGAAGGTGAAGTCATCTGGCTGAAGAAGAAACAGAAGAAAGCGCCTAAGGATTATAAAGGTCGTTTGCACTATGTCCGTGCTGGTGAATCGATGTACTCTATTGCCCAGTCTTACGGCATTCGTCTGAAGAGCCTCTACAAGATGAACCACATGTCACCCGACGATGATATCCACATTGGACAAGGTCTCAAACTCCGATAAATAACAATCCCCGCTCATTGGCGGGGATTGCTGTTATCTTACTGCTGCATCAGGTATTTCTTGAAGTCTTCGAAATTCTTCGTCATCGGAACACTCTGTTTCTCGCCCTTCATGAAAGCTGCGAGACGATCGGGTATCTCGACATCGATGCCGAGGATGTCATCAACCTTCTCCTTAAACTTCGCAGGATGAGCAGTCTCGCAGAATACACCGATCTCTCCTGGCTGCAAACTGTCGACAAGTGCCTGATAACCCGTAGCACCGTGAGGATCGAGGATATAACCCGTCTCCTGATAGCACTGACGCATGATCTCACGGATCTGAGCATCGCTATAAGTAGCACCACTGATGAGGTTGGTAATGCGGTGATGCGTAGCCTCGGGAGTCAGCTTGTTATTCTGACTATAAAGATTGATGATACGGGCGAAGTTAGAGGGATCGCCCACATCCATTGCATTGGCTAATGTCTGTACGCTGGCCTTGGGTTCATACTTACCCGTCTGCAGATACTTGTAAACGATATCATTCGCATTGTTGGCAGCAATGAATCGTTTGACAGGCAGACCCATCGCATGACCAAAGAGCGCAGAACAGATATTGCCGAAATTACCTGAAGGCACACATATCACAAAATTATCAGCCTTACCCAGCGCCTTCATACGCGCATAGGCATTGAAATAGTAGAATGCCTGCGGCAGGAAGCGGGCCACGTTGATGCTGTTAGCAGACGTGAGCTTCATGTGCTGATTGAGTTCCTCGTCCATAAAGGCCGATTTTACCAGCGCCTGACAATCGTCGAAGACACCATCTACTTCGATGGCGGTGATGTTCTTGCCTAGGGTAGTAAACTGACACTCTTGAATGGGGCTCACTTTGCCCTTGGGATAGAGCACATACACGTGGATGCCATCCACTCCGAGAAAGCCATTAGCCACAGCAGAGCCCGTATCACCAGAGGTGGCCACCAGCACATTGATCAGATTACTCTGAGTATTCTGATTACTCTGAGTGAAGTATCTCAGCAATCGTGCCATGAAGCGCGCACCCACATCCTTAAAGGCGAGGGTAGGGCTATGAAAGAGTTCAAGGGCGTAGATATTATCCTTGACCTTCACCACAGGACAATCAAACGACAGTGTGTCGTAGACGATATCCTGCAAGGCATCTTGGTCGACATCCTCGCCAAAGAAGGCACTCGCCACATTATAAGCAATCTGCTGGAAGGTCATCTCGTGGATATTCTCGAAGAACACCTTCGGCAGTATCTTGATTTCTTCTGGCATATAAAGACCGCGGTCTTCTGCCAAGCCTTTTACGACGGCCTTCTGCAGGTCGGCGATGGGGGCTTTTCCGTTAGTACTATAGTAATTCATAATAACTATTCACTATTCACTAATCACTATTCACTTAATATTCATCAGTGTGTCCATAAACTGGCTGTGACGCAGGAGACCGTAGGAACCATTGACACACGATACCTCGTCGTACTGCTGCACATCATCGGGCTTGATGCCACGATGCCAGATAAGGAAGGGCACTGCCTGTCCCACGTGGATACGCATCTCTACAGGTGTGAGATGATCGGGCAACACAGCAATACAAACAGGCTCTTTCCACTTACATACCTCATTATAGATAGGAGCAATCAGTCGCTGGTCGAGATACTCGATGGTCTTCATCTTCAGTTCCAGATCGCCATCATGTCCGGCCTCATCGCTCGCCTCCACATGCACAAACACAAAGTCATCGCGTTCGAGAGCTCTGATGGCTGCCTCAGCCTTACCTTCGTAATTGGTGTCAGCCAGACCCGTAGCACCCTTCACACGGATGATCTTCAAGCCTGCATAGTGACCGATGCCTCGGATCAGATCCACAGCAGAGATCACAGAACCCGACTTCACTTGAGGATAACGTCTCATCAACGTTTCCATCGACGGACGATAACCACCACTCCAAGGCCAGATGCTATTCGCCTGACGCTCTCCACGCTTAGCACGCTCGATATTAAACGGATGCTTGGCGAGCAGCTCCTGCGATTTCAAAATGAGTTCATTTAACAGATCGGCTGTCTCCTCAGGAGAAAGACGGATAGAACCGGCATGATGTACGGCATTCCGCGATTCGGCCTTTACCAACAGCGGATACCACTCCTGATTAGGATGATCGTGGGGTGGGGCACAGACGATGTGTTTGTTACCGCCCTTGATGACCAGCAGATGACGGTATTGAATACCTGTGATAAACTTCACGCGCTCAAAACCGTAACGCTCGTTGATGGGCGCTGCCAGCTGCTCGTTCAGATAACTGATCAGCACACGGGCATCCTCCGTTTCCAGATTACCACCGTTATGGGTAACGATTACCCCGTTTTCCAGCGTGATGATGTTACAGCGCAAAGCCAGATCGTCATCAGCCATCTCGTAGCCTATCGACGCAGCCTCCAAGGGTCCGCGACCTTCATACACACGATTCAGATCGTAGCCGAGGATAGCGGTATTGGCCACTTCCGAACCCGGGGGAAAACCCTCAGGCACAGTGATCAGACGTCCGCAGCGACCTTCACGAGCCAGACGGTCCATCATGGGCTTGTTGGCGCATTGCAGCAAGGTCTTGTCTCCCAATCGCTTAACGGGGAGATCAGCCATACCGTCGCCTAAAATTATAATATGCTTCATATTATTATTAATTTGCAGCGGACATTACGGACTGACTCGGACTTCTTTGATGAGTCCGTGATCGTCCGTTAAGTACGATGCTTTAAATATTTGCGATAGACATAATATTTGCGAAAACTCCCGCAGCGGTCACAGCAGCACCAGCACCATAACCCTGAATCAGCATAGGATACTCCTTATAACGCTCGGTAGTCAGGAGCACGATATTGTTCGAGCCTTCGAGACCGTAGAAGGGATGACCATAAGGCACCTCTTTCAGAGCAACGCTGGTCTTGAAGGATGACGGGTTCTGCTCGTCGGCCTCCATCGTAGCCACAAAACGCCAACGCTTGTTCTCAGCCTCGAGCACCTTGCGACGGGCCTCGAAGTCGGCATCCAATTCAGGCAATTTAGCCCAGAAATCCTCTATTGAACCCTCGAAATAACTGTCGGGCACAAAGAGATGCTTCTCGACATCATCCTGTTCCACCTTATAACCAGCCTCACGGGTAAGGATTACCAGCTTACGGATGACATCAGTACCACTGAGGTCGATACGTGGATCGGGCTCAGAGTAACGCTGCTCCTTGGCTCTGCGGACGGTCTCTGAGAAGGGCACATCAGCAGCAATCTCGTTGAAGATGAAGTTCAGCGTACCGCTCAGAATTGCCTCGATTTTCAAGATCTTATCACCTGAGTTACACAGGTCGTTGATCGTTCCAATAATCGGCAGACCAGCACCTACGTTGGTCTCATAGCGGAACCATACACCACGATCGCGGGCTGTCTGGCGCAGCTTGAGATAACTGTCATAATCGCTCGAAGCGGCAATCTTATTCGCAGCCACCACCGAGATATTATGCTCCAGGAATGTCTGATAGAGCTGTGCTATCTGACGGCTGGCGGTACAGTCGACGAACACCGAGTTAAAGATATTCATCTTTACGATCTCATCGCGCATATGCTCCGTATTGGCAGGGAAGCCGGCACGCAGGATCTTCTCGTAGTTGTCGAGGTCGATGCCATCTCGGTCTAATACAAAATTGTCGACATCTGAGATACCCACCACATTCAGTTTC
The DNA here is from genome assembly GCA_946415245.1 of uncultured Prevotella sp. Taxonomy (GTDB): domain Bacteria; phylum Bacteroidota; class Bacteroidia; order Bacteroidales; family Bacteroidaceae; genus Prevotella. Next base: position 26,838 of record CAMKRS010000014.1, on the reverse strand, counting down.
AGACGCTTGGTCTGCATCAGATATTGCTGCTGCGTGCGGATCTGCTCCAAGAGCATGCCACCCACCGTACCAATACCACAGATGAAGAGGTTCAGCACCTTGTATTCTGAGAGGAAGAACGAGTCGTGCAGCACGTTCAGCGACTTACGCAGGAACCTGCCATCGACCACGAACGAGATATTCGTCTCAGACGCACCCTGGGCACAGGCAATCACAGAGATACCCGAGCGTCCCAGTGTTCCAAACAACTTACCGGCAATACCTGGTGTCTGCTTCATGTTCTCACCCACGATGGCGATAGTGGCCAAACCACTCTCCACCTGCATGGGGAACATGGCACCCGTCTCAATCTCCTTGGCAAACTCAGCATTCAGCACCTCTGCAGCAGCCTCTGCATCCTCGTCGCGCACACCGATAGAGGTGGAGTTCTCAGAAGATGCCTGTGACACCATAAACACAGAGATACCCTTATTGGCAAGGGTGGTGAAGATTCGACGGTTCACACCGATCACACCCACCATCGAGAGACCCGTCACCGTGATCAGTGAGGTGCCCTTGATGCTCGAGATACCCTTGATGGGTTTGTTGTCGTCCTCGATCTTATCCTTGATGAGGGTGCCCGGATGCTCGGGGTTGAAGGTGTTCTTCACCTTGATAGGTATATTCTTTACGCAGACGGGATAGATGGTCGGCGGGTAGATCACCTTCGCACCGAAGTTACAAAGCTCCATCGCCTCTACGTACGAGAGTTCATTAATGGTATAGGCACTCTTGATGACCTTGGGATCGGCTGTCATGAAACCATCCACATCGGTCCAGATCTCCAGTGCTTCGGCATTCAGCACAGCAGCGATGATAGAAGCGGTGTAGTCACTTCCGCCACGTCCCAGATTTGTGGTCTCGTGCGAATCTCTGTCTCTGGCAATGAAACCAGGCACCACATACACAGCCTTCTCGTTCATGTCCTTGAAGGCCTCCTTCACCAGCTGTGTGGTCTGTTCGGCATCAATCACATGCTTACCCATCTTCTTCTCCGTGCGGATAAAGTCGCGGGCATTCATACGGATACCGTTCTTGAACATCGCTGCCACGATGTGCGAACTCAGACGCTCACCGTAACTCACGATGGTGTCCTCGGTCTTCTTCGACAGGTCGTGAATCAGATACACACCATAGTAGATACTCTTCAACTGATCGAAGAGCTGGTCTACGTTGTTGAACAGGTCCACGCGCTTCTTGTCGTCGGTGATGATCGTGTCGATCATCTGGTGGTGGCGTGTTACCATCGCGTCGAATTCCTCGCGATAATGCTCGTCACCGTTCTTAGCCATTTGCGACGCGGCAATCAACTTATCGGTGATGCCGTTCAAAGCGCTGACCACTACTACGACAGGTTGCGTCCGAGCCTCTGCCTCCACAATTTTCTTCAAGCTTAAAATGCTCTTTACGGAACCTACGGACGTTCCGCCAAACTTTAATACTTTCATATTCCTATGTTTTTAATTTCGGCGGTGCCTCAGTTACAAACGAGGCCTGCTCCGCCATTTGTTATTATTGATGATTATTATTTTTGTTCTTATTCTTGTTAGGGCGCTTGCGCTGGTTCTTGCTGCCATTGCCCTTGCTGTTCCAACGCCCATGCCTTCGCGTATTACTACGTTTCTTCTCACGCTTGGTATATTCCGGTCCCTCGCCGATACCCTCAGGCAGGGGGCGTTTCTCCACTTCCTTTCCGAGGAAATGCTCTATCTGCTGGAACTTATAGATATCTGTATCGCTGATGAAGGTGATGGCTGTTCCGTCACGATCCGCACGGGCTGTACGTCCGATACGGTGCACATAGTCCTCAGCATCGTGGGGTACGTCGTAGTTGATCACCGTCAGGATATCATCGATGTCGATGCCACGCGCCACGATATCCGTTGCCACGAGCACATCCACCTGTCCGGCCTTGAAACGGTACATCACCTCATCACGCTCCTGCTGCGAGAGATCGCTGTGCATCTGTCCGCAGTTGATATGCATCGATTTCAGACTACGGGCAATCTCCTTCACCTTATCTTTCTTTCCCGAGAAGATGATCACACGCTGCAGATCGCCTGCCTTGAAGATATGGTTGATGATCTTCAGCTTCTGCGGCTCGTAGCACACGTAGGCACTCTGCTGGATCTTCTCCGCGGGTTTCGATACGGCAATCTTCACCTCCACAGGATCATGGAGCATCGTCACTGCCAACTCGCGGATCTTCGGGGGCATCGTGGCTGAGAACATGATGCGCTGACAGTTCTTGGGCAACTGCTGCACCAGCTTCATGATATCATCAATAAAGCCCATATCCAGCATACGGTCTGCCTCGTCGAGTACGAAGAACGAACAGCGGGAGAGGTCCAGATTGCCCACTTTCAGATGACTGAGCAATCGGCCTGGTGTGGCGATGAGCATATCAGCGCCCAGACGCATGCCACGCAGTTCCTGTTCGTAGCGCCCGCCATCGTTTCCGCCATAGACGGCCACCGATGATATCCCGTCGAGGTAATAGCCGAATCCCTGCATCGCCTGGTCAATCTGCTGCGCCAGTTCTCGGGTAGGCGACATCACCACGCAGTTGATGGCATCCTTGGGATAGTCGCCCTCGTCGAGCATCGACAGGATGGGCAGCAGATAGGCAGCCGTCTTTCCCGTACCCGTCTGGGCCACACCAAGGAGGTCGTAGCCGTCGAGGATCTCCGGGATACAGCGTTCCTGTATCGGAGTCATCTCGTCGAAATGCATGTCATACAATGCGTCGAGTATATTGTCGTCTAAATATGTCTCTTCAAATGTCACTTCAATTCTTCAATTATTCAATTCTTCAATTTTAATTCGGCGCCTGCCTATAGCAGAAGTACGCGATAAATACATATAATATGTTTGGTATCCACGCTGCCAGCATCGGCGGGGTGTCCGCATTGATGGCGAAGGTGGCACTGATCGTCTGCAAGAGGATATACGAGAACGACAGCGCCAATCCGATACCCAGATAGAGTCCCATACCGCCCTTACGCTTCCTACTCGACAGGCTCACACCGATGAGTGTCAGGATAAACGAGGCAAACGAGGTGGCGATACGCTTGTGGTATTCCACTTCATACTGCACCACATTTCCCGATCCTCTGTCTATCTGCTTCGAGATATACTGCCTGAGCTCGGGGGAGGTGAGCGTCTCCTGCTGGCCATTCGAGAACACCAGATCCATCGGTTCCATCATGATCAGCGTATCGAGTGTGGCACCCGAGGTAATCTCTTCTTTTAGACCCTTCAGCGTACGGATCTTCCAGTTCTGCGCCTTCCAGTGATAACGGGTATCGCTGATAGAGTCGTAGCGCAGCGTCGAGGCGGTCATATGACTCACCAGTTTCTTGTTCTCAAACTTATCCAGCGAGAAGCCGAAGGCCGTCTTCGAACGGTTATCATACTGCTGCATATAGGCGATGATGCCCGGTCCCACCATCAGCTGCACATTGGCGGCAGAGGTGGTGCGCTTGGAGTTCTTATATTTCGCTTCGAAATCCTGACGGATCACCGTTCCTCGGGGAATGACATAGGCACCCAGAGCCAGATTCACCACAGCAATCAGCGCTGCGGAGATCATATAGGGTCGCAACAACCGCTTGAAACTCACACCCGCTGCCAGCATGGCGATAATCTCGGAATTGCCCGCCAGCTTCGACGTAAAGAAGATGACGGCAATAAACACAAACAGCGGCGAGAACAGGTTCGAGAAGTAGGGCACGAAGTTGGCGTAGTAGTCGAAGACAATCGCCTTCAACGGGGCACCGTAGGTAGAGAACTTCGCCAGGTTCTCATTCACGTCAAACACGATCGCGATACTGATAATCAGCACAATCGAGTAGATATACGTACCGATAAATTTGCTGATGATATAGCGGTCGAGCCTTTTCAGATAACGGAATGGATTCAGGTATTTCAGATAGCGCAACCAGCGGAGCCAGTGACACAGCTTCTTCCATCCGCGTGCGATCGCCCTCTGTCGGCGATAACGCTTCCGGTGAAGCCTGATCTTGCTGAAATCGCGTTCTGTATAATTCAAATTCATCGCCTTTGTCCTAATTGATTAATAACTGAGCGTTTCCACTGCACAAAATCGCCATCCAGGATGTGCTGACGGGCATCGGTCACCAGTCGCAGATAGAAGGCGAGGTTATGGATGCTCGCAATCTGCATCGCCAACAGCTCCTGCGCCTTAAACAGATGGTGCAGATAAGCCTTCGAGTGGATGCGGTCTATCTCACAGCCGTCGGGATCGATGGGTGAGAAGTCATCCTCCCATTTCTTGTTGCGCATGTTCATCGTGCCCTCATAGGTGAAGAGCATCGCATTACGCCCGTTTCGGGTGGGCATCACACAGTCGAACATATCCACACCACGCTCAATGGCTTCGAGGATATTCTGGGGTGTACCCACACCCATCAGATAGCGGGGACGGTCCTTGGGCAGGATCTCGTTCACCACCTCAATCATCTCGTACATCACCTCCGTGGGTTCTCCCACAGCCAGACCGCCGATAGAGGCACCACCACCGTCGTTCAGCCTGCTCAACACATCGCAGACATGCTTGGCAGCCTCCTGACGCAGGTCTTTATAGGTACATCCCTGCACGATGGGGAACAACGTCTGGTTGTAACCATACAGGGGCTCTGTCTCGTTGAAACGCTTCACGCAACGCTCTAACCAACCTTGCGTAAGTTTCAGACTCTTAGCGGCATACTGATAGTCGCTCTGTCCTGGAGGACACTCGTCGAGTGCCATCATGATGTCTGCACCAATCACACGTTCGGTGTCCATCACGTTCTCGGGCGTGAAGATATGTTTCGAACCGTCGATATGGCTGCGGAACTCACAACCTTCCTCGGTAAGCTTGCGGATGCTGGTCAGCGAGAAGACCTGAAAACCACCCGAGTCCGTCAGGATCGGATGGTCCCAGGTATTGAACTTGTGCAGGCCTCCCGCCTTACGCAGGATATCCAGTCCCGGACGCAGGTAAAGGTGATAGGTGTTGCCCAGAATGATCTGTGCCTTCACCTGTTCGCGGAGTTCGGAGAAGTGCACAGCCTTCACGCTGCCCACCGTACCCACAGGCATGAAGATCGGTGTCTGTATCTGCCCGTGATCGGTGGTGATCACTCCCGCTCTCGCGTCACTCGCCTGGTCGCTATATTGTACTTCGAATTTCACAAACTCTCAACTCTCAATTCTCAACTCTCAATTCTTTTTCTCCTCCTCGGGGATCGTGAAGTCCAGCGGATTTTCGACGATTTCTTTCGTCAGTGCGAACTTCCACACATCCTGAACGTTCTCCACATAGTGGAACGTCACACCTTTCAGATACATATCCGGAATCTCGAGGATGTCCTTCTCATTCTCTCTGCACATCACGATATCCGTGATCCCTGCGCGCTTGGCAGCCAGGATCTTTTCCTTGATACCACCCACGGGCAGCACTTTTCCACGCAACGTGATCTCGCCCGTCATTGCCGTATTCTTGCGCACCTTACGCTGGGTGAGGGCAGAGGCAATCGAGGTGGCGATGGTGATACCTGCCGAGGGACCGTCTTTCGGCGTAGCCCCCTCAGGCACGTGGATATGGATATTCCAGTTGTCGAAGATACGGTAGTCGATGTTCAGTGTCTCGGCATGGGCCTTCACATATTCGAGGGCCAGGATGGCGGACTCCTTCATCACGTCACCCAGATTACCCGTCAGCGTGAGCTTGTTGCCCTTGCCCTTCGACAGCGAGGTCTCGATAAACAGTATCTCACCGCCCACACTGGTCCAGGCCAATCCCGTCACCACACCGGCATAGTCGTTGCCCTGATAGATGTCGCGATAGAAGGGTGGCTTGCCCAACAGGTCCTCAATCTCCTTGGGTGTGATCTTCTGATAGTTGGTGCTCTCCTCAATCTGTCGTTTATAGGCAATCTTGCGGAGGGCCTTGTTGATCTGCTTCTCCAACTGGCGCACACCGCTCTCACGGGTGTACCTTTCAATAATCATCTCAATGGCGGCCTTGTTGAAGGTGGCCTTCATACCCTTCACGTTCTGACCTGTATTCTCCAGTTCGCGGGGAATCAGGTGACGCTTGGCTATCTCGATCTTCTCCTCGGTGATATACCCGCTCACCTCGATCACCTCCATACGGTCGAGTAGGGGACGGGGGATCGTCGAGAGGTTGTTGGCAGTGGCGATAAACAGCACCTTCGACAGGTCGTAGTCCACATCCAGGTAGTTATCGTGGAAGGCATTGTTCTGTTCGGGGTCGAGCACTTCGAGCAGGGCTGATGCAGGGTCGCCATTGTGCGTCATCTGCGTCACCTTGTCTATCTCGTCGAGGATAAACACGGGATTGCTCGAACCGGCCTTCTGTATCGACTTGATAATACGTCCGGGCATCGCTCCGATATAGGTACGACGGTGTCCGCGGATCTCTGCCTCGTCGTGCAGACCACCCAGTGACATGCGCACGTACTTACGTCGCATGGCCTCGGCAATCGACTTGCCCAGCGAGGTCTTACCCACGCCCGGAGGACCGTAGAGACAGATGATCGGGCTCTTCAGATCGCCCCTCAGTGCCAGCACGGCCATATGCTCCAGGATACGCTCCTTCACCTTCTCCATGCCGTAGTGGTCCTTGTCCAGGATCTTCTGCGCACGCTTCAGGTCGAGGTCGTCTTCGGTATATTCATTCCAGGGCAGATTCACCAACGTCTGCAGATAGTTCAGCTGCACGTTGAAGTCGGGACTCTGCGGATTCAGGTTGTCTAGCTTGTCGGCTTCCTTATAGAAGAAGCGCTCCATCTCCACCGACCATTTCTTGTTGCTGGCCTTACGTATTAGTTCCTGTTTCTCCAGCGACTCGCCATTACCGATCTCTGCCTGCATGTTCTTGATCTGCTGCTGCAGGAAGTAGTTACGCTGCTGCTCGTCGATGTCCTCGCGGGTCTTGTTGCGGATGTCCACCTTCAGGTTCTGCAGGTTGATCTCGCGGTTCACGATCTTCATCAGGTTGAACAGGCGCTCCTTCACATGTTCCTTTTCCAACAGTTTCATCTTCTCCTTCACGGTGAAGGGCATGTTCGAACAGATGAAGTTCATGGCCATGATGTCGTTGGTGATGTTCTTCACGGCAAAATGGGCCTCGTCGGGGATGTCGTCGCTCACGTCGATATAGCGCTCCACCTGTTCACGCAGGTCGCTGACGGCAGTCTTAAACTCACGGTCGTTCTTCTCGGGCTGAATATCCTCCAGCGCTGTCACGAAAAACTCAAGGTAGGGGGTTGCGTGCAGCTGTTTCTCTATCTTCAAACGTCCCTGTGCCTGTACGATGGCGGTGATGTTGCCATTGGGCAGCGTCAGCATCTTCACCACCTTAGCATAGACACCCGTCTCATACAGGTCGGCCTGTACGGGTATCTCCACCTCGGGGTCGCGCTGTGTCACCACACCGATCGTCATATGGTTCTTCTCGGCCTTCTGGATGAGCATCTTGCTCGACTCGCGGCCTATCAAAATGGGTGATACCACACCCGGAAACAATACCAGATTACGGACGGGGAGCACAGGCACCACCTCAGGGGTATCGCCCTGCATCATGTCGTTATAGTCTCCCTCTATATCAGCGATCATCTGGAAAGCTGTATTTTTCTGATTCTTCATTCTATTTCTATACTTTTTCGCAAATTTGGCTGCAAAGGTACAAATTTTAATTGAGAATGATGAATACATCATTAAGAATTTTCGAATAATTTTGGTGTTTTAATAAAAATGCTCTATCTTTGTAGCCGAAATAGGATTCCCGTTCAGCGGCACTTATACCTATAACGCCCAGAACGGTGAGATCGCTCTCAAGACGGCTACCGAGACCATCAAGGGCAACGTCACCAAGACCGAGAAGGGCATGGGTCTGATGTTCGACTCTACGCAGATGACGCACCTGTTGCAGAAGGAGGGTAAGGTTAGCAACGCTGCTGCCGTTCAGGCTGTCTCCAAGCTCGCCAAGAGCGCCAACGGCGCCCGCGTCGGCTTCGAGCTCACCAAATAAAGATAATCTCCTCGCAGAATTTACGAGGGGATTTTTGTGAATCACGGGGTCTGGCACCAATGATAGCATCTTTGATCTATCAGTGCGTGCCTGACCCCTGTGATTTGCAGCGCTCCCTAGAGCGCAATCGGTCCGTAACCCATACAACTGGTCGTGGTGATGGCCGTCAGGAAAGCCGTGAGCGCGGCTACTAACATCTTCACCCCAATCTCAATGAAACGCTTCTTCATCTCACAGAATCTTTTATATTTGTCACACAGATCTCTCAGATCTCACAGATTATTTGCTGCAAGCAGCTTTTTTTGTTCTCGGGAAGATCTGTGAGATTCATCATTCCGAAGGAATTTAAATCTGTGAGATCTATCATTCCGGAGGAATTAAATCTGTGCGATCTGTGAAATCTGTGTGACATAAAAACTAGTCTTTGTCGAGGCCTTCGCCACCGTCGCCACCGTCACCGCTAATGCCAGTGCTGATCACGAGGGCAGAAGCCTGTCCGGGCATAGCGAAGCTACCGGTGTAGACACCGTTGTCCTCAGTCAGCTCGATAGCAGAGCTATTGATGGATGCCGTAGGCACCTGACCCTCAGCGGGCGTGATGCTGATCTCCACCTCATCGTCCTCGTTCAGGGTTGCTCCGGAGGTCACTGCGTTACCATCGTGAGTGACGGTTGCAGTACCACTACCGCTCGTAGCAATGGTCAGCGCATAGCCGCTCTGCTGGTTCTGATCACCTTGCTGGCCCTGCTGGCCGCTGTTGTCACCACCGCTCTGGGTGCCGCCATCCTGCGAGCCACCGTTGTTGTCACTGGAGCCACCCGAAGACGATCCGCCGCTGTTGCCCATGGCGGCATTCTTGGCAGCCAGGATCTCGGCAGCAGCCTTGTCGGTCCAACCCAGCTTACCGTCCTTGTTCAGCTCTTCGCGAGTATACTCGCCAGTAGCCTGTGCCAACAGCTTCAGGCTGTTCACAGCCGGACCCGTCTTGTCGTTACGTCCGATGGTACCGATGCTGGCGGTGATGGTCTTGTCGAGGTCTGCATCATACAGCTCCTTACAACCGTTACCAATCACACTGACCTTGAAGATCGCCAGGTTGTCCACCTTCACGGTGTTACCGTTCAACGTCTGTTCACGCACGCACTTCACGAAGTCTCGCAGGATACCCTCGATGGTACCTTCGGAGAACGGGGTGTTGTGCTCAGCCATGTGCACCGCCATGTCATGGATGTTCATGGTCTGCTTGTAACTTACTCTGGGGTAGTACTTACCGTACGCCTCACTCTGAGTGTTCTTGTTTTGAGAAATGTAAAGTTCAATCATACTGTTTTAATTTTAATATTGTTATTTTTTTTGTTACTTTGTCTCTGGGCCTCTATGGCTTTAAAAGCCTTTGATTTCCTTTGATGGTGCAAGTGAAGTGCAAGAGCGAATGCAGAGTCGAAACCCTTTCGAGCTATGCTGAGCCGCAGCCTTCACTCGCAGTGCATCTCCAAATGCACTGCAAAGTTACTACTTTTAATTTTGCCAATATCTGTTACGATACATTATAATGTAATTTTATTTGTTTATTTCAATTATTTTTTGTACCTTTGCAGTATAATAAATAAAAAGGTAATATAATGGAAAAAACTATCAAATCATTCGGCCGGACAGAGCTCGCTCAGATCTATTTCCCGCGCCTCTGTCCCGAAGCAGCCTGGCACAAACTCCGTTCCTGGCTCAAGACCAATCCCCATTTGTCTCATCTCTATGAGCTCACCCGCCGCACTTTCACCCCCGCTGAGGTGCGCCTCATCTATGCCGAGCTCGGCGAACCGTAAAGTGTCGCGATGGGGATAGCGACACCACGTGTGATATCTTGATGTCACACTGGTTCCTGTCCCCAGCGTGACGCGGGCCTCAAATTTAAGAGCCACTTATTTTCAAATAAGCGCAATCCGCAAATGTTAAAAGAGACCCTCGTCGCTCGGCGGGAGCCTCTTTTTTGTCACACAGATAAAACGTTCTCTCGATTACTGTGTAATAGATTGATTTTCAGGAATATATGGCGCTTATCCTACTATGCAGGTGACAAGTGACAAAGTGACAAAACCAAAATTAAAAGTGACGAAATAATATACTATATTAATATTAATTATTATATATATTATAATATATATAATAATTAAAGTAATTATGTCATATATAAATCTTCCATTCAACTATTTCTAGGGGTAGTACCGTTAAATTTTACCTTTTGTCACTTTGTCACTTGTCACTTTTCTAGGCAAAAGGATTCTTTTATGATCTTGATGTTGCCCATAAATACTAATAATTATCAAATTCAGGCACAAATTTACACATAATTCTCGAAATCTCAGTGAAAAGTACTATATTTGCAAGAAATTTTAAGAATAGAAGTAGCAATAATGAAGACAAAAGGCGTGATATTATTGGTAGCATTCATTTCAGCCGTAGTCGGCATCATAGGCTGCCAGACAAAGCAAACCCAAAATGAACCGATTCCTGCAGAGCCTGACTATCAGGACTCTACGCAATGGTATGTCAACAACCGTCAGGGCGAAGCAGATATTTTCTACATCATATCCACCGAAACGGGCGACTACGTATTGCCCAACGGCGAGACTTGTCACTATGCGGACACCTATGCCGACAGTCTGCGTATACCGCTCTATGGTGAGATGCTGGGCGTAGATACGTTGTTGAGCGGAAGGCTGAACTATTATTCGCCCTATTATCGGCAATGTTCCCTTCAGAGCTTTGAGAGCGACAGTCTGAAATCAGCTCGTTTCCCGTTAGCGTTGGGTGATGTGCGCAGAGCCTTCTCCCACTATCTGAAGAACATGAACGGTGGTCGCCCATTCATATTGGCAGGATTCAGTCAGGGCGCACATATCATGATGGAACTGTTGAAGGAGATTGACGATGATACGTTCTCTCGTATGGTTGCAGCCTATGCCATCGGCATTGCCATAAACGATTCAGACCGCCATATCGTAGCTGCCAAGAGTGCTGACGATACGGGAGTAACTATCTGCTACAATTCAGTGCGTGACACTAGTTGCACCATGCGGGGCTGGACGAAAAGTCGCATGGCAATTAATCCCGTAAACTGGCGTACGGACGATATACCTGCCACACTGGTCACAGAGCCGTCGCCGCTGCTGCCCGTTGCAGAGCAGAAGAAAGACACCATGACCGTTCACATTGACAAGCCATCAGGCTTACTGATAGTCGAAGGTTATACTGCCCAGGATTACTTGTTGCCCCTAATAGGTGTGGAGGGCAATTACCACACCCGGGAAATATGGCTCTACCGTGATCAGCTGCGCGAAAACATGGCATTAAGGGCAGATAGATGGATACAAACCCGAACTATCAATTAATGTGATTGTTAATGTCAGTGTTACAGAGGGACGGTTCTTTCGTTATAACAAGAGAACCGTCCCTCTTCTAAGGATTGGACAGATTGGCGAAAGGCTGCGATTAAGCGAGAACAAAGCAATACAGGATCATTCTGTATAATTATGGTCCACGACAACGACAACCTGCGTGTCAGGCACCATAGGTTGTATCTCATTGGTAAGTTGGCTGACGAGGGCAGCGTCATCATGAACGGAAATATCAGGTACGATATCGATAGAGAGATAGTTTTCTTTCTCTGAATAGTAGAAACCATGCACCTGAACAATATCCTTGTGGGCAGCTAGACTCTGCATTACCTTCGACTGCAACTCAGTACGACGGTTCTCGCCTGTAGCGACGGCATAGACTCCCACCGTCATGATAATACCGTGATGCTCGTACATCTGCATGGTAATCTTACGCGTTAGACCATGAATGTCATGAGCCGACATGGTGTCATAAACGTTGATGTGCAGTGAACCGATCTTTACATCAGGGCCGTAGTTATGCAGTATCAAGTCGAACACACCATGAACGCCTTCGAAGTCGGAAACCTCCTTCTGAATCTGTTTGGCATAGTCAGCCGAAATGCTCGTACCCAGCAGCTCGTTGACAGGCGAAGCCAGCATCTCGATACCAGCCTTGATGATCACAATGGAAATCAGTGCACCCAAGATGCCATCGAGCGACACGCCCCACAAAAGCATAACACCAGCCGAGACGAGCGTTGCCAGCGTGATAACCGCATCAAACAGCGCATCCGAGCCGGAAGCTATCAGCGCGTCACTCTTCAGCTGTTCACCCTTGCGCTTGACATACTGGCCAAGAATGAGCTTTACTACGATGGCCACCACGATAACCACGAGTGTGGTCGTCGTATACGAAGGTTCCGTAGGGTCGAAGATTTTCTTCACCGACTCAATAAGTGAGGTGATACCCGCCGACAGCACAATGACGGCGATGATGATGGCGCTGAAATACTCGATGCGCCCGAAGCCGAAGGGATGCTTCCTGTCGGCAGGGCGCTGTGAGAGTTTCGTACCTACGATGGTGATGACACTCGATAGTGCATCGCTCAGGTTGTTGACAGCATCCATCACGATGGCCACACTACTGGCCAGAATACCGACTGCGGCCTTGAAGCCCGCCAACAGCACATTAGCTATAATACCAATCCAACTGGTACGGATGATTTCCTGACTTCTGTCCATAAAAAGTTGTTAATGCGTTTCATGCTTTATTGAACTTCGTCTTCGGCTGTTTGCAGCGTGGGCAGCGCCAGTCATCTGGCAGGTCCTCGAAAGCAACGCCATCGTGTTCGGCTGGATCATACAGATAGCCACAGACAGAGCAAATATACTTGCCGGAATCTTCTTTTTGGGAGAAATCTATCTCTGCCAACACCGTCGGTACGGGATTGTCCAGATCCATCACACGCTTGGCCTCCAGGTTCTCATAGCCCTGTGGCGTATGGGTGCCGCAATATACGGTAGGTTGGTTGCGAACGAACTCGCGTACTCGGTCCATAGTCTCACGAGCTGCTGGCAGATCGTCGAAGACAACAGAGAGCTTGTTTGCATAAAGGGCCTCGTCAACGTAGGTGATGTCTCCCTCGAACATATAGAACAATCCCTCGTTCTCTGCGACGATAAGGCTGTTGCCATTCGTATGTCCCTTGGCCTTGATAAAGTAAACACCATCGGCGATCTTCTGACTCTCAGGGAAATTGTAATAAGGTCCGTCAGTGAACTCAACAGGAACTAAATTAGGGATGTCCTTGAGTTCGTCTGCTCCAATCTCTTCCGCATTGACATATATCTTTGCATTGGGGAAGGAGCGCAGCTCTCCTGAATGGTCGGCATGCTTGTGGGTCAGCAGTATCTTTGTAACCTGCTCTGGTTTGTATCCCAATGCTGCCAAAGCATCCATATAGTCGCAGATGCTCTTACCGATATAGATGGGCGCCGTCTCCTCTGGTGCACCATCGGGGAAGCCTGCTGGCAGGCCGGTATCTACCAAGATGACTTCGTTGCCTGTGTCTATCAGATAGTTCTGCAGACTGCCACGATAGCGGATGTTCTTGTCAAACTTCTCTTGTCCTTCCTCGCCACCAAATGCGAATGGCTGAGAATAGAATCCGTCTTTGCGGAATTTTACAGCTTTGATGTCCATAGTCTTTTCTTTTGTCATGATCTGATACCTTTCTCGTACTCATCGGCAAAAGTAGCTAAAAAGTTCGACACTTGCAAACATTTTGCACGATTTCTCACATTTTTTTGCTATTTGTGTTTCCAGTGTTACAGAGGGACGGTTCTTTCGTTATAACAAGAGAACCATCCCTCTTCTAAGGACGAGGCTTTAATGTTTTTGAAAAAGGCCCGCCACTGCGAGCCAAAGTTATGTTAACCTTAAACTATACTAGTCTTCCTTTTTCTTTTTTTCAATCTTTGCTTTCTGGTCCTCTTTTGCCAGACGACGTTCAACCTTCTTGACATCTTCTGCAGGTGGAAGTTGCTCTGGATAGATACCTCTGCCCACAAGCATATCTCTTACTGCCGTGTTGTTATCGATATGCTCCTGCTCGATGGGTTGTTGACCACGCAAGTCCTTAGTCTGGACATTCACAGAGGTCATTTCTGCTGCAAGATCCTTGGCCTTGATGCTGATAGTAGGCAGGAAATCTGCTAAAGGCCGACTATCCGGAGCCTGCAGTTTACGTTTCAACAACTTTGTGTCGATATGGAACAGAGCCTTGTCGCCTTTTGATCTGATAACAGCAAAGCCTTTGCTATCGACACCTCTTTCATAGAGTATACCAGAGAGAATCTTCTCAGTCTCAGCCAATTTGGCTCTGGCTTGCACCCGTTCATAATCCAAAAGTCGTTGTTCTATCAATTCTGCACGACGTGTCTGCACAGCGAAGTAGTTCTGTGCGAAAGAGATTTCCGGCTTTCTGGAGTCGCCATTTTGAGCAACGAGATAGCATGCGTAGCGAGTCAACATTAGATTGTCAACATCTCTTTCTGAACCAGATCCGATAGATACCATTTTGCGCACGTCCGCAAAATGGTCGTTAATGCTCATACCTGCTTGTTCACAAGCAACTTTAGCTTTTTCAATGGCTGGTTGGAAGTTACGCCATTGTGTGTAGCCAAGGAGTTTGTACAACTCTCTTGCACTCCAACACTCTACACCGTTGTAGTCACACACGATACTCTCAAACTGCTTGAAGAGTTCTTTGATTTCTTCTGTCTTCATAAAACAAATATTTGTTGTTCATAATTTAGACCTAAGTCTTTTATCGCTTGCAAAGATAAGCATAAAATCCGAATCCACAAACTTTTTCCAAGAAAATCCGGTTTATTTTTTGTTTTTTAAGAAAATGCCGTATCATAACGCACTTAGGACCCGCATCTCTGCGAGTCCTAAGCGTTTTATTAACCAACTAAAAACAAACGTATGAAAAAGAAACTATTTATGAAAAGACTAACTCTATTTTTTATTTCTGATGCAAAGTTATGGCGTTTGGGGGCAGATCCCAAATAATCTCGCCAAATCTTCTCTAACTTGTATGGACAAACATCTCATCTTTGGACAAATCGCAGAAACAAGCCAAATAAATGTCCAAACATTCGTTTTTTAGGGTGTTTTTTTGTATCTTTGCACATGATATTAATATGGTGCAAAAAGGTGAGATATTTGAGTTCCCGCAGGTGAAGGGTATAGTGGTGAGTGGTGATATTCATGGCGATATAACACCACTCGTATATAAGTTCTGTGTTCAGTACGGAATGACCGATACGTTGATTATTGTTGCAGGTGATTGTGGCTTTGGCTTCGAAAGTCCAGGCTACTATGAGGATATCTACAAACGTTGTCGTGAGAAGCTCTCAAAAGCTAACAATTGGCTGGTATTCATCAGGGGCAATCATGACAATCCCGCATATTTCAATAGTCTTCCCATAAAGCACCAACGCTGGATGACATTACCTGATTATTCGACAGGAAGAAGCTTGATGATATTGATAATCGATGCGCAGTTGATACCGTCATCACCCATACCTCGCCATCGTTCTGCGAATTATCGTCGCATCATTTCCTTGAAAACTGGACAGAGCAAGATGAAGAATTGCTGGATGATATCAAATATGAACGACAGGTGATGGATGATATCTACAATCATCTATATTTAAAGAATCATCCGTTACGATATTGGTACTACGGCCATTTCCATGAGAGTTGGCATGCAAAGATCGAGGATGTGATGTTCCATATGCTTGATATTATGGAACTGAGGGAGATTCCACCAGTAGAATACTGAAAAAGGCCCGCCGCTGCGAGCCCAATTAATCTTAACCTTAAATAATAATATGAGAAACAAACAATTAACTTTTTCCGTAAATATTTGGAAGTTTCAGAAATTATTCCTACCTTTGCACCCAGAATAAGTCGTGATAGGACGATGTATATGGGTAGTGCGAAGTCCCCGCCCGCATAGCATCACGCTCAGCGTAAACCTCCTTCACGCATCTGGGGCAACTCTAGAGGCATCCATTAGGATGCCTTTTTACTTATACGCTGCTGATGGCGGTAATACAATACTGTACTTTCTCCTTAGTACGCCTTCGAATTCCAACAGTCATTTTCACTTTACCGATGAATGTCAAATCGTATTCCATGATCATCATTGCTTCGAATGGTTTCTGATTCTTATTGCCTTCTTTTACTTTCTTGTTCGCAACCTTCTTGGCGCCAGACAGAATGGCATCTAATTGTAGCACAGCCAAAGTAGATAGAAACGTTTTAGCAGCGTGTTCGCTTGTCTCGACTATTGACACCATCCTGATGTTTATATAATCTTTCAGGGCCAAATTGTACCTCCGCTGCGAAGGGTTCTTTTCTTTCCATTCCCGATAGAAATCACGAATAATACGTTCACGAACTCGAATGCTCTCAATGGAATTGTCCATAGGAATTAATGTCTTCTTCATATTTATATATTTAATGAGTTAATAAAGATCTATTTGAGGTGCCATTTTGGTACCTCAAGTTTGTAACTTCTTGATTTTCAGATAACACAGCTAAATCGGTGTCAAGCATGACCTTTACGCCACGCACTTCATAAATCATTTGCTGGATCTTTTGTAGTTCCATAGTCATGTTGATTTAATTGTTAATATTCGGTTTTACGCTGCAAAGATAAATAGAAATTCCGAATCCACAAACTTTTTCCAATAAAATCAGGATAATTTTTTGTTTTTTAAGAAATTTGCTGTATCTTTGCACTCGGAGGATTTGTTGTGGTTAATCCACAATAATAATGTGTGAACCTCACCATTCGCGAGAATCGTGAGGCTTTTTTATTTTATTCTATAAAATATCCGCAAAATTCTTTGTTTTCTGAATTTTTTGCCTTATCTTTGCACCTAAGTAACTTAAAACATAATTGAGTTCAAATTATAATGGAATCGAATCACAACCAAATAGTATCCCTCATCTGGAATATAGCCGATGATGTGTTAAGAGATGTGTTCCTAAGGGGACAGTATCGCGACGTGATATTGCCGATGGTAGTATTGCGCCGTCTTGATGCCTTATTGGAACCTACTAAGGATGCCGTAGAAGAAGAATTGAAAGTTCAGGAAGAGTTGGAACTCCCTGAGCCAGACGAAGATGCCTTGAAAGATATTACCCAGAAGAGCTATTTCAACACCAGTCGTTGGACATTGAACCGTCTGAAGTCGCAGGCTTCTGATAATAACGACCTGCTCTATGACAACTTTGTGGAGTATCTGAATGGCTATAGCGAGAACGTTCGCGATGTGCTGAAAAACTTCGAGTATTATAGCAAAGCCCGCAAATTGGCAGATAATGACCGCCTTTTGGCAATGATAGAACGCGTGACAGATCCTCGTATCAATCTCACAGACCATACACAATATGATCCCGATGGCATAGAATTGCCTGCTCTGAGCAACTATGATATGGGAACTGTGTTTGAAGAGCTTCTTCGCCGATTCAATGAAGAGAATAATGAGGAGGCAGGCGAACACTTCACGCCTCGCGATGCCATCAGATTGTTGGCGCGATTGGTTTTTGATCCCGTGATGGACAATCTGCCCAAAGTGATTTCCATGCGTGATCCTGCTGCTGGTAGTGGTGGTATGCTTACCGAAAGTCGAGAATTCCTCTTGAATAAAGGTATCCGAGCAAGCGCCATCCTTATGTCGGGTATGGAGATTAACCCTGAGACCTATGCCATCAGTAAATCAGACCTGATTATCAAAGGCGTGGATCCCAGTGGTCTGCGATTAGGCAATACCATTACCGATGACCTATTTCAAGGCCAGAGCTTTGGTTATCAGATTACCAATCCGCCTTATGGCAAATCATGGAAGACGGATAAGGAGAAGCTATATCACGACAAACAGTTGTTGGATAGCCGCTATGAACTGGAACTGACGAACTTCTCTGGCGAAGAGGAACTTCTGGATTGTACGCCCCGAACTAGTGACGGACAGTTGCTGTTCATGCTGGAGATGATAGATAAGATGAAACCTTTGGACCAACAGCCTCAGGGTTCACGCATTGCATCCATTCATAATGGTTCCAGCCTTTTTACGGGCGATGCCGGTAGCGGAGAGAGTAATATCCGCCGCTATTTGGTGGAAAACGATTTAGTGGACGCCATTATTCAACTGCCTAACAATATCTTCTATAATACAGGTATCACGACCTATGTCTGGCTGCTTACAAATAAGAAAGCTGATAAACGTCGAGGTAAGATTCAGCTCATCGATGCCTCACAGGCCTTTGAGAAGCTACGTAAGAATCAGGGCTCGCGTAATTGCACCATTACTCCGGATTATCAGGATGCCATACTCAAAGCCTATATGGATTTTGAGGAGTGCGAGGGTGAAAAGATTAGCAGCAAGATTTTCGATAACGATGATTTCCGCTTTTACAATGTCACGATAGAGCGCCCTCTGCGTCTGCGCTGTCAGTTTAATGCACTGAAGATTGATGAGATGCTCTTTGATAAAGGAGATCTCGAATTGTCGAAATGGCTCTATGAGACTTATCGCGACAAGGTGTTTGAAGGTCTTGATAACGAGATTCCTGCCATCAAGGAATATCTTAACGACAATGAGATTAAGATGACGGACAAGAAACTTGCAAAGCTGATCAATGTGAAGGATTGGAAAGCACGTCGAGATTTGATGGAAGCCGCCAAGAAACTGATGCATGCAGTTGGCACGGATCCCACTCCTGTTTATCATGACTTTACTGCCAAAATAGAAACCGCAAATTTTAAAAACAAGTTCAATATCACTTCTGCACAGCAGAAAGCGATAGCTCTTGCTATGAGTGAGATAGATCCTGAGGCGGCTCCAGTCATTAAGAAAATACACAAGCCAAATAGTAAACAGATTGAAGAACTTATTCACGTATATGGCGTAAATAGGGATAATCTGGAACACTATGGATATTATCTCACAGATGATGGCTCATATCTTGAATTTGAAACAGATAGCGATCTTCGCGACACCGAAAAGATTCCTGTCAAGGAGGATATCTATGATTATTTCCAGCGCGAGGTGCATCCATACGTGGAAGACGCCTGGATCAATCTCCCTCCGACTAAGATAGGATGCGAAATCTCCTTCAACAAATATTTCTACAAGCCCGCACCTCTCCGTTCACTTGAAGAAAACGAGCGTGATATCATCGAACTCGACAAACAGAGTCAAGGCTTCATCCAGTCACTTTTTGAATTGATGTAATCGTATGGAGAGGTATACAGAATACAAATATAGTGGTGTACAGTGGCTCGGGGAGATTCCGAGTCATTGGGGAATGGAACGCTGGAGATATTTGATGAATGAGAACATCATAAAGAATTCCGATTGTAATATTCGGTTGCAACTTCAATTTCGCTATGGTGATATCGTAAGAAAAGCAGATCAAAGTGAAGAACCAGATGTACTTGACACAATCAGTAAATATACTATTGTAGAACCTAACGACATCATGATTAATGGCTTAAACCTTAATTATGATTTTGTTTCACAACGGGTAGCGCAAGTTAAAGAAGAAGGTGTTATTACCTCTGCATATATTAGTCTTCGCCCAACTCAAATAGCCAATTCAAAATATTACACCTATTTCTTGAAATCAATGGATGCGAAGAAGATGTTTCATGGAATGGGGACGGGAATTCGTTTAACACTCTCTTACAACGAATTAAAGAACCAATTTATTCCAAAGCCATCTATTAAAGAACAGGAAGCCATAGCCAACTATCTTGATTCCGCTACATCAAAGATAGACAAAGCAATTGCCCAGCAACAAAAGATGATAGACTTGCTGAATGAGCGTAAGCAAATTATCATCAATAATGCTATAACAAAAGGTCTTACTCCCAAAGTCTCGCTCAAAGACTCGGGTATCGATTGGATAGGCATGATTCCAGAGCATTGGGAAACAATTAGGTTGGGTTTTTGTTCTTGGATTCGCGCAAGACTTGGCTGGAAAGGTTTAAAGGCGAATGAATATGTAGATAATGGATATGCTTTTTTATCTGCATTTAATATTCAAAACAATCAGCTTGTTTGGGAACCCTTAAATTTCATCAACAAATTTAGATATGATGAATCGCCAGAAATAAAGCTGAAGGTGGGAGATATTTTATTAGTAAAAGATGGAGCGGGTATTGGAAAATGTGCGAGAGTGGATAGTATGCCCAAAGGGGAAGCTACAGCAAATGGCTCTCTTGCTTTTATAAGTCCGGGCGAAAAGATGCATTACAGGTATCTATACTATTTCATAATAAGCAATAGTTTTAGAAAATACACAGAACTCCTTATAAATGGAATGGGGGTTCCGCATTTTACACAGGGAGAAATGAAAAAAGTAAAAGTTCCCTTACCTCCTAAAGATGAACAAATTGTGATAGCTGATTTTTTGGATTCTAAGGTAGAAAAGATTAATAAAACTATTAATCATTATCAAATCCAAATTTCTTTCCTTCAGGAGCGCAAGCAGATAATCATTAACGATGTAGTAACAGGAAAAGTAAAAGTGGTATGAAGAAAGAAAAGATAAAGAGTCTATTGATGAAGGTCGGATCTGGCCTTTTAATGTTATCAGGTATAGTAAGTGTCATTGACATACCTTTCACTATTATGGGATGGATTCCAGACAGCAATAATACAGCCCCTGTACCACTTGCCACAGACTCAACTGAAATTACTTACCCCACACTTGATATGTATTTTAATGGAAAAAATATCAGCAGCGGAGAAAAACGTGAACTTATAATATGTGTTGACGACACCACCCAGGGGAAAAAGATGGACGAGATATTCCCTATCTTTAAAAACTCAACGCGCCATAGTGCCAAGGATTTCAAGATGATTTATACCATCAAGGCAGATAGTGTCACAATCTCTCCAAAAGAGAGTGATTTTAATCTGTCTTTTGATGGTGAAAAGACATATACACTCAAATACTCGGAAAACATTCTTCCAGCACATTTCTATATAAAAGAGCCTATCAGGAAAATAAAATTGAATGGTGAGGTTGCCCATCTTGCAATGAATACATTTATTACATACGACGGCACGCCTGAGCCCTATTCATACGATGCAAAGACCACTTTATTATATATCGATTCAAAAGGTCTTGAAAGCAAAGAATGGATAAAAGAGTGTAAGAGAAAAATTGAGAAAATTACTACAACGATGAAAACGGACATTTTCTATTCTTCAAACTCTTTTGATAAAGTATATGATTATGACATGAATGTTAATATAACTCAAAGCAAAGGATACGCGTATAATGATAATCCCAAGGTTTATCCTCGACCGACATATGGTATAGGTCTGTTAAGATACCAAATGAATAATAGCGGGAAAGATATAGATACGCTCACACTTTTTATTGCAAATGAATTAGGTCAAGACACAATTATAAATACTTCTATCGTCATACGAAATGACAGTACTGGAGAAACGGAAACTCAAACAAAAAGAATTACACTGAATAATGGGACAGATACTGTTAAATTCCCTATAGGGAAGAATTATACCTACGTGAATTATAAATTTGAGCGTATAGGCGGAAATAATGAGGTTGCTGCGAATAATAATGAGGTTTCTGCAAAGGAAAACAATATAACAGAAAATGAAAATGTTTCGCAGAATTTGACGGTCAGACAAGTATCAATTCTGGTAATAATGTTTGTCCTGGGTGTCTTCTTATTTAGTTTAGGATTATATATATTAAGAAAGAATAAACGGGGCGAACTTTAAAATCTCCCTTCAGGAGTGCAGATGTTGTAACAATAAAAGAAAAGGTAGTATGATGAAGTATGATGAAGATCCTATATTTGATGAGAACTATAGAGTTCACAATGTACCCAATGTGTCTTTTCCAACAGAAATTGGGATGAGGACAGTTCTCTATGTTTTAAATGAGAAAGGTACTCCTTGCCGTCGTCAATATTTAAATGGCAGACTCTTTGATGAATTACAATTTGTGGATTTTGATTCATTACAGATGTATATAAAAGGAGAAGCGGCACTGTTTGATGAATTCCAAAATTTCATGAAAGAACATGAGAAAGATCATGCTAAAGTAATAAGAATCACTAAGAAATATGAGGATTGATGTAACATTATATGGAGCATAATATACCATTCTGATTATGGATCTAAGCAAGACAAATGAACAAGCCTTTGAGGCGTTGATAGAACGGGCGCTCGTGGGGAGTACACGAGAGGAACGTGAGGCTGCGGGACTGACTGATATAGATGCTCAGAAACCTGAGGCACAACAATATTATTGGGGACAACCCAAGGATATGACGGACAAGAAGTCGGCTTTGGACAAGCGCAGATTAATGTCCTTCCTGAGAACTACCCAAAACGATGAGTTGGCAAAATATCAAGGCAGTGACCTCGAGGGCGATATCATGCGACAGATTTCGAAGACTATCGAGACCTTTGGCGTGATACAGGTGTTGAGGGATAAGGTAAGCTTGAATAATATGAACCTAAAGCTATTCTATCCCAAGCCCTCAGCTGCTGATAGCACAATCTCGCATGTGAAATACAGTCAGAACCAGTTCTCGCTGACACGTCAGCAAACCTTCTCACAGCTGAATCCGGGACTGGAGCTGGATATGGTGCTCTATGTGAATGGTATTCCCCTGTTCACCTTTGAACTGAAAGATCCCTGGACTTATCAGACTGCGAAGAAGGACGGGCAGGATCAGTACCGCTCCAAGCAACGTAATCCCAAAGAGACATTGCTGCAGTATGGTCGTTGTCTGGCGCACTTCACGATGGATAAAGATGATGTATTCTTTACCACGAAGTTGCAGTTGGAGAAGACAGACTTCATGCCATTTAATAAAGGACTGGCTAACGGACAGGGAGCAGGTAATCCTGTGAATGATGGTGGCAGCTATAAAACATCCTATATGTGGGAACAAGTGCTGCAGAAGGATACAGTGGCAGACATCATTATGAACTATGCGCTTTTTGATTATGGCGAGACAAAGACAGGCAAGAAGGTGGCGCACATCATGAAGAATGCCCGAGGTCTGATCTTCCCCAGATATCACCAATTGGATGTGGTCACAAAACTGGAGCGTGATGTAGCTGCTATCGGCGTAGGGAAGACCTATTTGATTCAGCACTCCGCAGGCTCAGGAAAATCAAACTCTCTGACTTGGTTGGCGTATAAACTGATAAAGACTTGTCCAAACACTATGGACGCCATCAGGGCCAAAGCGCTGAATATGCCGTTGTTTAATTCTGTCATCGTCGTCACCGACCGCCGGTTGCTGGATAAACAGATAACCGATAATATCAAGGCTTTCGGACAGAGTGACAAGACTGTGGCTCATGCAGATACATCGAAAGAACTGAAAGAGGCCATCGAAGCCAATAAGCGCATTATCATTACGACCATACAAAAGTTCCCGTATATATGTGACGTCATAGGTGATGTGAGTGATCATAACTTTGCTATCATTATTGATGAGGCTCATAGTTCACAAAGTGGTATTGCAGCAGACAAGCTGAATGCCACCGTTCAGAAAGACGATGATCAAGACGGAAGCGATACCGATGCACTTTTGGAGGCTTTGATGAAAGATAGGAAGATGAGTAGCAATTGCTCCTACTTCGCCTTTACAGCAACTCCGAAAAAAGAGACGCTGGAAAGATTTGGAACGCAAGACGAAGAGGGTAAGTTCCATCCTTTCCATCTTTACAGCATGAAGCAGGCAATAGAAGAAGGCTTTATTCTAGATGTACTCACGAATTATACCACCTATCGCAGTTATTACGAGCTGACAAAGAGTATTCAGGATAATCCCGAGTTCAACAATGAGAAAGCCCAGAAACTATTGCGCGGTTATGTGGAACGTGAGACGAAGACCATCGAAGCCAAAGCCGAAGTGATGATATCTCATTTTGATGCTAAGATCTTCCGCAATCACAAATTGAAGGGTATGGCTAAGGCAATGGTGGTTACTAAGGATATTGAATGTGCCATTAAATATTACCTAGCATTGCAGAGCATTGCTGTGGAGAAAAAGTTGCCATACAAGATACTTATAGCATTCTCTGGAACCAAGAATTATGGCGGAAGAGATTATACAGAAGCGAGTTTGAATGGATTCCCAGAATCAAAAACTGCTGAGGAATTTGAGAAAGATGAAAACCGAATCCTTGTAGTCGCCAATAAATATCTGACAGGATTTGACCAACCCAAACTCTGCGCTATGTATATAGACAAGCCATTGGATGGTGTATTGGCTGTGCAAGCATTATCACGTCTGAACAGGTCGGCAAAGAATCTTGGAAAATTGAGTGAAGACCTGTTTATTCTTGATTTCTATAACTCAACAGAGGGTATCAAGGAGGCTTTCGACCCCTTCTATACGGCAACAACACTCTCGGAGGCAACGAACGTGAATATTCTGCATGAGTTATTAACAACGCTGCTGAGTATGGGTGTTTTTGATATGGAAGAGGTTAATGAGTTTATAGAACTCTATCTTCATGGTGCTGAAGCAGACAAGTGGGCTCCAATCATCGACACTGCAGCTCAACGTTTTAATCAAGAAATAGAATGGCCTGAGAATGGTAAGGCTGATTTCAAGATGAAATGCAAGCAGTTTGTGAGAGTCTATTCAAGAGCAGCGGCCATCATGCCCTTTGAGGTAAAAGACTGGGAGAAGATGTTCTGGTATCTACGATTCTTGATACCTTTGCTGATAGTTCCGAAGGCAGGTGTAGACGATTTAAGGGATCTGTTAGATTCTGTAGATTTGAATACATATGGTTTGCGTCGTACCGCTCTAAATGTGACCATCGGTCTTGATGCGGGAGATGCAACACTCGATCCCAATAAGCCTGTGATGGTAAATGCGGGGGGTGATGAAGAAGAACCTAAATCACCCCTTGATAGGATTCTGGAGGAATTCAATGAAAGATGGTTCAAAGGTTGGGAAGCCTCTCCGGAAGAACAAAAAGCAAAGATGATTCTTCATGCGCAGGCTGTAGTTAAAGACGAGGACTATCAGGACTTGGTGGTTGGAAACAGTGACCAGCAGGCAGTAGAGGATATCATGGCCAGGCTGATTGATAAGGCTTTGCGTAGCACGAGAAAGGGCGATAATTCCTTGTATAAGAACTATCAAATGAACGAAGCATTCAGGGCTGATTATCGAAATGCCATCAGAAGACTGGTAGAAAACTTAGAATATATAATATAAATGGATATAAAGATACCTAAAACTAAACGAGAGGCCTATGCTCAGCTGGATGGAATGCTGAGTGATGAGGATAAGAACGCCATCATGAATGGTGATCCCTTTGAATTCCATTTCTCTCTGGGGATGTGGATTCGGAATAACTGGATCTATGAGCAGGAGGAAGCAGACGTAAAGCATCTGGCAGAACTCTTCAGCAAAGAACCCTTTTACTTCGCTGATGAACTATCAGGCGATATCATAAAGGACTATAAACGACATCTGAAAAGAATAAAGAAGTAAGTTATGGCTAGTTATAAAGAATTCAAATGTGAGGGGTGTGGCTATACAGTTAATGCAAACCCAAAGGGCAAAGATATGGTGATGATGGGGGAGGTCTATAGTTATTTCTGCCCGGATTGCAATGAGATTGTTGATGTGCTTTATCCTTATGGGGAGAAGCCAGAGAAGATTGTTTGTCCTGAGTGTGGCTCTGAGAATATTCAGAAGTGGAATCCCAAAACTGGCAAGTGTCCTAAATGTGGTGGTGATATGAAAGCCACAGGAGTTTGTTTGTGTGTAGATTAAAAAATATTTTGTTCAGAAATAACAAAAGAACCGTCCCTCTGTTACAGCAATGCTGAAAGACCGGAGAAGAATTTCCTTTGAATGGATAAAAAAACGTTAAACATTTTGAGATTACAATAAAATTATATATTAATGTATCATTAAACAATTAAACAATCCTAATTATGAGAAAGAATTTTGTTTTATTTGCGATTTTAGCAAATTTGTTTTTAGTTCTTGCGTGTAGCCAGGAACAACCTAGTAAAGAACAACTGATAGGTACATGGAAGCATCCTATTAGTGTGGGTTCCGTTAATGTTAACAACGAAAGTACAACTGTTTACACTTATGAAATTTTTAAATTCAAAGGGGATGGAACTTTTGTCTTTGGTGAATATGGACAATCTCCATTATATGAGGTTGAAGGGAGATGGGAACTAACTGAGGACAAACAAAGATTAGTATTCTCTTTTGATAATGGAGAGACAAGTAGCATTGATATCAGAGAGTTTGATGGTAATTCTTTTGTTACGACTTCAAAAGAGGGTAATGACTTTAAATATACGAAAGAATAACTATTTTCCTATTGGGTAATAACAAAACATAATAAATTGCTGTTCTGTTTGTCTATGTTCTTATGAAAGGACTTCGCTAAGCTGGCATGAGAGGTCCATCTGCTTTGCTCTTTGGCTATGCCACTCCTGGTGGAGTTGTAAATTTCATCACGAAGAAGCCTCTTGAAAACTATTACAACAACATTAATATTTCAGTGTTACAGAGGGACGGTTCTTTCGTTATAACAAGAGAACCGTCCCTCTTCTAAGTTCTCTGCACCACAGATATGCCTGTCAAGGAGGTAGCATATAGAATTGGTTTTAATGACCAGAGTTATTTCATACGTATGTATCGTAAGGTAACGGGGACAACACCACAGGAATATCGCAAGCAGCAAGGGCTGTCTTGAAGTTTATCTTGTTTTCGTAGTCAATAGTTCTAT
>CAMKRS010000013.1 GCA_946415245.1 uncultured Prevotella sp. | reverse complement strand
TCGTGGGCGAAGAACGACGCGGTACTCTATCAGTTCTCCGACACCAGGGAGATTGCCTCTACCATCACCGTAGAACTGAAAGACGATGCAGACAACAGTGCAGTATTAGAGCAGAATGATGGCAAGGAAGTCGATGTTGTCTATGAACGCCAACTCTCTGCCGCCAAGACCGCATCTGGTGAGGAAAAGCCTACAGCTTATACCGTATGTCTGCCATACGACTTGATGCTGGCAGAGAACGATGAGGAATATCCAGAGAACGTGAGCGTATATACCCTCTGGAGCGTGGACAAGGACAAGCGTGAGGTCACATTCAGCGAGGACTTCCCCATCCTGCGTGCCGGATACGCTTATGTCGTAGTGGTCAGGTCGGGCACTGTCAACCTTAGTGCAAAAGGTGTTACGCTGCACGCCCAGCCTGCCGAGGGCGATGTTGTCTATATCACCGGTGGCGACATGAAGTGTGGCACATGGAAGGGCAATTTTGCACAGTTGGCACCATCACAGCTCTTCCAGGAGAATGCCTACGTCATGCAGTCGGACGGTCTGCTGCATCAGGTACAGTCCAATGCAGAGAACGGCCTTAAACCTTTCCGAGGTTACTTAAGTTCCGATGAGGCATTCAACATCGAGAACTTCACAACACGTTTTGTGACCATTGCCGATGGCGACGGTACAGAAATGGAGGTGAGTATCGATGATTTCGAGGACGATAGTGACGACAATACCGTTGACGGCATCATTATGGTGCAGAAACCGTATGATGGCGACGGCTTCTACTACGACTTGCAGGGGCGTCGCCTTCCGACTGTTCCTCAGCAGCCTGGCATCTATATATCCAATGGTGCTAAAGTGATTGTAAGATAATACCCTATATTTGACATGGCAAAATCCTGGGCCGCTCGGCTCTGCCGCTTGCCCCAGCAAGAACTTTTTGTTGCTCAAGAACTCATAAAGAAAGTTAAACTAAAGTGCTGCGGAATTTAGGTTAGATACAAATGTTCGGACAGATTTCTCTCGACTAGATCACGGGACGGTTCTCTGATCTGTTTTAAAGATAAAACCAGGAAACGGAAGTCAGCGCGGCTTCCGTTTTTTCGTCTGGTTTTTGAAATAATCGCCAAGATCACAGACCCAGGTCCCGTGAGTCGTCGGGTATCAAAGCAGATTGTTGGCTTTCATCCAACGCCTGCCCTTCGGAGTGAGGCAGTAAATCAGGAAGATAATACCTGGCACTCCAACCATAATTGCACCTAAAATAACTCCCATAGTTACTTATCCTTTCTTTTACTTGTTAATACTAAACCGATTGTAAGTGAAACGACTACGATAAACATTCCTATGACATAGAGTGTCACATGAGGGTCAGGATACTTCGTGACTGTCACAAAGTGTCCTGACCCCAATGTGATATTTTTCCTCCCATTGCACAAAACGCTCAAAGTGTGTAATTCAACCTCTCTTTTTTACCCATCAAAAAAGCCCCGCTGCCGAAGCAACGAAGCCCGTATAACATAAGAACAGTCCCTCTGTTACATGCAAAAAAATTCTTATAGCCGTAACTGCGAGTAGCGCTTTTTAAGCTGGTTTATGTAGATTGTCGCCAGAAACGGGCGGCAGACTTTGGAATTGCCGCGTTGTCCAGACCTGAATGAAGAAGACGATACAGAGCAGAATGGCTACCTTGTAGGGAGCTGTGAGGTCGGCTCCAAACAGGCTGTGCGACAAGGGCATGACCACGAGTGGCGAAACGAACTGCCCCAGATAGAGGGCTGCGGAGAGCAGGGGCATGACGGTGGTGGTAGAGTTCTTGCCTCCTTTGATACTGGCAATGGTGTTCAGATTCTGTGGAGTTGTAAGCTCTACCAAGCTATAGAGTCGTTTCTAAAAATCGGGTGCAAAGGTACAAATAAAAGTTAAAACAAAGGCCGTTTTCATCTTAAAAAATCGAAAAAGTGATGCTATATAGCGTTCGTAAAATCGACTTTTTTTGTTAATTTTGCGGTAGGTTTTAATCCTAATGTATCACTTTAAAAACAACAGAATTATGTCAAAGACAGTAGAGATTCAGATTGAGAAGAGTCGCGGCCTCGTAGAGGGTCTGCGCCGTCATGTCAAGGAAATGGGTGAACGTGGCGTCACCAACGATGAGATCAACGCAATGGAACAGGCCGTCAAAGAACTGGAGGCCGTAAACGAAGAGGTGGACCGTATTCGTGAGCAGCTCACTCCAACGGTGGCCAAACTGAAAGTCGCAATGAATCGTGTGAAGGAGGCCTACGTCGAGAAGAAAAAGACGCTGAAGGGCTACTACCCCCAGGAGCGCTGGATGGACTACGGCGTACCCGACAAGCGATAATTGTTATAGAACAGAGAATTAGGGAGCGGCTTTTAAGTTGCTCCCTATAATGTGTATAGAGCTATAGCGGCACAGGCTTCAGCATCGGCCAGGGCGTGGTGATGGTTCTGGAGGTTGTAGCCACAGGCAGGACACAGAAGGGTCAGGCACTTCTGTGTCCCAGACTTCTTTGGCCTATTTGCCGCTGCCGATGACTTTGGAGATGTCCATGATCATACCGCCGTTGCCGGACATGATCTGAGGCATCTTACCGTCCCACTTCTCAATCATATCCTCCTGCACAATCATCGGTGAGAGCGAGGCGGCAATGGTACGGTTGTAGTATGCCTCTGCATCGGCCTTGATCTTCATGGCCTTCGCATTACCCTCGGCCTTGGCGACGGCAATCTTGGCATTGGCCTCAGCCTCCTTCACTTCGTTCTCAGCTTTCAAGGCACTCTGGATAGCCGTATTCTTGGCATCGATCATCGAGAGCAGCGAAGAGGGAGGCGTGATCTTCGATGTAAACTCCTCCACAAGGAATCCCTCTGCCATCAGCGACTTCTCGAGACGGTTGCGGACATCGCGCTCGAAGTTGGCACGGTTCGACATCAGCGAGTCGGAAGTGTACTGGTTGGCACAAGTACGATAGGCCTCGTAGATGCAGGTGCGAATGTAACCCTCTTCCAGTTCCTTCACGCCCACACGATATTTTGTGAAGATATCACAGGCCTTGTCGGGGTTGATGCGATAGGCGATGGTGGGGTCCATCTCGAAGAGCGAGGCATCCTTGGCATTCACGGAGAACGTCTCGTACTGCTTGCGCTGGGTGAATGTGGGGTAGGTAAACACGTTGGTAGTGATGGGGTTATAGAACACCCAACCCTTGCACGTTCCTTCCACACCACCGTAGTCCTGCTCGTTGAGCGACCACTTATGGAAACGGATACCAACCTCACCAGAGTCGACTACTGTGCAGCAGGTAGCAAAAAGAATCAAAACCAGGGCTATGCCTCCTCCGACATAAGCAAGAATACGATAATACTGTTTCATTTTCAAAATAGTGTTGATTAATACAGCGACAAAGGTACGAAAAAAATAAATATCAAGCTGCAATTTGTATGTTATCTTTATGTTAAAACATTATTCAAACCCATAGATCAGGGTGACAGGTCTTTGTTTTTAAAGAAGAAAATGGAAAAACGGAAGTCATCGTGGCTTCCGTTTTTCGTCTGGTTTTTGAAATTAATCGCCTAGATTATTTGAAAATCAACTGTGCGAAATTGTAGAGGCCGTACTTCCAGACAACAAAGTTGTGACCTTGGTCAGGATAGTTGATGAGGGTGCAAGGGATGCCCTTCTCGTCGCAGAAGGCCTTGGTGCCTGACCCCTTCGTGTCATGTTTCAAAAATACACATGATTTGTTTCATCCAAGGCGGGGACGGTAGAAAAAGGAAATAAACGTTTGGGAGATTGGCCGGAAATACGTAAATTTGCGGTCAAAATCGGATAAACAGTTTTAATCAGAATGAAAAAGACAGTATTGTTTCTTGTCTGCCTGTTCACGGTAGGTATCGCTTTTGCCGACAATCATTGGGTTGGCACGTGGGGTACGGCCCCGCAATTGGTGGAATCGCATAATAATCCCCCGTCGCCTGGCTTGGGCAACAACTCGTTGCGCCAAATTGTGCAGGTGTCAATTGGCGGTGAGAAAGTGCGCCTGAAATTGACCAACGAGTTCAGCTCGGGTGCTACGGAAATCAAGGCCGTGGAACTGGCATTGGCCAAGACGGCCGGCAGTAGTGCGGAGATTGATGAGACCTCGACCGTGAGTCTGACCTTCGGCGGCAAGGCCGGGGTGACGATGCCTGCCAAGGGGACGGCCGTATCGGACCCCGTCGGTTTCAAGATTGGTGCGCGTCAGAATGTGGCCATTACCATCCATTATGGTTCGGCCTCGTCGACCAGTGTGAGCGGACATCCCGGCTCAAGAACCACGTCGTATCTGAAGGCCGGTAATACCAATGACTTCAGCGATGCCGTGAAGACCGACCACTGGTATACCATTCAGACCTTGGAGGTGGAGGCTCCCGAGACGGCCGGGGCTGTGGCCATCTTAGGCAACTCGATTACCGACGGCCGTGGCTCGACCACCAATCAGCAGAATCGCTGGGCCGATGTGCTCTCACGCCGGTTGCTGGAGAACGAGCCGACCAAGCAGGTGGGTGTGCTGAATATGGGTATCGGCGGCAACTGTGTGCTGGGCGGCGGCTTAGGGCCTGCTGCCGTGAACCGCTATCAACGCGATTTGTTCGGTCAGGAGGGTGTGAAGTGGATTATCCTCTTCGAGGCTGTCAACGACCTGGGCGGTTCGCGTAATGGCGTTCAGACGGCTAAGAGCATCATCGGCGTTTACAAGCAGATTATCCGTGAGGCACACCAGAAGGGTATCTATGTGTTTGGTGCGACGATTACGCCGTTTAAGGGCAATAACTATTACTCTGTGGATCACGAGAACGGTCGCAGCACGCTGAATAAGTGGATTCGCACGACGAAGATGCTCGACGGCGTGATCGATTTCGACAAGGCTGTGCGTAACCCTGAGGATACCATCGCCATGCAGTCGCAGTTCCTGTTTGAGAACGACTGGCTGCACTTGAATGCCAAAGGCTATGAGACGATGGGTGGGTGTATTGATCTGGACCTCTTCACCAAGACCGACGCGCTCGCTGCCGACGACGAGGAGGACGAGGCCTATGGCGAGGCGGTATCCAGACAATGGGGCAGACTATAGGCCCTTACATTGCCATCAGTCGTGCTGACGACGGAACTGTGGTTTCACGCAAGGTGATACTAAGATAAAGGTATTTTTTAATATAATGAATCCTTTTTTCTGGCTATTTTTGTCAGTATGCCGTTTATTGCATATTTTTCCATAATTCTTGTTATTCTCGTATATTTTCACTAATTTTGCGGTCGATTAATAGAATAATTATGAACGAGAAATTCCCTTACGGTTACGATGTGAATGCCTATATTGACAAGGCATTCGAGCAGATGAAGGCAGATTTCCCCTGGGCAAAGAGGGAGATGATAGCAGAGAATACTAACTTGGGTATTGAGAAAATGGACGGCGAATACCAGTACGTCTCCTATCACTCGCAGTATGACGGAACCCTGAAGGCATATAAGGAAGATGTCGATTGTGAGGAGTTTCTCCGTCGGCTCGCCTGTGGTCATGACTGGGAGCTTGAAAGAGCCAATCCTGTGAAGGATCGCATAGACGTAGAAGCAACCAACACATGCAGCGGCGACTGGTATCTGGAGAGTTATCAGATTCGGAAGCATCAGTTAGGCGGCTATTCGGCTCATGTCACGGCTGGCAACCGATCGGCAGGCGGGTCAAGGACGTTTTTCATTCCTGCTTCTTATTTCAAACTGAGTTGGGAAGAGTTTCTTGACAAGTATCTCGATCTGGTCTCCCCCGGCTCTTTCTACGTTAGCAGGGCTGATCTTGAACGCGACCCTCGCATTAAAGAGTTCCTCGGCTTCTGAGATATACTTTTAATCAAATAACCAATCATTCAAGACAAAATGAGGAAGATTGTTTTTATGATGTTTACACTTGTGTGTATGACTGTATGCGCACAGGGTATAAAGAATGGTTCCAAGTGGAATGTCAATAATCTGGTCTATGAGGCCAAAGTGAACATTGACAAGACTATCACCTTCACTGCTATGGCGGAAGGTGAAGAACTGGCTTTCCGTCTGACACCCAACTATAGCAAGAAAAATGAGTTTTTGCTCTCGGAGGAGCTGAATGTTGACGGCTTCAATCCTTTCAGCAAGTCGCCTCGTGCCAAGTATATCGAGAAAGAAGGATGGAAACTGATCTGTCTGTATGATTTGAAGGGCAATCTGCACGATGTGCTCGATGGCTCTTTCTTCGGAGAAGGCGAGGTAGTTGCTATGGGCAAGTGGATGCAGCAGATCATGGGTAAGTACACCGATAGTTATGGTGACACGCTGGAGATTGGTCATGAAATCATCTATGAGAAAGGCATAGCCCGTGCCGAATATAAGAATATTGCCTTCAACGGTACTGTCACAGGCGTACTCCGTATCAGCGGACTCACCGACCTTGAAGGAATGTGGGAGGCTGTGCAGACGCTCGATGGTCTGACCCTCTACGAGGTGGAACAGGACGAATACGGCATGTTCAAACGGAAGGGGCTGATAAAGACGCTGAGTTGGGTGAATACAGAACCACGCTTCGGTTATGCCAACCGCATCCTGCTCAACGACAAGATGTTCCGCAAGATGAAGAAATCTACCCTCCGCGTCATGCGTAACTCTATCTTAGCCAAGCATAGCTATATGTTCTCATCACGAGACCTGGCAGATTATTTCGCCAGTCAGCCTTGGTTCAGTCCACGTCCTTCAAACGATGAAGTCCTTGATGAACTGTCGCTGGTGGAAAGTCTGAATATCGAATTGATCAAGTGCGAAGAGGCCAAGGCTGATAAAGATCGCTATGTCACAGAGCCTTAGGACCCATCGGATGCAAAGGTGTTGTTTGATGGTGCAAAGGTACGGCAAGGCTGTCGCAACTCGGTTGCAAATTATGGTTTTACTCCTAAAATCGTAGCATACGTTGGTTTCTTGCGGTAGATTTCCGTCTGGGTGAAACCTGCATCATCAAGCAGTTTTTTCAGATCTTCAGGCGAATAGGCCGTCATGCCCTCCACCACGCTGGTCCATTTAGAATCACTGTCCACTACCTCTACCAAGATGGCAAACTTACCACCGGGCTTCAACACACGACGCACCTCTTGCAGACAGTCGGGTAGATTGGGCCAGAAATAGACAGTCTCTACAGCCGTCACAAGGTCGAACTTTTTGTCCTCGTATGGAAGCTTCTCCGCAGAACCCTGAGTGATAAATACCTGTTTGTCGAGTACCTCTGCATTCACCTTCTTGGCTTTTGCCACGCTCTCCTCAGAGATGTCGATGCCATAGACCTGTGCGTCCTTACTCCGTTTCAGCAGTCGGCGAATAGTAAAACCTCCACCACAGCCCACATCGAGCATTGTCCATCCGTCTTGCACATCCACAAGTTTCAGTCCCCAGTTCGTCAGCGGGGCATGCGTATAATTCATGAAACTCAGCATCACGCGTCCAAGTGCTCCCTCAGGTCGTGCACACTGGCTGAAAAAAGATTTCAATAGTCCCATAATCGTTTTCTTTTTAAAAAGATGGCTGATCTCACGACCAGCCACCTACCAATAACTAAACAAATACCTAATTTATGATTTATACCTGTGATTAGAGTGCGGGTGTGATTTGGGCGAGCCAGGCCTCGATGCGGGTGTCGGTCTTGTCGTCCTCGTTGATGTCGTCGAGGGGCAGGCCGATGAATTTACCGTCGATCACGGCCTCCGAGTCGTCGAAGGTGTAGCCGTCGGTCTCCACGCTGCCGATAAACTTGGCGCCGCTATCCTTGATACCGTTGTAGAGTTCGCCCATGCCTCCTACGAACGTGTCGCTGTATGATGCACAGTCGCCACAGCCGAAGATGGCGATGGTCTTGCCGTTGAGGTCGGCACCTTGGAGTGTTTTCAGACCGTCGTACCAGTCGTCCTGCAGTTCGCCAGCTCCCCAAGTCGAGGTGCCGAGGATGAGGTTCTGGTTGGCGCTGACGATATCAGCTGTCAAGTCCTGTACGTTGAGGGCCTCGCAGCCCAGTTTCGAGGCGATCTTCTCTGCGATGGCCTCGCAGGTTCCCGTCGAGGAACCATAGATTACAATTGTTGCGTTCATTTCTTCAATTTTTCAATTTTACAATTCTTCAATTCTTATTGATACATGTCCCGTTGCACTCGCCCTTACATCCGTTCTTACGTTTGCAGTAGCGTTCGCATTGTGCGCAAAGGTCGTAGCCGAGCATGGCGCCGAGGATAAAGTCCTCTTCGGGTGTCAACTGGTTCAGCGGACGGGTGACGATGAGTCGGATGGCTTCCAGACATTCGCGCCGTCCGAAATACACGTTCAGGTTCTGCTGTCCTGCGGGTTGCAATACGTAGGGGATGCCCTGGCTTTCCAGTCGCTCTACGGCCTGCTGACCATATTTTTTATTACAGGTGAATAGCACCATCTGTCGCACACCTTTATTCAGTTCGTAGATGTGGTTCATCAAAACCTTTAATTCTGTTGGAATTGCTCTTGTTGTTGTCATTTTTATCGTTTATGATTTCGGCTGCAAAGGTACGGCAAATAAATAAGGTGCGCAATACCTAAAACGCGGTGTTTTAAGCATTACGCACCCCTGAAGCCTACAAAAGCTGATTAACTAAAAGTAGGTATTACCCCATTACCACATCGAGTACCATCATCAGGACGAAACCGATGGCGAAGCCGATGGTGCTGAGGTTGGAGTGCTGACCGCTGGATGCTTCAGGAATGAGTTCCTCGATCACGACGTAGAACATGGCGCCTGCTGCAAAGGCGAGCATGTAAGGGAGAACGGGCATGAGCAGCGAGGCGAGCAGTAGGACGGCGATGGCACCGATGGGTTCGACTGCCCCGCTCAATGAGCCGATGATAAATGAACGCCAACGACTATTGCCAGCGGCTCGCATTGGCATGGAGATGATAGCTCCCTCTGGAACGTTCTGAATGGCGATACCCACGGCTACGGCTAAAGCACTGGCCAAAGAAATGTTCGTCGCGCCGCTGTCAGCTCCTGCGAACACCACACCCACGGCCATACCTTCGGGCAGGTTGTGGATGGTGACGGCAAGGGCCAGCATCGCAGTCTTCGACAAATGTGAGCGCATACCTTCGGGCTTGTCTGTTCCGATATGCAGGTGGGGTGTCAGTTCATCGATGAGCAATAGGAATCCCATGCCTAACAGAAAACCAACAGCCGCAGGGAACACAGACCACGCGTTAGCCTGATTATCCATTATCCATTGTCCATTTTCCATTGAGGACATCTCCATCGCTGGAATCAACAGCGACCATACCGATGCCGCCACCATCACGCCCGATGCAAAACCCAGCAGCGACTTCTGCAATCGAGCCGACATCTCGTTCTTCATAAAGAACACGAAGGCCGAGCCGAGCATCGTGCCCAGCAGCGGAATCAACAGTCCTATGATCAATGTTGTCGTCATCGGGTGCAAAGTTACAATATTTCCATGAGTTGTGCAATACTCAAATCAGATGATATGCAAAAGGAGAGACTCCACGGGATATTTGTCCATGCCATAGACGAGGAAGGTCACGATATTGATGACTATCAGATAGTACAGTAAAGCATTTGCCATATCACAAAACATATTAAA
The DNA here is from genome assembly GCA_946415245.1 of uncultured Prevotella sp. Taxonomy (GTDB): domain Bacteria; phylum Bacteroidota; class Bacteroidia; order Bacteroidales; family Bacteroidaceae; genus Prevotella. The sequence continues at coordinate 39,172 of CAMKRS010000013.1, read as the reverse complement.
TGATTTCGCAAATTTACGAATAATTGTTTGAAAATCGCTATCTTTGCACTCAGTTTTAACAAAAGTTGAAATTTTTGGATTTATGGATATTGGAAAGGCATTTGAGGTTGCGTTCAACCGTAAGAAGGAGAAGAACTGGGAGAAGATCTACGTCGTGGTGGATATTCACGATACCATCCTGCGGGCTTGTTATGAGAATGAGGAGACCTACGATTACTATCCTTATGCCCGTGAGGCCCTGCAGCTGATGACCAACCGTGATGATATCTGCATGATTCTCTGGAGTGGATGCTATGATGAGCAGATGGCTGTGTACAGGAGCCGTTTTGCGGAAGAGGGTATCCATTTCGACTATTCCAACGAGAATCCAGAGGTGGGGAAGACGAGCTTCCAGAACTTCGAGGTGAAGCTCTATTTCAACGTAGGAATTGACGACAAGTTTGGTTTCGAGGCAGAGACGGACTGGGTGAAGGTGATTGAAGTTTTAGGAAGGTTTTGATTATAGCAATTAAGAACGATGGCATATATGAATAAATTTACCCAATCTGATGATTATCGGCGCGAGGAGCTGATACGTATCATCGAGCATAGTGTTGAGAAACTGACTTTGGCCGAGTTGGAGGCGTTATATTATGATATGACGACTAAGTCGTACATTAACGACTGATTACCGGGTATTCCTGCAATATTTTCTCGATGAGGGGGCAGTACCAGGTCTTGAATTGTTCAGCGGTAGGTGTGTGGCCACCGGGGAAGTGATATGAGTTGAGATAATGCTTCAGAAAAAGCGGCTCGAAGTGGGCCAATGTGTCCTCTTCACCAAAGAGTCCCCATACGCGTTCTTTATTATATATGTTACAGCCGTCAAATTGATGTGCCTCTATTTCCTCGAACTCCTTGACCAATTCCTCGGTAATGGTGAAGTTTTGATTTCCGTCGGCACGAGGTGACTTGTACTGATGGTTGCCGATGCGCTCGCGCAGGAAGTCTGACATTTTGAAATGTGGATTGCCCAAGAGCGCAGGCACACCGATAATGGGTGAAATCATCTGTGCATAGAACGAACCACAGCTGTTGCCGACAAGTATGTCCGGCTTCTCTCGATCACAGATTTCCCGAATCAGTCTGATGGCATCGGCGGGGTGGAGGGGTAGGTCTGGAGTGAGCACGGTGGCTCTCTCTTTGAAAGCCTCCTTCAATGCCAAGGCTGGTACACAACTGCCGCTGGCATAGAATCCGTGAAGGAACAATATCTTTTTCTGCATGTTCATGCTGCAAAGGTACTACAAATATCTCAGAAAGCTGATAGATTTATCCGGTTTTTCTTTGATTATTCGGTTTTTATTTCTAACTTTGTAGCCCAAAATAATACAAAAAGATGAAACTGTCAAGACAATGGATGTTCGCCGTTATCCTAACCATCATATGCGGCGCAGGTGTTGAGAAAGTGGACTTTACATTTCCAGCCGACTAGTCAATTACTCTAAAACCTACTATAAATATGATAGGAAGAATGATCATCTGCTGCCTGCTATTCTCCTTGAATACAGCAGCACAGGAGCAAGACAGCGTAAGTACACAGGAAAGTAAGCCGAACCTGATGGAACGGCTCCATCAGGTACAGCAGTACTTAGACACCAAGGCCAAGGCGAAGGTGGACCCGACATACATAGAAGTGCCCGACAAGCCCTGGAGGGTGATACTGCGCTACAAGGAGAACGCGGTAGATGTGGACTACAGCCAGAGTGTCGACATCCCCGCCTACAACGAGCATGCAGACTGGAATCTGAACTTTGAGCCGCCCTTGGCTTCTTCCATCGGTTTTTGGGTGGGCTATCGCGGTACGGGATTCTCCTATTCCAAGTCGCTCACCAAGAACGCAGGCCGCTATTACTCTATCAGCTCGACAGGCGCCAAGTACGGCTTTAACTTCCGACTGAGGCGCTTCAATACGAAAGATGCCAGGTTCAGTTCAACAGATCGCAATCTGGAGACGGGTGTCGAATCGGAATTTGACAGTGCCGTCATCATGCCATCACCAGTATGGATACGTTCCGTCTACATCAACGGATACTATGTGTTCAACGGTCGTCGCTACTCGCAGGCTGCTGCCTACAATCAGTCGGTCATCCAGCGTCACTCCGCAGGATCTTTTCTGCTAGGAGCCACATGGTACCAGTCGTCGTTCGACTATTCTGACTACACAAACGCAGCCTATATGATCATCGGCCATGGTATACATCGCATCAAGGTACATCAGGCCAACCTCGGTATAGGCTACGGCTACAACTGGGTGCCGCTACGGGGTCTGGTGGTCAACGTGATGGCCATGCCTACCATCAGCGTCTATAACCGCGTGAAAGCCTACAAATACGAAACCAATTACGACCTGTCTGCTGAACAGCCTGTGGATGACTTCGGAAACTGGAATCCGGAGACGAGGAGATGGGCCAACGGTAAGACACACAAGCCTCTTTTGATGCACGACAACTCGAACTCGCAGTTTGACTATTGGGATATAGAGCCGGAGGTGAATTACAGTATGTTGCGGCTCAACCTTGACCTGCGACTCGGCATCGCCTACAACTGGAGCAATTATTTTATTAGCACTCAGGCGCAGTACAACAATTTCCACTATAAGAGTGATAATTGCAAAGTTAACATCTATGATGCCTACGCCCGTTTGGCATTTGGCGTTAGACTGTAGATATCGAGCATTTTTGTCGGCGATGAAAAAAATTGGTCATATATTTGCATATATTCGTAAAAATGACTAAATTTGCAGCGACTTATGATCATAACTTAATTATCAACTTATGAAAAGATTCTTATTGTTGTTTGCTATGGCAGCATTTGTGACTACTGGTTTCGCACAGAAGAAACTGGTGCTTTATTTCTCAGAGACTAACACGACCAAGGCTGTGGCCGAAGAGTTGCAGAAACAGCTCGGTGCAGATATTGAGAGTATCGAGGCCGTGAAACCTTATTCTGGCAATTTCCAGGAGACGATGCAACGCGCTCAGAGTGATAAGGAGCCCGAGATCAAGCCGTTGAAGGCCGATTTGAAGGCTTACGACGTGATCTATCTGGGTTATCCCATCTGGGGCGGAACCTATGCCGCACCCGTGGTGACACTCGTCAAGAAGTATGACTTCGCAGGTAAGACCATCGTTCCTTTCTGTACGTTTGGTAGTGGCGGTTTGGAGAGTTCGTCAGCCGACCTCGTGAAGGCTCTGCCCAAGGCAAAGGTGCAGCCTGGCTATGGTGTGCGTCAGGCCCGTGTGAAGTCAGCAGCGAAGGAACTCGACCGATTCCTCAAGGAGAACGGCTATAAGAAAGGCTCTGTCAAGCCGTTGCCCGCGTATTCTGCCCAGCAGCCTGTGACGGATGCCGAGAAGGCTATCTTCGATGCCGCCTGTTCGAGCTATCAGTTTCCCTTAGGCACACCTCAGACTTTCGGCAAGCGCACGACTGACGACAGTATCGACTACGAGTTTAAGGTGAAGAGCCGTGGCTTCGGTGGCGGTGGTGAGCAGACCTCTACCATCTATGTGACGATGGGTAAAGAGGCAGGTGCCAAGCCGGAATTTACACGCGTGGTGAGATAAGATACCATTATTACCAACTTTATTAATACAACTATTTATGAAAAAGCTCTTATTACCGTTACTGCTCATGGTAGCAGTATCTGCGAATGCGCAGAACAACCCCGTGTTGACAATCGAAGGTGGTCAGGTACAGGGCGTCTTGGCTGACGACCATCCTGATGTGTTTGTGTATCGTGGCATCCCCTATGCTGCTCCTCCCATCCGTGAGAACCGTTGGAAGGCTCCGCAGCCCGTAGTGCCCTGGAAGGGTGTGAAGAAATGCGACACCTTCGGTCGTCCCAGTTATCAGGCTATCCAGTATACCGGTGGTTATTACACCGAGTGGGGCTATGGTAAGGAGGCTGCCTTCAGCGAGGACTGTCTGTATCTGAATGTATGGACCAAGGCTCCTGGACAGGTGAATAAGAAACTGCCTGTGGCTCTGTGGATTCACGGTGGTGGCTATCGTGAGGGCTTCGGTTCGGAGCCCGAGTTTGACGGTCAGGAGTGGGGTGCCAAGGACGTGGTGCTCGTCTCTATCAACTACCGTCTGGGCATCTTCGGTTTCCTCTGTCATCCCGCATTGGCTGAGGAGAGCCCGAACAAGGTGTCAGGTAACTACGGTATCCTCGACCAGATTGAGGCCCTGAAATGGATTAAGAAGAACATCGCTCAGTTTGGTGGTGATCCCAACAACGTGACGATCTTCGGACAGAGTGCCGGTGGTGGTAGTGTTCGTACGCTGTGTGAGAGTCCGCTGGCCCGTGGTCTGTTCCACAAGGCTGTGATCATGAGTGCCCAGGGACTGAGCATCCCCAACCCCAATGGTGGTGGTATGATGGGCGGTCGTTACGGTGGCGGTAGCATCGAGGATGCAGCCAACAATGCCAAGAAGATGTTTGACTGGGCTGGTATGACCGATTTACAGAAGATGCGTCAGGCCAGTACGGAGACCGTCTTTGCTCTGCCAACTATCTACCAGCAGGTGAGCAGCGCCGGCCAGCAGCAACAGGGCGGCATGATGGGTATGATGCGTATGGGCATGGGCTATATGCCGATGATCGACGGTTATGTGAGCGTGAAGAGCTTTGACGATGCCACCCGCGAGGGAACATTGGCCGACGTGCCTTATATGATTGGTTTCACCCTGAACGATATGGGTAACATGGCTCCGAATATCGCTGAGTTCTGTAAGGTTCGCGCTGAGAAGGGCGGTAAGGCTTGGGCTTATGAGTTTGCCCGTCCGTTGCCCGATGATGGCAGTCATCCTGAGGTGACCCAGCGTCTGCGTGGTGCGTTCCACTCGTCAGACCTGTGGTTTGTATTCAAGAGTTTGAAGCATTGCTGGCGTCCCTGGACCAAGGGCGACTGGGATCTCTCTGAGAAGATGCTGACCGCTTGGACCAACTTCGCCAAGTACAGCGATCCTAACGGCCCCAAGGGTGGTGCGTGGGCTCCCTGCACAGAGAAGAATCCTAAGTTTATGGTGTTCAAGCTGAATGACAAGGATGCTGAGGCATCTGTCTTCGGTGAGCCAGAGATCGCACCTCAGCAGGGATTCGGCGGCTTCGGCGGATTCCCCGGTGGTGCTCGTCCTGGTGGCGCAGGCGCTCCCGGTGCTGGTGCTCCCAGAAGATAAGACTTATCTCAAATAAGGATTATACCGAATTTCGTCGGCCATGGTTGTTTCCGGACCATGGCCGGCGTAAATTTTTGTATCAGCCGGTAGTTGGGTGGCAAGCATATGGAGCGAGACAATCATATCGGCATAGCTGCCACGTTCGAAGTCGGTACGACCGATGCTCATCCGGAATAAGGTGTCGCCGCTGAAAGCGATATGTTCGGCCGCATCATAAAAGACGATGCCACCAGGAGTATGGCCGGGGGTATGGAGGATTTGCCAAGTGTGAGAACCGAAGGTGATGGTGTCGTTGTCAGTAAGATAACGGTCAACGGGCGGCACATCCAGATGAATGGGGATGCCCAGGATATCGCTGGTCTGCTGTTCCATATTTTCCATCAGAAAACTGTCGTCCTGATGAGCCTTAGGTTTCAGTCCGAAGGCACGGAAGATAAAGCCGTTGCCCATACAATGGTCGAAATGGCCGTGGGTGCAGAGCAAATGACGGGGGGTGAGTTTCTTCTCTTTGATATAATTGACGATGGCCTGACCTTCTTCAGGATAGTAAGCTCCACAATCGATGATGACACACTCACGCGTCTCGTCGCTGACCACATAACAGTTTTCAGCGAGCATGTTAACGGGGAAACATTTGATGGTAAGCATGGGTTAAATGGACAATGGATAATTAGCGGGGGAGATAGATGACATATTTCTCCTTGAACCACTCCTCAGAGAAGAAACTGCTGATTTCGGTGGTCTGGACAATCTTCTTATAAGGTTGTATCTCTGCCTGCAGATCACCGCCTTTCAAGCAGAGGATGCCGTTGGGCAGGGCGTTCTGCTGATGCTTGGAGATGTTCTTCTGAACGATCTTTACCAAATCGGGCAGGGGCATAACAGCACGACTGACCACAAAGTCGTAAAGTCCTTTCTCATCCTCCCCACGCAGGTGGGTGGGCTGACAGTTCTTCAGTCCGATGGCATCACACACTTCCTGGGCTACACGTATCTTCTTGCCTGTACCATCGATCAGCTTGAACTGACAATCGGGGAAGAGGATGGCCAGAGGAATGCCGGGAAAACCTCCGCCGGTGCCGAAATCGAGAATCTTGGTGCCGGCACGGAAACGGATGACCTTGGCAATCGCCATCGAGTGAAGCACATGGTGTTCGTAGAGGTTGTCGATGTCCTTACGGGAGATGACGTTGATCTTCTCGTTCCAATCGCGATAAAGGGCGTCAAGGGCCTCTATCTGCTGACATTGCTGCGACGTCAGGTCGGTAAAATATTTACTGATGAGTGGAAGTGGATGCATGGCTAATCGTTTTTCAGGATATCGTCGAGTTCGGAGTAGGCGAGCGTCAGTTCGATGCTACCCTTCTCATAAGGTGCGATTTCGTAGGGGTTGTAGATGAAGGTAATGGCCTCTTCACCCAAGATGAAGTTCTCGGAGGGAAACATGTCCATGGAGTAGAGGTAACCCTGATTTTTCAGCTCCTGGAGGTTGCCGACACCAACATACGAACAGAGGGCTTTCTGAAGGCGGCTGCTCAACCGTTGCTCATAGCCCGGCACAAAGATGTCGGAGAGTGCGAGTTGACGACCTGTGAGGTTCTCGAGGTTTATCGTCAGATGCTGATTGATGCCATGAGCACCACCCTCATAATAGTCGAGATAAATATGGTAGACAGAGGCGTTCTTATAGCCTTGTTCCGTTGAGGTCTTGAGGATATAGTGATAATTATACCATTCCAGTCTTTTCTTGTTGTCAAGGTCCTGATTGTACAGGGGAAGGAGGTTCTTGTAATTGGCGACATAGACGTTGGCGAAAGAGTCGGCTGCCTGCTGCATGGTCAGATTCTGCATGTTCAACAGACGTTTCTCGATGATATTATTGATGATCTCAGCCTTATGACCGTTGGCTTCTGTGGCGTATGACAATTCGAGATGAACACTACACAAGGGAGAGTTGTCATCGCCAGTCAGTTTGACGGTCTTATCGGCTGTCGCCATTTCGAACTGCGTCGTTTCCTCGGTGCTGCTACAACTGAAAAGAAGGGTTGATAAGGTTGCGAGGATGAATAATTGCTTCATATTTAAGTCGATGATGTTAGAATTGACGACAAAATTACACTTAATTTGCCAATTTCGCAAATTTCTCGCAAAAAAAACGTAATTTTGCACCCAAAATAAGGAAATTATGCAAGACAGGCAACTGAAAGCAGCATTATTCGACCTAGATGGGGTGGTGTTTGACACCGAACCCCAGTACACGGTATTCTGGGGTGAACAATGTCGCCTTTACCATCCGGAACATCCCGGACTGGAACAAGAGATCAAAGGCTCGACGCTGACACAGATCTATGACAGTTGGTTCAGTGGACCCCTCCTGAAAGAGCAGCCCGTGATCACCGAACGACTGAATGCCTACGAGCAACAGATGGACTATGATTATATCGAGGGCTTTATCGCCTTGGTAGATGACCTGCATCAGCATGGTGTGAAGACGGCTGTGGTGACCAGTTCGAATCTGCCGAAGATGGAAAGTGTCTATCGGAAGCAGCCTGGATTCAAACAACTCTTTGATGCCATCCTGACCTCGGAGGACTTTGAAAAAAGCAAGCCTGATCCAGACTGTTATCTGAAAGCCGCACAGAAGTTAGGTGTGGAACCGGATGAGTGTGTGGTTTTTGAAGATAGCGTGAATGGCCTGCGTTCCGGGTTATCTGCCAAGATGAAGGTGGTTGGACTGCTGACGACGAATTCCCACGAAGTCGTTGCTCCGCTCTCTGATTTACAAGTCGCCGACTATGTCGGACTGACCTTTGATTCGATTTCCCAATCCCTAGAATTTACCGTCCAATCATGAACTCTCAGAATACCCCTGTACATATCCGGTTGTGGCATCGTGATTTCTGGCTGATGGCGATGGCCAACCTGCTGTTGACAATGGCAGTCTATGTGCTGATTCCTGTGATGCCGAAGTGGCTGTTGCAGACAGAAAACCTCACGATACAGGAAACGGGTATGATCATGGGCGCTTTCGGCGTCGGTATCTTTTTGTTCGGCTATCTGACTTCGTGGTTGGTACAACGGTTCCGCAGGAATATAGCCTGTATCTGGGCCATCTTACTGATGGCGGCGATGCTGGGATGGCTCTACTATCTGGACTTACAGAAATCGCAGTTCTTTGATTTCCCGATACTGTTGGTTCAACGGTTAGCACTCGGCGCAGCCTTTGGTGTGGCTCAGATGATACTGTCGAGCACCTTGATTATCGATACCTGCGAGTCGTTCCAACGGACTGAAGCCAACCATTCTGCTTCGTGGTTCTCGAGGTTTGCGCTCTCCTTAGGTCCTTTGACGGGTATCATCGTCGACCGTCTGTCAGGCTTTAGCACGGTATTGTTGGTAGCTATCGGCTGTTCTTTGGTGGCAATTATCTTTATTATGTTGGTGCATTTCCCGTTCAGGACACCCGAAGAGAATGTCCGGGTGATGAGTCTCGACCGCTTTTTCCTGCCACAAGGATGGCCATTGATCATCAATCTGATGGTGGTGACGTTTGTGGTGGGATTGCTGTTGTCGATGACGACCTCGGAATTATTCTATGTGATGGTGATGGTTGGATTTTTTGCAGCCTTACTGGCGCAGCGTTTCATGTTCCGCAATGCCGATCTGGAGAGTGAAGTGATCACTGGACTGGTGCTGACAGGTGTCGCCTTGCTGATGATGCTGACGCGCCAGCAGACGATAGTCTCCTTCGCAGCACCGATGTTCATTGGCTTCGGACTGGGTATTATCGGTTCACGTTTCCTGTTGTTCTTTATCAAATTGAGTCGACATTGTCAGCGTGGTACGGCACAGAGCACTTTCTTCCTGTCTTGGGAAAGTGGACTGGCACTAGGTATAGGACTGGGCTATGGACTACTGGAACAACAGTCAGGACCAGTCTTGCAGGTAGCACTTGTCACAACGGCGGCTGTACTTCTGTTCTATCATTTCTTCACACACGGCTGGTATATCACGCACAAGAACCGTTAGGACATTCCACAGAGGTGTGCATACGGACAATGCTGGCATTGTTTTCTGTCGTCGGTAGGTGTAAAGCTGATGGCCGGATTGAAGATGTCGTAAATAAGTCCGGACAGCTGTTGCATAAAGGATTCTGAGACGGTGGCGATGTCATTGACAGGTTCATGACCCAGAGAGAGTGTGGGGTCATAATCTTCGGCGCCAGCATGCTGAATGAAGAGCAGGGCTGGAGCAACGGCAACACCATTAGACCTATCCCTGACAATATGGCTGTAGAGGAAGGCTTGGAGGTAATAGTCGCTATGGTCCTTCAGACTCTCCTGGGCAAAGATGGCATCCACATCGGCAAGGGGTTTATGTTGTCGACTGCCGGTCTTATAATCTATCACGCGAATCTGATCTGCACCATTGGAGGTGGTGATGCTGTCCAGACGGTCGATAGTTCCTCCAAGCATCGTCGTAAAGGTTTCGTTGCCCACAGGTATTCCGAATTTCATCTTCACGAGTTTCTCGAGTCCGAGGATGGTGAAAGGCGTCAGACGGAGGTCTATCTCGAGCAACTGACGGATATATTTGATGATTACCTCGCGGTTGATAATCTGCAGACCGTCGAGTGGCGGTAACGGACGGGCTGGATCTTTGATCTTGAAGAGTTCGCTTTTGAAGGCTTCGTCAACGGCACGTTGGATATCAACTTCGGTCTGAAGCAGGTATTCAATATCTTCTGCCACAATTGTACGACTCTTTTGCTTGAGCTTCTTATAGAGGAGCTGGGCGGCCATGTGGAAAATGTTGCCGAAGATACGGTTGTCAATGGCGTCGTCATTATCATTATCGGGTTCGATAATACCGCTCACATATCGGTAGAAGAACTGCAGCTGACAACGCATATAACGGTTAATGGCCGTCGGGGTGAGTATGTTCTCTTCAAAATACTTCCGCAGGAGTTGCATCACGGCGTCTGTCTTTATGATGGGTTGCAACGTCCGCTGGATGGGTGCCTGACCTGCATGAAGGGCCTGGATATGAATCTGGTGGCTGCTCTCAACCATCATCTGCAGCATGAAACGTGACATCTCGCCAGTCTGACCATCGTTGGTGGAATTGTTATAAACCAATGTGATGTCGCTGGCACGTTGCAACAGCCGATGGAAGTAATAGGCATAGATGGCCACCTTATGATCGATGGTGGTAAGACCATAGGCTTTTCGGATGGTATAGGGGATGAACGATGTGTCACTCAGACCTTTAGGCAGATTGCCTTCATTGCAGGAGAGTAGCAGCACATGGTCGAAGTCGATGTTTCTCGTCTCCAGAACGCCCATCATCTGAATGCCCTCGACAGGTTCTCCGTGGAAAGGAATGCTGGTGGTAGAAACGATCTGTGTGATGAGTCGTTGCAAGGTGAGGGTGTCTACTTGGAGCGTGCCACTTCCGACAAGGTCGCTCAGACGATTCAACAGGGTGTACATGCGGAACAGGCTCTCCTGTGTTAGAGGCGATGGCTCTGTTTCATCTTTGCTGAGGGCTTTCGCAATCAGGCGGATGACTGACATCAGCCAGAGTAGGAGGGTGCTGTTGAAGTGCTCCGGACTGCCGTGCTCCATGGAGAAAAGTAATTGAAGTCCTTCGTCTTTTGACAACAGAGCTGGGTCGGGATAGTAGATCTTCTGCGTATTCAACTCGTCGTAAAGACTGTTACAGTCAGGAGAGATATAATGGGCATAGGGATGTCGCAGCACAAGGTTGACATGACGCAGACGATAATGGTCTGTTTCTGCAACATAACCGTTAGTCTGCATGCTGACCAGCAGATTCACCAACGAGATAACAGGTGTCTGGGAAAGTGGGTAACCTGTGGTGATGTTGATCTTCTCAACTTCTGTTGGAATGCAATGGATGGCTGTCTGAAGCAGGTTTTCATTACAAAGAACGATGGCTGTATGCCGGTTATCGGCAATGCGGTTCTGCTGCCACAGCCAGGTACTGATATATCGTGCCTGGATATTCTCTGTCGGGGCAGAGATATAGGTTATGGTCTTCTGTCGGGAGAAGTTGTTGTAGATGTTGTCATCGTGATTGTCCAACTCGTTGGGGAAGTCGTTGAGATATTGGGCAATGTAGTAACCTGCCTCGAATTGTTTGAGGTAATAGTGGTCGTAGTCCCAATAGAAACGGGCTTTACCTTGTTGCTTCATCCGACGGAAGAGCGTCTGCTCAACTTGCTGGAGCATGTTGAAGCCAATAAAGAGATAGGTATCGTATTCGAAATCAATATCTTCGCGTTCAGCTACTTCACGGTAGAGTGCCCCTTCATAGGCTAATCCCTGTTCGGTGAGTTTGTCATTAAACGAGCGATAGATATCATAGATATGACTCCATAACTGCAGGAAACGTTGTTTCAGTTCGCTATTATGATCTTCGTTAAAGTTACTGAAGAACTTACGGATTGTAATCTTTTGTTCCTCAGTTAAATATGAAGTATCGTCATACTCGTGGATATCTCGTAGATTGGCGAAGACGTGTGTGGCAGAAGCCATATTTTTGTCGAGGTCGTCAAAGTCAGAGAGAAGCAACTGTCCCCAACCGTAGAAGTGGTCGAGAGTCTCTTCTATGCCGGTACATTTCTTAAAGCATTGATGCAGTTCACAGACCAGTTGGATAGGATCAGCCACCTGCCGTTGGCTATGACTACGGAACAGGTCGCTGATGGTGATATAAGCCGGACACCAAATAGGCTCTCCTGCCAGACGAGCCAGATGCTCGTTAAGGAAAAGGGAGGCTCGTTTGTTGGGGAAGACAATTGCGATGCGCGACAGGTTGGTACCGTATTTCTGCAGCAGGTCGGCTGCGACATATTCGAGGAAAGACTTCATAGTTTAGGATTTATTGAGAGGGTTAAACGTTACTTCTTGAATCTTATTGGAATAAACAAACCATAGATAGCCTTTGATATCGGTATGCCCCATGTCGGCCAGCAGCTGCATATATTCGCGTACCTGATCCAGGTATTCATCTTTTGGACTTCCGAACTTGAAGTCGACCACGACCCATTCCTTGCCGTCGGTCATCACACGATCGGGACGTCGTTCAATAACCTCGCCATTTTCTACCGAGAGGATGGCACACTCGTTGAAGAGTGTCCAACGATCAGAGAACCAATCGGACACACGGGCGTTCTGCAGACGCTTACGAAGCATGGATGATATCTTTTCAGCCGTCACCTGTTCATCGTAGAGGATGCCTTCGAGCTGAAGACGCTTGAGGGCACCGTCGATATCGGCAGAGGTGCGGATAGTAGAGAAAATCTGGTGGAGGATACTACCGGTCTGGATATATTGCCGCTGTTGCTGTTCATTGCTCTCTTCGTCTTGTTCGGAGATAAAATCCTTGCTGCGGTTACTCTGACGGAAAGAAACAGGATTGTTGAATGTGTTGATATCGATACTGACAGGTGTGGTCTTTTGCAGGAAGGGATTATGTGATTCCTTCTGATGGCCTTTGTTTTCTTTTGGCATCAGTGTACCCCATGAGAATTCCATAGGCTCGTTCTCATTGTCTACACCTGAAAGCACAGCTTCAGATTTCTCCTCAGCAATGAGAGGCAATACTTGTTCAATGAGCATTGAACGGCTGTTCTTAGCATTACGCTTGCCGATGACAAAAAGGCTCTGACTGGCACGGGTGAAGGCGACATAGAGCAGGTTGAGGTTGTCGACTGTATTCTGCAGATGTTCGTGCTGATAATCGTCTTCATAGATCGTGCCCTTCATCTGTTTCTGACTATAGTCGACAGGAACGATGGGCAGTTCATTAAAAGGTGCTTCGTCTGGTTGACACCAGAGGATGTTGCCTTGTTTTTCCAGTTGCCAGTCGCAGAAAGGAATGATGACATGGGCAAACTCCAGACCTTTCGATTTATGGATGGATATCAGGCGTATGCCGTTGATCTCGTCACTCTGAATAGTCTTGGCGCAGAGAGTCTCTTCCCATTCAGCAATAAAGGCGTCGATGCCGGTGGCATTCTCGCTGGTAAAGGTGAGCAGTTGGTCGTAGAAGGCACACAAATAGGCACTCTGACCTTCCAGTCGATTAAGTTCGAAGAGGGTGTAAAGACGTTCCGTCAGTTCGTACAACGACAGTTTCATCAGTTCCTCAAAGTGGTTGATATAGGCTTCTGGCAATTGTTCGTCGAGCGGATTGGTGCTGAGTAGCAGTTCATTGTCTTCCGTATTATTGCCGAGCACGTAGCATTGGTATAGTTTGGCTATGTTGGCTTTGGCGAGGATATCATTCGGATGGGTGATGAAATGAAGGGCCTCAACGAGCAGGTTGACGGCTACGGAGGCATCCAAACGGAAGGCTTCGTCGGAAACGATGCGGATATCGGGCAGATGTTTGGTGAAATAGTCAGCAATCAGAGGGATATTGGCGTTCATCCTCACAAGGATGGCTATTTCCGAGGGTCTGACGCCTTTGTCGCAGAGTTCACTCACGATGTTGGCCATCCTTGCAAAGGTCTTTTCCTGATAATCATCAGCCGTCAGGAGCTGTATGTTGATCAGTCCGTTGTTGTCCAACTTGTCAGGCACACTTTGTTCCACATCGGTATAGGCTCGTTGAAGGGCTGTGGCTTCAGGATCATCTTGTAATGTCAGGTATTCGAGTTTTGCAGCCGTGCGGAAGAAGGTATTGTTGAATTCAATGACATGACGTTCTGAACGGTAGTTGGTACTGAGGGTACGGATGTCGAGTTGTGCCTCAGGCGAAGGAAACTGGGTCTGGATATCGTTCAGGAGTCGCCAGTCGCCAGAACGCCAACGGTAGATGCTTTGTTTCACGTCGCCTACAATCAGGTTTTCTGTGCCTTCCTGACTCATGGCCTCAGAGAGTAATACCTTGAAGTTCTGCCATTGTACGGTCGAGGTATCCTGGAACTCGTCGATCATGACATGTTGTAATTGGGTACCTATCTTCTCGAAAATAAAAGGTGTATCGCTGCCGTCGATCAGGGCATGGAGCAGTTGCTGGGTGTCGCTCAATAGAAAACGGTTGGCACTCTCGTTTAGTTCCCGCACTTTCTTTTCAATGCTGCCTAAGAGTCTTAACTGACTGAGGTGGCGCAGGGTGAGATCAGCCGACTGGTATATCTTCCATTGTTTTGGTCGTTCTTCCATAGTCGTACGGAGTATCTGACCAAGGGTGGAGTCGGCAAGACTGTAGATCAATTCTCTGCGAGGGTGTGTCTTCTTACACCATTTCTCAGGCTCACCCAAACTATCGGTCACTCGTTTGCCAACGACAGATTCATCAAAGTTACCCTCTTGTAACTTTAGGAAGAAACCGCAGATACCGGCTTTACCATACGAGAAATCGTCGATGGCAAGTCCTTCACTACGGATGATCTTAAAGAACTCGTCAGCTAATTGTTTCATCCTGTCCATGGCTGTCTGACGTAATTCCCTGAGCTGCGTGGTGTATCTGTCGAAAAATCCCGGTTCCTCCATTTTCTCGCGAAGGATATTACTGACGTTTTTATAATGGTCACGGAAGATGGTTTTGCCAAAGTTCTTGATCTGACCGATGACATTCCACGACTTATCGTCAGAGATATTTTCCATGATGTATTTCAACAGCCATTGCAGGATTACGTCTGTGGTATGAAGGTCTTCAATCAAATGGTCGACGGCGAGTTCTTCTACCTGAGTGTCATTGAGTTCGATGCGCAGGTTGGCGGTCAGATCGAGTTCTCGTGCCAGGTTACGAAGCACCGCTTGAAAAAAAGTATCGATGGTCTCCACGCGGAAATAATTATAGTTGTGGAGTAGATTTCTTAAGGCAATACCGGCACGCTCACTGACAAATGCTTCCGACTGTCCTGTCTTCTCGCAGATGACCCTCATGTAGTTCGCTGAGTCGGGCAGTTGCTTCCAGATACCGTAAAGCTGACTGAGGATACGCATCTTCATCTCTTCCGTGGCCTTGTTGGTAAATGTCACAGCCAGGATGTTACGATAAGACTGCGGATTCTCGACCACCAGTTTGATATATTCTGTGGCAAGTGTGAAGGTCTTTCCGCTGCCGGCGCTAGCTTTGTATACTGTCAGGGGTTTGTTCATGGTTACCAACGTCTGAAAATCTCAAAATCAAACTTGAAGCCTACACGTTCAAAATGGGTATTCTTGAAACTGGCAAAACCAGCTACGGAAATGTATCTGTTGGTGAAGCCATAACCTATCTCATAATATGGACGTGAACGTTCCAACAGTACGGAATTGATATAGAACCGTTCTTTCTCGATGTACTTTCCTACGTATGGCAGCCAGCTGGCAATCATCAGAGGCGACTCGTAAGTGGCATTCGCACGGATATAGTAATTGGAACGGTTAAACTCGCTGCCATTTAACAGTTGGAAGTCACCGGTCCAGTCGTCGTCCCAGCCATCGGGTAGGTTGGTTTCCTGGAAGTTATCGAAGTCAACGAAATAGTTTTGTTCCCGAAGTGAATAGGTACCATAACCTGTTCTCAGACTGAGTGTTCTCAATCCAGGCATGCGTATTTTCCATTGGGCATCCGACTCCCAGCGCTCATAACTGATATTAGATGAGAAGACGTTTTTGATGCCTCTTTCCCAAGTGAACGTGAAGATAGGTCCCTTTGGCCAAGGCAGGATTTTGATACCAATCATCGGGGCAAAACTGGTATAGACCGTCGGCATGTCGTATCTTGTCATCATGGTCTTGTTGACAGCACTACGTCTGTGAAAAACCAAACCCGACTCCAGATCGAGCCAGTCGAAGAGCATAATGTTGTTGAAGGCACGAATATAGGTGTTATTGAACTTGTTCATCTCCATATTCGTGAAGTCAAGTGTGTCGCCAAACTCTTCTTTGATTAATTCCGCCACTGTTGAATTACTGATGCGGTTACCATTACCCACCGTCAGCTCGGCATATCCGTTGCGCTTCGGGTTGTAGGTCATACGTAAGGGTGCATCGAAGAAGAACTGCTTAATCTTAAAGTTATAGCCGAAATAGGGATTCAGCGTCAGGTATCGATGCTTGGAGAAAGTGTATTGGAAACGCAGTTTCATCTTATATGAGAAACCTCTGCTGTCGCTATATCGGATGGCGAGAGGGTCGATGATAGGTGACAATCTAAAATAGGTCTGCTGCGACTCTGCCCGGATAGGAGTGACGAGCGTCTCACCGATGGTATCCCAGAAGATTTTCTTAAAGAAATTGGGCTTCTTGGTAATCGTATCTTCAGGGGCTGGTGGAGCGGGGAAGTAGTCCTCCGTCCTCTCATAGAGTTCTTCTTCCTCCACAGTCAATGGTATCGGACGTAAGGTGTCCATCGTGGCTTTACCCTCTGCCCAGGGAATGCTGTCGGGGAGTTCTGCTTTGCAGTTGTGTACGGAGGCAAGGTTGGCGGAGATACGATTTCCTGCAAACTTAAAGGTAGCGGCCGTCGACGAGCGCCAGGGGATGATAAACCGTCCGCCCTTATTGCTGTAGTTGAGTTCGGTACGGAAATTGATCATGTCAAACTCACCATTGAACACCGTCCTGAGGATACGGCCCGTTTCCGTTTCGATGATGGCATAGCCGTCAAGCAATTGGGTGTTATAGAGTTTAGGGGTGAAGTCGATTCGGGTGGTACCATCACCATGGTTGGTGTTCTGACGATATTTGTATAATCTTCTATTGGCCCGGTGAAATGGCGAGAGAATATGCCCATCGTATAATGACTCGTCATAGATTTTTGGGGTGACCATGTCTATTAGGGTCGGCATAGCATTCCGGTTATGTCTGATAGTACCGGCTTTTACCTGGCTGACAATATCAAAGTTATGCTCATCGGTATACATAAATTTGCTGTATGTCTCACGGATATATTGCCGTTCATCCTTAGCCAGAGAGTACATCGACGGAATCAGCCAAAGGGTGGCATTACGTTTTTCCACGTTGAAACGCAGCTTGATATAGATGTTGTCGGTGATGGTGTCGGTATAGGGTTGATGATATTGCGGATAGGCATAGATACGTGGCAGAATTAAGGAGTCTTTCTTCTCCCAATTCCATCCGGAAACATTGCTGGGCATACTTGTGAGTATGCCCAGCACTATATAGAATATCAGCGTCTTGCAATTCACAATTGCAAAGGTACGCATATTTTTGGTTTAACCCAAATATTTCATCAGAATTTTTGCATTCCCACTATCACGCAACTTAGCGATGCTCTTTTCACGAATCTGACGGACACGCTCTCGAGTCAGTCCGAGCTGGTCACCAATCTCTTCCAAACCCTTCTCGTGGCATCCAATACCGAAGCACTCGCGGATGATGGTGATCTCGCGCTCTTTCAGTACTTTGTTCAGCACGTTGTTCAGTTCAAGGGCCATGGACTCGTGATCCACCTGGCGGTCAGTACGGGTGTCATCACCGCTGGCCATTACATCGAGCATACAATTGTCCTCACCATCCTGGAATGGAGCGTCGATGCTCACGTGGTGGCTGTCAGCCTGCATGGACTGGCCGATCTTATCCTCATCGATAGAAGTAGCCTCTGCCAACTCCGATACGGAGGGATGACGCTGATGTTCCTGCTCGAACTTATTGATCTCATGATTGATCTTGTTCAGAGAACCCACCTGATTCAAGGGAAGACGAACAATACGGCTCTGCTCTGCGATGGCCTGAAGAATACTCTGACGAATCCACCACACAGCATAGGAAATAAACTTAAATCCACGAGTCTCATCAAACTTCTGAGCGGCCTTGATCAGTCCGATATTACCTTCATCGATTAAGTCTGTCAGGGTCAGACCCTGATGCTGATACTGCTTGGCAACGGATACGACAAAACGTAGATTGGCGGTCACTAATTTCTCTTTTGCACGTTCTCCCTCTGGACCTCCCTTACGGATCTTCTGGGCTAATTCGATTTCCTCATCAATGGAAATCAATGGTGCACGACCAATTTCTACAAGGTATTTGTCGAGTGCCTCACTCGAACGGTTTGTGATACTTTTCTGAATTTTTAATTGCCTCATCTTTTTACCTAAAATCCTTTCTAACTAACTGATTCTCAAACTAATATCCTAAAACTATCTCTTAAAGCGGTGCAAAGTTACAAAAAATATCGATACGTTGTTCTGATTTTAACAATTATTTTAATTTTTCCTTCAGATATTGACCTGTGATACTTTCTGCACATTCTGCCACCTCTTCGGGTGTTCCTGCAACGACGAGATTACCACCTCGGTCACCACCGTCAGGACCCAAGTCTATCACGTAATCAGCACATTTTATCACTTCCATGTTATGCTCGATAATCAAAATGCTATGTCCCCTAGAGATCAATGCTTCTAACGAACTCAGCAAACGTCGGATATCGTGGAAATGCAAACCTGTGGTAGGCTCGTCGAAGATAAAGAGGGTAGGATCCTGTTTCTCTTGATTGATGTAATAGGCCAGTTTTACACGTTGATTCTCACCTCCGGAGAGCGTCGATGAGTTCTGACCGAGTTTGATATAACCCAATCCAACGTCATTCAGGGCTTTTAAACGCTTGACAATGGTATTCTGATGATGGGTGGAGAAAAACTCCAAAGCTTCAGCTATGGTCAGGTTCAGTACATCGTCGATGTTTAATCCTTCGAATCTTACATCGAGGATATCATGCTTGAAACGATGTCCGTGACAGGCTTCACACTCCAGTACGAGATCGGCCATAAACTGCATCTCCACCGTGATGACTCCTGCACCCTTACATTCATCACATCGTCCGCCATCGGCATTGAAAGAGAAATACTGCGCTGTATAGCCCATCTGTTTGGATAAGGGCTGTTCTGCAAACAGTTCACGGATGGCGTCATAGGCCTTCACATAAGTGGCGGGATTTGAACGTGTACTTTTACCAATCGGGCTCTGATCCACAAACTCAATACGTTTGATGGCATCAATGTCACCGCCTAGACCGAGATATTCGCCTGGCGCATCGCAGACATCACCGATATGACGCTTGAGGGCAGGATAGAGGATACCTTTGATCAGACTCGATTTACCGCTACCGGAAACACCTGTTATGACGGTCATCACATTCAGAGGTATCGTCACATCAATTCCTCTCAGGTTGTTCATTCTTGCACCCTTGATATCAATATGCATGTTCCATGGCCTGCGGCTCTTCGGAACTGGAATTTCCTCCTGATGGAGCAGATAACTTACCGTATGACTCCTAGAAAGGCTCGTCTTTTTAGATTGGCTAGAAATGTTAGCCAGACTATCTGCACTCCCCTCAAACACGATTTCTCCTCCGAGCCTTCCTGCATCCGGACCCACATCTATCAGATGGTCAGCAGCCCGCATGATTTCCTCATCATGTTCTACCACTACCACCGTATTTCCAAGGGACTGGAGATCCTTCAACACATGTATCAGTCTGTCTGTATCTCTCGAATGCAGTCCAATCGACGGCTCATCGAGGATATACAATGATCCCACGAGACTGCTTCCCAGTGAGGTACAGAGGTTAATGCGCTGACTCTCACCACCACTCAGCGAATTAGAAAGACGGTTGAGGGTGAGATAACCCAGGCCTACATTCAATAGAAATTGTAACCTTGAACTGATCTCCGTTAGCAGGCGCTTACCTATTTCCGCATCATGGTCGTTGAGTTGCAGATGAGCGAACCATTCCTTCAATCTTACGATTGGCATCTGCACCAGATCGGTGATACTATGTCCGTCGATTTTCACATATTCTGCTTCAGGTTTCAAACGGGTGCCGTGACATCTGGGGCAAGTGGTTTTGCCACGATAACGGGCCATCATCACACGGTACTGTATCTTATACTGATTCTCCTTGACCATCTCGAAGAACTGATCAATACAAGGCTTTTCTCTTTTGTCCTTGTCGGATGGCAGCCCATGCCATAGCCAGTCTTTCTGCTGACGGGTGAGATTCATGTAGGGTTCGAAAATGGGGAAATCATCATTTGCTGCATGTCGGCAGAACCAATCTTTCCACTCTTTCATCTTCTCGCCGTGCCAGCAGACCACGCAGCCGTCATAAACGCTCAAGGTGGTATTGGGGATAACCAGTCGTTCGTCGATACCGATTACACTACCGAATCCCTGACACTCCGGACAGGCTCCAGCGGGTGAATTGAAAGAGAAGAGAATATCTGTCGGTTCTTCGAAGGTGATACCATCAGCCTCAAAACGTTGCGAGAAATCATAGCAGATATTCGAAGGCGGGAACATCAACCTCAGTTCGCCATTACCCTCAAAGAAGGCGGTCTCTGCCGAATCGACCAATCGGGCGATGGCATCCTTGGAATCATCGACTGCAAGGCGGTCGATAACGAGGAAGAGATTTGTCGGAGTACTTTGAGTGTTCTGAGTACTCTGATTATCCATATAATCATCGATGCGGATGAAATCGCCGTCGGCAAAGATTCGCGCATAACCTTCGAGGATATACGCTTTCAGCTGCTGTTCCAGCGTACGACCCTCAGGAATATGGACAGGCGCCATGATGACGAAGCGTGTGCCCTTCGAATATTCTAGCGTCTTCTGCACTACATCTTCCGTAGAATGTTTCTTCACCTCCTGTCCACTGATGGGCGAGAACGTATGTCCTATACGTGCGAAGAGCATCCTGAGATAGTCGTAAATCTCAGTCGTCGTGCCAACAGTCGAGCGGGGATTGCGGGCGATGACTTTCTGTTCGATAGCGATGGCGGGCGGAATACCGCGGATAAAGTCGCACTCGGGCTTGTTCATGCGACCGAGGAACTGTCGGGCATAGCTCGACAAACTCTCCACGTAACGTCGTTGGCCTTCGGCATACAAAGTGTCGAAGGCCAGAGATGATTTACCGGAGCCACTGACTCCGGCAATCACGGTGAATTTGTTTCGGGGGATCTTGACGTCAACGTTCTTCAGATTGTTGATTCGTGCCCCCTTTATTTCAATGTAATCGCTCATTAAATGATTGACTTCACGGCCTCAAGCATGCCAACGCTCTGGATGAGGTCGAGATCTTGCTTTACCATTGCGGCCAGGCCGGGAATCTTGTTGAGGTCCTCCTGCCAGATAGACTCTGCACCGAGCACTCCGACAGTAACGATCTGTGTGTCGCCAGTAGCCCAGAGGTCGCTGAGCAGTTTCATGATCTTTGGGTCATCGTTGGGTACGATCTCCGTGCCGTCGGCGCGCTTACCACCTTTATAATAAGTAATAATAGCAGCCAGACCGAACACTAAGCCCTTCGGCAATTCACCCTTACGCTCCAGATAGGTCTTCACACCGGGCAGGTCGCGAGCCTGGAACTTCGGGAATGAATTGAGCATGATAGAGGTCACCTGATGGTCGACATACGGATTGTCGAAACGTTCCAGCACGTCGCCTGCAAACTTCTCCAGTTCATCCATCGGCAGATCGAGTGTCTGCATCAACTCGTCGAACTGCACCTTGTGGATATACTTGCCGATTACCTCATGGTTGCAGGCATCGCGCACGATGTTTACGCCGCTCAGGAAAGCCACGGGACTCAAAACTGTGTGCGGACCATTCAGCAGCGTCACCTTACGCTTGTGATAAGGCTCCTCTGAGGGCACGAACAGCACGTGCAGGCCGGCTTTGTCGGCGGGGAACTCCTTAGCCACTTCCTTCGGAGCCTCAATCACCCACAAGTGGAAGTTCTCGGCCTGTACCACGAGATTGTCGCGGTAAGAGATCTTTTCCTGGATCTCGGCAATCTCCTTGCGGGGGAAGCCTGGAACGATACGGTCAACGAGCGTTGCATACACGCCGCAAGCCTCCTCAAACCACTTCTTGAAGTCGGCACCGAGGTTCCACAATTCGATATATTTATAGATGCAATCTTTCAGCACGTGGCCGTTGAGGAATATCAGCTCGCAGGGGAAGATGATCAGACCCTTGGTCATGTCGCCGTTGAATGTTTGATAGCGACGGTAAAGCAATTGCACCAACTTGCCAGGATAGCTTGAAGCGGGTTGGTCGTCGAGTTTACAGCTGGGGTCGAAGGCGATACCGGCCTCGGTGGTATTCGAAATCACGAATCGGATTTCGGGCTGGTCGGCGAGTGCCATGAAGGCGGCGTTCTGCGTATAGGGATTGAGGGCGCGGCTGATCACGTCGATACGCTCGAGTGTATTCACAGGCTTGCCGTTCTCGCGGCCCTGCAGGTTCACATGGTACAGACAGTCCTGACCGTTCAGCCACTCGGCCATACCTTTCTCGATGGGCTGCACAACGACTACTGAGCCGTTGAAGTCGGTCTTCTGGTCCATGTTCCAGATAATCCAATCTACGAATGCACGGAGGAAGTTGCCTTCTCCGAACTGAATCACCTTTTCAGGCATCACGCTCTTGGGAGCGAATTGTTTGTTTAGCGGTTTCATTTTTAAATATTGTTTTAATGTGATTTTTTATTTGCGGATGCAAAGATAGCAAAAATCCCGATTACTTCCAAATCTTTTTTGCGCTATGGGGCCAAAAACTTACGAAAACCTTTGCGTAATCAGTAATTACTAATAACAGAAAAGATATATTCAAATATATTTGGTTTTTCGCTCAGATATTCGTAATTTTGCACCCGCAAAACGAAAACTCAGGTTATTATGAAAAGATATTTAATGACGAATCTGCTGATGCTGACGGCGCTGACGGTAACACATGCACAGGACCGCACGATAGACATCAGCGGCGATAACACGGATAAGACCGCTACACAGTACGCCACACCGCTCACCATCAACGAGGGCGAGACGGTCGACGTGAAGATGGCCCGATACAGCTATTTCTCGTCGAAGATCACCGGCACCGGCCGTCTCAACATCCACGCCGGCGGCGAGCGCGGCTATCTGGGCAACTCAGATAAGAAATGGAATGACTGGAGTGGCTACACGGGCGACGTGCATATCTATCCCTTCAAGGACAACTGTCCCTCGGCCGGTCTCTACGCTGCAGTATTGATGCACGGCGGCAAGGCCTTCTCGGCCGAAAATATCGACCTGAGCAAGGTGAACCGCAGTCTGGAGAACAATACGGTGACGCTGCATGAGGGTGCTACACTCTGCACCGAGGCCAACACGGCAGGCTCGGGTTTCCGCATCGGTGCGCTGAATACCGAGGTGGGTTCCACGCTGCAGGGCTACATGAAAAACGGACGCTCTGCATACTATATGCTCGGTCTGACAAATACCGACTTCACGCTGGCAGGCAGGATCGCCCCCGCAGACTATCGCGACGACACGATGCTCGGTATCATAAAAGAAGGTACGGGTACGATGACCATCACTGGCAATAGCAACTATCTGAGCGGTGCGCTGCGAATACTCGACGGCCGCGTGATGATCATGAACGACCGCAAGGCTGCTGAGACTGGTAAGCTGCGCGGCGCACTCGGCGCCAAGCCTAGCGACCAGGATGCCATTGCCTTCGTATTCAGTAAAGGCGTACTCGGCGGCACG
Organism: uncultured Prevotella sp.; assembly: GCA_946415245.1. Classification (GTDB taxonomy): domain Bacteria; phylum Bacteroidota; class Bacteroidia; order Bacteroidales; family Bacteroidaceae; genus Prevotella. Next base: position 15,420 of record CAMKRS010000013.1, on the reverse strand, counting down.
GGCAGCATCGGCGGCTCGGTCGACAATTATGGCACTATCGAACCTGGAGCTGACGGCATCGGCCTCTTGACAATAAAGAACTACGCTGCCGAAAAGAATGCTAATCTATTCCTACATCCCGGTTCGACACTCCGCTTCGAGATAGCCTCTACTACGGTTTTCGACCAGCTTTATGTCGCGGGTGAGGTAAAATATAGCAAGACAACCGAGGACTTTATGACGAGTGACGCGATGCCCATCATCGATGTGGTGGTGGCTGACGATGCCGACCTTAAGGTGGGTGACGAAATTACCATACTTACTGACAATGGCAAAGTCAGCAACGATTGGCATTTTAACGTTCGTGCTAATAAATATACATGGGAGATCGTGGAATTTCAGTTCTGGAGAAACCCTGATATCAGGCAATTCACCCTTCGCCTCGTCTCTCTCGACAATATGGCCGGTCCGGATACGCCGGACAACCCAGAGATTCCTGAATCAACTATGGGCGCCTTCTACAATGACGAGGGCGTCGACGAGATGGCCGACAAAAAATCGCTGAAATACTACGCTAAGCAGCTCGGCAAGAGTGTTGGCACCGCCATCTCCATTTATAAGAACGATTTGACCAACTCAAGCCTGCCCGAGACTGAGGCCGTCGGTTTTCAGTTCAACATGCTTGTGGCCGAAAACGATATGAAACCTGAGGCCTACGGAGGCCAGAATGGCAGATTTAGTTTTACCGGCGACGCTGAGAAGATTGTCAGATTCGCCACTAATAAGAAGATGACGATGCGCGGCCACTGCCTCGTTTGGAACCAACAGTCTCCTTCGTGGATCTCCTCCGATGGCGGCAAGACCAATGATAAGAACTGGACGCGCGAGGAGGCCCTCGCTATTATGAAGAACCATATCACCAATGTGATGCAGCATTATAAAGGCAAGGTACACGAGTGGGACGTGGTGAACGAATGTCTGGACGATAACCAGTCTTCGGTGCGCACTAATCCCGAGGGTTATGAGATAAAGAAAAACTGCGTATGGCAGCAAGCTATTGGCGATGACTACGTTGATTCCGCCTTTGTCTATGCACACCAGGCAGATCCCGATGCTGAGTTGTATCTGAACGACTACGGTGTGGAGTTCCAAGGTAAGGCTAAGTCGGCAGCATTCTATAATCTCGCTATACGCATGAAAAAGGCCGGTATTCCCATCGACGGTGTCGGCCTGCAGTGTCACTTCTCCATCGGTGACGTAGATAGTCTGCGCCTCGACCAGACTGTCGGTCGTTTTGAAGAGGCCGGTTTGAAGTGTATCATCACCGAACTCGACATGGGTATCCCCGATACTTCCGATGCAAACCTCGAGGAGCAGGCCCGCAGCTATCGTGTGATAACCGATATCATGTTGAATCACGATAACTGTCCAAGCATGGTGATCTGGGGACTGAAGGATAACAACAGTTGGAGAGAGTCGTCGAATCCGCTGCTCTTTACAGCACAACTTGACAAAAAGCCTGCCTATTATGCTATACGCTCGGCCTTGCGCCATCGCACATTGATAGAGGCAGGCATCCGTCCCGTGCGACAGACGAAGACGACTGACGGCAGCATATATAATCTGGCTGGCCAAAAAGTGGGTGCCGATTATCAAGGCATCGTAATTATCGACGGTAAAAAAGTTCTTAACGACACAAAAAGAGAAGTGAAGTAAACATGAAGAGAACACACATATTATATATTATAGTATTATTGATAGCTCTATTGACGGCAGGTGACGCTTTGGGAGCCAAACCCAAGAAACAACAGCGTCGTACTCGCGCAAAGACCACAAAGGTGGTGAAAAAGAAGTCGAAGGCAAAAACAAAGACCAAAGCCAGGTCGAAGACAAAGGTTGTACGTGCTGCGGCACCGAAACCGGCGCCCGATCCACGTCTTGATGATCCCGATTATAATCCCTTTTTGCAATGCGAAGACACCTGTGGTCATGTGCATGGCATTGACTTGAGCCGCTATCAGGGAGATGTGTTTTGGGAGACGGTTGGCGAGAACACCAAGATGGCATATGTCTATCTTAAAGCGACGGAGGGCGGCGACCGCATCGACCCTAAGTTCGAACGCAATATCAATCTAGCGCACCGTTACGGACTAAAGGTGGGATCGTATCACTTCTTCCGTCCGAAGACACCGCTACAAAAGCAGTTGGATAACTTTACGACACAATGTCTTCCTGGAGAACAGGATCTGATACCGATGATTGACGTGGAGACGCTTGGTGGTCTGCAAGTAGACCAGTTCTGCGATTCGCTGCTGACATTCCTCCGTATGGTCGAAGGAGCTTATCATCAGAAGCCGTTGGTGTATACGTTCAGAAATTTCTATAACTGGCATCTCGTTGGTAAACTCGATGACTATCAGCTGATGATCGCCCTCTATCTGGATGAGGAACCGGTGTTGGAAGATGAGCGCGACATTACCATGTGGCAGTATACAGGCAAGGGACGTATTGTAGGTATCAACGGATATGTTGATAAGTCGCGGTTCTTGGGGAAGCATGGCCTCCGCGAGATACGTTTCCAACATCGGTGAATCGGATAATAAATTGTAAATCGTCAAATTGTAAATTTACTATATGATAATCAAGTGTCCCGAATGCGGTCATCAGGTTAGCGACCGTGCAAGAACATGCCCATCATGTGGCGTAGATATCGTAGGTAAGGTAACTCGTTGCCCCGACTGCGGAGAATATATATTTAAGGATGATCATGAGTGTCCGAACTGCCATTGTTCAATCAATGCAGCGGCATCGGAGTCCGAGGTGATGGTTCCGAGTACTCAGGATACTCAGAATACTCAGATAACTCCGAGTAATCCGGTCATTCCGACTGAAGTTGAACTCAAGCAGCCTAAGAAGAAAAGTCGCAAGGCTTTGTGGTCGGCGGTTATTATTGGCTTTGTACTTGCATTGATTATCGTCATGCTCGGCATTTATTATGCTCAGAAGACACAGATGGAGAATGAGTTGCGGGCGTATGATAATGCGATGATGAGTGCAGAGCCTGCCGTATTGCAGAATTTCCTCGATATGTATATCGATGCACCCGTCGCCCATCGTGATTCCATTAAAGCGCATCTGCAGGTTTTGATGAAGATTGACCGCGATTGGGAAAATGCTCGTGCCAGTCTGTCAAAATCTGCCCTTCAACTCTTTATTGATAGGAATCCCGATAATGTACATGTTCGTGAGGCCCGACAGATGATTGATTCCCTCGATTTTGAGACGGCCAAAATGGGCGACTCGATGGAATCCTATAAGAAATATATGGAAGAACACGAGCAGGGGTATTACTACGACGAGGCAAAGAATGCCTATGATCGTTTGGAAGAGGAAATGGTACGTGCTGCCCAATTGAAGGCAGAGCAAGATTCTATCAATAAAGCCGCAGAAGCTGCTGCCGCTGCGATAATAGAAGAAATAAACTAGCATGTTCCAAGCTGTCCTAGATTCCTAGGATAGCTTGGATATTATTCTTCAATATGTGAGAGAGAGTGGGCGAAGGAGGCGAAGAAGTTCGTCAGAGTCTCTGATGGCAGGTAGCGGAAGTATTGTGCAGAACGACGGATGTGGCCCAGTATCGCACTGCTGTTGCTGGTATGTAAAAACACACTCTCCGAATCCTGCGAGAAATAGAACTCCTCAGCTCGGGTGTTGGTGAATTCCGTCAATTCCTGTGCTACTCTTTCTACCTTTTTGTCAGGCTCACCCGTCAGGAAAGGAATTTCTTCTTTTCTGAATCCGAACATCTGAATGAGCAAGGCTCCTTCGAGTTGTGCCATTGGGGTAAATCCCAGTTTTTTCAGCCATTGGTTTAAGGTCATAAAATCTACACGATGACCTTCTTCAATGAGATATTTACCTAGTTGAACAAGATTGTAGACAGGTACTCCTTCGTTTAAGATATGCCGGGTGATGTGGATAATGATCAGCAACAGTTGCCGTGTGGCGATATCCGACTTCTCATCATCGAGAATGGCTTGCAGTTTTTTGTTCAGCAAAGGATTTGTAAGATGGTCGGCACGTAACAGTTCATTTTCCTCCTCTTGTTGATTTATGCGACTGGCTTCCAAGTTGGCTTTTTCCCATTCTTGCATCTGTTTTTCAGACAGGTGAAGAAAAAATTGGTTGTCACATTGTTGGATGCCTGCATAGACAGACGGTATGACCTGATGCATCAATGCCAGTTGATAAACCTTGTTCCATTTACAGATGGACATCGGTTCTATTTGTTCCTGCTTCTTGAATTCACCACAACGGATGAGTCGGAAGAAATTACGTTGGATAATGTTCATGATTATGAGTAACGTCTTGGATAGCGCAATAAGATAGAGAGAAGTGTTGCTACCCCAATAGCGAAGGGATAGAAAAGGTAGGGGATGATGCTGACAGGATTGATGGTAGCCAGTCCGGCTGCTATCAGAAGTTGTGCACCATAGGGAATCAAACCTTGTATAAAGCACGAACAGGTATCGAGGATGGAGGCTGCTTTTTTGTTGTCGACGCCATATCGGTCACCAATCTGTTTGGCAATGCCTCCTACGGTAATAATAGCCACTGTATTGTTAGCGGTACAGACATTAACGAGTCCTACTAAGGCTCCGATGCATAACTCTGCACCGCGTTTGTTATGGATATGTTTCACCATCCGTTGGATGATAAATTCGATGCCGCCTTGATGTTTAATCAATTCGAGCATACCACCTGCCATCATTGTGATGATGATAAGCTCTCCCATACCAATCATACCATCGCTCATGGATTTCATCCATCCGAAGACATCGAAACTGTGCGTTAGCATACCGATGCACCCTGTCAATACAATACCGAGCGTCAGAACAGCCATTACGTTCATACCGAAGATGGCTGTCACAAGTACGATAAGGTAGGGGATTACCTTTATCCATTCCACAGCGCCGGTTTGGTGTGCTGCGTGGATGTTCGCTCCCATAATATAGTATACGATCAAAATAACGAGGGCTGCAGGGATGACAATAAAAGAGTTGACTCGGAATTTGTCACTCAATTTGCAACCTTGTGTAGAGGTAGCTACGATTGTGGTATCCGAGATAAATGAGAGATTGTCGCCAAAGAACGATCCGCCTACGACAACGGCTGTCATGAGAGCAATGTCCGTACCTGTTTGTTGGGCTACGCCAACGGCAATTGGTGTTAGCGCAACGATGGTGCCAACGCTCGTGCCGATGGAGATGGAGATAAAGCATGCAGCAAGAAAAAGGCCTGCTAGTAGCATCTGCGAGGGTAGGAGATGTAAAGTCAAGTTAACGGTCGCATCAATACTTCCCATCATCTTAGCCGAATGAGCAAAAGCTCCTGCTAAAAGGAAAATCCATATCATGAGCATCATCTGGCTGGAGCCTGCACCGCGACTGAAAATGTCGACGCGTTCTTTCAGGGGCTTGTCTTTGGCGATAACGATAGCGTAGATGCTAGAGACCATAAAGGCCACTGTAATGGGCACTTTGTAGAAGTCACCAGCAGCGATGCTGGTGACTAAATACAATATCACGAACGCCCCTAAGGGTGATAAAGCGATAAGCCCTTTATTCTTCACTATTAATTATTCACTAAAGAGTTACTCCATTTTTGAAGATAGAAATCTCACGATAGCCATTCTCTTCATTTCTGGCAAGCTGTCCACTGGCAACAGCAAGCACCTTATCGATGAACTCAGGTACCAACTCCTGCATGGTGCGACCTTCTACCAATTGTCCTGCAGAGAAATCCACCCAGCTAGGCTTGTTCTTGGCCAAAGTAGGATTTGTAGCCACTTTCATCGTAGGAACGAAGGTGCCGAAAGGTGTTCCGCGTCCCGTGGTGAAAAGTACGATATGACAACCACAAGAGGCGAGTGCCGTTGACGCCACAAGATCGTTGCCTGGGGCAGACAAGAGATTCAACCCCTTGTTTGTGAGACGGTCACCATATTCCATCACACCACTGACAGGTGCCTTACCACATTTCTGTGTACATCCTAGAGCCTTATCTTCGAGTGTAGAGATACCGCCAGCCTTGTTGCCTGGTGAGGGATTCTCACCGACAGGTTCGCCATGCGATAGAAAATACTCTTTGAAGTTGTTGATCATCGAGACAGTCTGATTGAAGAGTTCTTTCGTACGACAGCGGTTCATCAGAATAGTTTCTGCTCCAAACATCTCCGGCACTTCTGTCAAGACACTGGTTCCGCCCTGGGCCACAAGCCAGTCGCTGAATTCGCCAACCAAAGGATTGGCTGTGATGCCACTGAAACCGTCACTACCACCACACTTCAGACCTACTCGGAGTTCGCTAACAGGTACATCCTCACGCTTGTCTTCTTTGGCAATGGAATAAAGGTTGCGAAGAATCTGCATACCTGCCTCAAGTTCATCGCCTTCAACCTTCTGTGTTACCAGCAGTTTGATACGGTCTTTGTCATAATCGCCCAACATCGCCATGAAATCATCAGGTTGGTTATTTTCACAACCAAGACTCAGCACCAATACTCCACCAGCATTAGGATGCAGACATATGTCACGTAATACCTTGCGGGTATTCTCATGGTCTTCTGATAGTTGTGAACAACCGTAATTATGATGCCAGGCATACACGCTATCTATGCCTTGGAGCATAGTTTCGTTTCGTAGTTTCTCTGCCAGTTTCTCAGCAATGCCGTTCACACACCCAACCGTGGGCACAATCCATATTTCATTACGTACACCCACATCGCCATTCTTGCGCTTGTAGGCTTTGAAAGTGCGGTTCTCTTTTTTGATAGATAGTTCTTCGCCAACGGGATTATAGGTATATTCAAGAGTGCCAGAGAGATTTGTTTTCAGGTTGTTTTCATTCACCCAGTCACCAGCTTTCAGATCTTGTTTGGCATGACCGATAGGATAACCGTATTTAATGATATCTTCACCTTCCTGAACATCTTTAATAAGTACTTTATGACCAGCAGGCGTATCCTGATTCAAAATAACCGTCTTTCCATCGACAGTAATGGTCTCTCCTTTCTTCTTTGGCTGTAGGCAGACCACCACACTATCTGCCGGATTAATTTTTAAGTAAGTTGCTAATTCCATTTGTTTTGTAATTTGTTTAGTATGCTTTAGAAAGTTTGGATTCTAAATAGCCTTGCGGCGATAGAAATCTACATTCTCCTTAGTCAGTATCTCAATAGGCATGTAGTTCACGGGATTTACCTCACGCTTCAGTACGATGGCATTGAATAAGGCATCCACACTGGCATATCCTTGTTGATAGGCATGCTGTGCTATCAGGAATGAGATACTGCCCTGACGAATACAGGACTCATTCTTCGGCACCATGTCGTATCCCATAATCTGAATATTGCGACGATTGCTCTTCTTAAGGAACTCGCCTACAATATGTGCTTTAGAATTAAAGGTGATGCAATGGTGGATATGCGGATGGTCTTTGAAGAATTTCTCGAGGATGGTGTCATACTCTACACGCTCCTCATCCAAAGGTAGGTCTACTTCTGTGATCTTTACGTCGGGGAAATGGTCAACCATATAATGACGGAATCCTGTTTCACGGTTGGCCTGCTGTTTTGATCCTACCTTGCCGTCGCGCGTCTGTTTTACCAGCGCAATCTCTTTCTCTTTTGCAGCAATGAGCATCAGCATACGGGCAGCAAAATATCCACTGGCAAAAGAATCTTGTCCGAAGAATGCAAGAGGCTTCAAATCGGGCATGTAACTATCGAGCAACACATAGGGGATACCTCTGTCGATCAGTTTCTCCGTGAAGCGAGCCGTTTGTTCCAACGTTGTAGGCACAATGATGACACCGTCAAATTTTTCCGTAAAGAACTCACGTACCATGCGGGTAAAGGATGCATTATTGAAGCGTTCATAATAGATAAACTTCAGGGTAATACCAAAATCACGACGGAAATCGGTACAGGCCTGAGCTCCTTCCTCTATCTCATCCCAATAAGCTTCCTGCTCATGTTTGGGAAGTACACAATAAAAAGTGTATTTCTTATTATAAGCGAGAGCAGAGGCATACATATTTGGCTTATAGTCCATCTCAGCCAATGCCTTATTAACCTTCTCAAGAGCGGTCTTTGACACATTCGGACGATTGTGAAGTACACGGTCGACAGTACCAACCGAAACACCAGCGCGCTCGGCGATGTCCTTGATTCTGATATTCTCTTTACCCATTTTATTATAAGCTTTTGCTGTGCAAAGGTACAAATAATAATTGATACCACCAAATGATTTTGCTACGAAATCGTTTCCGTAACTTTTCTGCTCTTTTTCAGTATATAATATTTGGTAGTTTCAGAAAAAAGTCGTACTTTTGTCGTCGAAAAGTAAGAAATAGTATTAATCTATAAAACAAAAGCAAAAAAGCAATGGCAAAAATCGTAACATTGGGCGAGATTATGCTTCGCCTTTCCCCACAGGGAAACGACCGTTTCATTCAGAGTGAATCATTCCGCATCATCCCTGGTGGTGGTGAAGCCAATGTGGCTATTTCAGTAGCAAACTATGGTCATGAGGCTTATTTCGTTTCGAAACTTCCAAAGCACGAGATTGGTCAGATTGCAGTCAACGCATTGCGTCGTTATGGCGTGAATACCGAGTTTATTGCCCGTGGTGGCGATCGTGTTGGTCTGTACTATGCTGAGACTGGCGCTTCGATGCGTCCCTCAAAGGTGATCTACGACCGTGCCCATTCATCCATCGCAGAAGCCGTTCCTTCCGACTTTGATTTCGATAAGATTATGGAAGGCGCTTCATGGTTCCATTGGTCGGGCATCACACCAGCAATCAGCGACAAGGCTGCTGAGTTGACAAAACTTGCCTGTGAGGCAGCAAAGCGTCAAGGTGTTACCGTATCTGTTGATCTGAACTTCCGTAAGAAGCTGTGGACATCAGAAAAGGCCATTTCTATCATGCGTCCTCTGATGAAGTATGTGGATGTTTGTATCGGTAACGAAGAGGATGCAGAGCTCTGTCTTGGCTTCAAGCCCGATGCAGATGTAGAGGGCGGTAAGACTGATGCTGCTGGTTATGAAGGCATCTTCAAGCAGATGATGAAAGAATTTGGATTCAAATATGTTGTTTCTACGCTTCGTGAGAGTTATAGTGCAACATTCAACGGCTGGAAGGCACTGATTTATGATGGCAAGGAGTTCTATCAGTCAAAGCGTTATGAGATCAATCCTATCATCGACCGAGTCGGTGGTGGTGATTCATTCTCTGGTGGTCTGATTCACGGTCTGCTCACCAAGAAGACACAGGGTGAAGCCCTTGAGTTTGCTGTGGCTGCTTCGGCTTTGAAGCACACTATCAATGGCGATTTCAACCTGGTTTCTGCTGAAGAGGTTGAGTCTCTTGCAGGTGGTAATGCCAGTGGTCGCGTTCAGCGCTAATCAATTGTAAATCGTAAATTGTCAAATTGTAAATTGTATAATGGCTAAGTTTGATAAAATTGCAGTAATGAAGAAGATTGGTGATACCGGAATGGTGCCCGTCTTCTATCATAAGGATCTTGAGACTTGCAAGAACGTGGTAAAGGCCTGTTATGAAGGTGGTGTTCGCGCTTTTGAGTTTACAAATCGTGGTGATTTCGCTCAGGAGGTTTTTGGCGAACTGGTAAAGTGGGCTGATAAGGAGTGCCCTGAGCTCGCTTTGGGTATTGGTTCTGTCGTGGATGCTCCCACAGCAGCCCTTTATCTGCAGCTGGGTGCCAATTTTGTCGTTGGTCCTCTATTCAATCCTGATATTGCTCCTGTATGCAATCGCCGTCTTGTTCCTTATTGTCCTGGTTGTATGACTGTCTCTGAGATCGGTAAAGCTCAGGAACTGGGTTGTGACTTGACAAAGGTGTTCCCTGGTGATGTTGTCGGTCCAAATATGGTAAAGGGACTGAAAGCTCCTATGCCTTGGTCTAAGATTATGGTCACTGGTGGTGTTGCCCCTGAGGAAGAAAACCTTACCAAATGGTTCAAGGCCGGTGTATTCTGTGTGGGTATGGGTTCTAAGCTTTTCCCTTCAGACAAGGTTAAGGCAAACGACTGGCAGTATGTGACCGATAAGTGTAAGGAAACACTGGGTTACATAGCAAAAGCTCGTGTATAATATCCATTTAATCCCTCTCGCTGCCAATATGGCGGGAGGGATTGTTTTTTATTTATGAAGTTCTGGCTATTCATACTATCAACCATTCTCATCTCAGCTTGTACGCGCCCTGATAGGCAGACAGTCGACAAGCTGAATACTCTCTCATATGCCTATCACTACAAGAGTGTTGATTCTACTGAATACTATGCAAAACAAGCCTATGATTTATCCGCCCACTACGACAAGGGCAGGGCAGAAGCATTAAACAATCTGGCCTTTACAGATATCGTAAAGATGCAATACGATAAGGCTGAGCAACGCTTGAACGAAATCCCTCAAATTACTGATAATCAAACAGAACTGCTTGTTAGCTATGTTCAACGAATGCGTCTTTGTCAACGTCGTTCCAAGAACCGCGAGTTTTACGAATATCGCGAGAATGCGATGGAGGCCTTAAAGCGTATCAATGAAGAGCGTTCCCAATTAAGTGAGCATCAGCTACAGCGTCTGCGCTATGCAGAATCAGAGATGGCTATCGTTACATCTACCTATTACTATTATGTGGGACTTGAGCGACAATCTATAGATGCCTTACAAGATCTTGATATTAACGATCTCCGTCGTGACACAGCACAATGGTTGAACTATCTGTATTATGTCGGCTCTGGTGGCATTATAACAACGGGTACGCAACAAGAAATCAATCAGGAGGAGTTTGACACATTATTACGTTGCTTCATCCACGCACGTCAAGGCAATTATCCCTATTTTGCAGCCAATGCCCTCGAGGCTCTTTCAGAACATCTGATGGATCCTGATTACCGTCGTCAACTCCTAGCTGACAATCTTCCTGCCATGAAGTTCATTAATCCCGATGGTGTTGATGAAGATATGTTGGCTGGATGGTTGGCAGAAGATGCTCTTCATCTCTTCTCACGCTATGGTGATATCTATCAGATAGCTGGTGCCTATCGAACCTTAGCCTCTTGCTATCGTCAGATTGATGATTATGAATCGGCACTGTATAATTTGGAGGAAGCACTTTCCGACTCAGCCATCTATCAAGCCCCAGACCTTGTGGCCAGTATCCGTGAGCAGTTAAGTCTGGTGTATTCTGCGATGGATGAAAAACAACTGAGCGATGAAAACCGCAATGCTTATATCGATTTGATGAGCGAAACCCGTCAGGACCGTCAGTTGGAGGCTCGTGCAGCGCAGTATGAACGCAGTGCCAACCAGCTGAATATTATGTTGGCGGCGGTGGTGGTAGCCATCATTCTCCTGATATTTTTGTTGTTGCTCTTCAACCATTTGAATAAGAAAAAAAAGGGAGGCTATAGCCAACTCGAAGACGAACTTGAACAACGACAGGATGATGTGTCTGTTAGCAAGTTGCGTCTGGAAGATAACGAGCGTCGTCATTTGGAGCAGCGTGCTAAGATTTCCCTCGTCAATGGTATTACGCCATTCATCGATCGAATCATTCACGAAATCAGTCGTTTGGACGATCTCGATGCTACCAGCAAGCAGGAGAGTCTCGCCTATATCCGTGAACTTACAGACCAGATCAACGATTACAATGATATTCTTACTCAGTGGATACAGCTCCGTCAAGGTGAATTGAACCTCAAGATTGAGAGCTTCCCCCTGCAACCTCTCTTCGACTTGATGTCGCATAGTCGCAAGGCCTTTGCCATGAAAGGTATCACCCTGGATGTGCAGACCACAGATGCCCAGGTAAAGGCAGATCGTGTGTTGACGCTCTTTATGTTGAACACCTTGGCCGATAATGCCCGTAAATTCACGTCTGAAGGAGGCAGCGTAACTGTTACTGCTAAGCAGACACCCGACTATGTCGAGATATCGGTTGCAGATACGGGCGAGGGCATGAGCGAAGAGCAGCTGGCACACATCTTCGATCCCAAACCCCTTGTCAATCACGGCTTCGGCCTGTTGAACTGTAAGGGTATCATAGAAAAATACCGTAAGATCAGTCAGATTTTCTCTGTTTGTCAGATTACGGCAGAGAGTACCAAAGGTCGTGGTTCATGCTTCTCCTTCCGTTTGCCAAAAGGCATTGTGCGTCTTCTGATAACTATGCTTACGCTCTGTGCCACTCATCATTCTTCGATGGCATCGACAGTTGATGATGATGTAAGAAAGGCAAGCATCTTTGCGGATTCGGCCTACTTCTCTAATATCAATGGTACATACGAAAGGACCTTGATGTTTGCAGATTCCTGCCGTCACTATCTGAATCGTCATTATCAGCATCTCCGTCCGAAAGGTCAGGATCTGATGTTGCGTCAGGGTGATCTTTCGTTGATGATTCCGGAGATCAAGTGGTATCAGGATTCGTTGGCTGTCAATTTTAACATCATCCTTGATATCCGTAATGAGAGTGCTGTGGCTGCTCTTGCTCTCCATGAGTGGCAGCTCTATCACTACAACAATCGTATCTACACGCAGCTCTATAAGGAAATGTCGGCGGATAACACCTTGGCTGATTATTGTCGGATGATGCAACAGTCTCAGACCAACAAACGTATTGCCGTTATCTTGCTCATCCTTGTGCTATGTTCCATTCTGCCAGCCTATTACTTATTGTATTACCGTCATAGACTCTATTATCGTTTCCTGATGGAGCGTCAGCAGATGTCGAGTCTGGAGATGATGGACGACGAGCTGCGACGTCTGGAACTCGAGACGGCCAATCTCCATGTATCGAATGCTGTACTCGATAATTGTCTGTCCACCCTCAAACACGAAACCATGTATTATCCCTCACGCATCCGACAGTTAGTGGATCAAGGTGAAGAGGAGTCTCTTTCTGAGATTGTGGGATATTATCGTGAACTCTATGGTATGCTTTCGCAACAGGCAATGGACCAAACAGAGCGCTCAAATCTGCATATTCATCGTCTGTCGAACGGTATCTTGGGTGACGAGAATCTCATCAGCTACCTGTTCTCTATCCTTCGCAAACAGGGTGGGGGCAAGGAGCCTTCAGAGATGCAAACTATACATGATGGCAAGTATGTGGAGATCACGATGCCGATGCCCAGTCTTCATCTGAGTGACGATGAGGCGCAGACCTTGTTCACGCCCGTTTCTATACAAAACATTCCTTATCTGCTTTGTCGTCAGATTGTGCGCGATCATGGCGAGGCTACCAATCGCCGCCTGTGTGGCATCTGGGCCGAAATACGCGACGGACAAACAGTGGTTCGCATCATCCTGCCTGCCGCTCCAAAAGTGTCAAATCATTAAATAGAATAGAAGAATTATGGATCAGTTTAAAGTTATCATCGTTGAAGACGTGCTCCTGGAATTAAAGGGCACTCTTGGTATCCTCAAGAGCGATATCCCTGAGGCGGAGGTCATCGGTACGGCAGAGAATGAACCTGCCTATTGGAAACTGCTCAAGCAACAAAAGCCTGACCTTGTGTTGTTGGATCTGGGCCTGAGTGGTTCTACAACTGTAGGTGTGGAAATCTGTCGAAGTACGAAGGAGATGTATCCTGATATCAAGGTACTGATCTTTACGGGTGAGATTCTGAATGAGAAACTCTGGGTAGACGTTCTGGATGCTGGTGCCGACGGTATCATTCTGAAAACAGGAGAATTACTGACGCGTCGTGATGTCAATGCGGTGATGGAAGGTAAGACATTAGTCTTCAACGAACCCATCCTCGAAAAGATTGTAGAACGTTTCAAACAGGCTGTTAGCGGTCAACTTGCCAAGCAGGAGGCTGTGGTTAGTTATGAGGTGGATGAATACGATGAGCGTTTCCTGCGCCATCTGGCACTGGGTTATACCAAAGAACAGATCACTGGTCTGCGTGGGATGCCCTTTGGTGTAAAAAGTCTTGAGAAACGTCAGAATGAGCTGATCAAGAAACTCTTCCCCGAGAGTGTTGGCAATGTTAATGCCACTCGTCTGGTTGTACGTGCCATTGAACTTCATATTATCGATATCGACAATCTTGTAGCCGATGATGAATAGTCAGGGCAAGACCTCGCGATTAGGTGTGTTCTTGTTGCTCTTGCTGATAGCAGAGGCAGTGCTCATCCTTCTTTCATGGATCCTTTCCGCCATGAGGGTTGACGGGGTACGCTCGCTGCTCTCCGGCGAGGGTGTGCGCTGGTTCTTTGGCAATTTCACATCGATGGTTGCCTCCCCTTGGCTCGCCTGGCTTATGCTCATGTTGATTGCATTAGGGTGTCTTCAGAAGTGCGGACTGATCGGACAGCCGCATACCAGCTATCGCGATCGGATGGCCTTGCGACTCACCATTGTGTTTTTGGTGCTTTATGTGGGTGTAGTACTCTTGTTGACGGCTGTGCCTCATGCGGTTCTGTTATCGTCAACGGGTAGCCTGTTCCCATCACCTTTCTCACGCAGCATGATACCCATCCTTAGCTTTGGTATTATTCTTGTGTCTATTACCTTCGGTCTTGTATCAGGACGTTTCCAGAAACTCTCAGATATCGTCGACGCCCTTTCGTTTGGTTGTCGAAAGGGCGCCCCGCTGTTTATCTTCTATATTCTGTTAATTCAGTTCTACGAATCGCTAAGATTTGTTTTTTAGGAATTCTTCTGCCCGTTGCAAGTCTTCGGGAGTATCGATGCCAACGGTTTCCACATCCGTCATTCCTACGCGGATGCGATAGCCGTTCTGTAACCAGCGTAACTGTTCCAGACTCTCTGCCTTTTCCAATGAACTCTGAGGCAGCTTTGTGACTTCCGCCAATACTTCCCGACGATAGGCATACACACCCAAGTGCTTCAGGAAGGGATATTCGCTAAACCAATCCTGTCTTTCTTTTCCTCTGATATAGGGAATAACACTACGGCTGAAATAGAGAGCAAAGCCCTTCATGTCAGTCACGATTTTCGGAGAGTTAGAATTCTCAACTGCCTCTATGCTTTCGAATAACTTTCCAAGCGTGCCTATCTGTGTCGACGGATCGTCGAAAAGTTGCATCAACGTCTGGATCTGCGAGGGTTGTATAAACGGCTCGTCACCCTGAACGTTGATGATGACATCGGCTTGGGTGGCCGTCTTCTCAACAGCTTCCTGAATGCGGTCCGTACCACTCTGATGATCTTTGCGTGTCATGACTGCCTTACCGCCAAACGACTCTACGCACGAAAAAATGCGCTCGTCATCAGTAGCTACATAGACATCGCTGAGCACGCTTTTTACCTGCTCATACACTCTTTGAATGACAGTCTTTCCGCCGAGAACTGCCAGCGGCTTGCCCGGAAAACGTGTCG
>CAMKRS010000012.1 GCA_946415245.1 uncultured Prevotella sp. | reverse complement strand
CTACGATGCGTTTTCAGGGCCGTGAGTACAACGGTCAGAACTACATGGATATCGTTGCAACGGAACTAATTAAAAAGGACTCGCTTTAGCGCTTTTACAAAGCGTAGCGACTAAAAGAAAAAAGTAAAAAGGTAAAAAAGTAAAAGTAATCGAGCGAAGGACTGGTGAAGGAAGTCATCGATGTGAAATAAATGGTACCAAATATTCCGACACACCTTCACTCTAAAAATTCGCTGGATTATGACACAGAAAAAGAATTTAAAGAAGATATCGAGAGATGTTATCGTCGACGGATTAATGACGTTCGGCAAGTTGGATAACGGCCTTAACCAGGCAAGTTTCGCACCCTGCGAACATGTGGAGATGACGCCCTATATCGGGCGCTTTAAGGTGCAGTTGTTGAATAACGGCTATTTGCATCTGGTGCAACTGGCCAAGCGCATCAGGAACAGTCCTTTGTTCCGACTGGCGCACAGCTCGTTCTCGTATGGCAAGAACGCGGTGTATTACTACAATTTCTATATCCCAGATAGTGAGGCAGAACGCCTTCCGGATCTGTTGGAACAGGAGGCCCACGAGGCTGCTGAGAGAGTGAGGGAGATGTTGAAAGAGAAAGGAGGAGATAGATGATGGAAGGACAATTAGCAGTTAACACGAAGCATACGGGTGATCCTAAGAAGGACCATCGTGGCTATGCGGAACCATTTACTTCGGAGCAGGTGGATGCCCTGCTCTCCGAAGAATGGCTCAAGCAGATGGTGGCTGATATCCGTTCCGGTCAGGAGGAGAAGAAAGATGAGCTGCCTTATGCCTGTCCGCACTATGAGAGGTTCCGCAATAACCATCGTGCCCAGGCTGACATCATTCCTGAAGCATTTACCTTTATGACATGTGTGGATGTGGATGATAAGAAGTTGGTTAAGAAGGCCATCAAACGCTCGTTGGAGTTGAACGATGAAGAGGGCGATTGGCAGGGAATGGTGCTACGCATAGACTTCTCGGCACGTAAGAAGGTGCATATCTGGCTGAGGATGCCAGTCGGTAAGACCATCAGCGAAACACAGCAACTGTTTTGTGATGAGATCGATGTACCTTATGATGAATCTTGCTGCACACCGGAGCGGTTTATTTACCTGACAGGTATCGATGAGGAGGTGTATCGTTCGGAGAATTGGCTGAAGCCTTTAAGCGACAAGGAGATCGAAGAGCGTAGAGAGGCGTTTCTGAATAGAGGGCTCGATGTGGATGGAAGGCCGCTGAAGAAAGAGGCTGGTCGCACACAGGGGACAGGCACCTCTGTGACATCACAAGCGACATCACAGATGAGCCAGTCCCCATGTGCGACTGAGGTCATCGAAGCCAACGAGCGCACGAGATTTATCTTCGATGAGTGCATGAAGGAGGCTGGACTTGAGCTGAAGCACCTGAATGTGAAAGGCGGTCGACATAAAGCCCTGAAATCTATCCTGAGCGTCGGTGCTACACAGTTGTTGGAAAAGCCGGAGCTGCTGGGCGTGCTTCAGAAGAAGATGCCTAACAACTGGCAGGATGATAATATCCAGCGTCTGGTAAAGGACTTCTACGACAACTATACCGATCCCAATAGGAAAATGTCGGTGTTTGAGAGGAAGGTGTTTTCGCAGAGCCTGAAATTGGAGGAAGGCAACACTCTCCGCACACAGGGTCAAGACACCGTTGTAACCTCCATACAGAACACAGATGAGAGCCATTTACCGTATGCTCCTCAGATGCCGAAGAAACTGCCGAAGCTGATTCAGCTGCTGACATCGAAGACACCGGAGATGTATAAGGCGGCGGTGGCGCATGCAGTGTTTCCGCCCTTAGCCACACATCTTTGTGATGTCAGGTTCTGCTACACAGATAATGTGGAGCATGAGGCCACGCTTATGAACTGTCTGATGGCAGGAACGGGAGCCGGAAAGGGCTGTATCGATGAGCCTATCAGTCATATCATGGCCGATATTCGCGCCCGAGACAAGGAGAATGAGAAGCGTGAGGCTGAGTGGAAGAAGGACTGTCAGAAGAAAGGTGCCAACAAGGATAAGATGGTGCGACCAGAAGGGCTGGTAATCCAGATCATCGATGCTGATATGACAAAGCCCGCTTTGGTCACCCGTATGGATGAGGCTGAGGGACATTTCGTCTATGTGAAGCTGAACGAGCTGGATCTCTTTGAGCAGCTGAAAGGTCAGACCGGCAAACAGCATTTCCAGCTGATGTGTCTGGCCTTCGACCCGAGGGCGGAATACGGACAGACACGTGTGGGAACGCAAAGTGTGACAGCCAGACCGGAGTGTAGGTTCAACTGGAACGCTTGTACCACGATTCAGAAAGGTCGCAAGTTTTTCAATCGGGTGTTGACCGACGGTCCCATCTCGCGTATCAACTTCTGCACTATTCCTCAGGAGGAGATCGGTTGTGAGCAGCCCATCTATGGTGTCTATGATGCGGAGTTCGACGAGGCGCTGAAGCCTTACATCGACAATCTGGTCTCGGCGCGTGGCTTGATAGACTGTCCGCAGGCGTACAAACTGGCGAAGAAGTTGCAGGCAGAATGTGCCGAGTTTGCCAGACTCAGTCAGAGTGTGGTGTTTTGGAATCTCTCACACCGAGCCATCGTGATTGCCTGGCTGAAAGCCTGTGTGCTTTTCGTGGCCAACGGGCAGAAGTGGGAAAAGTCGATTGAGGATTTTGTCCGCTGGAGTCTGGAGTATGATATGTACTGCAAGATGGTTTTCTTCGGCGCAGATATCGAATTTGCCAATAATGCCGGAGAACGTGTTGGTCAACGTGGACCACGTAACCTCCTGGAACTTCTGCCAGATGAGTTTACCCTTGAAGAAGCCAGACACGTGCGTCAGCAACAAGGTCTGGATGCTAGTAAGAAAGAAACGCTGCATATGATTCGTACTTGGAAGAGTCGCGGCTACTGCGCACAGCGCACAGCGCACAGTTTTCTTAAGAGCGATAAATATAGGCATAAAGCTGAATCTAATTAAACATTATTATTATGAACGAAGTAGAAATGAATAAACAAGCAAAGCTCTCCCCACATTTTTCGCTGGGGGAGCTCATTAAAACGAGTTATCATCCCTTAGATGGGAACATCCCATCGCATGTAGCAATCGAAAATCTCAAGAGGATCTGCGGTTGGCTGGAGATTCTGAGGGAGCGATACAGTCGAAAATATGGTGAGGCAGGAGAAGAATTGCCCGTTATTATCAATAGCGGGTATCGAAGCGAGGAGGTGAATCGGATGTGTGGTGGTGCGAAGGGCTCGAATCATCTGACGGGTTGCGCCGTCGATATTAAATGTCTGGGCCCAGAGCAAATGATACGTTATGCCTGTCTCTTGCTCGACATCTCTGATGGTACCAAGCGCGAATTTGATGAGTTAATCCTCGAGAAGCGTGGTACCACCTATTGGATTCACTTCGCCGTGCGTCCGAAGGATAACCGCCGCAAGATCCTTTTCGATTGCAGGTAATCTCTTTGTCAATAGCCGAAATCACATTCTATCGTCGAAAAGTGTGATATTTTACACATTTTTCTTCGATAGAATGTGAAATTCAGGGGAGATGTCTTTTATATCGTCGGCACCCTCCAGCGTATGCTCATACTCAGGACGATTCTCTGGAACCAATCGGTTGAAGATAGTCTCCATATCGACGCGAACATCTGGATCACAGTTTTCGTTGATGCTCAGTCCGCAACTGGTGTGTTTCGTGAAGATGTTCACAATGCCGGTCTTCGGCAGTTTCGGCAACTGACTTACTATCTCGCTCGTCACAAGATGGAATCCGCGACGTTTCGGTTTCAGGGTTATTTCTATTTGCTGTACCATTATTTAATTACTGTCATTCTCATCTCAATATCATCAACGGGTCTGTCAGCGCGTCCTGTAGCTGTGCCTTGAATCATTTCAACCACATCAAGACCATCCTCCACTTCGCCAAACACAGTATATTGACCGTCAAGATGGGGAGTACCGCCAACAGTTGAGTAAATCTTCAGTTGTTCATCGGTCAGCCCAGACTTGCCGACCTTGCTCTCAGCTTCTGCAGCCAGTTTGTCTTGCAGTTCCTGAAGTCCCTCACGATTCCTGTCTCGGCGCATCTGCATAATCTCTGAACGATGCTCGGCAGCAAGCTTGTTAAAGGTATCCTGCACTTTCTGCATTCTCAGCTGCTTGGAGAACTGACGAAGCTGACCTTCGTTGTACACATCTCCCCAGACGATATAGAATTGCGAACCGCTACTACGGCGTTCAGGATTCACCTCGTCGCCCTGACGTGCAGCAGCCAATGCGCCACGCTTATGGAATAAGCCATCCTTTATCTCGGCTTCAAGCGTGTAGTCAGGTCCACCAACCCCCAGCATCTTACCAGCAGGTGCGCCCTTGGAATCAGGGTCACCGCCCTGAATCATAAAGTTCTTAATCACGCGATGGAACAGCGTCCCATCATAATAACCCTCCTTTGCCAATTTCAAGAAATTGTCGCGATGGATTGGAGTCTCGTCGTAAAGGCGAATTACGATGTCACCCAGCATGGTTTGAATCTTTACTTTCATAAACTATCCTAATATTTTGTGCAAAGGTACAAATAATCATGGAATTATGAGTACCTTTGCCCTCTGATTTTAAATGATTTTAGGTATTATGAGTATGATAGACCAGATTATTGACTTCAATAAGAGCTTCGTGGCACACTCTCACTGCGGAGCCTGCCATATGAGTTATGATCACTTCCATCATGAGATGATTGCCCGTGGCGTGACGGATGAAACGCTCGACACCATCCGCAAGTGTGGCATAGACCTCGACCAATGGCTGGAGGGATTCAAGGACACACCAACATCAGTCCGTAAGACCGTTGAGACCATCAAGACTCATCCGTTGGTGCCGAGGGACATTGTAGTTCGTGGGTTTATCATCGATTCAGAGACTGGAGCGTTAAAAGAGATAGTATGAACGAGCCGATACTGTATAAGAAAACGTACCAGGAACTGACTACGGACGAGCTATATGAACTCCTTAGAGTACGAAGCGAGGTGTTCGTGGTTGAGCAGAACTGCGTCTATCAGGACATGGATGGAGATGACCAGAAGTCCATCCACTTGTGGATGACCGAAGCAGATAAGATCGTTGCCTTGGCTCGTGTATGCCCGGCAGGTACCCACATGAAGGAAATTTCGATAGGCAGGGTCATCACCACAGAACGAGGCAAAGGTTATGGCAAGCAGATCATGCTTTATGCCATTGATGCTGCAATAGAGCATTTCGGCGCGACACTCATAGACATTGAGGCTCAGGAGTACGCCAAAGGATTCTATGAAAGCGTAGGATTCAAGCAGTCATCCGACACCTTCATGCTTGACGGTATCCCGCATATTAAAATGACTTGGACAAAAGAATGAAGTGAATTGATATGAAGATAATAGACGAACAGTTAATGAATGATTTGGCAGAAGAAGCCAAGAAGTCGCCGAGACTGAGGAAGAACTACAACTTTCATCAGAGTTTGCAGGACAAGTGCCACCGTTTCCTCAACGCATTGGAACCAGGCACATTTATTCCTGTGCATCACCATCCTGACAAGGACGAGACCTTTGTGATACTGAAAGGAAAGGTTCGCGTGACAACTTACAATGACGAGGGCGAGATTGTGGAATCCTGCGTCATCAGCCAGGAGAGTGGTCGATATGGTGTGGACATTCCCAAGAACGTCTGGCACGGATTGGAGTGCTTAGAGCCGAGTGTCCTGCTGGAGTGCAAAGCTGGGCCATTCGTTGAGCATGAGGTGGATGGGATTCTTGAAACAAAACCCACAAAGGATATTTACCTTGCTGGTGGTTGCTTCTGGGGAACGGAACATTACTTTAAGCAGATTGAGGGCGTGGTCCTGACGGAAGTGGGATTCGCCAACGGACATACGGAGAATCCGACTTATAAGGAGGTATATACCGATCAGACAGGCTTTGCAGAGACAGTCTTTGTGCGGTTCTATCCTGATGTGGTCAGCCTCGAATTCCTGCTGAGGATGTTCTTCAAGGCCATCGATCCTACAAGTCTTAACAAGCAGGGACACGATGAGGGGACTCGCTATCGTACTGGTGTCTACTATACTGATCCTGCGGATTTGCCCGTCATCGAGAAGGTCTTTGCCGAAGAACAAAAGAACTACGATCAGCCGTTAGCAGTAGAGAAACTGCCTCTGCAGAACTTCTACACAGCAGAAGAGTATCATCAGGATTATCTCGACAAAAATCCCGATGGCTATTGCCACTTGCCTCTGTCGCTATTCGAGTTTGCAAGGAAAGCTAAGGCCAGATCTATCCTTCTTTAACTACTGGCATATTCGCCTCTTTCCAAGCAATAATACCTCCTTTGAGGTTCACGCACTTGTAGCCAACATCGGCCAACTTTCCGGCTGCATTGGCTGAGCGACGACCACTGCGGCAATAGACGGCGATGGTTTTGTCTATCGGCAACTTAGCCTTAGCCTGTTCCACGAAGTCACTTTGGAACTGGTCGATAAGGATGGCGCCCTTGATATGCCCTTCGGCAAACTCATCGGCCTTACGCACGTCGAGGATTACTACGTTGGAGTCTGTTATCAGTTCGGCAAACTCCTTCACATCATAATTTTCATAATTCACCTGGCCACAAGCTGTAGTAAGCCCAAGTGCGGCGAATAAACAAGTCAAAATCTTCTTCATTTGATAGTTCAGATTAAAAACGTCATCGGATGAAGTTGGTTCTCAAAGGACTCTCCAGTTCTGGATGACCATCCTCACTGACATTCAGCTTGCGAATCATCCAGGCCATATTACGCCCAAGCGTCCGCATGGTCTGCATTCCCTCTTCGTTCAGGGTCTTTGCCACCTCGCTCAGAGCCGTAAACGTATTTCCGTTCGCTCTGGGGCTTCCGTTAATCAACAAAACCTTCATTTTTGATGTTTTCTCACTATTTTCTGTCATAATCTTCTTAAAGTATTGTAAACCCGAGGCTGTGAAGCAGGGCGGTGATGAGGTCGCGATGGTAGCCAGGCATGATGATGTGATGGTTGCCGATGGGATTGGTCAGGAAATAAGCGGTCTGGCTCTTGTCAGACAGTTGGATGACCTGTTGCGTGCGGCAGAGATCGGGCTTCGCCTGATTGTGCGTCAGCAAGCCCTCGGCCACGAAATAACGCGAGAGGTCGCCTGAGACCTTGAAGATGGTGACAGGCCCCTCCTTCATGAATCCTCTGATGCCTACGCCGATGCCCGACTCGAAATGCGTGTCGAACTCATACTCCATAACCATATCGAGTGGGATGGTGCAGTGGGCGAAAAGCATCTCGCCCGTCTCAGGATTGATGTGTGCGGGATTGGCCTGGAATCCTGAGAAGCCCAGCAGCGAGCGTACGATCATCATCGATAGCATCGCCGGCACATCGCCTTCACAACCAGCTACATAGCCCTCGGCATTCAGTTTCGCAAGGGCCAGACAACCTGTATTCTTCACCGTTGTCAGCAGGTCGAAGCAACGCAGTGTAAAGCCCTGAAGATGATGGCTCTCGACGATCGTTTTCAGCGCCTCGTAGATCTTCAAGGCACCAGGTATCGATTGTTGGATGCCCACCTGATCGGTGACGGTCTCGGCGCCTTTCATGTCGATGGTGCTGAGCAGTTCCTCGATGGGGATGTCAACGAGTTCGATGCCCAAGCGCTCCAAGACTGTCTTTTGGTCGGCGTGACTAGAGATGAGCCAGTCTGACGGTTGGCCGATGATGCCTAGACGGGCGCCTTGAAGCTGTCGTTGGGCTTGTTCCACCATCGCCAGCAGGCTGATGCGCTGGGCGATATATGCTGTGCTGCCGTGAAGGATCTCGCCTCGGATATCGTGCTGCCGCAGATAGGAGAGTATCTCCATCGATGCCGCCAGCGAATTGCTCTTGCCTGATGTCAGCAGATAGAACGGTCGGCGGCTCTTGGCCTGCAGTTCAGGGAGCAGGCTTTTGAAGATGCCCTCGGTGCCGCCCGTGCGCACATAGATCAGACTGAGGTCGCAGGTGCCGTAGTCACTATAGTCTGAACCTTTCAGGTCGTACGTGATGCCGAGACTCTCCAGAAACTCGCTGGTGACGGCACTTACCGCCTTCTCATCGTGCAACGTCGATGTCAGCGTGTAGATAGCAATCTTGTATTCCTTCATCTTAAAAAACTGTTTATGCCGCAAAATTACAAAAAATCCGCGAAACACACCGTTATCTCACAAACTTTTTGTAACTTTGTCCCCCAATTAATAAGAGAAGACTGATATGAGTTTTGAGTATATGTCGCAGGAAGGCTACGATAAGCTGGTGGCCGAGCTGCATCAGTTGGAGAGTGTGGAACTGCCTCAGGTGCGTGAGGCTATCGCTGAGGCGCGCGACAAGGGCGACCTGAGTGAGAACTTCGAGTATCATGCCGCCAAGCGCGAGCAGTCGAGGTTGTTGGGGCAGATACGCTTCAAGCAGAAGGTGCTGGCCAACGCGCGAGTGGTGGATATGTCGCGACTGGCATCCGACAGCGTCCAGTTGCTGAGCAAGGTGGAGATGACCAATCTGGGCAACAATGCGCGGATGACCTATACCATCGCCAGTCCGCACGAGGCGAACCTCCGCGAGGCGAAGATCTCTATTAATTCGCCCATCGCACAGGCGCTGCTGAACAAGAAGGTGGGAGATGTGGTAGAGGTGAGGGTGCCTGCGGGACTGCTGAAACTCCGCATTGAGAGTATCAGTCAATAAAGAAAAAAGAGGGTTTCGATTGGAACCCTCTTTTAAATTTAATGAACCCCTTTTTAGGATTACTGTGCAGGCTGTGCGGGAGCTTCCTTGGCAGGAGCCTCGGCTGCGGGAGCGGCGTCCTTAGCAGGAGCAGCTTCCTTCTGCTGACTGGCACCGAAGCCAGGCAGGTTGTTGGGATTCGTGGCGGGAGCCTCGATGTTCTCCATCACAGAACCGCTGGTAGTACTCTGGGGAGCCACATATGCGCAGACAACGCTGAGCACAACCATTGCGGCTGCGAGACCCCATGTGGTCTTCTCGATGAAGTCGGTGGTCTTGCGGACACCACCAATCTGATTGTAGGAGGAGAAGTTGGAAGCCAGACCGCCACCCTTAGACTCCTGGATGAGCACGATGCCAATCATCAGCACGGCTGCTACTACGATGAAAATTACAAATAATGTGTACATCTTTTTTACTGTTATTTTGTTTTGTTATTAATAATCAACTTCTTTAAAAAGCGGATTTGGTCTGCAAAGTAAGCATTTTTTTTCGGATAAACCAAACTTAATCGCTGAATAATTTCAAGAGCCTGCGAATATTTGCCCTGTTTTATGTAAATTCGGGCCAAAGTTTCGGTAAAGATGCCCTCACTCGACTCATTTTCATCAGTTTCGGATGTCTCATCGGCGATAGACGGAGTCTCGGGGTCGTCGCTGAGGGTGAAACGGCCTTTGTCAACATTTATGAAATTATCAATCAGACTCTGTCCCTTCATCTCTGGCACCTTTTCATCGCCCAAGGTCTCGCCCTCGGTCTCCAACAGATAGGCGACATAATCGACGGCGGCATCGGCAGGTGTGGGCTTACGGCCACGGGCTTTCTTCTCTTCTTCGGTCTCGCCCTCCTGAGGGATGGAGTCGAGGAAGTTGTTGATCAGCGAGAGTGTGCGGCTGGGATCATTCGGTGTACTCGGTGTTTCTTGGGCGCTCTGAGTATTCTGATTACTCGGATTGCTCGGATGGCGATAATGTACGGCCTCGATCATCTGGAAGAGCACACGGCGGTCGGTGATATAGATGGCGGCACGGCGCAGTTCTTCGTCGAAGGTGGGATCATGAAGCAGATAGAGATTCTGCAACAGCAGCAGGCGGACCGTCTGATAATAGGGATAGAGCGCCAGCAGGGAACGCAACTCGTAGAGCGTGTCGCGGTCCAGGCGTTCGGGGTGTTGGGTGAGTGCTGCTATGTCAATCATTTCCTTTGTGTCGAGGGGGTTACCATTGTGCCACGGAGGCATTGAATATCTGATCGCAGATGTCCTTCATCATCTGGGTGACGAGGTCTTCCTGTACAGCGCTGAGCGACAAGGTGGAGTCGTAGGCCTTCTGCGACGTGAACTGCTGCTCGAAGTCTTGCTTGTGATCCTTGTTGTTGGTAAAGCGCACGTTGACGGTGATGGAGAGCTCCACCTGAGCGGAGTAGCCCTCAGCCGATACGGCCTTGTTGCGCTGCTCGTAACGGGTGATCTCGCCTTCGAGTTTCAGGTCACCATTGCGCTTCACTTGTGTGAGTTTGGTACTTCTTCGGAACTGGTCTTTCAACTCGTTGTTGAAGATGGCGCCCATCGGTGCCCAGACGTAACTACTTCGTACGGGGAACTCGGCAATCTGGATGGTCTTGATCTTCGTGTAGTCGATGCTGGCGCCGTTGAACTTGTAGCTGACGGAGCACGACGAGAAGCTAAACAGGCAGAAGAAGGCGATGAGGCACACCAGTCCGTATTGTTTCAGACGGCGGTAGAGGGTGCGGTCGCTGATGCCCAGTTCCTGAGCGGCCTTCTTGCGGTTGCCGTTGTTGCGGTCGAGGGCTTTTTGTAGCATCTGCTTGCCCAGCAGATTCAGATTGAGGTTCTCGGGCTCTTTCTCAGGCTCCACGTATTCCTCGGCTACGGCATCTTCGAGTGCAGGGGTGATGGGTGTGATGGGGGCAATCTGGGTGACGGGAATCGGCTCGGAGGAGATCGTCTTCACGTTCTGCACCTCTTCGATCTGTTTTTTCAGACTACCCATCTCACGACGCATGTCATTCACATTGCCACGCAGTTCGAAGAGGATCTTATAAAGGATCTCGCGTTCGTTCTCAAAAGAGTGGTCGCCGCCTTCGTGAGGGATGGTGGCCAACTGTGTGGTATCCTGATCCTGTGGAATGAACTTCGCGAGGATCTCAGGGGTGATGACGCGCTCCTTGCTGAAAATGGAAATCTGTTCGGTGACACTTTTCAGCTGGCGGATGTTGCCTGGCCACTTGTAGCGCATGAGCATCTGCTTGGCCTCGTCGGTGAGCGTCACACGGTCCATCTTGTATTTCTCAGACATCTCCATCGCGAAGAGACGGAACAACAGGATCACATCCTCACCTCGGTCGCGAAGGGCGGGCATCTGGATGTTCACACGGTTCAGACGGTAGTAGAGGTCGCCACGGAAACGGCCTTCGCTGATGGCTTTCTCGATATTCACGTTCGTAGCGGCCACGATGCGCACGTCAGTCTTACGCACCTCGGTGGCACCTACGGGGATGTATTCACCATTTTCCAGCACACGCAGCAGTCGGGCTTGGGTGGCCATCGGCAGTTCGCCCACCTCGTCGAGGAAGAGCGTACCCTTGTTGGCTACACCAAAATAACCCGGTGAGTCATTGATGGCGCCCGTAAACGAGCCTTTCACATGGCCGAAGAGCTCACTGTCGATAGTGCCTTCGGGGATAGCGCCGCAGTTGATGGCGAAGTATTTCTCGCGTCGACGGGGGGAGTTGTCGTGGATCAGCCTAGGCAGGATGTCCTTACCCACACCGCTTTCGCCGATGATGAGCACACTGATATCAATCGGCGCCACCTTCAGGGCGTCGTCGAGCGCGCTATTCAAGGCCTCACAATTGCCTACGATATTATAGCGCTGTTTGATGCTTTGTAGTTCGGTTGTCTTCATTCGGCTGACAAAATTACACAATATTTCCGAGAATACTGCAATTTTGGCAGAAATTAACTCAATTATCTTCTTTTGGAGCCGGATCCTCGCGTTTGAACTGGTCCTTGGCCTTGATGGCAAAGCGCGTTTTTTCGCCGTCCTCACGCTTCTCGTGGTAGAGCTTCGGCAACGGATTGGCCAGCGGCTCATCGTAGTGGATACGGTTGCGGAAGATGTCGATGGCGGCGTAAATAGCGTGACGCAGTGAAGCGGGATCGGCCTTGCCCTTGCCGGCGATATCGAAGCTGGGGTCTTGGTCGGGGGTAGTGATGACGAAGGGGAAACCCGCCTTCATCTTCACTCCAAACTCGGTGGCCAGCGTCTTGAAAGGCACATTGCCCTGATCGTCGTACATCGCCAGGATGGCGTCGAAACCATAGTGCAGACCGTTGCCGAAGAAATCATCAGCGGTAAAGGGCCCGTAGACCTGAATGCCGGACTCCTCAATGGTTTTGAGGGCAGGGGTGATGATATTCTCTTCTTCGGCACCTGGTTGGGGATTGAGGGCCAGCACGGCGATGCGGGGATTATTGATGCGGAAGTCGCGTTTCAGCGAGGTGTGCAGCAAACGGCACTTCTCCACGAGCTTGTCAGCGGTGATATTAGCAGCCACATCCTTGAGCGGTAAGTGGTTGGTGGCCAGTGCGATGCGGATGTCATCGGCAAACATGATCAGCAGCGACTTATCGTTGGCATCAGGGGTGCGATTGGGTACCACAGGCGCCTGAACGAGTACATCGTAAAGACCGTTTTTCAGGTCCTCCTTAGCGCGTTGCAAGGCCTTGCGGGCAGCTTCAGCCGACTCGGGGGTGGGGGAGCCGAACTCCACTTTCACCTCCTCATCGAAGGAAGCCAGCATGTTGAGCTTGTCGGGATGGGCATCCTCGGCCTTGGAGATGATGCTGAAAGGCGTCTCCAATTGGAGGGCGTTGCGATGGTAGGTGGCAATCTTCGGATTACCATATATAATAGGTGTACACATCTCGAGCATCCCACTATCCTCGAAAGCTTTGAGGATAATCTCATAGCCGATGCCGTTAGTATCTCCGTGCGTGATGGCCACGCGTATCTTTTTATCCATATATATGATTTACAATTTGACGATTTACAATTTATTTACCATTCTTCTTAGCGGTGGAGAGGAGTCCGCAGGCGGCGAAGATATCCTGTCCACGACTGGCCCGGATGGTGGTAAACACCCCGTGGACCGTGAGATAGTCGCGCAACGACTCCATACGTCGCTCGTCGCTGGCGGGAAGGTCGACACCTGGGATCTCGTGGAAGCGGATGAGGTTGACCCTGCACTCCAGACCTTGCAGCAATCGGATGATCTCGCGGGCATGAGTGGTGCTGTCGTTGAGTCCGCCGAAGCAGATATACTCAAACGAGCAGCGACGCTGATGGGTGAAGTCATACTGACGCAGCAGATTGACAGTCTCGGTGATGCTCATCTGGCGCTCTGCGGGCATCAGCATCTGGCGCTGTTCGGGCAGGGGCGTGTGCATCGAAATGGCCACGTGACATTCGCTCTCATCGAGGAATCGCTGGAGCTTGTGCTTGATGCCCACACTGCTCACGGTGATGCGCTTCGGACTCCAAGCCCAACCGTAGTCGGCGGTGAGGATCTGTGTAGCACGGAGCACGTTGTCGAGGTTATCCATCGGCTCGCCCTGGCCCATGAAGACGATATTCGTCAGCTGGTCGCTTTCGGGCAGAGCGTAGATCTGATTCAGGATATCGGCTGCGGTGAGGTTGCCCTCAAAACCCTGTTTGCCCGTCTGACAGAAGAGGCAGTTCATCTTGCAGCCCACCTGACAGGAGACGCACAATGTGGCGCGGTCGCCATCAGGGATGAAGACGGTCTCTACAAACTGGCCTGACCTCACTGGAAAGAGATACTTGATGGTGCCGTCTTTCGAGCGCTGACAGTCGATAGGGGGCATAGCGCCGATTTCATAAAGCGCTTTCAACTTCTCGCGGTTGACCTTCGAGATGTTGGTCATCTCGTCGATGCTAGTGACATGCTGCTGATAAAGCCATTTGGCAATTTGGTTGGCGGTGAAGGCAGGCATACCAAGTTCACCCACGACGACTTTCAGTTCGCCGAGTGTCCGTCCGATAAGCAGCTGCTTTTCACTATCCATAGAGGTCTGATTCTTAGAATTCGTGTGCAAAGTTAGTGTAATTCGGGCGAAAAACCAAATTATATTCGAGTTTTTAAAAAATTATGCGTATCTTTGCCACAAATTTACAATATCCAAGCATAAGAACTGTCATGAGAGAAAAGATAGATTGTTTCTTGCCGGCTATGGACGAGCGTGTTGCTGAGGAAATCATCTCGCAACTGCGCAATAGCAAGACCGTGCAGAATATCACTCAATTGGAAAGTGGGCTGATGAGTAGCAACGCCCTGATGCAGGTGGCGGAGAATGCGAAGGCCGACTATGTGTTGCTGCTGACGAAACCCGTGAAGGTGGTGTTGGGACAAGGGGCGCTCGATCGTATGCTCCGTGTGGCCAGCGACTCGAACGCGGCGATGGTCTATTCTGACTATATCTCCAAGAAAGAAGTCGACGGCAAGGTCGTCAATGAGAAACATCCCGTGATCGACTATTTCGCTGGCAGCATCCGCGATGACTTCGATTTCGGCAGCTTGTGGCTGTTTAAGACCTCGCTGCTGCATACCTTCGCCATGCAGGCGGGTGAGCACGACTATCAGTTTGCCGGACTCTATGCCCTGCGCCTGTTTTTAAGTCGTAAGGGTCAGCTGTTCCATATCAACGAGTGTCTGTATACAGAAGCGGAAACCGACCTGAGGGCCTCGGGTGTGAAGCAGTTCGACTATGTGAACCCCCGTAACCGTGAGGTGCAGATAGAGATGGAGCATGCAGCTACGGCCCATCTGGCTGAGATCGGTGCCAAGATCGATCCTTCGTTCTATCGCCGTCCAGACTTCAACGAGCAGGATTTTGATATCGAGGCCTCAGTGGTGATTCCCGTCTACAACCGCGAGAAGACGATCCTGGATGCCGTGAACAGTGCATTGGGACAGAAGGCTAATTTCAAGTTCAATGTCATTGTGGTGGATAATCATTCTACCGACAAGACCACAGAGTTGCTCGACGGGATGCACGACGAACGGCTGATTCATATCATTCCTGAACGTCATGATCTGGGCATAGGCGGCTGTTGGAACGTGGCGATTAACGACGATAGATGTGGACGATTCGCGGTTCAGTTGGATTCCGACGACCTCTATTCCTCGCCGAAGACGCTGCAGCAGATAGTGGATGCTTTCTACAAGCAGAATGCTGCGATGGTGGTGGGCTCGTATCGGATGTGCGACTTTGAACTGAATACCCTGCCTCCGGGCTTGATTGATCATAAGGAGTGGACAGATGAGAACGGACCTAACAACGCCCTGCGTATCAATGGTTTAGGCGCGCCCCGTGCGTTCTTCACACCGCTGTTGCGACAGATCCAGTTCCCCAATACGAGTTATGGCGAGGATTATGCCTTGGGACTGATCTTCTCACGTCACTATCGCATTGGACGTATCTATACTGAACTTTATCTGTGTCGTCGTTGGGGTGGCAATAGTGATGCCGCTCTGAGTATCGACAAGATCAATGCCAATAACCTTTATAAGGATCGTCTGCGCACACTCGAGATTGCAGCGCGCCAGCAGATGTTGCAGGGTAAGCAGGAACTGATGGCCGACTCGCCTTTGCAGCGTTTCTTCAACCGTCAGTTGGAGAAGTGGGAGGCAGCCCGCCAGCGATATCATGACCTGCGTAGTGCCAAGACCCGTGAACTGGTGGTGGGTACGTATAGTATTCAGGTGCAGTGGAATCCTGCGCGGATGGTGTCTACGGGCGCTAAGATGGACCAGAAGACGATAGCCGAAAGGCCTTGTTTCCTCTGTGAGAAGAATCGTCCTAAGGAACAGATCAAGAAGGAGGTCGATGGCCAGTATGAGCTGTTGGTGAATCCCTTCCCGATTCTGCAGCAGCACTTTACTATCCCTTCGTTGAAACACCAGCCCCAGCGGATTCTCGAGTCGTATGGCGAGATTCATAAGCTGTTGGAGGAATATCCTGAGATGATGGTGTTCTATAATGGTCCACAGTGTGGTGCCTCTGCCCCCGATCATGCTCATTTCCAGGCAGGTACCAGCGGTCTGTTGCCGCTTCAGAAATCGTGGCAGCGGTTGTCGCGTAATTTGACACCACTTATCAGCCTGAACGATGATGAGGATATCTCGTTGATTGATGAGTATCCCTGTACGGCCTTGTTGATACGAAGCCGTTCGCAGTATGGCGATGAGCAGTTGTTCCGCAGACTTTATGAGGCGCTGCCCGCCACTGAACCTGAGCCGATGATGAATATCGTCAGCTGGCGCTCGAATGATGATTTCCTGTCGGTGGTATTCCCACGTACGAAACATCGTCCTGACTGCTATTATAAAGAAGGTAATGAGCAGTTTATCATCTCGCCAGGTGCCCTCGATATGGCGGGACTCATCATCACCCCGCGACAGGAGGATTATGAGCGCCTGACACCTGAAATCGCCTTGGGCATCCTCGATGAGATTACCCTTAAAGGCGAGCCCCTGCAACAGCTGATCGACTCGCTGAAAGCCCAGAACGGTAGCAAACTCTCCACTCTCAACTCTCAATTCTCAACTCAGAAAGAGCCTAACGTAACAGTGGGTATTGTCAGTGCCGAGAAGATTTCGTTTGTGCTCAACAACCCTTATACTGCCAAGGGCGAGGTGTTGACGGGCTTGCAGACGGTGGAGTTCTTTGAGGGAGGAATCCTGTGGCGAGGGAATCAGTATCGTGAATTGACCTTCACCCCACAGGACGATGATGCTTCTTTCTCACTGCATGATGTCACTATTGGGGTGAATTTCCATTGGGAACGCAAGGAGACACAGGTGTTCTGTGGCACACTCCGTCTGGTGGTCGAGGCCGATAAGATTGTGGCTATCAACGAGTTGCCCGTAGAGCGTTATCTCACGAGCGTCATTTCCAGCGAGATGTCGGCTACGGCCTCTCTGGAATTCCTCAAAGCCCACGCTGTGATCTCCCGTTCGTGGCTCCTGGCACAGATGGCCAAACGTCAGCGACAGGAGAAGGGTGGGGCGTCGTTCTTCTCGTTTATCAAGAAAGATGACGAGCTGATTCGTTGGTACGATCGCGACGACCATACGATCTTCGATGTCTGTGCCGACGACCATTGTCAGCGTTATCAGGGCATCACCAAACAGTCGAGTCCTGCTGTGGAACAGGCTATTCTGGCCACACGCGGACAGATCTTGGCTTATGAGGATGAGATCTGCGACACGCGTTTCTCGAAGTGTTGTGGCGGACAGACGGAAGAGTTCCAGTATTGCTGGGAGGATACGCCGAAGCCTTATCTCGTTTCGTTCCACGATCCCTATTGCAACACCAACGACAAGCATATCCTTTCGCAAGTTCTCAACGATTTCGATCAGGAGACGCCTGATTTCTACCGTTGGACGGTGGAATATACACAGGATGAACTCTCTGAACTGGTGAATCGCAAACTCAAAGACGACTTCGGCACGATTACCGACCTCATCCCCTTGGAGCGTGGTAAGAGTGGACGAATTTGGAAGCTAAAGATCGTGGGAAGCAAGAAGAGCTTCACCATTGGTAAGGAACTCGAAATCCGTCGCGCCCTGAGCGAGACTCATCTCTATTCCTCGGCCTTCGAGGTGGAGAAACAAGGCGACCGCTTTATCCTTCACGGCTCTGGCTGGGGACATGGTGTAGGCCTTTGTCAGATAGGTGCTGCCGTGATGGGCGAGCAAGGCAAGACCTACGACGAGATCCTGCTGTTCTATTATCGTAATGCAACAATAAAACAATTATATGAGTAAGAAAAATCCTTGGGCCTGGGTGCCCACCCTTTATTTCGCAGAAGGTCTGCCGTATGTGGCGGTGATGACCATCTCACTGATCATGTATAAGCGTCTTGGCCTCTCGAATGCCGATATTACGCTTTATACTTCGTGGCTCTATCTGCCTTGGGTCATCAAACCGTTGTGGAGTCCGTTTATCGACATCATCAAAACCAAGCGTTGGTGGATTGTCATCATGCAGTTGCTGATAGGTGCTTCCTTGGGTGGTGTGGCCTTCACGATACCAGGCCCTTATTGGTTGCAGGGCTCGTTGGCCTTCTTCTGGCTGATGGCCTTCTCGAGTGCCACTCACGATATTGCTGCCGACGGCTTCTATATGCTGGGTCTCGACGAGCACAAACAGGCTTATTTCGTAGGCATCCGTTCTACGTTCTATCGCATCGCAACGATTGTGGGACAAGGTCTGCTGGTGATGTTGGCAGGTAATCTGGAAGTGTTGACGCGGAATATCAAATATTCTTGGAGTCTGATGTTCTATGGGATGGCGGGTCTCTTCATCGCTTTCTGGCTGTGGCACCATTATATCCTCCCACGTCCTGATGAGGATCGTGGTATTGAGAAGATGCATGGCGCACAGATCATGCAGGAGTTCTGGGTCACGCTGAAGACTTTCTTCCAGAAGCCTCAGGTGTGGGCAGGCATCTGTTTCATGCTGTTCTATCGTATGCCTGAGGGTTTGCTGGCCAAGGTGAGCGCGTTGTTCCTGATCGATGCGACTGCGAATGGTGGCTTGGGCCTCTCACCCGCAGAATACGGACTGGTACAGGGTACGGTGGGTGTCATCGGCTTGACGCTGGGTGGTATCCTTGGTGGTATTGTAGCGAGTCGCGATGGTCTGAAACGTTGGTTGTGGCCCATGGTGATGGCTATCACGCTGCCTGACTTGGTGTATGTCTATCTGGCCTATGTCCTGCCGCAGAGCTTGTTTGTTGTCAACATCTGTGTGTTTATCGAGCAGTTTGGTTATGGCTTCGGCTTCTCGGCCTATATGCTATACCTTATATATTATAGTCAGGGAGAGCACAAGACGGCTCATTATGCCCTTTGTACGGCTCTGATGGCGCTGTCGATGATGATTCCCGGACTCTTCGCTGGTGCTTTGCAGGAGGCTGTGGGTTACTCCACGTTCTTCCTGATCGTCATCGTGGCCTGCTCTATGACGTATATCGTCTCCTCATTGCTGAAGATCGATCCTGAGTTTGGAAAGAAAAAAGAGACGGCTTAGATTCCTAAACCGTCTTGATAACTTGCGTCTACCGCCTTGCTCTGCAAAATGCGAGAGTAGGGCGGTACGTCGTGTGTGAGCCAGATGTTACCACCGATGGTCGAATCGTGGCCGATGGTGATGCGACCCAATACTGAGGCATTGGAGTAGATGGTCACATTGTCTTCGATGATCGGGTGACGGGGCACATTGAGCATATTACCCTGCTCATCGTACTTGAAGCTCTTCGCACCGAGCGTCACACCCTGATAGAGGGTCACGTGGTTTCCGATGATACAGGTCTCACCAATCACCACACCTGTACCGTGATCGATAGAGAAGTACTCACCAATCTGAGCACCCGGATGGATGTCGATACCCGTCTTCGAGTGGGCTTGCTCAGTGATGATGCGTGGAATCACAGGTACCCCCATCTCGTGCAGACGGTGGGCGATGCGATAGTGCGTCATCGTGTTCACCACAGGATAACAGAATATCACCTCACCATAAGTCGCTGCTGCAGGGTCGTTGTCAAACATCGCCTGGATATCGGTATACAGCAGACGTTTGATCTCTGGCAACGAGTCGATGAACTCCAGTGCCAGCTTTTCGCCTGATGCCTTCACATCGTCCTCAGAACACTCCTCACAGAACTGCAGGCCGCGGGCAATCTGCTGACGCAGCAACTGATACAGCTTTTCCATATTCACGCCAATCTGATAGGCCCTCAGCTGTTCGTCGGGCTGGCGCTTGTTGAAATAGTCTGGGAAGATGATACTCTTGATGAGGCTCACGATCTGCTTCACGTCCTCTACCGAAGGCAGGGGCGTTTCTGTCGATGTGGGCATCATCCGGATTTCATCCGCAGTATGTTCTGAGAGCACGCCCACATTGCGGCGCAGCGTCTCGTTGATTTGTTTCTGTTCCATCTTTGATGAAGCTATGATTATTTACTTAAATTGACGTTGGTAAACACGATGGGGAATGATGCGTTGTCGTCGTACTCATTATTGACGAGATAACTGTGGCTCATATTATCATCGAGGTAGAGACCAGCGCCTATGAGTTGCATCTGGAAAGTTTTGTTGGTGGTGTCATACAGGCCGTATGAAGATGAGGTGTTGATCCAGAAAGCCAGCGAAGCCTTATGGGTACCACCTTTGTACTCTATGCTGTATACGACGGAGGCGGGATAGACCATGAAGCTGATGGGCTTGATCTGGTAGAAAGCCAATCTTGCTAACAGCGGTGCAGGAGCAGCCTGTTCCATTGCCTCTTTCAGTTCAGGGTCCATGATGCGGTCGAGGATAACAGCCTGAGGAAACTCTTTGACGTTGAACATCGTATCGGCAGTCACACTCCAGGCGATGTCGAGGGTGTCGAGATAATCACTGCGATCCTTGGGGTTGTTGACCTCAAACAACAGTTTGCCTGAGTAGTTACCCTTGACAGCGGTGAGGCACTGGCCGATTTCCTGAGGGGTGATCTCATGATACTCGTCTTCGCTGTCGTAGTAACAGGATGTCAGCCACGTGGCAGACACACAACAAATGATTATAAATAGAAATTTTCTCATATACTTATCTGATAAATAATAGTTCGCGATATTTGGGAAGAGTCCAGAGACCGTCCTCAACGATGAGTTCTAGTTTGTCGGCATGGGCGCGGATGGTGTCCATGATGGGACAGACGGTGTCGTGATAGGCAATAGCTCGCTGGTGGATATCTTCAATGTGGTTGGCCACACGACGGGCACTGTCGAGATCATCAGCCAACTCCTCCAGACTGTTGGTACGCATCTCTATCTCGTCGATCAGCTTTTCCTTGATGGCGTTGCCGCTGCGTCCGATAGCGAGCAGACCCTGCACATTCTTGATGAGCATGCTCTGATAATGGGTGGCTACAGGCACGATGTGGTTACGCGCCAGGTCGCCCATCACACGGGCTTCTATCTGTACGGTCTTCACGTAGGTCTCCCATTTCACCTCGTTGCGGGCTTCGAGCTCCTTGCGGTTCATCACCTTCGTCGATTCAAACATCTGGATGCTCTCAGGGTCGAGATAGTGCTCGAAGATCACAGGACACGACTTCTCTACGTCGAGACCACGCTTGGCGGCCTCAATGACCCATTCGTCGCTGTAGCCGTTGCCGTCGAAGCGCACAGGCTTACAGGTCTTGATGTCTTCGCGCAGAACGTCGATGATAGCGTGGAACTGTGCGGTGTGGCCTGTGTTTCCGGAATACTCGGATTTCTCAGAGTACTGAGCAATCTTCTGATCCACACGCTTCTTGAAACTGATGAGGGCTTCTGCCACAGCCGAGTTAAGGGTGATCATCGCCGAGGCGCAATTGGCGCAGGAGCCTGGCGCACGGAACTCAAAACGATTTCCCGTGAAGGCGAAGGGCGATGTGCGGTTGCGGTCGGTATTGTCGATGATAAGATCCGGAATCTGGGGAATGTCGATCTCCATACCCTGTTTGCCTTTCAGCGTGATGAGCTCATTGTTGTCAGAATTCTCGATGTGGTCGAGGAGTTCCGTGAGCTGTTTGCCGAGGAAGCTGCTGATGATGGCAGGAGGGGCCTCGTTACCGCCCAGACGATGGGCATTGGTGGCACTCATAATCGAAGCCTTCATAAGACCGTTATGTTTGTAGACACCCATCAGCGTCTCAACGATGAAGGTCACAAAACGCAGGTTCTCTTCAGGTGTCTTGCCAGGGGCATGCAGCAGCACACCGTTGTTGGCTGTCAGGCTCCAGTTGTTGTGCTTACCACTTCCGTTGATACCGTCAAAGGGCTTCTCATGCAGCAGCACACGGAACCCGTGATTACGGGCCACACGCTTCATGAGCGACATGAGCAGCATGTTGTGGTCGACGGCCAGGTTGCACTCTTCGTAGATGGGTGCCAACTCAAACTGATTAGGAGCCACCTCATTGTGGCGCGTCTTACAGGGAATGGCGAGTTCAAGGGCCTGAATCTCGAGATCCTTCATAAAGGCCTGCACACGATCGGGGATAGTGCCGAAGTAGTGGTCGTCCATCTGTTGGTTCTTCGCACTCTCGTGACCCATCAGCGTTCGGCCTGTCAGCATCAGGTCAGGACGGGCAGAATACAAACCTTCGTCAACGAGGAAATACTCTTGTTCCCAACCTAAGTTCACTTGTACCTTATGCACATCTTTGTAGAAATACTGGCAGACGTCTGTGGCCGCTTTGTCTACGGCATGCAGCGAACGCAGCAGCGGGGCCTTGTAGTCGAGGGCCTCACCCGTATAGGCGATGAAGATGGTGGGGATACAGAGGGTGTCGTCGATAATGAACACGGGTGAGGTGGGATCCCAGGCGGAATAGCCTCGGGCCTCAAAGGTGTTGCGGATGCCACCATTGGGGAAACTGCTGGCGTCAGGCTCCTGCTGGACGAGCAGCTTACCACTGAAATTCTCCACCATACCACCCTTACCATCGTGCTCCACGAAGGCATCGTGCTTCTCAGCTGTTCCCTCGGTGAGGGGCTGGAACCAGTGGGTATAGTGTGTGGCGCCCATCTCCAGGGCCCACTTCTTCATACCTGCTGCCACAGCGTCTGCGATGCTGCGATCCAGACGGGCACCGTTGTCGATCACGTCGATGAGTTTGGCGTTGACATCGGCAGGCAGGTATTTGTACATCTTCTCTCTATTAAACACATATTTGCCGAAATATTCCGAAGGGCGCTCTGAGGGCGCCTTCACTTCCAAGGCCCGTTTCTTAAAGGCCTCTTCGACAACTTGAAATCTAAGGTTGCTCATTCGATAACTGTTTGCTGTTTGCTGTTTATAATGACTTGATGGCGACGCCAAGGACAAAATTAGCGCGCTGCAGATAGGGATTGGTGTGGAGCTCTACGAAGACGGGCACGTTGAAATGCTTGAAATTCAGCTCTTTCGTAGCGCGGATGGAGGCCATATTACAGGTAAACGACTCGCCATACATCCAGTCGCCTCGGTTCACTATCTGTTTCTTGCCTTTTTCGTTGATGATCTCCTCCTCATGGGTGGTACCAGCACTCTCAAAAGGTGTGACACCTACGCTTGCCTTCCAGTCGAGACCTCCCAGACTGAAGGGCACGCTCAGTTCGATATAGGTGGAGTAGGCGCGTTTGCCATCAATCTTGTAGTCATTGCCATAGAACATCGTATAGGCTTGCAGCGAACCGTATTTGCAGCTGTATCCGAGGTTGGCCTCCAACTGATGGGGACATTCTGGACCATCGCCAAAATAGAAATAGCGGTTTCTGACGTCGACATCAGCCGTCCAATAGTCAGTCACACCGATGTTGAAACCAAACAGGCTGTAACCGAGGG
The DNA here is from genome assembly GCA_946415245.1 of uncultured Prevotella sp. Taxonomy (GTDB): domain Bacteria; phylum Bacteroidota; class Bacteroidia; order Bacteroidales; family Bacteroidaceae; genus Prevotella. The sequence goes on along the minus strand of CAMKRS010000012.1, from coordinate 29,187 downwards.
TAACATCAATGTCCTGTATGCCGTCATCTTTTTGGAGTGGGGTGCTGCCTGAGATGTCCAACGACAGTCCTCTCCAGGCGATGCCCAGATTAGGCTGGAAGCTGGGTCCGGCATTATCAATACCACGCCACATATATCGGCTGACGAGGTCGGCGGAAACAGATGCCGTAAAGTCTAGCTCAGTCCAATCGGATTCTGGCTCTGGTGCCTCTTGTGCTGAGACAGATGCTGGCAGCAGGGTGATGGCTGCGAGAGCCAAAGATAAAATCTTCTTCATATTAGTCTATGTATCGTTTTAAAATATTCTGATATTCATCGGTGCGACGATCGCGGAGGAAGGGCCACCAGCGACGCACCTGCTCGGAATGGTCCATATCGAGTTCCACGATGATACTCTCTTCCTCATTCGTCGAGGCCTCGTAGATCACTTCGCCCTGAGGACCTGCCACAAACGACGTGCCCCAGAACTGGATGCCGTTGGTCTGACCTGAGGGATCAGGCTCGTGGCCCACGCGATTCACTGCGATCACAGGCAGTCCGTTGGCCACAGCGTGTCCGCGCTGCACCGTCTGCCAGGCGATTCTTTGACGTTGCTGCTCCTCAGGGGTGTCACTCGACTCGTAGCCGATGGCGGTGGGATAGATGAGTAATTCAGCCCCCTGCAGCGCCATCAGTCGTGCAGCCTCTGGATACCACTGGTCCCAGCATACCATCACGCCCAACTTTCCCACGGAGGTCTGGATGGGATGGAACCCCATATCGCCTGGGGTGAAGTAGAACTTCTCGTAGTACGCAGGATCATCGGGGATGTGCATCTTGCGATAGGTGCCTGCGATGCTGCCGTCTTTCTCCAGCACCACAGCGGTATTGTGATACAACCCTGGGGCACGCTTCTCGAAGAGTGAGGTGACGATAACCACCCCAAACTCCTTGGCCAACTCTCCGAAGAATCGGGTAGAGGGCCCAGGGATAGGCTCTGCCAGGTCGAAATTGTTCACATCTTCTGTCTGACAGAAGTAGAGCGAGTTGTGCAGTTCCTGAAGCACAATGAGTTGTGCCCCTCGCTTGGCCAGGTCGCTGATGCCTTCTGCCAATCGTAGCAGATTGTTCTTGGTGTCAGCGGTGTTGTGTTGCTGCAAAAAACCTATCTTGACTTCTCTCATATCACACTATTCACTAATCACTATTCACTATTCACTCCTTCGGGAATTGCATCGTGCAGCAGTGGATGGATCCGTGCTGCTGGATAATCACTCTGCTGTCGATGGCCACCATCTCTCTCTCAGGGAAGGCCTCACCGATGATACGGAGGGCTTCTGCATCGAGCTCGGGTTGTCCGTAGGTAGGACAGAGCACAGCCCCGTTCAGGATGAGGAAGTTGGCATATGTGGCTGGCAGCCTTTCGCCGTCCTCATAGATGGGGTGGGGCATCGGCAGTTTCAGGAGCCTGTAAGGCTTGCCTTCAAGGGTCCTGAGTGTCTTCAGTTGTTCCTCCATCAGCTGCAACTCTGTGTACTGCTCATCCTCAGGGTCGTCGCAGCCCACATACACGAGGGTGTCGTTGGGACAGATACGCACCAGGGTGTCGATATGTCCGTCTGTATCGTCGCCTGTCAGATGACCATGATCTATCCATATAACACGCTGCGCCCCCAAATCTTGCATCAACCGCTGTTCGATTTCACTTTTTTTAAGAGGTTGGTTGCGATGAGGAGCCATCAGACAGCCTGTAGTGGTAAAGATCGTCCCCTTTCCGTCGCTCTCGATAGAGCCACCTTCCAACACGAAATCTAGACAGTCCTGATACTCGCCTTCCACGATGCCTGCCTCATACATCTTACGATTGATGGCATTGTCGTTGTCAGCAGGGAATTTCTCTCCCCAGCCGTTGAAACGATAGTCCAACAGACGGTGGTGGCCCTTGTCATCCGTGAGGGTGATAAAGCCATGATCACGTGCCCAGGTGTCGTCAGTGTCGCAGACGAAGCGCAGCATATCCTTCGCAGCACCTTCTGGCGCCACCACGATGAGCCGTTCACGCTTGGCAATCTCACGGGCCATCTGGTGATAGGTCTCAATGATGTCATTCAGGATCGGGGCCCAGTCGGTGTGGGCATGCGGCCACGTGAGCTGCACACCCCATTGGGGCTCCCATTCGGCTGGAAGTCGCCATTTCCTGGCCCTATTTTCTGCCTCGATGTTCATATTTTGGCACAAAGGTACAAAAAAATGGATAATTGATAATTGATAATTGATAATTTTTTTGTATTTTTGCAGCAAATTATTGGTATGTTAGAGGTAAAAGACGCAACAATTGCCGTTGGAGGGCAGATAATCGCTACTGGATTGTCGTTCATGGCGCGCGATCATCAGCTCACCTGTATCACGGGTCCTGAGGGGTCTGGCAAGACCACACTCTTACGTACGCTGATGGGATTCCTGCCCGTCGGTAGTGGCTTTGTGAGTGTCGATGGCGAGCTGCTCACCGTCAAGTCGTCGCAGGCCTTCCGCAGGATGATGGTCTATCTGCCCCAACAGATGCAGATGCTCCGTCACCAGTTGGAGTCGCCTGAGGCGCCCGTCTATGAGGCTGGTGATTTCGGTTTCTGGAATCCCCTGCCTCCTAAGGCTGTTGTCGCTACCTCCCCTTCACCGCTTTCGCCTGACGAGATCTTCCGTTTGGCTGAACAAACGTTGCAGACGGCTTCCGACAAGCAGATCATCATTGCTGATGAACCTGCCGCGCGCCTCACCCCTGAACTAGCAGAACGTATGCTGCAACTGCTTCAAGATCAGGTGGAGGCAGGAAAGACGGTGCTGATAGCCAGTCGCCGTCCTCTGTTGGTGGATCATGCCGATTTAGTGATAGAAATGAATCAAAACTCGTATTGACGATGGTGTTACATATGTTCTTGGCCCTGCTCCTCTTACTCATCCCTGCTGGAGCACTCTATTATTTCGATCGTTCCCTGCTGCGCACCATGGGCGTAGCTGTGGTGAGGATGGTGGTTCAGTTACTGGTGCTCTGTCTGATTGTCTGGGCATTGGTGAAATATGACAAGCTGTGGCTCAGTCTCCTGTGGCTGGTGCTGCTGGCCGTTGTTTCAGGCGTGCTGGCCCTCCGTCGCATCAAACTCCCCATCGCCCGTTTCCTGCTGCCTGTCAGTGCTGGTCTCTTGGTCAGTGCTTTGGTCGTAGGCGCTTATCTGTTGTGGGTTTGCCTGCCTGCGGAGAACGGTTTCGGGGCCCGTTGGTTCGTGCCTGTGATGGCATTGTTGGTGGGACAGAACACGACGACGCTGATTCGTGGCCTGAGTACCTACCACTCGGCATTGAAGGCTGATGAACAGCAATACGAGTTCCTGCGTGGCAATGGCACCAACCATCTGCAGGCCGTACTGCCCTTTGTGCGCAGGGCCTTGCAGCAGGTGTTCGCTCCCACAGCGGCTAATCTTGCCGTGATGGGTGTTTATGCGATGCCATTGCTGCTGTGTGGTATCTTCCTCGCTGGCGTCGCTCCCATCAATGCCTTTGTGGTCATGTTGCAACTAATCATAGGATGCTTAGCGGCTTCCGTCATCGCCCTCGCCATTACCCTCTGGCTCGCCGATCGTCAGCTGTTCGACAAGTTCGGCAAACTACAATAAAAAACAAACCCCTCAGCCAATCGGTTGAGGGGTCTTTTCTTGTGTTATTCTCCTAATTTCTTGCCTGACATCAGGAGCTCCACGAGTGGACGGTCCTTGAACGAATGACGCTGCTGATCCCAGAAACCGAAGTCGGCATCGTAGCACCAGGTGGTCCAGGCGATGTTGAACTCATCGAACACGGTCAGCATGTCGCGTGTCCAGTTGTAAGCCAGCTCACGGTCCACGGGCTCATAGACACCCCATTCGCCGCAGAACAGCTGCAGATCGTATTTCTTTGCTGCCTCGATGGCATCCTTAAACTGCTCGCGGATCTTGTCGATGTTCCACACTTCCTCGGTATACGGCTTCAACTGCTCCTTAATCTCAGCAGGCGCAGCGTCGAAGTCCTCCTTAGATACCAGCACGCCAGGATAGTTCACCTTGCCCTTATACTTGCCTAATGGCGTCCACCATGCACCGTAGTGGGTGAGGATCATCGGGTTGTAGTAGTGGAAGCTGAGGATGATGTTCTTGTCGCCTTCGGGCACTTTCAGGAACCTCATCGTCTCGTGTCCCTGCCACATGTTCGAACCAATCACCAAGGTGCGCTGAGGCTCTAACTCACGCAGGGCCTTGTGAACCTTTGCTACCAGCTGGTTCCACTGCTCATGCTCTGGGGCTACGGGCTCGTTCATAAACTCATAGGCCACCCAGTCGTTACTGCGGTCTTTCAGGAATTCTGATAACTGACGCCACAGATTCAGCAGCCCTTCCTGTGCTTCCTCCGAGGTGAAAAGGGTATTGGCAGCCTGCTGCTCCTCGTTCACGGCATTGAAATAGTGCGAACGGATGATATGCAGGTCAACGATGGCACGCAGGTTGTGCTTCTTGGCCCAGTCGAGGGCGTTGTTCAGCAGATCCCAGGCCTCAGGCAGCTTCTGCCCCTGCTCGTCCCAGAACTGCACCTCGTCGATGGGGATACGCACGAAGTCGAAGCCCAACTCCTCCAAACGGGCGAAATCGTCCTCCTGGATATGCAGCTTGCGGGCCTCACCACGCTGCTCTGACTGCGAGAGCCAGTGGCTGATATTGGTGCCGCGCTTGATGCGGAAATTATTCACTTGTCCTGCCTCGTCCTGAGTCTGATTCTGACTCTTGTTCTGGCAAGACGTGGTTACTAACAGGGCCGCAAAGATAACGGCCAGCGACAGGATGATTTTCTTCATATATCTCATATGTTTCTAGCTTATTCGGCACAAAATTACATAAAAAGATTGATATTTGAAAATAATTTTGTACTTTTGTGGCGTAAAAACAACGTAAAGGATGAAAAAGACTAGTTATTTATGGTTATTATGTGCGCTGATGGCGTTGCTTTCAGCTTGCAGGAAGGCACAGGTTGCCGTACCTGATGCTGCGGTGAAGGAGAGCCAGCCGTTCTTCGACAACAAGGCTGCGGAGGCCAAGAAGGCCGAGGTGCAAAAGGTGAAGACCATCACCTTCTACGAGCAGCCCGCACCGTTGACAGACCGTCCTGAGCAGATCCTCAAGCGAAAGGGCTATACCACGTCGTATAACAGTAAATCGAAGAATCCCAACTGGGTGGCTTGGCACCTGACGAAGGCCCATACTTATGGCGACAACCAGCGTAAGAACGAGGTGTTCTTCGAGGACGAGACCATCGAACGTGGACAGCGGGCTACCGACAACGACTATTACAACTCACGCTACGATCGTGGACATATGTGTCCTGCTGGCGATAATAAGTGGGATGCCCAGGCCATGCGTGAGTCGTTCCTTTTTACGAACATCTGTCCGCAGAACCACGGACTGAACAAATACGAGTGGAACGACCTCGAGATCCAGTGTCGTGACTGGGCGCGCGAATACGGTGCCATCGACATCGTCTGTGGACCTATCTATAACACCACTGGCGACCAGAAGACCATCGGACGCAATAAGGTGTGGGTGCCGGATGCTTTCTTCAAGGTCATCCTCTGTCGTCAGGGCAAACCCAAGGCCATCGGCTTCATCTATCGCAACGAGGGCGTGAAGCAGACCAAGGCTGAGGCACTGCGCTCCGTCGATGAGATCGAGGCGCTCACAGGCATCGATTTCTTCCCCGCTCTCGATGATGAGACAGAGGAGAGAATTGAGGCCGAAAGCGACCTGAAAGCATGGTAAAACGTTAAAAATGCCAAAGCGGAAGCAAATTCTTCACTCTTCACTCTTCACTCTTCACTTTTTTTCGTACCTTTGCAGCGTGAAAATAAAAGAAGTGCTGAGCGCCCTTGAACGTTTCGCGCCTCTGCCCTTGCAGGAAAGCTGGGACAATGCTGGCTTGCAAGTTGGACTGACAGAGACGGAGGTTTCAGGGGCATTATTGTGTCTGGACGTCACTGAGCGCATCGTCGACGAGGCCGTCCAGAAAGGGTGCAACCTCATTGTGTCGCACCATCCTTTGCTGTTCCGTGGCTTGAAGACCATCAGCGACCTCACCGATGTGCAGCGTACGGTGATGAAGGCCATCCAGCAGGGCATTGGTGTCATCTCGATGCATACCAATATGGACAATGCACGAGGGGGTGTGAACTTCAAGATTGCCGAGAAACTGGGCCTGCAAGAGGTGCGTTTCCTGGGGTCGGAACCTGTTGAACCGGATCATGGCAGTGGGGTGATAGGGCAGTTGACTGCGCCTCTCGCAGCCGATGATTTTGTGAAGGCCGTAAAGCAGGCCTTCGATGTGGAGTGTGCCATGTGCAACGAGCTGCTGCGCCGTCCTGTACAGAAGGTGGCCATCTGTGGTGGGGCAGGGGATTTCCTGCTCGATACGGCCATCGCTGCTGGTGCCGACGCCTTTATCACGGGCGAGATGCACTATCACCAGTATTTCGGCTACGAGCAGCGCATCCAGATCTGCGTTATCGGCCACTACCAGAGTGAGCAGTTCACTACCGAGGTCTTCCGCGATATCATCGCGAAGGAGTGTCCTGGTGTCCGCACAGAAATCGCCACCACCAACACTAATCCCATCCTCTATTTGTAAATACGAAAATAGTAAAATAAATTGTAAATAGTAAATCGTCAAATTGTAAATTAAAACTATGGCAAAGAAAGATCCTACAGATCTGTCAGTGGAAGACAAGCTGAAAACCCTCTTCCAGCTACAGACGGCCCTCTCTTCGATCGATGAGAAAAGGGCATTGCGAGGCGAACTGCCTCTGGAGGTTCAGGACCTGGAAGACGAAATCGAGGGTCTGAACACACGTGTCGAGAAAATCCAGAACGAGATCAGCGAGTTCCAGAAGGCCATCACCCAGAAGAAAGGTGAGATTGCTACCGCTGAGGCCAGTGTGGCACGCTATAAGAGCCAGCTGGACGAGGTGAAGAACAACCGCGAGTACGACACGCTCTCAAAGGAGATCGAGTTCCAGACATTGGAGATCGAACTGTGCAATAAGAAGATCCGCGAGGCTAACACCCGCATTGAGGAGAGAACGGCTGATCTGAACGCCAGCTTGGAGACCATCAAGGAGCGTCAGGAAGACCTCGATATCAAGAAGGGCGAGCTCGATGAGATCATCGCTGAGACCCGTGCCGAGGAGGAAAAGTTGAAGGAGAAGGTAAAGGACCTGGAGTCGAAGATCGAGGCCCGTCTGCTCACCTCTTTCAAGCGTATCCGCAAGAACGCCCGCAACGGTCTGGGTATCGTCTACGTGCAGCGTGACGCCTGTGGTGGTTGCTTCAACAAGATCCCGCCCCAGCGCCAACTCGACATCAAGATGCACAAGAAGATCATCGTTTGTGAGTACTGTGGTCGTATCATGATCGATCCCGAACTCGCAGGCGTGAAGATCGACAAGATCGGTACCGAGGATAAGAAGTCGCGCAAGCGCTCTATCCGCAAGTCGGCTTCGTCGAAGAAAACGACGGATGCCAGCGACATGGAATAATCAAAGATTTTCGTAGTTAGGAATATCCTGAAGGAATAAATATTTTTGATGGTCGTAATCCATCTTGCAGCAATAGTGCTGAAGGCCGTTGCTCACGATGAGATAATCCACATGCAGCAGAAGATTGTAGACCGATATCTGGTCGAATGTCTTCTGCTGTATTTGTATATTGGGCGCCTTGTATTCGATGATCATCTGCGGCTGTCCCTGTTGGTTGTGTAGGACGGTGTCGCAACGCAGACGCTTCTCGCCTACATGCAGCTCCACCTCGTTGCCCAACAGTCCCTTGGGGTAGCCTTTATGCTCCACCAGAAAGTGCGTGAAATGCTGCCGCACCCACTCTTCGGGCGTCAGAGCCACGTATTTTCGACGCAAAAAGTCGAAAATTCTGCGCTTACCGTCCTTTTCGCCGATTTTTATTTCGTATTGTGGTAGGTTTAATCGAAACATTTTTGTAACTTTGTCCCCGCAAAATTACATATAATATTCGAAATAACGTCATGGCAGAGGCAAAAAATGTGAGTTTTGACAGTATAATGGCCGATTTGGAGGCCCGACGTTTCGCGCCCGTCTACTATCTCATGGGCGATGAGTCGTACTATATCGACAAGATCAGCGACTATATCGCAGAGCATGTGCTGCAGCCGGAAGAGCGCGATTTTAACCAGACGATCCTGTTTGGTGCCGACGTCACCGCCTCACAGGTGGCCGATTATGCCCGTCGCTATCCCATGATGGCCGAATACCAGGTGGTCATCGTCAAGGAGGCCCAGAACATCAAGAATACAGAGGCCCTGGAGCGCTATTTCAAGCAGCCGCTCAGCTCTACCATCCTCGTGTTATGCCATAAAAACGGCAAGATCGACGGTCGGAAAAAGGAACTTGTGAAGACCATCCGCGCTGCTGGCGTGCTTTTCGAGAGCAATAAACTGAAGGATAGGGAGCTCCCCGTCTTCATCGAGCGCTATCTCAAGGCTAAAAACGTCACTATCGACGCCAAATCCACGCTGATTATCGCGGATTCCATTGGTGCAGACCTCAGCCGTCTGGCCAGCGAACTGGATAAGGTGATTCTCTCGCTGCCAGAAGAGAATAGGAGAGTGACGCCCCAGGTGGTGGAGGATCAGATTGGCGTGAGCAAGGAATTCAATAGTTTTGAGCTCCGCGACGCCATTGTCAACCGAAATGTGTTCAAAGCTAACCAGATCATCAAATATTTTGACGATAATCCCAAGGCTGGCAGCATCTACGCCTTTCTCCCAATGCTCTTTAATTACTTCCAGAATCTGATGATCGCCTATTATTCGCCAAATCGGCAAAGCCAGGAGGCCGTTGCAGAGTGGTTGGAACTCAGAAATGCATGGGCTGCGAAAGACTATATGATAGGTATGCGAAACTACACTGGAACGAAAGTGATGCAGATTATCGGTAAGATACGTGAGATTGATGCAAAAAGTAAGGGTTTGGACAACCCAAACGCCCCTCCAGGCGAGCTGATGAAAGAACTGATTTTTTACATTTTGCACTGATTTCACCCTTTTTTCACTCTAGAATTTCTAAAAAATGCGTCTTTCCGAGGCGCTTTTTTAGGCCTAAATACCTGTAAAATCAAGGGGTTCCGTCGATTTCTACCCCCTCAAAACTCGCGTATTTTCAGCCGTCTGTCCAGACGTCCAGAATTTCGCAGAAATGAAAAATTCCGCTCGTTTTCGTTCGCCCGAATTTAGCGTTTGCATCCATTAACATTTAATTTGCTTGATTTGAATTGCTAAATCTTAATTTCTAGCGCACCACATTTAATTATGTAATTGTAAATTTGATATTCAAAACCCCATATCTTAGATCGTAGAGTTTGATATCAAAATTAAAACTTTTACATTCGTATTTCTATATACATAAATATACAACTACTAGGTTTTATTTGTAAATTATTAAATATCTGCAAGTTACGTTTATTCTCCTAGAAAATCATGTAAATATAGAATTGTGATCCACCCTTTAAGACTGTATATCGCCCTAAAATAGGCACATTTCACGTAAATATCCAATTTATAGCCAGTTACTTGCGGATTTAGGTTCTACAAATACTTTGTAATGGTTTATGAACCTAAATTCACGTTTGTAATTGTATAGCCCATTTTTCAACAACCCAAACTTTTTACTTTAAAATTCGAAACTGCAAATTAAAATTATTAAATCTTAAATTCTCTCTACATTTGTTGTTTTTCTCAATTATTTGTTTTACCTTTGTAAACAGATTGTAAAACCGGCTAAAAGGCCCCAAAATCACACTTGTTTAAAATATGAAGGATCGAATCAGGCAAATTATGGAGTCGCAACACATGACTCAGCAGGTCTTCGCTGACTACATCCAGCAGTCACCTGCCACCCTTAGTAGTATCTTCAACGGACGTACCCGTCCTACCCTCAACATCGTCGAGGCCATCAAAAAGAAAATTCCTAACATCAGTACCGACTGGCTCATGTTTGGCTCTGGCGACATGTATCTGCCACAAAATGAGGGCCTGAATGAGGAGGAAACCACCCAGAATGGCACCCTTCAGATCCAAAATCCGATGCTCGATTTTGATGCCGCCCCGTCTCCTACCCCACAAAATAGTGTTCAACAGCCCCAAAATTCTAATAGTGTAAGAAATACACGATTGGATTTGGAACGTCAGGAGGTAAAAACAATTGACAAACCGCAGCGTCGTATTACCGAAATCCGTGTCTTTTATGATGACCAGACCTGGGAAACCTTCGTTCCCCAAAAGAAATAAGGTATAAAAATAGTGGCGATAATATTTGGAACTAACCGAAATTTATCGTATATTTGCAACCTATTCAATAACGAACTCATAAAATTACAACAACTATGGATTTTGGTAAACTATTGCTAAAGCTTTTGGGATTTGCCAAGGATGCTGCCCAGGACTACATTGAAAATGCTAACAAGGAGTCGCAGCCCTCATCGCAGAGCCGACCTTCACAGAGCTACACCGCTCCCAAGCCGGAACCTGTGGAAATAGAAAGAACCCCCGCTGAATGGAATGCCTATTTCAAGGAGATCCTGCTGAGCGAATTCCCGTCGTACACCATTCGTGAAAACGTGAAGGTGACGGATCTGGTGGGATTCGTTTCCGACGAGTGCCAGCTTTATAAGACGCGTCCTACGCAGGCTTATAAGGCCGAATGGGGACAGCCCTACACCTTTGTGCTCGAAAGCGACGGTAAAGCCAAGGGCGTGGTGATGCTCGGCAGCGGCCACAGTCACGACAGCGGTGTGAAGTACCTGATAGCCAGGATGTATACCGAGAAACTGGGTATTCCCTATATCAACTTCTACACCCAGATGCCCAACGAGCGTGACTATGTCATCAGTCGCATTCACAAGTTTATGGGCTGATATCAATTGAAAAAGGGGATGCAGCATCGCTGCGCCTGCAGAGGAGGCAGCCTTACCCACCAATAATCGTTTTGCAGGCAACAGGGCCAGGTATCCTCTCGTGATCCGCAATTTTGCGGATTCAAAATCACTCCCCTTTTTCTTTTTTTACCCTTTTACCTTTTTACTTTTTTACCATTAAACTTGTGGATAGCATCTTGAACCAACTCGTCCGACAGGAGACCTGGGAGGAATTTCTTGCCTACCGGCTGATGAAAGGCCGTTTCACCTGGCATGAGTTCAAGGATGCCGACAACTATGTGGAGCGTGAAGCCTACCTCCCGTTGGCACAGCGCATCGCCAACGGCGAAGGTCTGGGCATTCCCACGAAGAAGACCGTCAACAAGATGGGTACGGGCAAGAAACGCGTGGTTTACAGCTACGCCCCCGACGAGATGGTGATCCTCAAGCTCCTCGCCTTCAAACTCTACGATTACGATGCCTGTTTCGCGCCCAACTGCTACGCCTTCCGCCGCGGTGTCAAGGCCAGCGATGCCATCTTCGCCATCCGTCGCGCCATCGGCAACCGCCCTATGTGGGCCTACAAGCTCGATATCCACGACTATTTCAACTCCATCTCCATCGACATCCTGTTGCCGATGCTGGCAGAGATGATGGCCGATGACCAGCCGCTCTACCGTTTCTTCGAAAAGATGCTCACTGACAACCGCGCCACCTACAACGGTGAGGTCATCTACGAGCATCACGGTGTGATGGCAGGCGTCCCCACAGCCCCCTTCCTGGCCGATGTCTATCTGAAGGAGGTCGACCAGTATTTCCACGATCAGCAGGTCGTCTACGCCCGCTATTCCGACGATATCATCCTCTTCGCCCCCGACCGTGAGACGCTCATGACCTACAAAAGCCAGATGGCCGATTTCCTCAGGAAATACCGCCTGGAGGTCAATCCTGACAAGGAGCAGATCTATTCGCCCGACGATGCCTTCGAATTCCTCGGCTTCAAGTGCCACGCCCGCGATATCGACATCTCCGAAGCCACCAAGCAGAAGATGAAGGGCAAGATCCGTCGCGCCAGCCGTTCGCTGATGCGCTGGAAGGTCCGGAACCACATGGAGACAGAGAAGGCGATGAAGGGTCTCATCCACCATTTCAACCGTGTCTTCTTCGAGAACGACGATACGCAGACGCTCACCTGGTCGCGGTGGTTCTTCCCCGTCATCAACAAGACTGACGGCCTCCGTGAGATCGACCACTACCTGCAGCAGAACATCCGCTACCTCCGCACGGGCAAACACAACAAGACCAATTACAAGACCGACTACGCCCAGCTCAAGCAGTTAGGCTACCGCAGTCTGGTCAATGAATATTATTCCTATCTAAAATTTCCTATCCAACCATGAGAAAGATCGTTTTGATTTTAATCATGTTATTATCATCAGTCAGTGCCATGGCTCAGATCCCTTATTATGCGGGAACGGTGGGCGACGGCAAACTCTATGGCTACACGTCGCTGAAGGTGCGTCCGGGCATCAACCATCAGGAGACCTATACCACCTTCCAATACGGCTTGGGCGACCATTGGGCCACGGGTGTCGATCTCTATACAGGTCCCGACTGCGCCTATTGGGGCGGGTTGGTGCGCTATGGCCTGAATATCAACAAGTGGATCAACGTCGGCGCTGAGGTGACGTCGTCTTTCGATCTGAACCGCAGTTTCAAGTTCTCCTATCTCACATCGGCCTTGTACATGAATGGCGCTATCAGCCAGGATGGTCGCCTGTTCTGGTGTTCTAACACGTGGTGGGTGGTTCACGACGGTTCCGACAACACCTTCTCCAATTACGAATATCTGGGCTATACCATTCCCCTGAAAAACCATCGCGCCATCACCCCTATGGTCGGCACGATCCATTCCTGGAAGTTCGATCAGGACGTCGATATCGCTGCCGGCTTCTATTATACCATTAAGAACTGGAACCTCTACCTCTGGGGTAACGACTTCCTCAAATCCCATCCCCGATTCATCGCCGGCATCGACTTCACGTTGTAAATCATGGGGTCAGGTACCAAGTGAATCATGGGGACTGGCACCAATGATAGCATCTTTGATCTATCAGTGTGTGCCTGTCCCCTGTGATTCGCAGCGCTCCCTAGAGCGCAATCGGTCCGTACCCCATGCAACTGGTCGTTGTGATGGCCGTCAGGAAGGCCGTGAGCGCGGCTACTACAACCTTCACCGCAATCTCAATGAAACGCTTTTTCATGGCCCTATACTCTTCACTCTTCACTCTTCACTCTTCACTCGCGCAGCGTTAGTCCTTATCCAGACCTTCGCCACCGTCGCCACCTTCACCGCTGACGCCCGTGCTGATCACGAGGGCAGAAGCCTGTCCAGGCATAGCGAAGCTACCGGTGTAGACACCGTTGTCCTCAGTCAGTTCGATGCTCGAACCGTTGATGGATGCGGTAGGCACCTGACCCTCAGCGGGCGTGATGCTGATCTCCACCTCATCGTCCTCGTTCAGAGTAGAACCGGAGGTTACAGCGTTACCATCATGAGTGACGGTTGCGGAACCGCTACCACTGGTTGCGATGGTCAGCGCATAGCCGCTCTGTTGGTTCTGATTGCCCTGCTGGCCTTGCTCGCCGCTGTTATGGCTGCCGTTCTGGCTACCACCGTTCTCGGTGTTGGTGTTCTCATCACCCTCGTTGTCCTCAACGGTTCCTGCGTCTGCAGAGGTCACACGCTTCACAACGTCGCCGTTGCGGTCGTAACAGGTAATCTGGATGGAGGTATTAGCCAACTCATCCTTCAGGTCCTGAGTAGGCGTGAAGATGATACGGCGGGTTGAGATCAGCGAGGTCTTCACATCCTCCACCTTTGCCACACTCTTGGCGCGCAGGCCGAATCGCATGCTACCCAGTCCGGGCAATGCTACCGAATGTCCCTCGGTTGCCCAAGCCTTGATTACTTCTCCGGCTGCATCCCAGCAGGCCTTCATCACACCCTGACTCACACCCGAGCGCAGAGCTGCCTCCTTGATAACCTTCGCCTGGTTCAATGCAATGTACAGATCGGGCTGCATTACATAGCCACACACCGGGGTCGTTCTCATCCTTCGTGAACTTAATGTTACGTTCAACTGCTTTTACTTTCAATGCCATAATTTAATCCTTTCTTTTTAATGGTTAATAAATTGATTGTTAATAAATTGTTAATTGTTTTTACTTGTCTCTGAAAAATCTCCATTTTTGGCTTTGCCTAGGAAACAGGTGCCTCGCGCGCAGACAATTTTTGTTGCTCAGGCAGGCCGCAAATTTCGTCTTTTTTCTTTGACATTGCAAAGGTACAAAAATTTCAAAGCACTTCCAAATTATTCTTCAAAAAAAGCACGCTTCGATTTTTCTAGCAAAATTATGTGTGGATGTGGTCATTATGGTCAATTGTCATTTGTCATTAACGTTTTGGGAGATTGTAAAATATGACAATTATAGTATAATATATTTATATATTATACTATAATTGAATAAATAGACCCAAATCCAGATTTCTTATTGACAATTGACAATTGACAATTGACCATAATGACCATTTTAGGGCTCAATTTATTTCTTATCGTTGATGCGGAACAGTTACGAGCTCCTCTTCAAGAGCTGCTGATATCTTGCAGATGGTTGACAGCGTCAGGTTATGAGTGCCTGAGAGCCAGCGACTTACTTCTGTCTCTGTCTTACCCAGACGCTTTGCCAGATCCTTTTGTGTCATTCCCTTGGCTTCAAGGATTTCGTAGATACGATTGGCTATGGCCACCGACATCTCCATCTGTAGTTTCATCTCCGGTGAGATAGAACCACGAATTTCGTCCATAATTCTGTTCGTCTTCATAAGTCTTGTCCTTCAATAAGTTTCTTTTCATTGTCTTATTTCGTTTGCAAAAATAAACATAAAAGTTGATAATTCCAAATAAATAGCGCTAAAAATCAACATATATGCTGATTTTATGATAATTCGAAGCCATAAATACTTAATTTATACTTTTCGCATCTGTTCCCATATTATGTCCTCCATATTTTAGATTTAACACGCCGCAAAGATAAGCAGAAAATCCGAATCCACAAACTTTTTCCAAGAAAATCCGGGTAATTTTCTGTTTTTTTAGAAAAAAGCCTTACCTTTGCAATATGAAAATGAATGATGCAATGAAGAAGTTCTTATTGATGGTCGTAGTCGCCATGATGGCTACCATGAGCGCACAGGCGCAGAAAATCCGTACGATAGACAAGGACGGCGAGCCCGTGCCCTACGTCTCAGTAATGACCACCGATGCCAAATGTATTGGCATCACCGATATTGACGGTGTGCTGGAAGATGTGAAGGGAGCCGACACCATCAGCGTGAGCCATGTGGCCTACAAGCCCAAACTCTATAAGGTGAACGGCAAGAGCGGCAGTATCGTCCTTGAAGATGCCGACTTCGGGCTGCCGGAGATCGTGGTGAAAAAGAAACCGTATGTGTATGTGCAGACCTACTACCGCATGTATATGTACACAGATGAATTAGGAATGGGCTACTACCGTGTGGGAATGACCGATAATGTCTATGACGTCAAGACCAAGAAACTCAAGACCAGCACCACCAATGCGTCGAAAGCCAAGTATGGCATTATCAAGACAATCGTCGGAACAGCTATGGGCGGCACGATGAACCGCCTCAGCCATCTGCCGATGCAGAGTGCCGTCGACAGGATCAAGAACAACAAGAACTCGAAATACAAGATTACACAGGAGAATCCAGGTCGCCAGCGTATCAGTGACTCGAGGGGTACTATTGGCTATATCGTTGATGAAGGCAACCAACGTAGGATTACCTTCGATGCTGAGAAGATGGCCAGTAACAGGCTGGAGAACAGCGGCAATGCCAAGAAAAAAGCTAAGGAAGACAAGAAGGAAGCCAAGAAAAAGAACAAGCAGAACTCATTTTTCTATATCTACCGTATCGATGACGATGGCAAGTCACGGCCCGAGGACTATGTAATGATGGAGTTCATCGACAGTTACGACGAAGTGCAGAAAGACGGCAGCCTCGACCATACCGTCATGGGTATTCAGGTTTTTACTACCGACCGCGCCTACGTCGATAAGGAAGAGCTGAAGCAACTGAAGAAGCAGAACAAGATGAAGATGACGTATCAGAACATCCGTCAGTTTGAGCGTACCAACAACATTCCAGCTCTGCCCTCAGGTCTACAGCAGAAACTCAACGAACTCTGGAAGACAGGAGAATGATTGGAGGCAATGAAAAAGGCTCGCCGCTGCGAGCCTAAAGGGTACTTAAATAACCAACTAATTACTAACCAACTATGTATGAAAAAACTAACTTTCCTTGTTTTGACGATGCAAAGGTACAGTGAGTTTCTGGCTCCAGCAAATTCATTCAGCGAATCGCCATATTCTTTCAGCAAACAAGATTTTAAATAAAATTATGTAATAAAAAGAACAACGTAAGAGATTTTTTTGTATATTCGCACCATGAAATATGTGTAACAAAAACGATACGATTATGAAAGTAGGAATTCCCAAGGAGATTAAGAACAATGAGAACCGCGTGGGCATGACACCTGCGGGAGTAGCAGAACTGGCACGAAGAGGCCATGAGGTGAGCGTGCAGCACACCGCTGGTGAGGGTAGTGGATTTGCTGACGACGACTATGTGAAGGCTGGAGCCAGGATCCTGCCCACCATCGAGGCCGTCTATCGTGAGTGCGACATGATTGTGAAAGTGAAGGAACCCATAGAGCCGGAGTATGAACTGGTGCGCCCAGGACAGCTGTTGTTCACCTATTTCCATTTCGCATGCGAGAAGGAACTGACGGAGGCTATGCTGAAGAGCGGAGCCGTATGTCTGGCCTATGAGACCGTGCAACTGCCCAACGGCTCACTGCCCCTGTTGCAGCCTATGAGCGAGGTGGCTGGACGTATGGCCACACTCAACGGCGCCTACTATCTGCAGAAGACGAAAGGCGGTAAGGGCAAGTTGATCAGTGGTGTGCCTGGCGTGAGCCCTGCCAAGTGTTGCGGATGTCTTCGGACTTGAATACCATCCCTATCAGGTATGAAACAGGCATAAAACTCCGCAGATACTTGCATTTCTGCAAATATTTGATTAACTTTGCAGCGTAATTAGATGATGATATGAAGAAATATTTACTGGACCTCACGGTGAAGGCGGTGGAAAGGATCCATGAGCGTTATGTGCTCATCAGACTGACGGACGACAAGCCGTTGCCTGAGATGCTGCCCGGACAGTTTGTGGAAATCCGGGTGGACGGTTCTCCGACGACCTTCCTGCGCAGGCCTATCTCTATTAATTTCGTGGATACAGAGGCCAACGAACTCTGGTTGCTGGTGGCGGTGGTGGGCGATGGCACACGACAGTTGTCGAGGCTCCAGAAGGGCGACACCTTGAACTGTCTGCTGCCCTTGGGCAACGGCTTTACGATGCCCCAGAAGCAGGCAGAACGGATTCTGCTGGTAGGCGGTGGCGTAGGAGTGGCGCCGTTGCTCTATATGGGTGCCGAGATGAAGAAGATGGGTTGTGAGCCCACGTTCCTGCTGGGTGCCAGAACGGCCAAGGATCTGCTGATGCTGGATGTGTTTCGGAAGTATGGTCGTGTGTGCGTGACGACAGAGGACGGCTCTGAGGGCGAGAAGGGGTTTGTGACCCAGCACTCGCTGTTGCAGAAAGAGCAGTTTGACCATATCGCCACGTGTGGTCCTACGCCGATGATGAAGGCGGTGGCCCGCTATGCGCGTCAGGCGAATACCGAGTGCGAGGCATCGCTGGAGAACCTGATGGCCTGCGGACTGGGTGCCTGTCTCTGTTGTGTGGAGAAGACCACCGAGGGCAATCTGTGTGTGTGTAAGGAAGGACCCGTGTTTAATATACGAAGACTGTTATGGCAAGACTAGATGTAAAGATCAAGGATCTGGCGCTGAAGAATCCCGTGATGACGGCCTCTGGCACCTTCGGCTACGGTCTGGAGTTTGCCGACCTGATGCCGTTGGACGGTATTGGCGGCATTATCGTGAAGGGTACGACGCTGAAGCCCCGCGAGGGCAATGACTACCCCAGGATGGCGGAGACGGCCAGTGGAATGCTGAACTGCGTGGGTCTGCAAAACAAGGGCGTGGACTATTTCTGTAAGAAGATCTACCCCCAGATCAAGGATATCGACACAAATATGATCGTCAACGTGAGCGGGTCGTCGCCTGAGGACTATGCCGAGTGTGCTGCCCGTATCGACGCGCTGGAGAAGATTCCCGCCATCGAACTGAATATCTCGTGTCCGAATGTGAAGGACGGCGGTATGGCCTTCGGCGTGACCTGTGCTGGGGCGTCGAGTGTGGTGAAGGCCGTGCGTGAGCGGTATCACAAGACGCTGATCGTGAAACTCTCGCCCAACGTGACGAATATCTCTGAGATAGCCCGTGCCGTAGAGGTGGAGGGTGCCGACAGTGTGTCGCTCATCAATACGCTGATGGGTATGGCCATCGACATTGAGAAGCGCAAGACACTGCTGAGCATCAATACTGGTGGACTGAGCGGTCCTGCTGTGAAGCCCGTGGCCCTGAGGATGGTGTGGCAGGTGGCCAAGGCGGTGAAGATTCCCGTGGTGGGTCTGGGTGGCATCTGCACAGCGAAGGATGCCATAGAATTCCTGATGGCGGGTGCCACTGCCATTGAGATCGGCACTGCCAACTTCCTCGATCCTACCGTGAGCATCAAGGTGCGCGACGGTATCAACGACTGGCTCGACAGTCATGGGTGCAAATCGGTGCAGGAGATCATTGGCGTGATAGATTAAAATTAAGATAAGAAAGGAGAAATGGAAATGAAAAGGTTATGCCAATTATTGCTAGTATTCTGGCTGAGCAGCCTGTGTGCGTTGGCACAGGATGCAGCCGTCTGGACCCTGAGTGGTAAGGTGACGGATGCCAAGACCCGTAAGCCGATGGCCCATGTGAGTGTGACAGACAGGAACGTGGGTACGGTGACCAACGAGATGGGAGAGTTTGTGCTCAAGCTGCCCAAAGCCCCTGAGCGGGTGGCCTTCTCGTGTCTGGGCTATAAGACGCAGTATCTCTCTGCTGCAGCCATGAACGGCGTGAGGGTAGAGGTGAGGATGGAACCCAGTACGGTGATGCTCAGTGAGATCGTCGTGCAGGGTGCCGATGCTAAGGATCTGGTGCTGAAGGCGATGGAGAAGATCAGCGACAACTATCCCAACGTGCCCAACCTGTTGCGTGGCTTCTATCGCGAGACGGTGGAGAAACGCGGCCATTTCACATCTATTTCAGAGGGTGTGGTGGATGTGTATAAGTCGGCCTACGACAAGAACGACTGGCGTGACGGTGTGGAGATCCTGAAGGGTCGCAGACTGTTGAGCCAGCGTCCCAGCGACACGCTCTCGGTGAAGTTGCAGGGTGGTCCGGTGCTGCCTATCATCCTCGATGTGGTGAAGGAGAAGGATATCCTGTTGGATGTGGAGGAACTCAACCATTACAGCTTCCGTTATGCATCGATGAGCAGGGCTGACGACCGCAACCAGTATGTGGTGGAGATCGCCCCTCTGTATGCGCAGGATTATGCGCTGTTCCGCGGACGTCTGTATATCGATCAGGAGACGCTGGCCTTTACGCGTATCGACCTGACCTTGGACATGAGCAGTCCTGAGAAGGTGACGCAGATGATCCTGCGTAAGAAGCCTTTTAGCCTCAGATTCACGCCTCACGAGTTGTCGATTTATATCGACTACAAGACAGACAACGGTGTGACGCGCATCAATTATATCCGCAATGTGATCCGATTCCGTTGTGACTGGAAGCGGAAACTCTTCAAGTCGAACTTCACGGTGATCTCAGAGCTGGTGGTGACTGACCGCAAGGAAGGGAAGGACGTCAAGCCCATCAAGATCCGCGACACCTTTAACCGTAAGGATAATTTCTATGACAAGGTGATCTATTTCGATGATCCTGATTTCTGGGGCGGTGAAAATATCATTGAGCCTACGGAGGACCTGTTGAAGGGCATCGAGAAGATCAAACGCAGGATTGCACGCGACTGAGTCGTGGTTTCTTTTGTGATGGAAAAACTGAGGGCTGCCAATCGGCAGCCCTCAACCAACACAAAAACTAAACTAGACTTAACTAAGCATTTCGGGATTTTCACAAACCCTCGAATGCTGTGCAAATATACGTGTAATATTTGAAAGTTGCAAGTATTTTAACGAAAACTTGTGAGAAAAACCTTATAAATCAGACTTTTATGTCATTATGGAACATAAAGTGGTCTAAAATGGTCATAGCTGCCATTGCTTCCACCACAGGCACCGCTCTGGGCAATACACACGGATCATGACGCCCTTTGGCTGTTAAGGTCGTGGGATTGCCCTCGATATCAACGGTGTTCTGTTCCATCAACAGCGTGGCAACGGGTTTGAAGGCCACACGGAAATAGATATCCTGACCATTGCTGATGCCCCCCTGAATACCACCGCTGTGATTGGTGGCAGTGGTAATGCCATTGGGACCTGGGGTAATGATATCGTTCTGCTCAGAGCCACGGGCGGTGACACCCTCAAAGCCCTCGCCATATTCGAAACCCTTCACGGCGTTGATGCTCAGCATGGCAGCGCCCAGGTCGGCATGCAATTTGCCAAACTCTGGTGATCCCAAGCCAGCAGGACAACCCTTGATGACGCAGGTGATGACACCTCCGATGGTATCGCCCTCGCCCTTCACCTGGGTAATGAGGGCTTCCATCTCAGCGGCTTTCTTGGCATCCGGACAGCGCACGGCATTGGTCTCCGTCAGTGAGAGGTCGTAGAGATGGTAGTCGCGCTCAAGGGCGATGTTGCCCACCTGCGAGGTATAGGCCTGAACGCTGATGCCCAGCTTTTTGAGTACCAGTTTGGCTAGCGCACCACCCACACAACGGCTGATGGTGATGCGGGCAGATGAACGGCCACCGCCACGATGGTCGCGGATGCCGTATTTCTGCTGATAAGTGTAGTCGGCGTGTGAGGGACGGAACACGTTGCGCATGTTCTCGTAGTCCTGCGAATGCTGGTTGGTATTACGTACGATGAAGCCGATAGGACAGCCCGTCGACTTACCCTCGAAGACACCGCTGAGCAGTTCCACCTGATCGGGTTCCTGACGCGAGGTGGTGATCTTGCTCTGTCCTGGGCGACGACGGTTCAACTCCTGCTGGATAAAGTCCATGTCGATGTCGATGCCAGCAGGCATGCCGTCGACAACACCACCAATGGCCTCACCATGACTCTCGCCAAAGGTCGTCAGCCTGAATATATTTCCGAAACTATTCACTTTTCACTATTCACTATTCACTGTTAATGACAATGTCCGCAACCGCAGTCGTCGCCGTGCTCGTGGTCATGACCGCAGCAGCCATCCTCACAACCTTCGCCATGATGATGTCCGCAACCGTGACAGCCACCTGTCAGCATCTTGATGGTCTTGTTGACTTCCTCCTCGGTAGCATCGCGGTTCTCGCGGATGGTGCCCGTGAAGTTGAGCGTCTTGCCTGCCAGAGGATGGTTGGTATCAACGGTGACACCATCTTCCTCCACCTTCACCACCTTGGCCATGAACTGATGGTCGTCGCTGTCTGTCAGCGTGATGACGGCATCGGGGTAGATGTTATCGTGGTCGAAATGACCATTCACCGAGAATACCTGACGATCGAGCTTATGCACGCCCTGAGGCTCGTAGGGGCCAAAGGCCTGTTCTGGCTCGAGGATGAAGTCGAAGGTGTCACCCTTCGCATGGTTGATCACCTCCTGCTCGAAAGCGTCGAGGGCGATGCCAAAACCAGTGATAAACTCGAAGGGGCGCTCAGAGCCTGTTTCCTCCTGCAATGTCTTATTTCCGTCAGCGATGGTATACAACTGATACTCGACGGACATGAACTTATTGGGAATTTTCTCCATACCTTATTATATATATATGATTCAGGTTGCAAAGGTAATCATTTTAATCCGAAAATGCGCCTTTTTCGGCAGAAAATATAAAATTTTCATTATTGGGCTCATTCATTGACATGGGTCAACAAAAGGGCTGTTTGCGTACACAATTCCGTAAAAAGACTTGTTATGTTCTAAAATTCGCCGTAACTTTGCACCGTCAAAAGACATACAGGATATTTGAGCTTGTCCCGTTAAACGGGAAAGCGGCGTAAGCCAAAAGGGCTGCGCTTCAGGATAACATTATTAATTTAAGTAGGGGCAAACAGGATAACAAACTAACACACGCCCCGAGTAAAGAAAAGAAAGGGTAAAAAGATGAAAAAGATGATTTTGACAATGGTAGCAATGCTGAGCATGACCACAGCATTTGCTGAAGGTGAGAACCTGAACAGTGTAAACAACGTAGCCGCTTACGACATGAGCTGCAATATGAACAAACTTGCTGAGGCTCTGTCGCTGACTGCTGATCAGAGAGAGGCTGTTGACAACATCTATCAGACCTTCAACGCTGAGATGATGTTTGCTGCACAGTACTACAACGACGACCAGCGCAAGGAAATGGTAAAGAAGGCTCTCGAGAAGAACGTAGCCTGGATGCGTTACGTGCTGAACGACAAGCAGAGTCACACCTACCTGATGTTGCTGAACACCACCATTAACAACCATGGTCTTAACAAGTAAGTAAAAATTAAAATTAATCAACCAAGAGAGGGGCATTCCGGAAGGGATGCCTCTATTTTTGTGCCAAAAACTTGCATATCTCAGATTTTTTTGCTTATTTTGCAGGCAGAATCGTTATTACTAAACAATAAAAGCAGTATGAAAAGTCTGAAATTATTCGTGATTTCCGTAGTGGCAGCCGTGTTTGTCAGCTGTGGCACTACCAACACGGTGCCCATCACAGGGCGCCAGCAGACGCTGATGGTCAGCGATGGTGAGGTGTTGAGCCTCTCCACCCAGCAGTATCAAGAGTTTATGAAGACCGCCAAGCTCTCCACCAATCAGGCCAATACGCAGATGGTGAAGCGGGTAGGGCAGAACCTGGCTAATGCAGTGGTTAACTATCTGAATGCCAATGGTTTGTCGAATGATGTTCAGAACTACAAATGGACTTTCAACCTGGTGCAGGACAAGCAGGTGAATGCCTGGTGTATGCCTGGAGGTCTGATCTGTGTGTATGAGGGATTGTTGCCTGTGACGCAGGATGAGGCTTCGCTCGCCATTGTGCTGGGTCATGAGATTGCACACGCTGTGGCCCGTCACTCTGCTGAGCAGATGAGCACGCAGATGAAGCAGCAGTATGGTCTGCAGATCGGTTCGATGGTGGCTGGTGCTCTGGGTATGGGAACCAACACGCAGTCGATCGTGCAAGCCATTGTGGCACAGGGCTTTAACTTCAAGAATCTGAAATACTCGCGTAACCACGAGACGGAGGCTGACCACATGGGTCTGATCTTCGCTGCGATGGCAGGTTATGACCCACAGGTGGCTACGACCTTCTGGCAGCGCATGGCTGCACAGTCATCGAATCAGACGGCTGAGTTCCTGAGTGATCACCCATCGGATGCTACGCGTATACAGAATATCCAGGGTTGGATGCCTGAGGCGTTGAAGTATTACAAGCCGAAGACCACGACGACAACAACGGCCAAGAAGGCTACGACGTCGACAGCTAAGAAGGCCACTTCCACTAAGAAGACCACCACAACCAAGAAAACGACAACCAAGAAATAAGTCTGAGTCAGAGATAACGACAACGGATTTTACGGATTAAACGGATTGCTTTGTGGATGCTAATCCGTGAAATCTGTGAAATCCGTTGTTTAAATATATGATTGTTATCTTAACTTCTTAATTTCTCGTCTGATATTGTGATTGTACCACCTTTCTTCAGGCTTCCGAAAAGTATCTCCCGCATTAGCAGAGGCTTCAGTTTGCCAGTTATCACGCGGTCCATCTCACGGGCGCCGTATTCCTTGGTGAAGCCCTCTTTCAACAGATATTCGAAAGCCTCGTCAGTGAGTGTCATCTCCACCTGTTTGGCAGTAAGCTTCTCCTGTAGTTCACCTAGCTTCTTGTGCAGGATGAGTGTGGCCATCGTGCGGTCCATATCGTTGAACACCACCGTACCCGAAAGACGGTTGATAAACTCGGGTTTGAAGGTCTTCTTCACCTGCTTCAGCATCGCCTCTCCACGACTCACGTTGCCTGAGAATCCGATGTTCGCCTGACCCGCATACTGCGCTCCCGCATTCGACGTCATGATGACAATCACATTGCGGAAATCAGCCTTGCGACCTTTGTTGTCAGTGAGCTTTGCATAGTCCATCACTTGTAAAAGAATATTGTAGATATCCTGATGGGCTTTTTCTATCTCGTCGAGCAACAATACGCAGTTGGGCGTCTTACGGATGGCATCCGTCAACAGGCCACCATCCTCGTAACCCACATATCCTGCTGGTGAGCCAATCAACTTTGCCACCGTATGCTTCTCCGTATATTCGCTCATGTCGAAACGCACCAGAGCAATGCCAAGTTCCTTAGCTAATACACGGGCCACCTCGGTCTTTCCCACACCCGTAGGACCCACAAACAAGAGTGAGGCGAGGGGTTTGTCATCATCGAGCAGTCCTGCCTTCGACAACTGCACCGCCTCTACCACCTGGCGCACAGCCTGATCCTGTCCGTAGATCTTACTGCTGATGCGCTCGTAGAGTGTTTCGAGGGCAGCATTGTCATCTTCTTTCATTGCCAATGCATCCACCTTACAGGTCTTCGCGAGGATGTCTGCCACGAGGGCTTTGTCTACCGTCTGACGTTTCTGTCCGTAGAGATGATTCATCTCGCGATAGGCCCCAGCTTCGTCTATCAGGTCGATGGCCTTATCAGGCAGGAATCGTTCGTTGATATACTTCGCGCTGGCGTTGACTGCAAACTCCAACGCCTTGTCTGCATAATACACCCCATGAAACTGTTCATAGCTCTTTTTCAACTGCTTCAGGATTTCGAGTGTCTCTGCGATCGAGGGCTCTGCGATGTCGATCTGCTGGAAGCGACGCACCAAACCTTTCGACTTCGAGAAATGACGGTTGTATTCCTCGTAGGTCGTCGAGCCGATAAAGCGGATATTCCCTGATTCAAGATAGGGTTTGAGCATGTTCGAGGCATCCATCGTACCCTCGCTGTTGCCACCAGCCCCCACGAGGTTGTGGATCTCGTCGATATACACGATGTTATTATCCGACTCCTTGATGATGCCGTCCATCACCTCCTTGATGCGTTTCTCGAAATCGCCACGGAACTGGGTGCCAGCGAGCAACGTGCCCAGATCAAGCTGGTATATCTTACTGCCTTTCAGACGTTTAGGTATCTGTGGATGGTTGGTGTCGATCCATGCTGCAAGACCATAGACGATAGCCGTCTTTCCCACACCAGGCTCTCCGATATGCAGGGGATTGTTCTTCTCCTTACGACAAAGCACCTGGATGGTCCTGAGCAGCTCTTCCTTCCTGCCAATCAGGGGATTGTGCAGCATATAGGTATCGTTCAGACAGGTCACCATCTTGCGCCAGGGTTCCTTGTCCTGTTCTGCGTCCAGATCATCGTCGTCTGTGCTCACCTGATCGTGGTCTTCCTCATAGCGCGCCACCAGCTCGCTCATGAAGTCCTGCTCATACTCTTTCAGCAGGTGCTTCAACAGATAGGCGGCATACGACTCTTTCAGGCCGAGGATACCCTTCACGATATGCGGCACGTAGATAAACTGCGCACTCGAATTCTTGACGATCTGATAGGCAGCGAGCAGGGCTGCGCGCAGTTGTTCGCTGGTGCCGATGGTGTATTCGCCCACCTCCTCAGGCACACGCTCCATCTTTTCGAAATAGTCCGTCAGACTCTGGTTCACGATATTCAGGTCGACACCCCAGTCGATGAGCGACTTGTTGAACTCATACTGTTGCAGCAGGGCATAGATGAAATGCTCGGGCGTCGTAAACTCGTGGCGGTATTTCTCTGCCGCTGCGTGCATGTCGTTAAAGGCCTGGTTCACCTTTTGCGTATAGTAGATATCCATATCTTCTCGTTATTCTTCGGGTTCGTATGTCAGTCGCAGGGGGAATCCCTCGTCGCGGGCCATCTGCGTGGCCTTGTTCACCTTCGACACAGCGATGTCGTAGGAATAGATGCCCACCACGGCCTTGTCGGAGTGGTGCACCATCAACATCAGGGCCTCGGCATCTGCCTGGCTCTTGAAAAACACCACCCTCAGGATCTTCACCACAAACTCCATGGTGGTGAAGTCGTCGTTGTAGATGGTCACCTTGTAGCGTCGCGGCTCATCGAGGTCCACGCGCTGCCTTTCCCTTACGCTTGACTGTTCTTTTGCCATACTGGCGACAAAAGTACACAAAAAAAGCCACATCTGCAAGATTTTTCAATCAAATATATTATATTTGGTTTTTTCTTTGTATCTTTGTGCCCATATTAGTTATTAAATAAAGGTATAAATAGATGAAAAAGAATCTCATTTTCACCTTGTGTCTGGCAGGAGGGCTGATGACCGTTTCTGCACAGACCAAGAGCGGAGGCATCTCGAAGGAGATGCTCCAGGAGTTTCAGAAGGGGCAGAAGCACTGTCAGGCAGGCAAGGCGCTGTCGAACGCCCTTTCTGGTGTGAGCATCGATGTGCTGGCCAAGAACTACCAGGCTGCTGCGATGCCCATCGACAAGAATTTCAGTATCGAAACCCGTAAGCAGACCATCACCAACCAGAAGTCGTCAGGACGCTGCTGGATGTTCAGTGGTCTGAATGTGTTGCGCTCCAACTACATGTTGCAGCACGACTCCGTGAGCGTGGAGTTCTCGCAGGGCTATCTCTTCTTCTGGGATCAGTTGGAGAAGTCGAACCTCATGTTGCAGGGTGTCATCGATACGGCGAAAGATCCCATCGACAACCAGCGTGTGCAGTTCTTCTTCCATTATCCCATCGGTGATGGTGGCACGTTCTGTGGTGTGGCCGACCTCGCACCTAAATACGGTCTTGTGCCTGCTGACGTGCAGCCAGAGACCTACACCAGCGAGAACACCTCGAAGGCCCGCAGTCTGATATCCTCGAAGTTGCGTGAGTTCGGACTGCAGCTGCGCGATATGGTGGCCAAGAAACAGAAGCCCGCAGACATCGCCAAGGCCAAGACCGAGATGCTCGCTCAGATCTACCACATGCTCGAGCTGACGCTGGGCACACCCACGCAGAAGTTCACCTATGCCTTCAAGGATAAGAATGGCAAACCCCTCGGACAACCGAAGGAATACACGCCCCTGTCGTTCTATCAGGAGGTGGTGGGAGGTCCCATCAACGGCACTTTCATCATGGTGATGAACGACCCTCGTCGTGAGTATTTCAAGACCTACGAGGTGGAGTACGATCGTCATGTCTACGATGGCACCAACTGGAAATACCTCAATCTCCCCATGGAGGAGATCGAGAAACTTGCCATCGCCTCGCTCAAGGACGGACGAAAGCTTTACAGCTCGTATGATGTAGGCAAGCTGCTGGATCGTCCCCGTGGCTATGCCTCGCTCGACAACTTCGACTATGGTTCCCTCTTCGGCACCACTTTCGGTATGGACAAGGCGCAGCGCATCTCTACCTTCGACAGTGGTTCTACGCATGCGATGACGCTGACTGCTGTCGACCTCGATGCAGCTGGCAAACCCATCAAGTGGAAGGTGGAGAATTCCTGGGGTACGGACAGTGGCCAGCAGGGTTATCTGATCATGACTGCCGACTGGTTCCGTGAGTATATGTTCCGTCTCGTGGTGAATAAGAAATACGTGCCCGAGAATCTTCTCAAGGCCTTCGACACCAAGCCTATCATGGTGATGCCCGAAGATCCCCTGTTCCTCCCCGATGAATAGATTAATAATGTCACACAGATCTCACAGATCTCACAGATAGTCGTCGCAAGCGACGAATGTCTCACCATAATCTAGAGGATTATTAAATCTGTGAGATCTGTATGAAATATATAATTCAGTGTGAATATTAGATGAAATGACAGAAAACGAATTGACATATCAGATTAGAGGAGCCATCTGGGACGTTTATAACGATCTCGGACCTGGACTTCTGGAGTCTGTATATGAGGAAGCCTTATGTTATGAGCTCGAACTGCGCGGACTGAAGGTTGAGCGCCAAAAGCCAGTACCTATTAATTACAAAGGTAATGTGCTGAAGACTGACTTGAGGTTAGACCTCTTAATCGAAGATAAGGTGATCATTGAGTTGAAATCGGTAGAGGAGTTGAAACCTGTGTTTTTTAAGCAGACAAAGACTTACCTGAAACTGATGAATAAACATATTGGACTTCTGGTCAATTTCGGTGAGTATGATATGAAAGAAGGCATTCACCGTATCGTTCTCTGAGCTCATTTTAATGAGCTGAAAAAATCTGTGAGATCTGTGAGATCTGTGTGAAATAATAAATCTGTATGAGATAATAACAAAATATAGTAGAATTTTATGAAGTTATCAAAGACAATTATGAGTTTAGGAGTCGCATCCGCATTGACGATGCAGTTCAGCGCCTGTCAGCAGGCACAGCGTGAGAACCCGCTTCTGGCGGAGAGTACCTTACCCTTCGGAGCCCCCGATTTCAGCAAGATCGACTCCACCCACTACATGCCCGCCTTCGAGGCCGCCATCCAGCAGACACGCGACGAGATTGCTGCCATCGTCGACAATCCCGACTCCGCCACCTTCGAGAACACCATCCTCGCCTATGAGGAGAGTGGCAAGGCCCTCGACCGTGTGAGTCGCGTGTTCTTCGCCCTCGTAGAGGCCGACAAGACCCCCGCCCTCCAGGAGATCGAGAAGAAGGTGCAGCCCATGCTCACCGACCTCGAAAACGAGATAGCCTTCAGCAAGAAACTCTTCGAGCGTGTCAAGACCGTTTACGACAACGAATACGAAACCCTCGAGGGCGAAGACAAGAAACTCCTCGAGGAGACCTACAAGGAGTTTGTCCGCAAGGGAGCCCTCCTGCCCGACGACAAGATGGCCCGCATGAAGGAAATCAATCTGCGCATCTCCGAGCTTCAGACCAAGTGGGGCGAGGTGCTCCCCGATGCCACCAACGATGCCGTCGTCTGGG
>CAMKRS010000011.1 GCA_946415245.1 uncultured Prevotella sp. | reverse complement strand
CTTTATAAGAAAAGCCCTGAGGATACAATATCTTTGGGGCTTTTTCGTTTATTATATTGTATGCAGTGGACTGACAGAATACGACAAACGAAGATTTTCCTTGTGATTGCAGCAATTGTGATTGCTGTTGTATCACTGCTTGTGTCTCATTTCCTAGTGAGGGATCTTTCTATGGAAGAGCGTCACAAGATGGAAACATGGGCAGAGGCTTTGAATGCTTTGAACAATGCCGATGAGAATACAGATATGTCGCTTGTACTGAATGTTATACAGAGCAATAATACGATTCCTGTTATTGTGATGGACGCTGATGGTCGTGTAACAGATTACCGTAATATTGATATGGATGCTAAGACGGCTATTGATTCTGACGCTTTTGTTCAGCAATATGGGAAGCGGATGTATCATGACGGAAACTATATAAAGATACATCTGGGTGATTCTATAGAAACCGAAGACTATCAATTAGTTTGCTATGATGAATCGACGATGTTAAAGCGTTTGGCTCAGTATCCCTATTGGCAGTTAGGAATCGTGATGATTTTCGTGGTTGTGGCCATTTTTGCATTGTTGGCATCGAAGAGGGCTGAGCAGAATAAAGTCTGGGTTGGACTTTCCAAGGAAACGGCTCATCAGTTGGGAACACCGATTTCGAGTCTAATGGCATGGATTGAGATCCTGAAAGAGAATTATCCAGAGGATAAACTGATCCCAGAGATGGATAAGGATGTGAAGCGATTGGAATTGATTGCAGAACGTTTCTCAAAAATAGGTTCATTGCCAGAACCTGTTGATGCTTCAATGAATGAAGCACTTTCTCATGTGGTAGATTATATGAATCTTCGTACCTCGAAGAAAGTGGAAATAGTCAAGCATGTTCCTGAGCAAGATGTTATCGTCAAGATGAATCCACAATTGTTTGAGTGGGTGATAGAGAATCTTTGTAAGAATGCCGTTGATGCCATGGAGGGAAGCGGAAGGATTGACTTGACTCTGACAGACGAGGGGGATCATGTGGTGATTGAGGTGAGCGACAATGGAAAAGGTATCAGAAAGAAGGATATTAAGAATGTGTTTACACCAGGCTTTACTACCAAGAAACGTGGGTGGGGGCTGGGACTGTCTTTGGCCAAGCGAATAGTTGAGGAATATCATCGAGGACGTATTTTCGTGAAGGAATCGGAGGTCGGTGTCGGTACAACATTCAGAATAGAATTGGAAAAAGAGGAAAAAACTGCACAGAAGAGTTGAAAGTGTGCGGTTATCAGAGTTATCGGAGAATGAATTGCAGTGAAAAACATAAAAAAAGCAAATAAGTGTTTTATATGTGAGAAAATATTTGTAACTTTGTACCCCAAATAACGAGTAAATGTGTAGTTTAGAGCAGTTTAAGATAGATTTGAAAAACCAGAAAGACGAGGTGAGAACCTTGGACTTTGATTTGAATCATCTGTTTTTTGACGCTCTTGACAGCTCGGAAGTGAAGCAAGGGTCTTTGCATGTGTCGGTGTCTATACGCAAGATGACCGGCTTTTATGAACTCCTCTTCCATACCGAGGGCACTGTGACCGTAACTTGTGACCGTTGTCTTGACGATATGTCCCAACCTATTGAGACTGATAATCGTCTTGTCGCGAAACTTGGTGCGGCCTACTCCGAGGAAGATGATGTTATTACGGTATCAGAGGACGAAGGAATACTCGACATATCGTGGCTCATCTATGAATTTATTGTGCTGGCTATACCCATCAAGCATGTGCATGCACCTGGCAAGTGCAACCCTGCGATGAGTCAAGTTCTGGAAGAACTCTCAGCTGACCGAAGCAGCGATGAGGTGTCCGACCAACCGATAGATCCCCGATGGAGTGCTTTGGAGAAATTAAAAAATAACAATTAAAATTTTAGTATTAATATGGCACATCCTAAAAGAAGACAATCAAGTACTCGTCAGGCCAAGCGTCGTACTCACGACAAGGCTGTAGCTCCTACACTGGCAGTATGCCCCAACTGCGGCGCTTACTATGTATATCACACAGTATGCCCCACATGCGGTTACTATCGTGGTAAGGTGGCTATTAAGATGGAAGACGAAGTTGCTGCTGAATAATGAGCAATAAGATTAGCGCGGTAATCACGGGTATTGGTGGCTATATTCCCGACTATGTCCTTACTAATGAGGAATTGTCGAGAATGGTGGACACCAACGATGAGTGGATTATGACGCGTGTTGGCATCAAGGAGCGCCGTATCCTGACAGAAGAGGGACTCGGCACTTCTTATATGGCCCGTAAGGCAGCCAAGCAGTTGATGCAAAAGACTGGTGCTGATCCGGACAGTATTGATGCCATCGTCGTGGCCACTTCGACCGCTGATTATAAGTTCCCATCGACAGCAAGCATTGTGCTTGGTAAGCTTGGATTGAAGAATGCTTTCGCATTTGATTTCTGGGGCGCTTGCTGTGGATTCCTCTATTCGCTCGATGTGGCAGCATCGATGGTAAAGAGTGGCAGGTGCAAGAAAGTCATCGTTATCGGTGCCGATAAGATGTCGTCGATCGTCGATTATAAAGACCGTCAGACTTGTCCGCTTTTCGGTGATGGTGCAGCAGCAGTGCTTCTCGAAGCTTCGGAAGAGGAGAACATCGGTGTGATGGACTCTTATCTACGTGCTGACGGTAAAGGTCTTCCGTTCTTGCATATGAAGGCAGGCGGATCTGTCTGTCCTCCATCGCATTTCACGATTGACCATCGTCTGCATTACCTCTATCAAGAGGGCCGTACTGTGTTCCGTTATGCTGTTACGAATATGAGCGATGATTGTGCCTTGATAGCTGAGCGCAATGGACTGAATAAGGATAATATCCAGTGGATAGTTCCTCATCAGGCCAATCTGCGTATCATCGAGGCAGTAGCAAAGCGTTTGGATCTTTCCATGGATCAGGTGATGGTAAATATCGAGCATTTGGGTAATACCAGTGCCGCTACCATTCCACTTGCTTTGTGGGAGAATGAATCGAAGTTAAGGAAAGGTGATAATATGATTTTCACCGCGTTTGGAGCCGGATTTGTCCACGGGGCATCCTATTACAAGTGGGCATATGACGGCGCCCAATAATACTTAAAGAAACTATACGAGAAAACGCATCCTTTTTGAAAGATGCGTTTTTTTGTCTAAACAAAGGATATGCATAAGGCTGGATTCGTAAACATTGTTGGAAACCCAAACGTTGGCAAATCGACGTTAATGAACCAACTCGTGGGAGAGCGCATCAGTATTGCAACATTTAAGGCGCAGACCACGCGTCATCGTATCATGGGTATTGTCAATACCGATGATATGCAGATCGTGTTCTCGGATACGCCAGGCGTTCTGAAACCGAATTATAAGTTGCAGGAGTCAATGCTGGCTTTCTCTGAGTCTGCGTTGCAGGATGCCGATGTGTTGCTGTATGTGACTGATGTGGTGGAGAATCCAGAGAAAAATATGGATTTTCTGGAGAAGGTCCAGAAGATGAGTACGCCAGTCATCCTGCTCATCAATAAAATCGATGAACTTGGTTCTCAGAGTAATCGGAATACTCATAATAATCAGAGTACTCAGAGCCTGTTAGGTGACATAGTTGCTAAATGGCATGATCTCCTGCCCAATGCCGAGATTCTTCCGATTTCTGCGAAGAATAAGTTTGGTATCGATATGCTGTTGAAGCGTATTCAGGAGCTGTTACCTGAGAGTCCAGCCTATTTTGACAAGGATCAACTGACAGATAAACCAGCGCGTTTCTTCGTCTCAGAGATTATCCGCGAGAAGATACTGCTTTATTACGATAAGGAGATTCCTTATTCTGTTGAGGTAGCTGTGGAGAGTTTCAAGGAAGATGAGAAACGTATTCATATCAATGCGTTGATTTATGTGGAACGTGATAGTCAGAAGGGTATTATCATCGGGCATCAGGGAGTGGCACTCAAGAAAGTGAGCACTGAAGCGCGCAAATCGCTGGAAAAGTTCTTTGGTAAACCGATCTTCCTTGAGATCTTTGTGAAGGTGGATAAAGATTGGCGCTCTTCGGAGCGAGAATTGGATCATTTTGGATATAATCCGGAATAATAATATGGGAAATTTAGTAGCAATTGTAGGACGTCCCAATGTGGGTAAGTCGACGCTTTTCAACAGACTAACGAAAAGTCGTCAGGCTATTGTCAGTGATGAAGCTGGTACCACGCGTGATCGCCAATATGGCAAGTGTGACTGGAATGGTCGCGAGTTTTCTGTCGTTGATACAGGCGGCTGGGTTGTCAATTCTGATGATATATTTGAGGAGGAGATTCGTAAGCAAGTGATTATTGCGACGGAGGAGGCAGATTTAGTGCTCTTTGTCTGCGATATCAAGAATGGTGTGACGGATTGGGATATGGACGTGGCACAGATTCTTCGTCGTGCTAAACTACCTGTTCTTCTTGTGGCAAACAAGGCTGATGACAATAAAAATCTCTATGACCAGTATGAGTTCTATAATCTTGGTCTTGGTGATCCTTATTGCATCAGTGCTGCTACGGGTAGTGGTACAGGTGATTTGCTCGACAAGGTGTTGGAGATGTTGCCAGAGAAGACTACAGACCAACTTGAGGAAGGTATTCCTCGTTTTGCTGTTGTAGGACGTCCGAATGCAGGAAAGTCAAGTCTTATCAATGCGTTTATTGGCGAGGAACGTAATATCGTTACTGAGATTGCAGG
Source organism: uncultured Prevotella sp. (assembly GCA_946415245.1). Classification (GTDB taxonomy): domain Bacteria; phylum Bacteroidota; class Bacteroidia; order Bacteroidales; family Bacteroidaceae; genus Prevotella. The sequence goes on along the minus strand of CAMKRS010000011.1, from coordinate 48,609 downwards.
TACGACACGTGATTCCATCTATACCCGATATGATAAGTTTGGCTTCGACTTCTATCTTGTGGATACAGCAGGTATTCGTCGTAAGAATAAAGTAACGGAAGATTTGGAGTTCTATAGTGTGATGCGTTCCATTCGCGCTATCGAGAACTCGGACGTCTGTATCCTGATGATCGATGCCACACGAGGCATTGAGGCTCAGGATATGAATATTTTCCAGCTGATACAGAAAAATAATAAGAGTTTGGTGGTGGTCGTCAATAAATGGGACCTTGTAGAAGACAAGAGCCAAGTGGTGATTGATACCTTCGAGAATGCCATCCGTAAGCGTATGGCACCGTTTGTAGATTTCCCCATCATCTTTGCCTCTGCATTGACTAAACAGCGTATCTTCAAAGTGCTTGAGACGGCTAAGCAGGTATATCTGAACCGTAAGGCACGTATTGGAACGACGAAGCTCAACGAGGTGATGCTGCCCTTAATCGAGGCCTTCCCGCCCCCCTCTATCAAAGGAAAGTATATCAAGATTAAATATGTGTCGCAGGTTCCTGATACACAGATTCCCACATTTGTGTTCTATGCTAATCTGCCCCAGTATGTCAAGGAACCTTATAAGCGTTTCTTGGAGAATAAGATTCGTGAGAACTGGACGCTTACCGGCTCACCCATTAATGTGTTTATCCGCCAGAAATAGCATGAAGTATCTGCCCGCTCTCATTTTGACATTGTTGTTGTGTATGGCATGTTCCAATCCTTCGCCAGAGGAAATGGCCTCCATCGCTGCAAAAGGCTATTACACGCACTTGGTAAATGGCGAATATGAGGTCTTTCTGGAAGGAAAGGATGGGGCAGATAGCCTGCCTGACGGTTATCGCGAGCAGTTGCTCACTTGCTATCGCCAGTTTATGGCGCAGCAGAACCGTGACCATCATGGTATCTTGGACATTCGCGTCTCTAATGCGGTAACTGATACAGCATTGCAGTATACGAATGTGTTTCTGGTTTTGTGCTTTGGCGATTCTGTGAATGAGGAAATCGTTGTACCTATGGTAGAACGAAATGGAAGTTGGAGAATGAAATAATCATCATATGAGAAGATTTGTATTATCTGTATTTGTAGGCCTTTGTGGTCTTTCCGCATCAGCACAGAGCTCCTCCTTACGGGAGATGCTCGATGAATATCATATGTTTAACCATCTGGATGCTTCCATTACCTTGGGTACGACGGGTATAGGCTTCGATGTATCTACCCCTGTTGGCGACTATGCTCAGTTGCGTGTAGGCTATGCTTTTATGCCCTCTTTCCATAAAAGTATGTATTTCGGTGTCCAGGTGGGTGATAAGCCTGAAAGCAAGTATGATGCGAATGGCAATCGTGTGGAGACAACGTTCGAAAAGATGGCTGATGCTTTGGAGCAAGTGACAGGCTACAAGGTGGAGGATCAGGTTGAGATGATAGGCATGCCTACTTATAATAACCTCAAAGTTTTGGTGGATGTGTTCCCCTTCCAAAAGGATAAGCGTTGGCATGTCACAGCGGGTTTCTTTTTAGGCCCATCAAGGATTGCAAAGGCATATAATGCTACGGAGGCTATGCCGACATTGCTGGCTGTTGGTATCTATAATACGATGCGTGAAAAGACCTTGGCTTCCTATGCGGAGGGCTGGCCTTATCCTCCTGTTATTTCTGTCGGTCCTTGGGAGTTGAATGAAACAGACTTGATTGAAGAAATGGCAGATCGCTTTATCCGTTATGGACGAATGGGTATGCATGTCGGTGATTATGATGATGGTACACCCTATATGATGGAGCCCGGAGATGATGGTATGGTGCGTGCAGAAGTTAAAGCCAATGCTTTCAAACCATATTTAGGTCTGGGTTATGGAGGTCGTCTGCTCAAAAATAATGATAAGTTTCATATTGCAGTCGATTTAGGTGCCATGTTCTGGGGTGGCTCTCCTAGTATAGTGACCCATGAAGGTGTTGATCTGACTAAGGATGTTAGTAATATCTCAGGAAAAGTAGGTGATTATGTTAGCCTGGCTAAGAATTTCAAGGTTTTTCCCGTCCTTGATGTTAGATTTGTCTATCATATCTTTTGATATTCCAAATAAGCCCTTCCGCTTTGATAATAAGAGCCTCTTAGCAAAAAATAAGAGGCTCTTATTATTTGTGAAGAGCCTCTTATTTAGACTAAATTGATTCCAGATATTATCTGATAACTTGTTTCTTTCCGTTGATGATATAGATACCGCTGGGAAGGTTTTCTGTTGAGTTCGTATCCTTAACCTTTACACCTGTGAGGGTGTAGATACCTTCTTTGACAACTTTGTCTTCGCTCACGACCTTACTGATGCTGGTAGCAACGTCATAGTCAGCAGGAAGAAGCAATCTGATGCCTTTCTTGGCTATTGCATCAGCTTCTGACGAGCTAATGTTGTTGAGAGGCAGGTATGCTTTGTTGGCGGGGATATAACCATTGGTAAGTGATGAAGAGATGTTGTAGTCGTTGTTTGATTCAGTGACTAAAACCAATTTAGCACCTGTTGTCTCACCACGATCCCCTCTGGTAATATCCTTCATACCAAGTACACACATGGTTTTCTTGTTAAATTCGAGGGCATTCTTCATGTTCTGATCTTCATACTGTCCTGGAATAAAACAAAATACCCTGCCTTTTAGCGGATTTCCTGAGATAGGAGTCAAATCCTCATTTAATAATGTTACCTTATTGTCTGCAACATTGCTTGAAGAACATTCTATGATGACAGGTGTTGCAGCAGGAATTTTTCCGCCAGTGATTTCTATCAACTCTGCAATGGGCTCTTCTACATGGTTTGTGTCATAGAAATGACGACCAATGTAATATGCCTTCATTCCTTCGGAGAGCTGATAGGCAAAACTCGTAAAGAGTGTCGTATAATACTTCTTGCCGTCTGTTATTCCTTCATTTGGATTGACACCGAAAAACTCGTTTACATTGTCGATCTTCTTAAAAATCCAGAGGGCATATTTGTTAATTGTGTTTGTTCTAATGAAGTTCAATGTTGCTACTGCGCAGAATGCATCTTTCTTCACTGGATAATCATAGCCAAAGTCAATTAAGTCAATCTGATATCCTTCGTATGAAGTGTTCAACTCGCCTTGACCGCTCATTTTTAATTTATATCCACTATAACCAAACTTCGCTAAGAGTTCGTCTGTGTTCATTCCCTGTGCTTCGAGTGTTAGCCCCGAGGTGCTTCCAGAAACGTAGATGACAGTACCTGGATTGGAATCTTTACTTTTAACAGTTTTAAGTGCTTCTATATTTGCACTTACACTTTTTCCTCCAGCAAAACTGATCTTCTTGCTTTCTTCGCTGACTTTATCATTCTCAATGGACACGTATCTACCAGCTTCTCCCTGATTCTGTATTCTGTAGAAACCAGCTCCATCGTAGCCATTTTGTGCAAACAGCGGGAATGCCATCAAGGCAGTTATGCATGTAAGTAATGTTCTTTTCATGTTCATTTATTTAAAAAGCCCAACCCTACGTTCTTCCTCTTTCGATTCCGACGCCGGGTTGGGCATTGTTATTGTTTCTTGTTCAGATTACTCGGCAATACAGATACTTACACGGTTCATATCGTTCTCTGCGAACGGCTGAACGCGAGCACCCTTGCTGTCGTAAGAGATGCGATCAGCAGAAATCGAGTACTGCTCTTTGAGAGCCTTCACAACAGCGTCAGCGCGCTGAGCAGCCAAACGATCGTTGATCTTATCGTTACCAGTACCGGCATCAGCATAACCTGTAACCACCACCTTTGACTCGGGGTACTTGTTCAGGTAATCTGCGATATCCTTCACCTTGCTAGCCTCTGAGTCCTGAATCTTGAAAGAATTAATCTTGAAGAATACATCACGACGGATAGGCTCGATAACGGGAGCTGCAACGGGAGCAGGAACTTCCACTACCTTCTCAACAACCTTCTCTACGTAGCGAATCTCGGGCTCCGGAGCGGGGATAACGCGGGTGGTATAGGTAGGACCAAGGTTGATCTTCACACCAGCGAGGGCGTTGAAATACCAATCCCAGTTATCAGCGTTCTTAGAGTTGTACTTGTCGCTCAGTGTATTAGCACTCAGTTCGATACCGAAACTGATAGCATCGCTCAGCTTGAAATCAGCTGTGATACCACCCTGTGCGAACGGGCGAACCTTAGAACCATCCCAAAGATACTCCAGTGTATTCACACCATGCTTTGCACCCATAGCATCCTTTGCATCAGCAGCCTTATCGTTGCTGAAGCCGATGTTGGCACCACCACCGAGGAACAGACCGAAGTTGAATACACGGTTGGGGTTATAGCCACAGAGTGCGTTTGAGAGATTAATTGTCAGGTCAAGTGACGGAGCAACATACTTCCAATCCCAGAGATACTTGTCGTTAATGATCTCAGAACCAGCCTTGCTCTGCCAACCATTAACGGCGAGGCGGAGACCCAATACGGGGCTGAACTGACGACCGATAGCGGCCTGAACATTGTATGAATTCAAATCACCGAAATCAACCTCACCCAGCGTGTGCTGAAGTCCTACGGGCTGTATCTGTACATACCAGTGAGGATTGAAAACGTATTCAGTCTTAGGCTGCTGATCCTGTGCGGATGCTGAGAGGAATCCCAGTGCCAGCAGACAAGACATTATTGTTTTCTTCATTTTCATATTCACTTTAGTTTTTTAAACTCTATTATTAGTTGATGCTACCTTTGATGACATAGTTCAGGGTTCTGATGTTACCCTCGAAGTCCATAGCTGAGTACTGGACCTTGTAGGTCTTTCCTGCCTCGATGGTGAAAGGAATCTCCTTCACGCTACCAGGAACAACCTGACCCAGCAGACCAGCATTAACAGGATCATCAGCCTTAACAGGAGTGCCGTCAACGCTTGTGATAACAACTAACTTCTTGAAGGCAGGAGCCAGAACTTCTGCAGACCATGAAGTAGGCAGGAACTTGATCTCACCAGCTTTATATCTTGTGAATGTATTCACATCTTCATATACATCGGGATGTGATACCTCGTCACCTTCAGAAACCAACAGAGTAGGCTGAATTGCCCAGTTGATATTCTGGAATGCCTTGTCAGCATAAATATTGAATCTGTCGAGGAAGCGCCAGATCTTGGCCTGAGTGCTAGCGGTCTTGGTAGCCACTCTTACAGACTTGCTCTCCAACTTCTCAAGAGCAGTGATAGCCTCACCGTTATACTCTGCCTCGTCGGAAAGATCGAAGCTATAGCTCAGCGGCTTCATAGCAACTGCTGCAATGTTTGCCTTTGAGTAAGTGTAATTACCCTCACCCCAAGCAGCCTGCAGACGGTAAGCGGGAACATTGTTGTTGATGACGAGATTGTAAATGGTTCTGATCATCTCTACGATCTCTTTCTTGTTCTCGGCATGACCCTTGAAGAGCTCCTTAATCTGCTCCTTGAAGTCCTCCATGTTGTCCGGCTCCCATGAAATGTAAGCCTTAGCTAACTTTTCTGCAGGAATAGTAGCGAAAGTCTCATAGAATGCATTCTCACCACGAGTGAGGTACATGAGGTTCTCGTTAGAAGCCTTCAACGGAGTCAACTCAACAGGACCCTCTTCACCACCAGTGGTCACGAGCTTCAGTGTCTTACCAGAGAAATCAACAGAGCTGGGATTCACAGTTACATAGATCTTACCAGCATTGCCAAGTCCTTCGATAATGTACTCACCCTTGAATACGATGGGCTCCTCAGATCCCTTGGGGAAGTAAAGGTCACGTCTTGCCTTGTCACCGAAATAAGTCAGCAAGATATTTGTCTCTACACCAAACGGAGTGGTGAGTGAGAACATCGGGTTAATCACCTGATCAGCAGAAAGACTTGTTACCTCAGTGATGTATACTGCATTCACGTCAGATGTTGTGGTTGAGATGACCTCCTTGATGATGTCAATAATCTCCTCCTTTGTAAATACAGTGGGAAGGTCTGCAGTCTTAGTGTAATCCTTCAAAGCATCCTCAATCAGCTTCTTGACAGCATCCTCGTCCAGACCAGCGGTACCTTCTTCACCCTTCTTGACATAGTCTTTCAAGGCATCCTCAATGAGCTTCTTGACAGCATCCTCGTCCAGACCAGCGGATCCTTCATCACCCTTCTTGACATAGTCTTTCAGTGCATCCTCAATCCAATCCTTTACCTGCTTTTCTGTCAGGCCCTCAGGAATGTTGATGCCCTTAATCAGTTCGTCAACCTGAGCCTTGGTGTAATAGTCAGCCAACAAAGCTTTTACTGCATCGGGCAGATCCGCAGTCTTTACATAACCATCGAGGCTGGGAACGTTGATTGCATTGATAGCTGCTTCAAGGGCTGCCAACTTGTTGTTGATAGACGTCATGTCGCAGTTGCAACTCTTAATAGAACTTACGAGAGACTGCAAACTAGCCAAATCACTCTGGAGTTTGGCAATCTGAGCATCCGTCTGCGCCTTGTAGTCGGAATCAGTGTCCTTACAAGAAACAAATGCACTCGTAGTAGCAAACAGCATTGCCACTAAGAGAATACCATTAATAATTTTCTTTTTCATTGATTTTTAAATTATAATTAGACATATATATATGATTTCTCCACATAAATCGGTGCAAATGTAGGCATTTTATTTCAAACTGCCAAGAAAAGTTTAAGTTTTTTTTTGATTTTTATCGATTTTCTGCTTAAAAACGTCATATCGGTATGAAAAGTGCGCCTGACAGGACTCGAACCTGCACGTCATAAACACTAGATCCTAAGTCTAGCGCGTCTACCAATTCCGCCACAGGCGCCTTCCGCATATGGTTTTTTTATGGAAAGTGGGTGCAAAGTTAAGCATTTTTATTGACTCTGCCAAATGTTTGGGCTAAAAATAGTTCTTCCGTCATTATCGCGCGTGTACATTTATTATATTTGTATGTCATTCGTCATCGAAAAGTCGTAGCTGACCAGTCATCTCGTCACGTACCTGTTGCTCAGTTTTTCCAGCATCAGGGTCGATGTCTTCTTCTGGGTCATCTGAGTCGTCAGAGTATTCTGAGTCGTCGGTTTTTTCCGGTAAGCGGACAGGTTCTAATTCCTCTATGCTCTCAATCTGATAGGTGCTGAGGCGTTTGCCTTTGGCCTTAAAACCTTTGACAGCAATAAACTGTTCTGCATCGACCTCCTCTGATCCCCTGAACTCATCAACTCCGCCATAGGTGACTTTGATGAGTGGATAGGGGGTGTCTGTCAGTAAGATGAGTTTCGAGGAGGGATTATCGCTGAGCCAGTTCTGCTTCTTCTTTGAGGCATCCATCTGGAATCGCTTGAGATAGGGATAACCCTGATTGTCGGCATCAAAGAGGATAGCCGTCCAGACCTTGTCTGCATCGTATTTCTCAATACGCAGGATGTTGGGTTCAAAGTGGTTGTTTAGATCGAAGCTGGTAAGATAGAAATCACCATTATCGAGAATCACCAGTATCTGGTCTTCATCGTAGAACTCACCAAGTAGTCGTCCGTGATCGTCGTAGTTCAGACGATTCACGTCAGGGTCATACCAAACTTTACGTCCGCCAAGGGTTGAGTGACCATGACTCTTCAGACCTATGCGATGTACAGGATTCTTTGTCAATAGATTGCCTTTCGAACCACGGCCCTTAATCATCACCTGAGAGAAATCTTGATCAATGAAGATTTTCTTCAGTTTGGGGTTGGGATCGAGTGTCACCTTGATGATTTCTGCTTCGCCATTGGGATTAGCAGTGAAATACATCACCTTTGAACCTGGCGTTCCCTGCGTCAGGTCGTATTCTTTGTCGCGTGTCATTGATGTCACGTTGAAGCGTTTCATGAAGTACCAACCTTTCTTGCCGTCGCGATAGACCACGTTGTATGTAGTACGCGAGTCGTTCTTCTTGAAGACAGCCACGTGGAGGATGTTCTTGCCTACGAATACCTTGTCAGCTACGCGGATCACCTTGTATTTACCATCTTTGTAGAAAATGATGATGTCGTCGATGTCGGAGCAGTTGCACACAAACTCATCCTTCTTCAGTCCCATGCCGATAAAGCCGTCAGTACGGTTGATGTAGAGCTTCTGATTGGCTTCTGCTACCTTTGTCGCCTCAATGGTGTCGAAGTTGCGGATCTCCGTGAGACGCGGATGCTCCTTGCCATACTTGTCCTTGAGGAACTGGAACCAGCTGGCCGTCACTTCCACGAGGTTTGCCAGGTCGCGGTCAATTTCCTCAATCTCAGCCTTGATACGGGCCATCAATTCGTCCGCCTTGTCTTTGTTGAATTTCAGGATGCGCTGCATCTTGATTTCCAGCAGTTTGAGGATGTCATCCTTTGTTACCTCACGCACAAGGCTGGGGTAATATGGCGTTAGGCGATCGTCGATATGTTCGCAGACGGCATCAATGGTCGGGGCCTGCTCGAATTTTTTGTCCTTATAGATACGTTCCTCGATGAAAATCTTCTCGAGTGAATAGAAGTGCAGTTGTTCCAACAGCTCGTTCTTGCGGATTTCCAACTCCTGGCGGATCAGGTCTTTTGTGCGCTCAACGCTGTGTTTAAGAACATCAGAAATCGTCAGGAACTGTGGTTTTTGGTCTGCGATGACACAACAGTTGGGTGAGATGTTGATCTCGCAGTCCGTAAAGGCATAAAGGGCATCGAGGGTCTTGTCGCTTGACACGCCTGGCATCAGGTGGATTTGTATCTCAACCTGTGCCGAGGTCAGGTCGTCAACGCGCTTGGCCTTGATTTTCCCTTTTTCAATGGCCTTTGTGATACTCTCGATAAGGGTTCCGACAGTCTTGGAGTAGGGCAATTCCCGGATGACGAGAGTTTTTTGGTCTAGTTTCTCGATTTTGGCACGTACCTTTAATACGCCACCTCGCTGGCCATTGTTGTATTTCGAGACATCTATGCTGCCGCCTGTCTGGAAGTCTGGATAGAGATGGAACTCCTGTTCGTGTAGATAACTGATAGCTGCGTCGCAGATTTCACAGAAATTATGTGGCAGAATCTTTGAGGAAAGTCCAACGGCGATACCCTCTGCGCCTTGAGCCAGCAGTAGCGGATATTTCACAGGCAGTGATATAGGTTCTTTATTACGTCCGTCGTAAGAGAGTTGCCATTCTGTGGTCTTGGGATTAAACACGGTGTCGAGGGCAAACTTCGAGAGTCGGGCCTCGATATATCGTGGTGCAGCAGCCTTGTCGCCTGTGAGAATATTACCCCAGTTTCCCTGTGTATCAATGAGTAGATCTTTCTGTCCTAACTGTACAAGGGCGTCGCCTATGGAAGCATCGCCATGAGGGTGGAACTGCATGGTGTGCCCCACGATATTTGCCACCTTGTTGTATCTGCCATCGTCCATGCGCTTCATGGAATGCATGATACGTCGCTGAACGGGTTTAAAGCCATCTTCGATATTAGGCACGGCACGTTCCAGGATTACATATGAGGCGTAATCCAAGAACCAATTCTGGTACATGCCAGATAGATGATGTACCGCAGCCGCATCGAAACGGTTCACGGGTTTGTAGTCGGAGTGGCCCTCTACGCCCTCCTCCAATTCTGACGATTGGTACTCACCACCGTCTTCTTCGAGGATCTCATCGTCCTTTATTTCGTCATCCATAATTTGTTTGGTCTTCAGTTTGCTTGCAAAAGTACGAAAAAAAACTGAGAAAGCGGTCATTTTTGGATTTTTTTTGTACCTTTGCACCCGCAATTTATAAATAAGGTGGAAATAAAACGCAATACATCAATGACAGCAAATGAGATTCGTGACTCATTCAAGAAGTTTTTTGAGTCGAAGCAGCACGCTATTGTACCTTCAGCTCCTATGGTGATCAAGGATGATCCCACGCTGATGTTTACGAATGCAGGTATGAACCAGTGGAAGGATATTATCCTCGGTACTCGCGACCCGGAACCACGTCGTCGTGCCGACACACAGAAGTGTCTCCGTGTCTCAGGTAAGCACAACGATCTGGAGGAAGTAGGTCATGACACCTACCATCACACGATGTTTGAAATGTTGGGTAACTGGAGTTTTGGCGACTATTTCAAGGAAGGAGCCATTGATATGGCCTGGGAATATCTTGTAGACGTGCTGAAACTGAATCCGGAAGACCTTTATGTGACAGTTTTCGAGGGCTCGCCTGAGGAGAATATCCCTCGCGATGATGAAGCAGCAAAGTATTGGGCCAAGCACGTACCCGAGGATCATATTATCAATGGTAACAAACACGATAATTTCTGGGAGATGGGTGATACGGGTCCCTGTGGTCCTTGTTCAGAGATCCATGTTGACTCTCGTACTCCTGAGCAGCGTAAGGCTTCAGGTAAGAGTGGTCGTGACCTCGTCAATCAGGATGATCCCCAGGTAATTGAGATCTGGAATCTGGTGTTTATGCAGTTCAATCGTAAGGCTGACGGTTCATTGGAGAAACTTTCCATGAACGTCATTGATACTGGTATGGGCTTTGAGCGTCTTGTTCGTATGTTGCAGGGCAAGCACTCTAACTATGATACAGACGTGTTCCAGCCGATTATCAAGGCTGAGCAGCAGTTGACAGGTCTGAAATATGTAACTTTCGAGGAAGAGCAAGAGACTTCAATCACCAAACAGCAGGACGATATTAATGTTGCCATGCGTGTTTGCGCTGATCATCTCCGTGCTGTGTCGTTCTCGATTGCCGATGGTCAGCTGCCCTCGAATGCCAAGGCCGGTTACGTGATTCGTCGTATCTTGCGTCGTGCTGTGCGTTATGCCTATACGTTCCTTGGTCAAAAGGAAAGCTTCCTTTATAAACTTGTGCCGACACTTGTTCACGAGATGGGCGATGCTTTCCCCGAGCTGAAAGCGCAGCAGCAACTCATCACGAAGGTAATGAAGGAAGAAGAAGATGCTTTCCTGCGTACGCTGGATAAAGGTATCTCCCTGCTTGATAAGGCTATGGAGCAGTTGAAAGCTGAGAGCAAGACCGAACTTGATGGTGTCCAGGCTTTCCGCCTCTTTGATACTTATGGTTTCCCTCTTGATTTGACGGAACTCATTTGTCGTGAGAATGGTTTCACCGTCAATGAGGAGCAGTTTAATGTTGAGATGCAGAAACAGAAAGAGCGTGCTCGCAATGCTGCTGCTGTTGAGAATTCTGATTGGGTAGAGTTGGTAGCAGGTGAACAACAGTTTGTTGGCTACGACTATACAGAATATGAATGTCATATCCTTCGCTACCGTAAGGTAACCCAGAAGAAGAACGAGTTCTATGAACTGGTGTTTGACTATACGCCGTTCTATGGTGAAATGGGTGGACAGGTCGGTGATTGTGGCGTTATCTGTAACGAGGCCGAGACCATCGACATCATCGACTCCAAGCGCGAGAACAATCAGACCGTGCATATTGTAAAGCAGTTGCCAAAGGATCCTTCAGCCCAGTTCATGGCTTGTGTGGATACTGATAAGCGCAATGCCTCTGCAGCTAATCATACAGCAACCCACTTGCTTGATTATGCCTTGAAGCAGGTTCTTGGCGATCATGTGGAGCAGAAGGGCTCGTTTGTTTCTCCAGATACCCTTCGTTTCGATTTCTCACATTTCGAGAAGGTGACCGATGAACAGATTCGCGAGGTAGAGCGTATGGTGAATGATTTGATTCGTCAGGATATCCACATCGATGAGCACCGTGATGTACCATTTGATGAGGCTAAGAAACTCGGTGCTATTGCCCTCTTCGGCGAGAAGTACGGTGATAAGGTTCGTGTGGTCCGTTTTGGACCTTCATGCGAGTTCTGTGGTGGTATCCATGCTTCAAGTACCGGTCGTATTGGATTCTTCAAGATTCTCACCGAGAGCAGTGTGGCTGCTGGTATCCGTCGTATCGAGGCTATCACAGGTAAGGACTGCGAGGAGCGTCTTTATCAGATGGAAGATATTCTAAAGAATATCAAGTCGTTCTTCAACAACGCCAAGGATCTTCAGGGTGTCATCCAGAAATATATTGAGGAGCACGACCACATGAAGAAAGAAATAGAAGGCTTCCAGGCTCAGGCCGTTGAACGTGCTGCTCAACGTTTGGTTGAGAAGGCTCGCGATGTGAATGGTGTCAAGGTCATCACCACAGTGTTGCCCATGGCGCCGGCTGCAGCTAAGGATCTGGCCTTTAAGGTTCGCGCTTCCGTCGATGGTTCTCTGCTTTGTGTTATAGGCTCTCATGACAACAACAAACCCCAACTCAGTATCATGATGAGCGACGATATGGTCAGTGATCATGGACTGAATGCTGGTCAGATGGTACGTGAGGCTGCCAAACTCATTCAGGGTGGTGGCGGAGGTCAGCCTCATTTCGCCCAAGCCGGTGGTAAGAATGTCGATGGTCTCTCTGCTGCCGTTGACAAGGTGATAGAGTTAGCAAATTTATAATATTTATCCCCGCCACTGGCGGGGATAAATGTTACAATGAAATGGGGATCACCAGTTTGAAGACAACGTTGCGTCCCATGTTGTATACACCTTGACGTTCCGTTGCATGGTTGATATCGCAATACTTCAGACGACTCAGATGGTTTTGATAGGCTCGGTTCAGCAGATTGTCGGCAGTGACGTAGATTTCTGCTATTTTTTTATGGTGGATATTGATGTCTGTTCCAGCTGAAAGACTTAACAGTGTGTAGCTTGGGGTACGTGTCTCCGTATTATCCACCTTGTAATAGTGGTTCTGTGCGAGATTGCACTCCAGTCCCAATGCGACATAAGCATTGTTGAAAGTCGTATGTCCGTGGTGCGTAATTTCGTATTTTAGTTCTGACGTCCAGCGTGGGGCAGGTGTCATTGGCAGATATTTAGCCTCTTCCGTCTGATGTAGCTGCTGGGCATCAACATAGGAGAAGGTGTTTTCGAAATGGATCCTATGCACAGGGTGCATATCAAAGCCTGCCTCAAAACCCAGGAGTCGAGCATCGCCCTGCATGTATTGATAGGTGAGGAATCCTTCTTCCATCACCTCATTGATGCGTTTGGCGAAGATATAGTTTTCGATGCGATTGGCGAAGATTGCCACTTGTGCAGAGATTAATTCTGATGAAAAATCCAGTCCGAGGTCAGCCTGCCAACTGTATTCTGGTTTTAGTTCATGATTGCCGATCTCATAGCGCAGTGTTCCCTCGTGGATGCCATCGCTGCCTAACTCGCTCATATTGGGGGCTCTGAACCCTCGTGCCACATTCAGACGTATGTTAGTATGTCTGCAGATATTCCATACAGCACCAATGCTCCCAGAGATGCCTTCAAAATTACGTGAGTGGAAATTGATATGTCGATGGTCGTAGCGCAGACCTCCGTTAAGCGTCAGGTTGTCCATTGTCTTGCTGATAGTGGCATACCCTCCGATGTCGAAGAGTTTGTATTCCGGAATGAGTGACTCTTCTCCCAGATTCAACGACTGCTGCCACATGCCATTGAGGCCACCGGCCATCTTCCAACCATCCCATTCTTGTGAGAGATAGCGCACATCATAGGTCATCGTGTGGAGTTTGAAATATAAATCATATTCATCTTCTGAGTCTTCATATTCTTTTCGTTGGTTTTGTTGATAGCCGAAAATAGCCTTTAGCCAACCTTTGGGCAGGTTCAGTGAGTTGTCCCAAACGGCCTTGTAATGGTTGATCTGCTGGAAGGGCAGAGCTTTAGCGTAGGTTTTGTTATCGCTGGTTACACATTCTAAATCACCAGTCATTTCGTCACGCTCGCCCTCGATGATGCTGGGTGTTTGATGGAAAATAGTTCCTGTCAGATGAGAATGTCCCCATCGCTCATTCACGCCAAGCATCAGTCGTCCTGCCCGTTCTTTAAATTGTGAACCTGGTACGTAACCATCGTATTTGTTCTTATAGGCGTGGGCCATCTTGTCTGTGAAACGGGCATCCCATACGAATTGCTTCTGATGGCCTGCAATATTCAGCGAGTAGTCGAAAAGTCCGTTGTTGGTCTGATATTCAGTTGACACTTGCGCTTTCATTTCTCCTTCTGGTAGGATAGGAGCTCCGTGCAGGATCAGTACACCAGCCATTGCGTCGCTGCCGTACATCAAGCTGGCAGGACCTTTTAGAATTTCTACGGAGTTGACGTTTTGTCCGTCTATCTCGATGCCGTGTTCATCACCCCATTGCTGGCCTTCCTGTCGGATACCCTCGTTCATTACGATGATTCGGTTATAGCCAAGTCCGCGGATGATGGGTTTGGAAATGCCGCTACCAGTGGTAATTTGTGAGACGCTAGGTTGCTTGGCAATAGCATCGATGATGTTTGTTGAGGTGGTCTGGCGCAGTTCCTTGCCAGATACAATTGAGATGGGAGCCGTCGAGTTCTTCAACTTAGTATCACCTGTAACACCAGTCACGACCAACTCATTCAGTTTCAGATGCTTGTAGAAAACATCGGTGGAATCGTTCGGGTGTATGTGGTTATGATGATTATGTGGATGTTCATTTTGAGCTGTCACAGTCATGCCTATGCAAAACAATGACAGGATGAAATATAATTTCTTCATTCTGTGTAATATTATAATAATAAATAATGTGTAAAAGTCTCCTGAATCTACAAAAAGATAGGAGGAGCACGGGAAGATTTGTATTGGCTAACCTCGCTACTGTTGAAATCGAAATCGCTTGATAAAGCCAGAATAGTATAATCAAAAGAAATAGGAACCAACAGGTTTGTTGCTGGTGTATAGACAAGATTTGTGAACTGGCAGAGTACACAATTGTCAAGATGATCACCTGCAGCTATGAAATGACCAGAGTGGTGGACGTGATGAGCACACTCTACACAGTCAATTTCCGTGTTCTCCGTTGGCTGATGAAGATGCAGGGCAGACAACAACATCATCGATACGTATATCGATGTCAGTAGCCATGCTGATACAATCCTTTTACCTTGCCTACCCATTTTCGGCTGCAAAATTAAAAAAAAACTAGAATAATCTATGTTATCTTTAGCTTTTTTTGTATCTTTGCAGCAAATTCTTGAAGATATGGCACTGAATCTGAACAAAAACCTCAAGTTGTATTACACCATCGGCGAAGTAGCACAGATGTTTGGACTGAATGAGAGTACGCTCCGTTATTGGGAGCAGGAGTTTCCATCGTTGAGGCCTAAGGTGAGCGGTCCGGCTAAGATTCGTCAGTATCAGGAGAAAGATATTGAGGAGATTCGTGTGATTCATAATCTGGTAAAAGTGCGTGGTTTCAAGTTGGCTGCGGCTAAGAAGATGCTGAATCAGAACCGTAAGGGTGTCGATAAAAAGGCCGATGTGCTGGAAGCTCTTATTGGTGTGCGCTCAGAACTGCAGGCCCTTAAAAAACAGCTGGACTTTCTTCAATAGTCCAGCTGTTTTTTTATTAGGGCATTGGATTCCAATTGTCTTGACGAACAAATACCTTGGTAGGTGTTATCTGCTGAGCTTCTTTTTTGGTGAGTTGACGGCTCCAAGAAACGCGTTGTTGGGGTTGAGCCCCGGCTCCGTGATTGTTGTATTCTAAGTAACGGGCTGTTTGTTCACGTTGCTTTTCCCAATGATGCCAGCCTTCGGGACGGATATGTGCGCCTAAGTCACAGTTCATAAAGAGCGTATAACCATAGTCGCGCCAAGGCCGTCCGAGAAACACCTTGTCAACGCCCGCTTTCGCTATAAGTCGACAGTTATTGAAGATATAACCATAGGCTGCATCGGCAGGTGTAGAGGCTGCAGTGACATAACTATTGATAAGACTCTCAATAGTGCAGTCCTCAAACCAAGCTGTCGAGGGACCGAAGATAAAATCGGTGGTACCGCAGATGTAACAGCCTTTGAAGAAGAGTCGTGTGTAGGGCATACCCGTATATACGGTATCCTGGTGGCCAATAAACCTGCAGTTGATGAATACCAGACGATCCCCCTCAGTGTGAAGTGCGACAGCCTGTCCCAGACGAGCAGAATTATTCTCGATGGTGAGATTCTTCAGGGTAATGTCGTTGGCCTCGATTTTAAGGGTGTAGGTTCGGAATGTCCCCATCTTGTTAATATTGGCATGATCGTCGTAGGTGATGATGGTCTCGTCCCGATTCTCGCCACAGAGTTCTATATTCTGCAACCATTGTGGGATGATAAGTTTCTCCTTATACATACCTTTCTTAATATATATAACCTTATGGTAGTCCATGAAAGCGCGGCAGACCTCTATGGCCTTGTCTATGGTACGGAACTCTCCGGTTCCATCCCGTGCTACAACGATAGTATCAGGGTTATCATATTTGCCTGCGGCTGCAGTGAAAAGTGAATAGTGTATAGTGAATAGTATTAATAGTAATTTGATTTTCATTTCCTATATTTTTACTACATAATCTGTGATATCTCTTTTAAATCGGGAATACCCTTGAGGTTGTTGATAATTGTCTTCACATCATCGCGGTCGTGTACGCGTAGTTCAATGCTGCCGTCAAAGATTCCCTCCTCACAGGTAATGTTCACCGTATGGATATTCACGTTCATTTGTGCTGAGATAATCTGCGTCACTTCATTGAGCAGACCCACGCGATCGATGCCTCCCAAACGAATGGTTGCGTCGAAATAGAGGGTCTTGTGCATGTCCCACTTGATGTCGAGGATGCGGTTGCCGAAACTGGTCTTCAACTTGGCAGCCACAGGACAGTTGCGCTTGTGGATCTCTATCTGGTTCTTATTGTCGATATAGCCGAGGGCGTCATCGCCTGGGATGGGATGACAACAACCAGGGAACTTATACTGGCTGATATTCTCTTCCGTGATGAAGATGGGTTTTTTGCGGTTGAACTTTTCTGGTACCACGAAAAGTTCCTTTTGCGGCTCTTCCTTCTTTTTTTTACTACCGATGAATGGTACATATTTCAACCAACCGCCTTCTTCATTGTCCTTCTTGTTTTTCCCTGTCAGTTCGTCGATGTCTTTTTCGCCCAGCAGCACTTTCTTCTCCCCCAGGGCGATATAGAAATCATTGCGTTTTCTGATATCGTGGAATTCTGCCAAGCGATCGGCTATGGCAGGTGTGTATTCCTGCTGGTTTTTCTGGAGAAACTCCATTAGGATTTCCTCGCCCTTTTTCTGTACCTCACGGTTGTCGCGACGTAGGATGGCCTGAATCTTGGCCTTAGCCTTGGCGGTGGATACGAAATTGATCCAAGAAGGACTGACATGCTGCGATTTCGAGGTGAGGATTTCCACTTGGTCACCGCTCTTTAATTTATGTGATAGTGGTACCAGTTTATGATTGACCTTAGCACCAATACAATGACTGCCTAAGAAAGTGTGGATGGAGAAGGCAAAGTCAAGGGCCGTACAACCTGTGGGCATTGTCTTGATCTCGCCCTTTGGCGTAAATACAAAGATCTCGCTGGCGAAGAGGTTCAGTTTAATCGTGTCGAGGAAGTCCATGGCATCAGGTTGAGGGTCGTCAAGAATCTCCTTGATGGTACGCAACCAGTCATTCAGCTCGGCTTCATCTTCGGTGTATTCCTCGTCTTCCAAACCGTCCTTGTATTTCCAATGGGCGGCGAATCCCTGTTCTGCCACCTCGTCCATACGATCAGAACGTATCTGTACCTCAATCCACTGGCCTGTCTTCGACATCAGGGTGACGTGCAGTGCCTGATAGCCATTGGCCTTCGGATGACTGAGCCAGTCTCGCATACGGTCAGGATGTGACTTATAGATACGTGAGATAGCTACATAGATATTGAAGCACTCGTTAACCTCCTCTTCCCTCACACGTGGGGTGAAGATGATACGCAAAGCAAGTATGTCGTAGATTTCCTCAAATGTGACGTGCTTGTTCTGCATCTTGTTCCAGATGGAGTAGGGGGTCTTGACGCGTTGCTTGAGTTCATATTGGATGTGCATGCCATCAAGGGCTTCACGGATAGGTTTGGTAAACTCCTCAAACAATTTCTCACGTTGTTTCTGGGTGGTTTCCAATTTTTTGGAGATGCTGGCATATTCATCGGGATGCTCAAATCTGAAACTCAGATTTTCGAGTTCCGATTTCACCTTGTTAAGACCCAGACGATTGGCCAGCGGAGCGTAGATGTAAAGGGTCTCTCCCGCAATCTTATATTGTTTGTTAGCAGGTTGCGATTCCAGCGTGCGCATATTGTGCAGACGGTCGCATATTTTAATCAAGATCACGCGGATGTCATCGCTCATCGTGAGCAGTAACTTTTTGAAGTTCTCTGCCTGTGCTGAGGCTTGTTCGCCGAAGATTCCACCACTGATCTTAGTCAGGCCATCGACAATCTGCGCGATTTTTGGACCGAAGATATTCTCAATGTCCTCTACTGTGTAGTCAGTGTCCTCGACCACATCATGCAACAATGCCGAGCAGATGCTCGTAGAGCCGAGACCCACCTCTTTGCAGGCGATGAGGGCTACGGCAATGGGGTGCATGATATAGGGCTCACCCGACAGGCGCCGAACCCCTTTGTGTGCTTGTCGAGCGAAGTTGAAAGCCTTGGTAACGAGGTCCACCTTCTTGCGATGGCGGGAAGATAGGTAGCTGTCGAGCAGCTCCTGAAATGCGTCGTTTACCAGTTTTTCATCGAGCTCTTCTTGAGGAATTTTGTCTTCGTCCATAGTTGTTTACCTCCTTCTACGTGATTTCTTAGCCGGGGCCTTTTTCTTGGCTGGGGCTTTCTTTTTAGGAGCCGCCTTTTTCTTGGCGGTGGTCCTCTTCTTGGTAGTCGTCTTACGGGCTGTGGTGCGCTTGTTCCTGACTACACGACTATTGCGTTTAGCCCGACTGTTCTTCTTGCGGCTCACCCTCTTACTGGACTTTTTCGTATAAGTGGGCACATCGTCATTGATGGTCACCTCCAAACGTTTGTTGAGCAACTCGTCGGCACGGTAGTTGTAAATAGAGTCCTCGTTGTCGATAAACCGTCCTGTATCAGCCAGTGGCAGACGGATAACCGATGGCTTGGTGAGTCCAGGAACGACATCACGACGGTACTCGGGGTTAAGCGATCGCAGCATGTCGATATCGAGTCCTAATACGGCGGCCACTTGTTCCAGATGGACATTACGTCTGACGACGACAGTATCTGTCTGAGCAGGCAGACGGGTGGTCATCGGACAGATATTGTGGTCGCAGTAATAGGTCATGATATAGTTGGCTGCAATAAAGGCCGGCACATAGCCGCGCGTTTCTGCAGGCAGATAGGGGTATATATGCCAGTAATCCTTGTCTGCAGGGGAAAGCACATCGTTTTCTTGGGCCTTTCCTTTGGCGGCACGGGCCCTGCGAATGGCCTTGTTGATATTCTCCGGGCCGCAGTTGTAGGCAGCAATCACTAGGTTCCAGTCGCCGAAGATTCTATATAGGGCCTTCAGATACCGCGCTGCGGCATAGGATGACTTCACAGGGTCGCGACGTTCGTCGACAAGGGAATTTAGTTCCAAACCGTATTGCTTTCCGGTTGCGGGCATGAATTGCCACAAACCAGCTGCTCCTACTCTCGACACGGCTTTCGGGTTCAGTGCCGATTCAATAATAGGTAAGTATTTCAGTTCAAGGGGTAGTTGATAAGCCTCCAGGGCTTCTTCGAATACCGGCATGTAGAAGTTCATAGCGCCCAGCATGTAACTGACAGAATAGCGCAGACGCCCCGCATAGCGGTCGATAAATTTCTGCACCACATCGTTGTAGGACAGTTCCATGACGGAGGGTATCCTGCTGAGACGTTCAATATAAACTTCACGTGAATAGGTGGGGTTGACATCCTTCATCTCACAATCGTTGGTGCCCGTGAGATAGGTCTTCGACATATAGAGGTTCAGCAGACTGTCGAGATCGTAGGTCATAGCTTCGGGGAATTCGATAAGTTCCTCGTTGCCTTCCTTGTCGGTGACGGTGATTTCATCCTCAATGGGAATAACTACGTCATCGTCATCCTCTTCGTCGAGGTCGCCATCGTCCTCTTCGTCATCGTAGTCCTCTTCATCCTCCTCCTCGTCTTCCTCTTCAATGACGACGGGAGTTTCCTTAACGTTCTTTTTCACCACTTGTGCCTCGGCTATGCCTCCAGAACCGATCAGGAACAGCGCGAGTAGTATCCATATTAATTTCTTCTTCATATTCAATTCTTTTCACTTTAAAAGTTTAAACTGCAGTTGAGACCCAGTGCCCCCGACTGAAGCGGGTTGTTCGATGAATTGTTATTCATGATGGTGGGTTCCACCTTCAGACTCAGATCCTTTGATATATCGAATACCGAGAGTTCTGCATCTACGTAGGCATCGATTACGGAGAGGGCGTATACACCCACCATCACGAAGAAGCTCAGATCGCGCCAACGGCGGTACTTATCCTTTCTGCTCTTGAAGATCTGCGAATAACGGTCTTTGTTGGAGTCGGTGATCTTCGCACCCAAGTGAAGGTAGCTGTTATAGCTGGCGGTGCCTGGGTCATCGTCCATGATATCGAGATAGGCCTGTGAGTAGTCCTTATACATGTTGTTATTCCAGTTCATGGCGTACAGACAACCCATAAAGCCGCCATAGATTAGGGGCAGCTTCCAGTATTTGCGATTATAGATCTGACCGCCACCAGGGAATACGATTGCCAACCAGAGGGCTCGTTTGGGGTCGGGTTTCCACGTGGTCCAGTCTTTCTTTACCTTCAAGGGTGGTGTGGCCTCGACCATCGTGTTCAGTTGCTTTTGCAGACTGTCGGCGAAAAGGCTGTCGGTGGAATGATCCTCAATCAGTGACTCGACATCGTTGCTAATGGCGAAGATACTGTCTGAGGCAAGACTGTCTGTAAGGATGCTGTCCTCCGGTACGTCATCGACTTCCTGGGTGAAACCCGCAATAGTCGTCAATAACAGTAGTACGACGGCCACAGACCGTCTTGTTAGTATATTTATATAGCGTCTCAATTTGATATTTTATCAAAGGTGTTCATAATCTGCTCCAACTCTTCTGGACTGTCGAAACCGATGGTAATTTTTCCCTTTCCATTGGGGGTGTAGGTCATTTGTATCTTTGTCTGGAACAAATCTGCCAGTCGTTTGCGCAGGGTATTAAACTCTTCTGGCAGACGAGTCTTTTGGGCTGCCGCCTTTTTAGCAGCTTGTAGGTCGGAACCGTCTTTGATGATCTTTACCAGCTCTTCCACCTTACGTACAGAGTAGTTGTTTTTCTGAATGTCCCTGAACAGTTTTATCTGTGCAGACGGACTGTCGATTGACAGTAAAGCACGAGCGTGTCCCATGTCTATCTCGTGGTTCTTCAATGCCATCTGTATCTGTGCGGGCAATTTCAACAGACGCATGAAGTTGGTGACAGAAGTGCGGCTCTTGCCCACGCGTTCCGAGATTTTCTCCTGTGTCATGCCGATGGAGTCGGCCATGTGCTGGTAGGCGAGGGCAATCTCTATGGCGTTCAAGTCCTCACGCTGGATATTCTCTACCAATGCCATCTCCATCACGCCCTCGTCCTCTACCGTACGGATATAGGCGGGAATGGTGGTCAGACCTGCGGTCTTGGCAGCTCTCCAACGACGCTCACCAGCGATAATCTGGTATCTGCCATCGGCCATCTGACGCAGAGTAATCGGGGTGATGATGCCAATCTCGCGGATGCTGTTGGCTAGCTCTGTCAGAGCCTCTTCGTCAAACTCCCTACGTGGCTGATTGGGATTCGACGTTATTCTCTCAATGGCAATCTCGTTGAGGTTCGAACTGCCTTCTGTCTCGACGTCCTTCGTATTGATAAGCGCGTCCAGACCTTTGCCTTTACCATCTCCAATGTTGTCCAGGCCTCTGCCCAGCACGTTGCGGTCGTATTTCTTATGTACAGCCATGTCTTAATTGTGTCGTTTTTGTTGTCGATATTAACTGTTCTTACCAATAATCTCCTTGGCCAGTGCCAGGTGGTTCTTGCTGCCAGTTGAGTCGGCATCATAGAGGATCACGGGCAAACCGTGGCTCGGACTCTCTGACAACTTTACGTTTCTTTGTATCACAGTCTTGAATACCAATTCTTGGAAATGGCGCTTCACCTCGTCGTAAATCTGGTTGGCCAGTCTAAGACGACTGTCATACATTGTCAGCAGGAAACCTTCAATCTCCAAAGATGTATTCAGTTTGCTCTTAATGATTTTGATGGTGTTGAGCAGTTTGCTGATACCCTCCAGAGCGAAGTATTCACACTGTACAGGGATGATGACCGAGTTGGCTGCTGTCAGTGCATTCACGGTGATGAGACCCAGCGAGGGCGAGCAGTCGATAAGGATATAATCGTATTCATCTCGGATTGGCTCCAATACCTGTCGCAGGATTTTCTCCCGGCCTTCCATGTTCAGCATTTCTATTTCAGCACCTACCAAGTCAATGTGACTGGGGATGATATCCAGATTGTCGATATCGGTGGTGTAGATGGCGTCTCTCACGTCGACTTTGTTGACGATACATTCATATAGGGAAAATTCCACTTCCTTGATATCCACTCCCAAACCGCTGGAGGCGTTTGCCTGGGGATCGGCGTCAACAATCAGTACGCTCTTTTCCAAAGTAGCAAGCGAGGCGCCAAGATTCATAGTGGTGGTGGTCTTGCCGACACCGCCTTTTTGGTTCGCTAATGCAATAATTCTACCCATTATAATTCTGTTTTACCTTATTCTTAATTGAAAATTTGGGTACAAAGTTACTAAATAATTCATAATTCATAATTCATAATTCATATTTTTTTGTAATTTTGCACTCAAATCATTGATATTTTATGAATATTAAACGACCACTATTGCTCATTTCCAATGATGACGGCTATCAGTCGAAGGGCATTCGATGTCTTGTAGAGATGCTGTCAGATGTGGGTGACATCATTGTTTGCGCTCCAGATGATGCCCGCAGTGGCTACTCCTGTGCCTTTTCCGCTACCATCCCCTTGCGTCTCCAAAAACGTGAACAGCGGGAGGGCGTTGAGATATGGTCCTGCAATGGAACGCCTGTTGACTGTGTGAAATTGGCGCTCTCCGAGATCTGCCCACGCCAACCTGATATGGTCATCGGTGGCATTAACCATGGCGACAACGCCTCTGTCAATGCCCATTATAGTGGTACGATGGGCGTCACCCTCGAGGGCTGTATGAAATACATCCCCTCGGTGGCCTTCTCGCTTTGCGACCATCGTGACGATGCTGACTTTGAACCTCTCCGTCCCTTTATCCGTACCATTACAGCCCAGGTGCTCCGTGAGGGTTTGCCCCGTGGCGTCTGTCTCAATGTCAACTTCCCTGTCGCTCCCATGTTCCAAGGTGTTAGGGTGTGTCGTATGGCTCTTGGTACTTGGTTTAATGAGGTATCAAAGTGCCATCACCCTCGTGGTTATGATTACTGGTGGATGGTAGGTCACTACCGCAATGATGAACCTGATGCTGAGGGTACCGACCGCTGGGCCCTCGATCATGGCTACGTCGCCATCACTCCTACCCAGATCGACCTCACCGCCTACTCTGCCTTTGACCAACTAAAAGCCTGGCCGATATGAAATATTATCTGATAGTTGGCGAAGCCTCTGGTGACCTCCATGCGTCTCACCTGATGCAGTCGTTGAAGAATCTTGACTCCGATGCGCAGTTTAGGTTCTTTGGCGGTGATTTGATGATGGCGGTTGGAGGAACTTGTGTACGCCACTATCGCGACCTCGCCTATATGGGTTTTATTCCTGTGCTTCTTCATTTACCTACGATATTAAGGAATATGCAGAAATGTAAGGATGACATCGTCTCGTGGCAACCTGATTGTGTCATCCTTGTCGACTATCCTGGCTTTAATCTGAAGATTGCGAAGTTTGTAAAATCCAAGACAAATATACCTGTTTACTATTATATCTCTCCGAAGATTTGGGCTTGGAAGGAGTATCGTATTAAAAATATCAAGCGCGATGTTGGCGAACTCTTCTCCATCCTGCCTTTCGAAGTGGATTTCTTCGAGGGCAAGCACCATTATCCCATTCACTATGTGGGTAATCCTACCGCTGCCGAAGTGCGCGAGTATAAGAATTCTTCTGATGTTCAGAATACTCCGAGTCATCAGAGTACCCCGATAATAGCTCTTTTGGCAGGTTCTCGCCAGCAGGAAATCAAGGACAACCTGCCTGCGATGCTCGAGGCCGTGAAACCTTACGAGGCTGAATACCAGATCGTCTTGGCTGGAGCTCCGGGCATTGAGCCTGACTATTACGCCCCCTTCATTGAAGGCCGGAAGGTGCAGGTGGTCTATAATCAGACCTACGCTCTGCTCTCTCAGGCACATGTTGCCCTTGTTACCAGTGGCACCGCTACCCTTGAGACCTGTCTTTTCCGTGTGCCGCAGGTGGTGTGTTACAAGCTCCCCTTGCCTGTCATCGCCGACTTTGTGCGTCGCCATCTGATCAAAGTCAAATATGTTTCGTTGGTCAATCTCATTGCTGATCGTGAGGTGGTTACTGAACTTCTTGGTCGTACTTTTACTGTCGAACATATCCGTGGTGAACTCGCCAAGATCCTCTCAGGCTCCGCACGCGATACGATGCTTGAAGGCTATTCAGAGGTCAGTCGTCGCCTTGGTGAGCAGATTGCTCCCGATAACGCTGCCAGATTAATGATTGAAAAGTTAAACAACAATAAAAAATAATTATGATGAAAAAAATCTTATCCCTTGCCATGATGGCTTTGACCGCCTTTACCGCCAGTGCACAAAACATTCAGGCACATTATGACTTTGGTCGTAACCTTTATCCAGACGAAGAGGCAGGGCGTCAGAAGGTTACCGTTACTCTCGAACAGTTCAAGGCCGACAACTGGGGTTCTTGGTACTACTTCGTCGACATTGACCTCAGTCGCAAAGAAACGCTCGGTGCCTATACCGAGATCTCCCGTGAGTTTGACCTCACCAAAAAACTGCCCTTCGCCATCCACGTAGAGTATGATGGTGGTCTCGGTTCCCGTTCAGGCAGTTATCAGCAGGCTGCCCTCGCAGGTATCGCCTACAATGGTAATACACCCAACTACACCGCCACTTGGTCGCTTCAGTTGCTTTACAAGCGTTTTTTTAAGAACTACGACTTCAATTCTGCTTACAACAGCATGCAGTTGACAGGTGTGTGGGGCGTCCATTTCCTCAACCGAAAGATGTCGTTCTCTGGTTTCATTGATTTCTGGCGCGGACAAAAGGCTAATGGTCATGGGCAGCTCGTCATCCTCTCCGAGCCTCAGCTGTGGTATAATTTTACCGACCATTTCAGTGTAGGTTCCGAGGTAGAGATCAGTAACAACTTCATCTATAACACCGTCAACGACAAGACCTTCTTCGTCAATCCCACGCTTGGCGTTAAGTGGAACTTTTAACTAAATGCTGCTCCTCTTTTTCTAAGACCAGATTGCGCATGTTTTTCAGCAGGTCGCTGGCGAAGATGAAATCGGTGAGGCGCTGGTTGTCGGAGTGCATGATCTGGCTGCTGATACCCTGCCACTCCTTGTGGCCCTCGTAGATGAAGATGATATTCTCGCCAATACCCATCACGGAGTTCATGTCGTGGGTATTGATGATGGTGGTCATATTGAATTCCTTGGTGATGCTGTGTAGCAGGTCGTCGATAACGAGTGAGGTCTTGGGGTCGAGGCCGGAGTTGGGTTCGTCGCAGAAGAGGTACTTGGGGTTCAGTGCGATGGCGCGGGCGATGGCCACGCGCTTCTGCATACCACCGGACAACTCGCCAGGGAACTTCTCTTCTGCTCCCACAAGGTTCACGCGGTCCAGACAGTCCATAGCCCGTTTGGTGCGTTCGCGGAGGGTCATTGTCGAGAACATATCCAGTGGAAACATCACGTTTTCCAACACCGTCAGCGAGTCAAACAGGGCGGCACTCTGGAAAATCATACCCATCTCGCGTCGCATATATACTTTCTCCTTCTTCGACATGGCTACAAAGTCGCGTCCGTCGTAGAGCACTTGTCCGCTTGTGGGGTCTAAAAGGCCTACAAGGTTCTTCATCAGTACGGTTTTACCTGAGCCGCTCTGACCGATAATCAGGTTCGTCTTGCCGTCCTCGAACACGGTGGTGATTCCCTCTAGCACCGTTTTGTCTTCGAAACTCTTTGTCAGGTCCTTTACTTCTATCATGACAGCAATTGAGTTAGGAAGACATCACTAAACAGGATGAGTACGCTCGAAGATACCACAGCATCCGTCGATGACTTACCCACGTTAACTGAGCCACCCTCTACCGTATAGCCGCAGAAGGCCGGCACACTCGAAATGATAAAAGCGAAAAATTCACTTTTGATGATCGACATCCACACAAACCATGACTTAAACGAGTGTTGTAGGCCCAATGTCAGGTCGTCGGGAGGCAGCACATGCCCCACGTAGGCTGTGGCGTAGGCACCTAGGATACCTGTGGCTGACGAAAAGATTACCAGAAAAGGCATGATGGTGAGCATACCCATGATCTTTGGCAGTATCAGGTAACTGGCAGAGTTGACACCCATGATATCCAGGGCGTCGATCTGCTGTGTCACGCGCATCGTGCCTAATTCTGAGGCGATGTTCGATCCCACCTTACCGGCTAAGATCAGGCACATGATAGAACTCGAAAACTCCAACAACAGGATCTCACGTGTGGTGTAGCCGCTTACCCAGCGGGGCATCCAGGGGCTCTGTATGTTCAGCTTCATCTGGATACAGATCACGGCACCGATAAAGAATGAGATGAGCAGCACGATGCCGATGGAGTTCACGCCAAGTTGCGCCATCTCCTTCACATATGATTTAAAGAACATGCGCATACGCTCAGGAACAGAAAATGTCCGTCCCATCAATTGCATATAGCGTCCGAATATAGTCAGATATCTGATGATGATCATCTCTGTCAATCGTCTTTATCGCCGACAAAGGTAGGCATTATTTCCCAAACTGCCAAAGATAATCGTTAATAATACCAAACAATTGGCACTTTTTGGCGGATAAGCGGTCGAATCTAAGAAAAATATAGTATTTTTGCGGGCGATTATGGAAACAGAAGGATTAATACTACGCACGGAAGGTCTCGTGAAGCGGTATGGCAAGCGTACCGTAGTGAACGATGTGAGCTTCAACGTGAAGCAGGGTGAGATTGTGGGTCTGCTGGGGCCCAACGGTGCCGGTAAGACCACCTCATTTTATATGACCACAGGTCTGATTGTGCCAAATGGGGGACATATCTATCTGGGTGATGAGGATGTGACGAAATACCCTGTATTCAGACGTGCCCGTGCGGGTATCGGCTATCTGGCTCAGGAGGCGAGTGTATTCCGTAAGATGAGCGTGGAGGATAATATTCTGTCAGTACTGGAGATGACGGGCAAGCCTCGTGACTACCAATTGCAGAAACTGGAAGAACTGATCAAGGAATTTCGTCTAGGCAAGGTGCGAAAGAACAAGGGTGACCAGTTGTCGGGTGGTGAGCGAAGAAGAACGGAGATTGCCCGTTGTCTAGCCATCGAACCGAAGTTTATCATGCTTGACGAGCCTTTTGCTGGTGTTGACCCCATTGCTGTGGAGGATATTCAGCAGATCGTATGGAAGTTGAAGTACAGGAATATTGGTATCCTGATTACCGACCATAACGTAGATGAGACGCTGACCATCACTGATCGCGCCTATCTGTTGTTTGAAGGTCGTATTTTGTTCCAAGGATCGCCTGAGGAACTGGCGGAGAATAAGATTGTAAGAGAGAAGTACCTGACGAACTCGTTCGTGTTGCGCAAAAAGGATTTCCAACTCATGGAAGAGGAGCGCAAAGCGAAAGAGGAAGAGGAAAATAGTTAAAAAATAATAAGGTGGGGCAAGTTTTTGGGCTCCACCTTTTTCATTTCACTTCTTTTTTGTACTTTTGCACCTCAATTTTTGAGTATTATATATAATAAGGTATAAAGAAAGATGAAAATTACATTTGATTGCCCTGATAAGATCAATGGCGTGTTGACCATGACCATTGAGCCTGCAGACTATCAGGAGAAGGTTGAAAAGACACTGAAAGACTATCGTAAGAAGGCCCAGGTGCCAGGTTTCCGTCCAGGAATGGTTCCTATGGGTATGATTAAGAAGCAGTACGGCACAGCCGTGAAGGTGGACGAGGTAAATCGCCTGATGGGTGAGAAACTCTACGAATATGTGCGTGAGAACAAGATCCAGATGCTCGGTGAGCCTCTGCCCAGTGACAAGCAGCAGCCTCAGGACTTCGAGAAGGACGGTGAGCTGACCTTCGTGTTCGACATCGCCGTCGCCCCTGAGTTCAAGGTGGCTCTGAGTGGAAAGGATAAGATTGCTTATTATACAATTGATGTTGACGACAAACTCATTGATCAGCAGGTACAGATGTATGCCTCACAGGGTGGTGAGTTTGTGAAGGCTGAGGTGTTCAGCGGTAATGATACGATTACTGGTGATTTGCGTCAGCTCGACGAGAAGGGTAACACTCTCGAGGGTGGTATCACCACTGAGAGTGGTATGATCATGCCCGCCTATATCAAGGAAGACAAGCAGAAAAAACTCTTCGATGGTTGTAAGCCCGGTGATATCATCACTTTCAATCCGAAGAAGGCCTATCCCGACAACGATGCCGAGGTGGCTGCCCTGTTGAAGGTGAAGAAGGAAGACGTTGCTGATATGAACAGCGAATTCTCGTTCCAGGTGACTGAGATCCGCCACTTCCAGCCTGCTGAGGTTGACCAGAAGCTCTTCGACCGTGTGTTCGGTGAGGGTACTGTGAAAGATGAGAAGGCTTTCCGTGAGAAGATTGCTGAGCAGTTGAAGGCTCAGTTTGTGGGTAGCAGTGATTATAAGTTTATGCAGGATGTGCGTGCTCATCTGGAGAAGAAGGTAGGTAAACTAGAGTTCCCCGAGGCCCTGTTGAAGCGCGTGATGCTGCAGAACAACAAGGACAAGGGTGCAGACTATGTGGAGCAGAACTTTGATGGAAGTATCAAGGAACTGGCCTGGCACTTGATTAAGGAACAGATCGTAGCCGCTCAGGAAATCAAGATTGAGGACGAGGATGTGAAGCGTGTGGCCAAGGAGGCTGTCCGTGCACAGTTTGCTCAGTATGGTATGGCTAATGTGCCTGATGACGTGCTTGAAAACTATGCTGAGGAGCAGTTGAAAAAGCGCGAGAATATCGATGGCTTTGTGGATCGTGCTGTTGATCTGAAACTGACCGAAAAGCTAAAGACAGTTGTCAAACTGGACGAAAAAACGGTCACTTTAGACGAGTTTAATAAGATGATGGAGGGAAAATAAGTATTTTTACGAAAAAATAACTCCTTTTTTTGAAGGGTTATCGACTTTTTTTCTTATCTTTGTGTCCCAATCACGAGGTAAAAAGGTCGAGAACCCTTTTTTAGTGGTGAAAAGTGAATAGTGAAAAAGTGAAAAGTGAAGAAGCTTATGAAGAATGATTTTAGGAAATATGCCATAGGGCATTTAGGCATGGATGGCCTGACACTCGATGAAGTGATGCAGGCGCAGGCACAGTATTTGAATCCTTATATCCTTGAGGAACGTCAGTTGAACGTGACGCAGATGGATGTCTTTTCGCGTTTGATGATGGACCGCATCATTTTCTTGGGTACCCAGATTGATGATTATACTGCCAATACGTTGCAGGCACAGTTGTTGTATCTTGACTCGGTTGACTCAGGTAAGGATATCAGTATCTATATCAACTCGCCTGGTGGCAGTGTGACGGCAGGTTTGGGAATCTACGATACTATGCAGTTTATCTCCAGTGATGTTGCCACCATCTGTACAGGTATGGCAGCCTCGATGGGAGCCGTACTGCTCGTGGCAGGTACCGAGGGCAAGCGTTCGGCACTGCCTCACAGTCGTGTGATGATTCACCAGCCTCTGGGTGGTGTGCAGGGCCAGGCATCGGATATCGAGATCGAAGCAAAGGAGATTTTGAAGTTCAAGAAGGAACTCTACACCATTATCTCCGAGCACTCTCACACCCCGTATGACAAGGTGTATGCTGACTCTGACCGTAATTACTGGATGACGGCAGAGGAAGCCAAGGCCTATGGTATGATTGACAATGTTCTTACAAGAAAGAAATAATGGTAAAGAAGGCATGTAGCTTCTGCGGAAGGACGGAAATGGAGTGCAGACTGCTCATCACGGGTGTGAATGGCTATATCTGCGAGAACTGTGCGGAGCAGGCCTATCGTATTGTGCAGGAGAATCTCACGGATGCTCCTAAGGCTAGCGGCAACCGCCGTTCTGGTAAACAGACGGTGTCTGTGCCCAAACCCGTGGAGATCAAGGACTATCTGGACCAGTATGTCATTGGTCAGGATCAGGCCAAGCGCTTCCTTTCGGTGGCTGTTTACAATCACTATAAACGTTTGCAGCAACCCGCTGACAAGGACGGTGTGGAGATTGAGAAGAGTAATATCATCATGGTGGGCTCTACGGGTACAGGAAAGACTTTGTTGGCACGTACTATCGCCAAGTTGCTCGATGTGCCTTTTACCATTGTCGATGCCACTGTATTTACTGAGGCTGGCTATGTGGGCGAGGATGTGGAGAGTATCCTCACGCGTCTGTTGCAGGTGGCCGACTATGATGTGGCTGCAGCCCAGCGTGGTATCGTCTTTATAGATGAAATCGACAAGATAGCTCGCAAGAGCGACAATCCCTCCATCACCCGTGACGTGAGTGGTGAGGGTGTGCAACAGGGATTGCTCAAGCTGTTGGAGGGTACCAATGTAAACGTGCCGCCTAAGGGTGGACGTAAGCATCCTGATCAGGAGTATATCTCTGTGGATACGAGAAATATCCTCTTCATCTGTGGTGGTGCCTTCGATGGCATTGAGCGTAAGATTGCCCAAAGAATGAATACGCATGTGGTGGGTTATAATTCGGTACAGAATGTTGCAAAAATTGACAAGGAGAATCTGATGAAATATATTGTGCCTCAGGATTTGAAGTCATTTGGGTTGATACCTGAGATTATTGGACGTCTTCCTGTTCTGACCTATTTAGATCCGCTCGATCGTGAGGCCTTGGCCAAGATTCTTACCGAACCCAAAAATTCCATTGTAAAACAGTATGAGAAACTTTTCGAGATGGATGGTATCAAACTGACGTTTACTGAGGAGGCGCTGAAAGTGATTGTTGACAAGGCCGTAGAGTATAAACTCGGTGCCCGTGGCCTGCGTTCTATTGTGGAGACTGTGATGATGGATACGATGTTTGAGATTCCGTCAAAGAAAGTTAAGAAATTTGAAGTGACAGCCAAGTATGCATTGCAGCAATTGGAGAAGTCGCAACTGCAGCGGCTGGCTTCCTAAGATAACAACTGCTACAAGCCTATTACACAAACGAAAGAAGGAAATGATATGACGAAAAAAGCCAATCTGCATGAAGCACTGAAGAAGTATTTCGGCTTTGACAAATTCAAAGGTGACCAAGAGAAAATCATCCAGAATCTGCTGGATGGCAAGGATACCTTTGTGCTGATGCCCACGGGCGGCGGCAAGTCGCTCTGCTATCAGTTGCCCTCGCTGTTGATGGACGGCGTAGCTATCGTGATATCGCCACTGATTGCCTTGATGAAGAATCAGGTGGACTTCATCTCACAGTTGAGTGAGCATGAAGGCACAGCTCATTATCTTAACTCATCGCTGAATAAGGCAGCTATCGATCAGGTGAAGTCGGATATTCAGGCAGGCATCACAAAACTGCTTTATGTGGCGCCCGAGTCGCTTACGAAGGAAGAAAACGTAGAATTTCTCAAGTCGGTGAAAATCTCTTTCTATGCCGTCGATGAGGCTCATTGTATCTCGGAGTGGGGACATGACTTCCGTCCGGAGTACCGTCGTATCCGTCCGATTGTGAACGAGATCGGAAAGGCGCCCATCATTGCGCTGACGGCTACGGCTACCGATAAGGTGCGCTCGGATATCAAGAAGAACTTAGGTATTTTGGATGCCAAGGAGTTCAAAAGCTCGTTTAACCGTCCGAACCTGTACTATGAGGTGCGTTCGAAGACGAAGGATGTGGATAAAGACATTATCCGCTTCATCAAGCAGCATCCGGGTAAGAGTGGTATCATTTACTGTCTCTCACGAAAGAAGGTAGAGGAGTTGGCGGCTATCCTCAGAGCCAATGATATCAAGGCGGCTGCTTATCATGCTGGTCTCGATTCTCCCACACGTACCCAGACGCAGGACGATTTCTTGATGGAGAATATTGACGTGATTGTGGCTACTATTGCCTTTGGTATGGGTATCGACAAGCCCGATGTGCGTTTTGTGATCCACTACGATATCCCCAAATCGCTTGAAGGCTATTACCAGGAGACAGGACGTGCTGGTCGCGATGGTGGTGAGGGTATCTGTCTGGCCTTCTATTCGAGCAAAGACCTCGATAAGTTGGAGAAGTTTATGGAGGGTAAGCCTGTGGCCGAGCAGGATATCGGCCGACAATTACTCGTAGAGACGGCTGCATATGCTGAGACCAGTGTCTGTCGTAGGAAGATGCTGTTGCATTATTTTGGTG
Organism: uncultured Prevotella sp.; assembly: GCA_946415245.1. GTDB lineage: Bacteria > Bacteroidota > Bacteroidia > Bacteroidales > Bacteroidaceae > Prevotella. The sequence continues at coordinate 15,982 of CAMKRS010000011.1, read as the reverse complement.
AGATTTATGACCGGGAGAACTGTGGCAACTGCGACAACTGTCTGCATCCGAAGACAAAGATCGAGGCCATGAACCAGTTGGTGACGGTCTTGCAGGTGATTCAGCGCATAAAAGAGAATTTCCGTTCGGACTATGTGATAGATTTTATCATCGGTAAGGAGACGGAGGAGATTATTGCCCACAAGCATCATGAGCTTGATGAGTTTGGCATTGGGGAAGATGACGATCCGAAAATCTGGAACCCAGTGATCCGTCAGGCACTGCTTATGGGCTATCTGAAGAAGGAGGTGGAGAACTATGGTATCTTGAAGATTACCTCTGCTGGCAAAAAATTCCTGAAGGATCCGCAGTCATTTATGATTGTGAAGGATGCCGAGTTCAGCGACGAGATCGATAGTAGTGAGCACGAAGGTGCGGCAGGTGCCCTCGATCCCACGTTAGCCGCAATGTTGCGCGACTTGCGTAAGAAGGTATCGAAGCGGATGGAGCGTCCACCTTATGTCATCTTCCAGGATGTGAGTATCGATCAGATGGCCACCGACTATCCTGTGACACTCGAAGAGTTGAAGAATATCCAAGGTGTGGGTGAAGGAAAAGTAAAGCAACCCTATGCGAAGGAGTTCGTGGATCTCATCAAGAAATACTGCGACGAGAACGAGATTGAGCGTCAGGTGGACATGCGTGTACGTACGGTCGCCAAGAAATCGATGTTGAAGGTGAAGATTATCCAGAGTATCGACCGTCAGGTGGCCCTCGATGATATTGCCAATTCTCAAGGTATTGATTTCGATGAGTTGTTGTCGGAGATAGAGGCTATCGTCTATAGCGGTACTAAGTTGAATATCGACTATTTCCTTGAAGAGGTGATGGATGAGGACCATATCGATGATATTTATGATTATTTCTCGGAGTCGGATACCGATCGCCTGAGTGTGGCCCAGGATGAGTTAGGCGGCGATTATTCGGAGGATGAGATCAGACTCGTCCGTATTAAGTTCCTATCGGAAATGGCGAACTAAGATTAGTGAATAGTTAACAGTGAATAGTGTGAAGAGTTAGGCAGAAAGAGTTAAAAAATAACAAGGTATCGTAACTTTTCGCTATTCACTATTCTCTATTCATTTCTTTTTTTGTACCTTTGCACGCAATATTTAAAACAAAGGTAGATTTTATGGCTTCATTTATTGCAGACAAGATCGTGATGGACGGACTGACATTCGACGATGTCCTCTTAATTCCCGCTTATTCGGAAGTGTTACCCAAGTCGGTAGAGTTGAAAACCCGCTTCTCTCGGAATATCCAGTTGAACGTTCCTTTTGTAACGGCAGCTATGGATACCGTGACGGAGTCGCAGATGGCGATTGCTATTGCCCGTGAGGGAGGTATCGGAGTGATCCACAAGAATATGTCGATTGAGGAGCAAGCTCGTCAAGTGGCTATTGTCAAGCGTGCTGAGAATGGTATGATCTATGATCCTGTGACCATTCCCCTCGGTTCGACCGTAGCCCAGGCATTGGATATCATGGCTGAGTATCATATCGGTGGTATTCCTGTTGTAGACGATGACAAGCGGTTGGTGGGTATCGTAACCAACCGTGACCTGCGCTTTGAGCGTCAGTTGGATCGTCCTGTGGATGAGATTATGTCGAAGGATCATCTGGTGACCACCCATCAGCAGACCGACCTGATATCAGCTGCGGAGATTCTGCAGAAGAATAAGATTGAGAAGTTGCCTGTTGTCGATAAGGACAACCATCTGGTAGGTTTGATTACCTATAAGGACATTACAAAGGCCAAGGACAAGCCGATGGCCTGTAAGGATGAAAAAGGTCGTCTGCGTGTGGCTGCCGGTGTGGGCGTGACAGCTGATACCTTAGACCGTATGCAGGCCCTTGTGGATGCCGGAGCTGATGCGATTGTTATCGACACGGCCCACGGGCATTCGAAGTCTGTTATCGAAAAATTGGTTGAGGCTAAGAAATGCTTCCCCGGAATCGATATTGTAGTAGGTAACGTGGCTACTGGTGAGGCTGCCAAGATGTTGGTGGATAATGGTGCCGATGCTGTGAAGGTCGGTATTGGACCTGGCTCTATCTGTACCACACGTGTTGTTGCCGGCGTGGGTGTTCCCCAGCTGAGTGCTGTCTACGATGTCTATAGTGCCCTGAAGGGTACTGATGTACCTTTGATTGCTGATGGTGGTCTGCGCTACTCTGGTGATATCGTCAAGGCCTTGGCTGCTGGCGGTTCCTGTGTGATGGTCGGTTCGTTGGTTGCCGGTACTGAGGAGAGTCCAGGTGAAACCATTATCTTCAATGGTCGTAAGTTTAAGAGCTATCGTGGTATGGGTTCTTTGGAGGCTATGGAGCAGAAACACGGTTCTAAGGACCGTTATTTCCAGGGAGATACCAAGGAGGTGAAGAAACTGGTGCCCGAGGGTATCGCTGGTCGTGTGCCCTATAAGGGAACCGTCCAGGAGGTGATTTATCAGATGGTTGGTGGTCTGCGTTCCGGTATGGGCTATTGTGGTGCCGCTACCATCGAGAAACTGCACGATGCGAAGTTTACTCGCATCACAAATGCTGGTGTGAACGAGAGTCATCCGCATGATATTACCATTACCAGTGAGGCTCCGAACTATTCGCGTCCCAACGATTGATTTTAGAACAACGAATTATACGAATTAAGCAGATGAAGCTAAAGATGATCCTGGCGGCCTGTCTGATGAGCACTGCCGCAGTAGCTCAGACAGATCCGATTATAATGACTGTCAATGGTGTGCCTGTGCCCCGTTCTGAGTTTGAGTATTCCTACAACAAGAACAATGGTGCCGATGTGATTGACAAGAAGTCGGTGGATGAGTATGTGGACCTGTTCATCAATTATAAGTTGAAGGTGGCAGCCGCCCTCGATGCTCATTATGATACGCTGACCTCATTCAAGCAGGAATATACCATGTATCGTGATCAGCAGGTGCGTCCTACGATGGTCACTGATGCTGATGTGCTTGTGGAAGCTAAGAAAACCTATGACCGTGCCAAGGAACAAATAGGTCCCCGTGGTTTGATATTGCCTGCTCACATCATGATCAGGGTTTCTACGCAGGCTACCCAGACTGAGCAGAACAAGGCCAAGCAGCGCATCGACTCTATCTATAAGGCTCTGAGAGGTGGCGCTGATTTTGCTGAGCTTGCCAAGAAGGTGTCCGATGATAAGTCGACAGGTGCCAATGGCGGACAACTGCCCTATTGGATTGGTCCCAATCAGGCTTTCAAGGAGTTTGAGGATGCCGCCTATGCCTTGCAGACAGGTGAGATGAGTCAACCCGTGCAGTCGCCCGCAGGTTGGCATGTGATTCTGATGAAAGGTCGTAAGCAATTGGAGCCCTTCGATTCGTTGAAGACCCAGATTGTGAAGAGCATCGAGCAGCAGGGTATCCGTGAGCAGATTGCCAAGCAGCGTGTCAAGAGTGAGGTGGATGCCTCTTCCGGTTCGCTGACTGCACAGAAGGTGATGGACCGTCGTGCTGACTCGTTGGCGGCTGCTGATCCAGAGATGAAATACCTGATGAAGGAATATCACGATGGTTTGTTGCTCTATGAGATTAGCAAACAGGTGGTCTGGGACAAGGGCAGTACCGACGAAGCCGGTCTGCAGGCCTATTTCAAGGATCATCAGAAGGACTACGTCTGGTCTGAGCCCCGTTATAAGGGTATTGCCTATCATGTGAGAGATAAGGCTGATGTGAAGGCTGTGAAGAAATGTGTGAAGAAGTTGCCTTTCGACCAGTGGGCAGATCAGTTGCGCTCAACGTTCAATCCAGACTCTGTGGTGCGTATCCGTGTGGAAATCGGTATCTTCAAACCAGGTGATAATGCACTTGTTGATACGGAAGTCTTCAAGACCGCTCCTAAGGACGGTGCCAACGACAAGCAGGCAGCAGTACTGAAGGATTACCCCATCTCAGCCGTCTATGGCAAGAAACTGAAGCGTCCTGAGAACTATACAGACGTACGCGGACAGGTGGTTGCTGATTATCAGGATATGTTGGAGAAGGCTTGGGTATATGACCTCCGGCAAAAATATTCCTTCTCTGTGAATAAGGATGTTTTGAAAACCGTAAATAAGCATTAATGAAGACAACAAGAAATCTAATATTCGCCCTCTTTCTGGCAGTGCCTTTTATGGGTATTGCATCTATTCCTCATGCCCCGAAGTCGATGCCAGGTCAGGTACCAGCAGACTCCGCTCTCTCCGTACCACAGCACGCCGTGATTGACGAGGTGATCTGGGTGGTTGGCGATGAGGCTGTGTTGAAATCAGATGTAGAGGCTATGCGAATGCAGGCCGCTATGGAAGGTGTGAAGTGGAGTGGGGATCCCGATTGTACGATTCCCGAGCAGATCGCTGTAAACAAACTCTTCCTCCATCAGGCTGATATCGACAGTATTGAGGTGACGGAAGCCGATGTGGCTCAGGAAGTGGAACAGCAGATCAGCTATTGGTTGGAGATGGTGGATGGCTCCCGTGAGCGTTTGGAGGAATACAAGCACCAGACGATTTCTCAGATGCGTCAAGAACTGCGTCAGGAGATGCGTGACCGTCGTAAGATCCAGAAGATGAAAATGAAGCTGGTAGAGGATATCTCTGTAACGCCGGCTGATGTTCGTCGTTATTTCAGCAATCTGCCACAGGACAGTCTTCCCTATGTTCCTACCGAAGTGGAGGTACAGATCGTGACATTGACGCCGCGTATTGACCCTGAGGAGATCAATCGTGTGAAGGAAGAGTTACGTGAATATACGGAGCGTGTGACGAAAGGCGAGACCACTTTCCAGGCCCTTGCCCGTCTCTATTCTGAAGACCCGGGTTCTGCCCGTCAAGGAGGAGAATTAGGCCTGATGGGTCGTGCTACCCTTGATCCCGCCTTTGCTGCTGTGGCCTTCAATCTCACTGATCCGAAGAAGATCTCGAAGATTGTGGAGTCGGAGTTCGGTTTCCATATTATCCAACTTGTGGAGAAGCGTGGTGACAAAGTCAACGTGCGTCATATTTTGAAGAAGCCTGTGGTTTCTGATGAGGCTATTGAGAAAGCGATTGATCGTCTGGACTCTATTGCAGCTGATATCCGCAAAGAACAGTTCTCCTTTGAGGAGGCCGCTAGTCTGTTGTCTGATGACAAGGATACGCGTAATAACAAGGGTTTGATGTCGAATACCAATATGCAGACGGGCCGTATCTCTTCGAAGTTCCAGATGCAGGAGTTGCCTCAGGAGGTGGCCAAAGTGGTGGATACCATGCAGGTAGGACAGATCTCGCAGGCTTTTCAAATGATCAACCAGCGTGGTAAGACCGTCTGTGCTATCGTCAAGTTGAAGAACCGTGTGGATGGTCATAAGGCTTCTATCACGGAAGATTTCCAGGTGATGAAGGATGTCGTGCTTAATAAGCGCAATGAAGAGTGTATTCATCAGTGGGTGGTTGATAAGATTAAGTCGGTCTATACCCGTTTGAACGATAATTATCGCGACTGTAAATTCGAGTACGAAGGGTGGTTTAAGTAGCTTCGACGTAGCAAGGTCGTAGCAAGGTCGTAGCAAGGGCGTAGCTAGGGCGAAGCGTAGAGGTAGAATAGAGGTAGAACAGATGAAGAAAATTGTGTATTTTCTGATAGTTGTTTTTCTTTTGGCCGTGGCGGGTGCTGAGGCCCAGAAGAAACGTCCTGCCAGAAAGCGTCCGGCACGTCGTGCCGTTCAGGATAAGCGTGTCTATCTTGTACATGCTGATGTCCTCCATTTCGACCAATATAAGAACCCTGACGCCACGATTCTCAACGGGAAGGTCCATTTTACTCATGTCGGTGCCCGTCTTTATTGTGACAGTGCCTATTTCTATGAGGCCAGCAATTCGTTTGAGGCCTTCGGACATGTGCGGATGTATCAGGGCGACACTCTCTCGTTGACCTCTGATTATGCCTATTATGATGGTAACGAGCAGATGGCGAGGGCCCGATATAACGTGGTGCTCAAAAACCGTAAGACCACGCTCTATACCGACTCCCTCGACTTTGACCGTTTGTATGACAATGCCTATTTCTTCGAAGGTGGTAAGATGGTGGATGGCCAGACCACGTTGACCTCTGACTGGGGAGAGTATAATACGAAGAGTAAAATGTCGGTCTTCAATTTCGATGTGAAGATGAAGAGTCCGAAGTTCTATCTCACCACCGATACCCTTTATTACGACAATGCCCGTTCCATTGCCCATATCGTTGGTCCTTCGGACATTATCTCGGGTAACAGTCATATCTATTCTGAAGAAGGCTATTACGACACAAAGAAAGACCAGGCTACGTTGATGAACCGTTCTGTTCTCCGCAATCAGGGCAAGTCGATGGTGGGTGATAGTGTCTATTACGACAGTAAGATGGGTTTCAGTCAGGCTTTCCGCAATGTTATTTATGTGGATTCTGTTAACAAGAACAAGATGACCGGTAACTATGGTGAATACTGGGAGAATACCGGTTATGCGTTGTGTACGGACTCCGCCGTGGCCATTGATTATTCTCAGGGCGATTCCTTGTTTATGCATGCTGATACCCTGAAGGTTGTCACTTTTAATATCGAGACTGACTCCGTATACCGTAAGATCCACGCCTATCATCATGTTCGTGCCTATCGTACTGATGTGCAGGCCGTCTGCGATTCGTTGGTCTACAATTCCCTCGATTCCTGTATGACGATGTATTTCGATCCCATTGTCTGGAACTATAACCAGCAGTTGTTGGGCGACCAAATCGATGTTTTCATGAAAGATTCGCTCATCAACCGTGCCCACGTTATCGGTAATGCTTTTTCTATCCAGCAGTTGAAGAGTGATACCACTCTGTATAATCAGGTGTCGTCGAAAGAGATGTTTGCCTATTTTGTTGATGGTAAGATCCACGAGACGCAAGCCAAGGACAATGTGTTGATTGGTTATTATTTCGAAGAAGGCGACTCTGTGGCTATCATCTATAACTATCAGGAAACTACGGAGATGCGTATGTTCTTGAAGGATCGTAAGTTAGAGCGTGTTTGGACACCAAAGACGTCGGGTACCATGTATCCGCCCAACCAGATTCCTCCAGCCAAGAAACGTCTGGAGGGTTTTGCGTGGTATGATTATGTACGTCCTTTGAACCGCTATGATATCTTTAATTGGCGACCGAAAAGGAAGTGAATAGTGAACAGTTAATAGTGAATAGTGGGTCGTTATGTCTGATATAATCCATCTTTTGCCCGATAGTGTTGCCAACCAGATTGCTGCTGGTGAGGTAATTCAGCGCCCGGCTTCTGTTATTAAGGAATTGGTGGAGAACGCAGTTGACGCTGGGGCCAAGACTATTAATGTGATTGTGGTTGATGCCGGTCGAACCTCTATTCAGGTGATTGACGACGGTTGTGGTATGTCGTCGACGGATGCCCGTTTGGCTTTTGAGCGTCATGCGACGTCGAAAATCAAGCAGGCCGATGATCTTTTTGCCCTCCATACGATGGGCTTCCGGGGTGAGGCCTTGGCATCGATTGCTGCTGTGGCTCAGGTGGAACTACAGACCCGTATGGCGACTGACGAGATTGGAACCCAGCTTACCATTGCCGGTTCGAAGATGATTGACCAGCAGCCTGTGGCCTGCCCTGTGGGTTGTAATTTCCGTGTTGAGAACCTCTTTTATAACGTCCCTGCCCGTAGGAAGTTCCTGAAGTCGAATGCCACCGAACTGAACAATATCCTCACCGCCTATGAGCGTATTGCGCTGGTGTATCCCGATATCCATTTCACTTTCCATCATAATGGGGCAGAGCTGATGAATCTGAAGCCCAGTAGTCTGCGTCAGCGTATCACCGATGTGTTTGGCAAACAGTATGGTCAGGATCTCTTGCCTGTGGAGGCCGATACGGTGATGTGTCGTGTGACAGGTTTCGTCTCCAAACCCGAGGCCGCCCGGAAAAAGGGTGGCAATGACTATTTCTTTGTCAATGGCCGTTATATGAAGCATCCCTATTTCCATAAGGCAGTGATGACTGCTTATGAGCGTTTGGTTCCCGAGGGCATGCAACCACCGTATTTCCTCTATTTTGATATTAAGCCTTCCGATATTGACGTGAATATCCATCCTACGAAGACTGAGATCAAGTTTGAGAATGAGCAGGCCATCTGGCAGTTGTTGGTGGCCGTTGTCCGTGATGCCATCGGGAAGTTCTGTGAAATCCCCTCTATTGATTTCGATACTGTTGGCAAACCGGAGATTCCTGTTTTTGACCCCTCTCGTGACAATGTTCAGGCTCCGAAGGTCACTTATAACCCAGCGTATAACCCCTTTGACCATCCCTCTTCTTCCTCGCACCGTGCCCCCTCCTCATGGGAAACACTTTATGAAGGGCTAACACCTGCAGCCCCCGATGCAATTGAGACTTCGTTTCTTTCTTCCGATCTCCCTTCCGATCGTTCGCCAGTGCATTATCAGTATAAGGGCCAGTATATTATGACTGCCGTAAAGTCCGGTTTGATGGTTATTGACCAGCATCGTGCTGATATCCGTATCCTTTTTGAACGCTATGCTTCTGCCGGTTCTGCAGAGGGTGGGGCAGCTTCACAACGTCTATTGTTCCCAGAGACCATGCAGTTGTCGCCTTCAGACAGTGTCACAATGGAACAGATTCTACCAGAGTTGTCTTCTCTTGGTTTTGACCTCAGTCCTCTGGGTGGCGGCACCTTTGCGGTGAATGGTATTCCTGCCGGCTTGGAAGGTGTGGAATCGATCGCACTCATCCAACAGATTCTGGTTGATGTTGCTGAACATGATGCGATGACCGGGTCTGCTTCGCAGGCCATTGATCTGACGGTGTCGCAGTCGTTGCATCTGTCATTGGCACGAGCCGCAGCCATTCCTTATGGACAGGTCTTGTCGAATGAGGAGATGGAGAATATTGTGAATAGTCTTTTTTCTTGTTCTAATGTGAACTACACGCCTGACGGAAAACCTATCTTGGTAATTCTTCCGCAGACGGATATTGACGGTCTTTTTGATGCAAAACGTTAAAAAACGTCAATTATAGACAACTTTTCAGCATTCGCTATTCTTTATTCACTTTTTTGTTGTACCTTTGCACTCGCTTTTGAAAAAAGGGCGTTTAGCTCAGCTGGTTTAGAGCATCTGCCTTACAAGCAGAGGGTCGGCGGTTCGAATCCGTCAACGCCCACAAAATAAAGCTTCAGATGAAAATCTGGAGCTTTTTTTTTGTTGTTTGAAATAAAATGTGTACCTTTGCCGCATAAACCCAACAAACCCATAAAACGAAAGACAAAGACTTATGATTTGGAATCAAAGCATTGAGTGTATGGATCGCGAACAGCTTCGCGAGATCCAGAGCCGTCGGCTTGTGAAAATGGCTGAGTATGTTTATTACAATACCCCTTTCTATCGCCAGAAGTTTCAAGAAATGGGGTTAGAGCCCGGTGACATTAAGAGTATCGACGATATCGTTAAGTTGCCCTTTACCAACAAGCTTGACCTCCGTGATAACTACCCCTTTGGTCTGGCTGCTGTGCCCATGTCACAGATTGTCCGTATTCACGCGTCGTCGGGTACCACCGGAAAGCCCGTTGTTGTGCTCTATACCCGTAAGGACCTCGCCATGTGGTCGGAGGCCATCTCCCGTGCTTTCACCGCTTATGGTGCCGGCAAGGAAGATATCTTCCAGGTGGCTTATGGTTATGGTCTTTTCACTGGAGGTCTTGGCGCTCACGATGGTGCCACCAATATCGGGGCCTCGGTAATTCCCATCTCTTCTGGTAATACCCAGAAGCAGATTACGCTGATGCACGACTTCGGTACGACGATTCTCTGTTGTACTCCCAGTTATGCTATGTTCCTGGGTGAAGCCCTGAACGAGTGCGAGTGGTCGCGTGATGAATTTAAGTTGAAGGTGGGTGTCTTCGGTGCTGAGCCTTGGACTGAGAAGATGCGTGTCAAGTTGGAAGCGTCGTTAGGTATTAAGGCCTACGATATCTATGGACTCTCGGAGATTGCCGGTCCAGGTGTAGGCTATGAGTGCGAAGCCCAGCATGGTACCCACCTAAATGAAGACTATTTCTATCCTGAGATTCTGGATCCCAATACCGGCGAATCCCTTCCCGAAGGAACCTTTGGTGAGCTGACTTTCACCCATCTGACGAAGGAAGGTATGCCTTTGCTCCGTTATCGTACCCACGACCTGACGGCCCTACACTATGAAAAATGTACGTGCGGGCGCACGCTCGTGCGCATGGACCGTATTCTGGGTCGTTGCGATGATATGCTTATTATCCGTGGTGTCAATGTCTTCCCGTCGCAGATTGAGGATGTCATTCTCAAGCAGCAAGAGTTTGAGCCCCACTTCCTGTTGACTGTCGACCGTGTGAACAATACCGATACCTCCGAGCTGAAGGTTGAGGTCAAGGACGAGTATTTCACTGACGACATGTCGACAATGGTAGGTCTGCAGAAGAAACTCGAAGGCGAGCTCCGTAGTGTGATTGGTCTTGGTTTCAAGGTGAAACTCGTGGAGCCGAAGGGCATCGAGCGTTCCGAGGGCAAGGCCAAGAGAGTTATTGATAAACGACAATTATAATTAAATTCTTAAAAATATGAAAGCAAAACAACTATCCGTATTCCTCGAGAACAAGTCCGGCCGTCTGACCGAAGTGACTGAAGCCCTCGGTGCAGCAGGCATTAACCTTTCCGCCATGAGTATTGCCGACAATTCCGACTTCGGCATTCTCCGTTGTATCGTGTCTGAGCCCGACAAGGCCTATCAAGTTTTGAAGGAGCAGCACTTCGCAGTAAAGATCACTGATGTCATTGGTTTCGTCTGTCCCAATGTCAGCGGTTCCTTGGCTGTGGTTCTCAAGCACCTCTCGTCGAAGGGCATCTTCATCGAGTATATGTACTCCTTTGCCAATGGCGATGTGGCGCATGTCATTATCCGTCCCTCCGACCTGGAAGCCTGTGAGGCTGCTTTGGCAGAGATTAAGGTAGATTTATTGGCTGCCAACGACCTTTATCAGCTATAAATTCTTGGAATCTGCAAAATTTTCGGGAGAAAATTTTGCAGATTCTGAATTTCTACGTACCTTTGCACGCAAATTTCGACACACTTGAATATTTGAGAGAAAGAATAGAAAGATAATTATCGATAGTTAGGACTACAAATAAAAATGGATTTATCATTGCTGACAGCCATCTCGCCTATTGATGGCCGCTATCGGAGCAAGACAGAGCCACTGGCAGAATACTTCTCTGAGTTTGCGCTTATCAGATACCGCATCCGCGTAGAGATCGAATATTTCATCACGCTCTGTGAACTCCCTCTGCCCCAGCTGGCAGATTTCGACCATAGCCTGTTTGCACCTTTACGTGACATCTACGGAGAGTTTACGCCCGCTGATGCCCAGCGGGTGAAGGAGATTGAGTCTATTACCAATCACGATGTCAAAGCAGTAGAGTATTATATCAAGGAGAAGATTGAGCAGAAGGGATTGAGTGGGTCTAATGGCTTTAAGGAATTCATCCACTTCGGTCTTACCTCGCAGGATATTAATAATACGTCGGTGCCGTTGTCGATCAAGGAGGCGCTGGCGGAGGTATATATCCCGTTGGTGGAAGAACTCATTGAGCAGCTCCATGACTATGCAGAAGCCTGGAAGACTGTGCCTATGCTTGCCAAGACTCATGGTCAGCCCGCCTCGCCCACACGTTTGGGTAAGGAGATTATGGTCTATGTCTATCGTCTGGAGGAGCAGCTCCGTTCTTTGAAGGATACCCCCATTACTGCGAAGTTTGGTGGAGCCACTGGTAATTTCAACGCCCACCATGTGGCCTATCCCCAATACGACTGGTGTGATTTCGGCAACCGTTTCGTCTCTGAGAAGCTGGGACTGGAGCGTGAGCAATTTACTACCCAGATTTCCAACTACGACTGGATGGGTGCGTTGTTCGATGCCATGCGTCGTATCAACACGATTGTCATCGACCTCGACCGCGACTTCTGGATGTATATCTCTATGGACTATTTCAAGCAGAAGATCAAGAAGGGAGAAGTCGGTAGCAGTGCGATGCCCCACAAGGTGAATCCCATCGACTACGAGAACTCCGAAGGAAATCTTGGCATTGCCAATGCTATTCTGCAGTTCCTGGCTGCAAAGTTGCCGGTGAGTCGTCTGCAGCGTGACTTGACAGACTCGACGGTTTTGCGTAATGTCGGTGTGCCCATGGGTCATGCTTTGATTGCTTTCCAGAGCACCTTGAAGGGACTCCGCAAGTTGATTCTCAACGAGCAGAAGCTCCAGCAGGATCTTGACAATACCTGGGCCGTGGTGGCCGAGGGTATTCAGACCATCCTCCGTCGTGAGGCCTATCCCAATCCTTATGAGACTTTGAAGGCCCTGACCCGTACTAACGAGGGTATCACTGCCGAGACCATTGCCAACTTTATTGATACGTTGGACGTGAGCGATGCGGTGAAAGATGAGCTTCGTGCCATCACCCCCTCAACTTATACAGGAATTTAACCATCAACCTCCAGCAATCAGGAATAACATATTATATTATTATATATATATTATAAATAAGGTGTAACACAAAAAACGAATAAAAATGGATATTGAGAACATGAATCAAGAGAACACGCCTCAGGAAGAGCAGAAGAAAGAGGGTTTTCAGAGAGAACAACGTGAGTTTCGTCCGGGCCGTTCACCACGCCCCCGTATACATACAGGTCAGCATCCCGCTTCAGAGCGTCCTGCTTTTAAGCGCAGCAATGATGAGGGCGGTTTCCGTCCCGAAGGTTTCGGTGCAGGACTGCAGTCAAGCACGCCTCGCCAGCCTCGTGAGGGTGGTTACCAGCCCAGAGGTGGCTATCAGCCCCGTCAGCCCCGTGAAGGTGGGTATCAACCACGTGGTGGTTATCAGCCTCGTGGTGGTTATCAGTCTCGCGGTGGTTACCAGCCTCGTCAGCAGGGTGAGGGTGGCTATCAGCCTCGTGGCGGTTACCAGCCCCGTCCTCAGGGTGAAGGTGGTTACCAGCCCCGTGGCGGTTATCAGCAGCGTGGTGGTTACCAGCCCCGTCCGCAACAGGGCGGTTACAATCCCAATGGTGGATACAATAAGTTTAATAAGGGTGGCAAGCCTTACGGTGCGGCTCCCTATAAGAAGCAGCGTCAGCACAGTGCCGACTACGATCCGAATGCTAAGTACAGTATGAAGAAGCGCATTGAGTACAAAGAGGTCAATTTTGATCCCAATGAGCCTTTGCGTCTGAACAAGTTCCTGGCCAATGCCGGTGTCTGCAGTCGTCGTGAGGCTGATGAGTTCATTCAGGCTGGTGTCGTCACCGTTAATGGTGAGGTGGTCACCGAGCTCGGCACCAAGGTGCTGCGTACCGATGAGGTTCGTTTCCACGATCAGCCCGTCACTATCGAGAAGAAGGTGTACGTTCTGCTCAATAAGCCCAAGGACTATGTCACCACCGCTGATGATCCTCAGCAGCGCAAGACCGTGATGGACCTTGTGAAGAATGCTTGTCCTGAGCGTATCTATCCCGTAGGTCGTCTCGACCGTAATACCACAGGCGTGCTTCTGCTCACCAATGATGGTGATCTGGCTTCGAAGCTCACTCATCCCAAATATCTTAAGAAGAAGATCTATCATGTCTTCCTCGATAAGGCTTGCTCTGCTCACGACCTGGAGCAGATTGCGACAGGTGTTCAGTTGGAGGATGGTGAGATCAAGGCCGATGATGTGCAGTATGCTCATCCCACCGACAAGAAGCAGGTAGGTATCGAGATCCACTCTGGCAAGAACCGTATCGTTCGTCGTATCTTTGAGAGTTTGGGCTATAAGGTGCTGAAGTTGGATCGTGTGCAGTTTGCTGGCCTGACCAAGAAGAATCTGAAGCGCGGTGACTGGAGATACCTCACTGAGGAGGAGGTTGATCGTCTGCGCATGGGTGCCTATGAGTAGTGAATAGTGAAGAGTGAATAGTGAAAAGTGAATAATGAATAGAACAAAGATAATTGATGTGCTGAAAAGCACGGAATACGGTAAGGTCGTCTGCGTGAAAGGCTGGGTGCGCACGCACCGCAGTTCGAAGGCCGTCGACTTTATCGCCCTGAATGATGGCTCTACCATCAAGAACGTACAGGTGGTCGTTGACCCCACGAAGTTCGACGAGCAGTTGTTGAAGGATATCACCACCGGAGCTTGCATTTGTGCCGAGGGTACACTTGTCGAGAGCCAGGGTGCCGGACAGAGCAGTGAGATCCAGGCCACCAAGTTGGAGGTCTATGGTCTCTGTGGCAATGACTATCCCATGCAGAAGAAAGGTCAGAGCTTTGAGGCCATGCGTAAGAATGCCCACATGCGTCTTCGCACCAACACCTTTGGTGCCGTGATGCGTATCCGTCATAACATGGCGATGGCTATCCATACTTATTTCCATGAGCATGGTTTCTTCTATTTCCACACTCCGCTGATCACCGCTTCTGACTGTGAGGGTGCCGGAAACATGTTCCAGGTAACCACGAAGAACCTTTACGACCTGAAGAAGGACGAGCAGGGTAAGATCATTTATGACGATGACTTCTTCGGTGAGCAGACCTCGCTGACCGTGAGCGGACAGCTCGAGGGTGAGCTCGGCGCAACGGCCTTAGGTGCTATCTACACCTTCGGTCCTACCTTCCGCGCTGAGAACTCGAACACGCCTCGTCATCTGGCAGAGTTCTGGATGGTGGAGCCTGAGGTAGCCTTCCTGGATCAGGAAGAACTGATGGACCTTGAAGAAGACTTTATCAAATATTGTGTGAAGTGGGCCCTTGACAACTGTCAGGATGACCTCGCTTTCCTGAACCAGATGATTGACAAGACACTCATCGCCCGTTTGGAGGGGGTGCTCAAGGAGACTTTCGTCCGCCTGCCCTATACCGAGGGTATCAATATCCTGCAGGAGGCTATCAAGAACGGTAAGAAGTTTGAGTTCCCCTGCAATTGGGGGGATGACTTGGCCTCAGAGCATGAGCGCTACCTCGTTGAGGAGCATTTCAAGAAGCCCGTCATCATGACCGACTATCCCCGTGCCTTCAAATCGTTCTATATGAAACAGAACGAAGCGCAGGGTGAGGGCTCTGTTGGTTACAAGGGTGCTGTGGCTCCTGGACCTACCATGCAGGGTACCGATGTGCTGTTCCCCCAGATCGGAGAGATCATTGGAGGTTCGGTGCGTGAGGAGAGCTATGATAAGCTGATGGCTGAGATTGAACGTCGTGGTATGGACCAGACCCATTTGTGGTGGTATATCGATACCCGTCGCTGGGGTTCCTGTCCTCATGCCGGTTTCGGATTAGGCTTCGAACGCCTGATTCTTTTTGTGACCGGAATGCAGAACATTCGTGATGTGATTCCGTTCCCCAGAACACCAAAGTCGGCAGAATTCTGATAAAAAATCGCAAAAATACTTGTTTTTTCCAAAAATAGTAGTAACTTTGCATGCGGAATAGATTAAACAACCAATAATAATATAATAATAAATAAGGTATAGGAGGACCTGATAACGCTACGAAGCAGAAACAATGATAATAAAAAGTGTGCAAAGCCCGATAAATAAAGAGGTTTTCGCACCAAAATCGCTGATTTTTGTAAAAAAATCGCTTAAAATCGCAAGTTTTTGGCTTTTTTTTAAAAAAATATTCGATTTTGTTTGCAAGATTTCAGAATTATATCTATATTTGCACCAAAAATGTAAATCCGTCTAGGAGATACAGTGCCCTGATGTAGGCTTTTGGGAGCCAAAAAGGGTCAAGTTTGAGAGAAATAAAAGAAGTATAAACAACTTAATTTTTTTTATTAATTTAAATTATTAATCGTATGAAAAGAAAGATTTTCAGTAAACTGCTTATGGGAGCATTC
>CAMKRS010000010.1 GCA_946415245.1 uncultured Prevotella sp. | reverse complement strand
TACAAGATTCTCAATCTTGGCATAGGGGTTCGATTCCCCTATCGACTACAAATAAAGCGCTGAGTTCCAGCGCTTTATTTTTTATCCTTCAAGTAATCATCCAGGGTCTTAGAGAACCGGTAGGATGTTATTCCAAACCAGATTCAGTTCGCCCTGCAGATCCTCTACATTCGAGGTGATGGCGATGACGGCATTCTTATCAGGAACCACGATGATGTATTGTCCACGGGCACCGTCAGCACGGAAACAACCTGGACGACAAAGCCACATCTGATAGCCATAGCCTTGCATCCAGTCGCTGGTCTCTTTGGTCAACCCCCGTTCCTCAGCTTGTTCGATGCGTGTTCCAGGATTGATGCTCTCCACTTGTTTCTTCGACATCTCACTCACCCACTCTTCCGGGATGATCTGCTCTCCATTCCATTGACCTTTCTGCAACAACAGCTGACCCATCTTTGCCAGATCTTCGGTCTTCAGGTAAAGACCCCAACCTCCACAGTTGATGCCCTGCGGACTCTCTTCCCACTTGGGTTTGGCGATATGCAGCGGTTCAAACAGGCGCGTGTTCAAATAGTCAACCACCTTTTCACCCGTCACCTGTTGCACGATAGCAGAGAGTACATAAGTGCCCAGACTGTTGTAAAGATAGAAAGAGCCAGGCTCGTGTTCTACGGGTTGCGCCAGGAAAGCCTGAACCCAGTCAACATCCTGATTACCGTGAAAGCCAGAAGGCTCTACATCGTGGCCGCAGGTCATCGTCAGCAGATCACGAACAGTCATCGCTTTGAGGTTCTCACTCACCTCATCAGGCAGTTTGTCGGGAAAAAAACTGATCACTTTATCTGTCAGCGCCATTTTTCCATCAGCGATGGCCAGTCCCACAGCCGTTGACGTAAAGGTCTTGCTCACTGAATGAAGCACGTGAGGCACACTGTCGGCGCCCTCACTCTGCCAACGACTATAGATGACGTTGCCATCCTTGACGATCATCACGCTGTGAATGTCCATCGAGTCGTTAGCTGCCTCCTGGAAGAAGGTGTCCATAGCTGCAGCCACGCTGTCGGGAGTTTCTGCGCGTGGCAGATCAATGATCTCTGCTGTTGCATCTGCACTGTTCTTGCAGGCTGTCAATACCATCAGCATCGCAGCCGCAAACAAATAGGTTTTCTTACTCATAGTCCGTTTTTATTTTGATGTTGTTTAATCGAGACCGAAGAGCACTTTCAGTCCACCGTCGACACCCGAGAAGCCCATGAAAGCGAGACTCAGCAAACCGGCAGAGAGCATCACGATGGCCATTCCCTGCATACCCTTGGGGATCTTCACGAGTTCGAGCTGTTCACGCATACCAGCAAAGACCGTCAGCGCCAGTCCAAAACCGATAGCTGTGGAGAAGGCATAGACAACACTCTGCAACAGATTGTATTCCTTCTGAATACAAAGGATGGCGACACCCAGTACGGCGCAGTTGGTGGTGATCAGCGGCAGGAAGATGCCCAGCGCCTGATAGAGAGCTGGCGACACCTTCTTCAAAACAATCTCTACCATCTGCACCAATGATGCGATGACGAGAATGAAGGCGATGGTCTGCAAGTATTGCAGTCCGAAGGCGTCGAGCACAAATTTCTGCACCAGCCAGGTGACGATAGTGGCAAGCGTCAGCACAAAGGCGACAGCTGCCGACATACCCAGCGAGGTGTCAATCTTCTTGGATACACCGAGGAACGGACAGATGCCTAGGAACTGTGACAACACAATGTTGTTCACAAAGATGGCGCTAATGAAAATCAGTATATATTCCATATCTTATGCGTTTCTAAGTTTATTGACGATGGCGATGAGGAATCCCAGAGTAATAAAGGCACCCGGAGGCAGCACGAAGAGCAGGATGTTGTAGGTCTCGGGCAACAGCGTCAGTCCGAAGATAGATCCATTGCCTAAGAACTCACGACAGATGCCTAAGAGTGTCAGTCCCAGAGTGAAACCAAGACCGATACCGATACCATCAAAGAGAGAGGCCACGGGCGACTGCTTGGCAGCGAAAGCTTCCGCACGTCCGAGGATAATACAGTTGACCACGATCAACGGAATAAAGAGTCCGAGGGCTGCATCGATATCAGGCAGGAAGGCCTTGATGACCAGTTGCAGCATCGTCACGAAGGCGGCAATCACCACAATGAACACAGGGATGCGCACCTTATCAGGTGTGATAGACTTCATACACGAGATCACGACATTGGTGCAGATGAGTACCGCCATCGTAGCGAGACCCATCGACATACCGTTGATGGCAGAAGTGGTGGTGGCCAGCGTGGGACACATACCAAGCATCAGGACGAACGTGGGGTTCTCCTTGACGATACCATTCTTGATAATCTGTATTGCGTTCATAAACTATTCAATTATCACTATTCATTTTTCACTTGATTCGTAGCGCCTGTCTGAGCATCAGTGGCGGGCGTATTCTTATAAGCGTTATAAGCATTGTTGACAGCGAGCAGGAAAGCTCGGCTGGTGATTGTAGAGGCCGTGATGGCATCCACTTTTCCACCGTCCTTCGACACAGTGAGAGGCTCTGATGGTGACTTACCGATGATATCACCCTTCTCTCCCTTCTGGAACCACTTATCAGCCTTTGCGCCAAGTCCTGGGGTCTCCGCATGTTCGAGGAGCGTATAACCAAGAATCTTGCCCTCAGGATCGAAGCCCACGAGCACTTTCAGATTTCCACCGAAACCACCTGTGGTGCTCTCAACAGCTGCGCCAAGATTCTTACCCTGAGCATCTTGTGTCTGATAGATGATATAGGTCATTTCCTTACCTTTGGCATCATTCTGGCGCACGGTATCAGTCTTGGCGACCTGAATGTCGCTGACACACATCACGCTCTTGATACCGTCAGCAAGCGCCTTCGCTTTCTGTTCGTTGATAGGACCTTCAGTCAGGTGGTTCACATAAGCAAGGATACCACCCATGATGATAGCTACTCCTGTGAGCACCAGCACCATATTCGTCAATGTAGATTCGAGTTTCTTCATACGTCAGGTCCTCCTTACTTCTGAGCAGGCACTTCACCGAAGCGCTTGGGTTTCACATAATTATTGATGAGTGGTGTGAACGCATTCATGATCAGAATGGCGAACGACATACCCTCAGGATAAGCACCCCAGTTACGGATGATGACAGTCAACAGACCGATGGCGACACCATAGATAATCTGTCCCTTCGGCGTCATCGGAGAAGTGACATAATCCGTTGCCATGAAGATTGCACCCATCATCATACCTCCGGAGAGAATCACCGAAACGGGATCGGCATAGATAGGATCAGCCATATAGAGCAGACCTGAGAACACAAACGCTGTACCGATGATCGAGACAGGGATGTGCCAGGTGATGATTCTGTTCCACAACATAAAGGCAAGACCGAGGAGAAGCGCCAAAGCACAGATTTCACCCATCGCACCTGCTCCACCGGGATGAGTACCGAGGAAGAGGTCCAATGATGAGGGAAACTGTTCGAGCATAGAAGGATCGCCAGTCTTGATGGCTTCACTCATGATGGTCAGCGGTGTAGCGCCTGTCTCTGCATCAAGATATTTGTCCCACTGACCTATTTTCGGCCAGGTGGTCATCTGTGCGGGAAAAGCAACCAACAAAGCAGCACGACCCACAAGTGCCGGGTTGAAGATATTGTTGCCGAGACCTCCGAAGGTCATCTTGGCCACACCGATAGCGAAGAGTGCACCGATGAGGATGATCCATATGGGGAGGTTCGACGGGAGGTTGAAAGCGAGCAGAAGTCCAGTGATCACAGCTGAGCCGTCGAGCACGGAATTCTGCTTCTGCTTGAGGATATACTTGCTGATAGCCCACTCAAAGAAGACGCAGGCAACCACACTCGTTGTCGTTACAACGACGGAACCCAGACCGAAGAAATAGAACGACACACACAATGCGGGCATCAGGGCGATGATCACACCGTACATATTACGCTCTATGCTGTCGGAACTGTGGGCGTGTGGTGAAAGTGATACAATTAATTTTCCCATTGTATTTTTACCTTTTTACTTTTTTACCTATTTACTTTTTAGCCGCACGACTGCGGATGATTCCCATAACGGTTGACTTTCCCTCACGGATGTTATCGAGCAGCGGACGATGAGCAGGACATGTGTACTGACATGAACCGCACTCAATACAGCTGACGATATCTTCGTTCTCAGCGCGCTCCCAATTCTTCACCTCCGAGAGTTTAGCCAGCAGATAAGGCTCCAATCCCATCGGGCAAACGCCCACACACTTCGCACAGCGGATACAAGGCTGCGCCTCCTTACGACGGGCTTCATCATCAGAAATGATTGTCACAGAGTTGGTGCCCTTGCAGATAGGCACTTCGGTAGAGGTGAGCGCCTTACCCATCATCGGACCACCTGCCAGCAGTTTGTTATCGCCCTCAGGCATACCGCCACAGGCATCGATGAGCTGCTGCATCGGGGTTCCCATACGAACGAGGAAATTACCGGGATTCTGGAGTTTCTTACCCGTTACGGTAGTATAGCGCTCGAAGAGAGGCTTATGCTTCATCACAGCCTGATAGACGGCGAAGGCCGTACCCACATTCTGCACAATAGCACCTACGTTCACAGGAATAGCAGGAGGAGCTGGCACCTGACGATGAATCACTGCATCGACGAGTTGTTTCTCACCACCCTGCGGATAACGCTGCTTCAAGGGAACCACCTCAACACTATACTTCGAACCGCCAAACTTCTCTGCGCACTTCTGCGTGAGCAGTTCGATGGCGGGCATCTTGTTGGTCTCGATACCGATATAACCCGTAGTCACTTTTGCACCCATCATCAGCAGTTCCAGACCCACCAGGATCTCATCTGCATGCTCCATCATCAGACGGAAGTCGGCTGTGATATAAGGCTCGCACTCTACGGCATTGATAATCACACACTCAGCTTTGGCCGTTGGCGGAGGCGTGAGTTTGATGAATGTCGGGAAACAGGCACCACCCATACCCACAACACCTGCGTCCTTGATACGCGTGACAATCTCCTCGGGCGTGAGTTCGGGATGTGCCTCTATGGTCTCCAACTTATCAGAACGGTCGATGCTCTCCTCCCACTCATCACCCTCGACATTAATGATGATCACGGGCTTACGATAACCTGTGGCATCGATAGCGGTGTCGATCTTGAAGACTGTTCCGCTGACGGATGAGAAGATAGGAGCAGAAACAAATCCGCCTGCCTCGGCAATCATCGTACCCACCTTCACCTTATCACCTTTCTGGACAACGGGTTTGGCGGGTGCTCCGATATGCTGGCTCAGCGGGAAGATAGCCTGCTTAGGCAAAGCTACTACCTGCGTGACGGCCTCGTGAGTAAGTTTATTCTCCTTTGGGTGGATACCACCTATACTAAATGTCTTGATATTCATACGGTTTCCTCCTTTCTTTCGCTAGCTTCCGGATTCTCGGGCTTTGGCTTGGGTGCCGGGAAATTCACAGCGACGATAGCATGCTTCGGACACACCTTCTCACACTTACGACACAGACGGCACTTTTCGAAGTCAATGTATGCCAGGTTGTTCTCAACAGTGATGGCACCGAAGGCACATTCCTTCTCACACTTACCACAACCGATACAACTCACAGCACAAGCCTTCATTGCTGCCGGACCCTTGTCTTTGTTGACACAGCTGACAAATACTCTCCTACCCTTCGGACCCTTCTTGCGGAGTTCGATGATGCCACGCGGACAAGCCTTCACACAGGCACCACAGGAAGTACACTTCTCCTCGTCGACCTCAGGGATACCCGTCTCAGGATTCACCTTGATGGCATCAAACTGACAGGCTGCCTCGCAGTCGCCACAACCCAGACAACCAAAGCCGCAGGCAGTTTCACCAGCACCACAGGCATGCATAGCAGCACAACTGCGCAGACCTGAATACTCGGCAATCTTTGCACGATGCTCACAAGTACCATTACATCTCACAACGGCCACCATCGGTTCGGAATTGGCAATCGCCATCCCCAACAGATCGGCCACCTTTCCCATCGTCTCAGCGCCACCGACAGGACACATAAGTCCGTCGATACTGCCGGCATCAGCCCCTTTCACGAGGGCATCTGCCATTCCGCTGCATCCTGGGAATCCACATCCACCGCAATTGGCGCCAGGCAGCAATTCGCCCACCTGAGCAATACGGGGATCCTCATAGACAGCAAACTTCTTGGAAGCGGCAAACAGCACAACGGCTGCTATCAGACCGATAACTCCCAAGACAATCACTGCAATCAAGATGAAATTCATAAATGCTTCTTATTATTTAGTTATGTATTCTTTTCTTCAATCTGAAACGAAATACCGCGCTGGATACGGTCGCGAAGCAGCCACAACACAAAGTAGTAAGGCACCAGCGAGCCTAAAGCGCAAAGCGCAGCAAGGCCCTCATTAGCCGTCAGTCGCAATGCAATCAGCAATACGCAGACCAACAACAGGAAAGGCACACCGAAGCCCAGCAACAGCGCCCTATTCGCCACATCTCTCGAAGCCCACACCGTCACCTCCTGACCCGTCGAGTAATTGGTGGTATCACAACCAAACACATCAACGATTTTCACTTTCGATTCAGCCGCATTACAGTGCGAAGCCACCTTGCAGGCCGCACATGCTGAAGTCTGGACGATGCGCACCTTGATGCAGTCACCCTCTATACGCTCTACGACACCTGAATGTGAAATCTTCTGACTCATGGATTTGCAATGTAGACTTTACATTCGGCAAAGGTACTACATATTTGTCAAACAAACAAGCGAAAACAAAGTTTTTTTCCGAAAAAAGGCCGTAATCGTTTGCGATTTCAAACTTTTTTATTACTTTTGCGGTGAGAAAGCAGAAATAAGATGAAAGCGACAGAACAGACATTACAACAAATCGAGCGTACGATCCGCAAAACAGCGGATAAATTTCCCGCTGATCCCGACACCTCGATCATGACCGATATCCACGTGAGAGTCTATCAGGATTCGGGTGAGTTGATCACCTTCGACGATAATGACGAGGAGATCACACGCGGACTTGTAGAACAGTGGATCGACAACACTGACGATGACTTCTACACAGCCATCCGGTCCATCATCCGCAAATGCATCGAGCATCAGAAAGCATTGGTGGAGAACATGGGTATCATGAAACCCTTCACCTTTGTGTTGGAGAATGATGAGAAGGAGCCGTTGGAAGAACTCTACATCGTTGACGATGACCTGGTGATCATCGACAGCGATATGATGCAGGATCTGGACAAAGACCTCGACGACTTCCTCGACAATCTGCTGAAAGACGCCTAAGCCCTATTCTTCTGAACTGTTCTGCTCGTAGTCGATTTCCTGATCTTCTGAAAACTTACGAGACATATCCACGTGGTACACCCTTTGTACCTCTGCCTCGAATTTCCCCGAATAATCCGTCAACCGAACTTCGTAATCACTCGTAATCACAAAGTCCTGAATGAGCTTGTCCTCAGGATCAGCCAGTTCATTCTCCTTCTGCTCCTCCTTACTGGTGGCATACAGACAGAGTTTGTCTACGGGCATGAAGTCATCATCAAGCGAATAGAGCCAGAGGGAATAGAGTCCGTCGCCCTCGTCGGCAGCGAGAATCATCAGTCTTGCACCAGCACTCTCAGGCAGCGCGATAGCCTTGGGATCAGTACGTCCCTCGAAGTTCATAAACTTCACCAGCTCATAAGGCACCGAGGTATAATTAGGCAGATACTTCACGTAATCATCCGAATAGCGCACAGGCAACGGCTGGATATTCAGACTGTCGAAGAAGAGTTGGATGGGACTGATATCCTTACCGATATGAATACCCTGCATCTCGAGTTGTTCGATGGTTTCGAGACGTGCAATGCTATCAAGCTTTGCCTGTATATCGCCAGGCGACTGCCGTTTATTGCCACAGGCAACAAACATCATTATGCCCAACAGCGGGAGAACGTACAATCTTAACTGTTTCATAACTTCACCTTCTTTTTCACAATCTTACTCTCATTCTGCAAACGGTTGAGCGCCGTTACCACATAAGTATATTTCTGACGACCGTCCTGATAAGGCAGTTTGTAGAAGGGCTGCGTGGTGATAGCCATCATCTTCGAGGCATCGTTAATATTGATTTTCTCACCCTTGGCGAAACGATACACCACATACTTCGTAGCGGTATCGCGCCAGTCCTTACCCTTCGGCTCTGTCCAGAAAAGGATATATCCGTCTTCCGTCCATACAGGCTTCACCTTACGCACCTTTCCCGGAACCTTGTCATCGATGAACGACATATCGGGCTGCAAAGCGGGATTGCGCCAATAGGTTTGACGGAGGGCGGTACCATAGTTACCCACATTGTCGACGGCAGCCTTCGCATACCACAACACCGTACCCTTCACACCGGGCAACTGCTGGTGGAGTCGCATCTTCGCAGCCAACTGGTGACTGTTGGGATTCTGGGGATCCTTATTCTTCACCGTACGCTCCACATCCTCGCCGATAATTAGCGGACGACCGGATGCATGTTGGTTCCACCATTTAATCAACGTATCATAGTCAGCAGCCTTGTTGCCGATTTCCCAATAGATCTGCGGCACATTGTAGTCGAGCCAGCCGTTGTTCACCCACAAAAGAATATCGGCATAGAGATCGTCGTAGTTCTGCAGACCATTGGTATTACTACCGATCTCCGAACTGCGCTTATTACGATAGATACCAAAGGGCGAGATACCCACTTTCACCCATGGCTTCGCCTCGTGTACCGTCTTATAGAACTGCTCGATAAAGAGATTCACATTATAGCGGCGCCAGTCGTTGATATTCCTGATACCATTACCATACTGCCTGTACTGCTCGGCATCAGGGATATTCTCTCCCTGCACGGGATAGGGATAGAAATAGTCGTCCATATGGATACCGTCGACATCATAACGGGTGACGATATCCTTGGCCACCTCGCAGATATAATCGCGGTTCTCGGGCAAACCGGGATTCAGGATAAACATATCGTCATAGGCGAAACAGCTCATCGGCTTCCGCACGGCGATATGATTGGAAGCCAGTTGCTTGGTGGTCTTCGTCTTAGCACGATAGGGATTGATCCACGCGTGCAGCTCCATCCCGCGCTTGTGACACTCGGTGATCATCCACTGCAACGGATCCCAGTAAGGCTGCGGGGCCTTACCCTGCTGACCGGTCAGGAAACGGCTCCAGGGTTCGAGTTTGCTCTCATAGAGGGCATCGCACTCCGGACGCACCTGGAAGATGATCACATTCGCACCGTCCTTCTGCAACTCGTCGAGTTGATAGGTCAGCGTCTGCTGCATCTTCTGGGTGCCCATCCCCTGAAACTGTCCGTTGACACACTGAATCCACGCACCACGCATCTCTCGCTTTTGGGCGAGAGAGGTGAAAGGTAAAAGGGTCAAAAGGTAAAAAGGTAAAATCCATTTTGCCAACCCAATTACACCACTCCATGATTGTCTTTTATTCATATCTATCGTTTTATTTTTTACTTTCTTACCTTTTTACTTTTTTACCTTTAAAACAGGTTCAACTTCTGCTTTCTGGCTTCTTCGATGCTCAACAGGTTATCCTGCTCCTGCTGGTATTCCTCACGCAGATGCTCGTATTTCTCGGATAATTCCTGCTCCACCTGCTGTTCCTCACTCAAGAGACGAGCTGCGACAAGGGCATTCTGCGAGGCATCCTTCAACCAGACGACCGCTCCTTCATACACAGGTGCTATCTTCAAGGCTACATGCAGTTCGCTGGTAGTAGCACCACCAATCATGATGGGGATATTCAGATGCGCCCGTTGCAGTTCACGAGCCACATTCACCATCTCTTCCAGACTGGGGGTTATCAGGCCGCTCAGGCCGATGATATCTACCTTTTCCTCCTGCGCTTTACGCACAATCTGCTCTGCGGGCACCATCACTCCCATATCGATGATCTCGTAACCGTTGCAGGCCATCACCACACCCACGATGTTCTTACCGATATCGTGTACATCACCCTTCACCGTTGCCAACAGCACTTTTCCCGCACTCTTGCCACCTTCGGCTTTCTCAGCCTCGATATACGGCTGTAAGATACTCACCGCCTGCTTCATCGTACGGGCGGTCTTCACCACCTGAGGCAGAAACATCTTTCCTTCGCCAAACAACTGACCTACGGTATTCATACCCGTCATCAGTGGTCCTTCGATGATATCCACCGCATGAGGATATTTCTTCAACGCTTCCCGCAAATCTTCCTCCAGATACTCACCGACACCCTTCACCAACGCCTGCGCTAGACGATCCTCAACAGGTGAGTCTTCTCTCGAAGTATTCTGATGACTCGGATTACTCTGAGTATTCGGATCACTCTGATCCTTCTGAGCCTCCAAGAGTTCATTAGCCAACTCTATCAATCGCTCTGAAGCATCGCTCCTGCGATTCAGAATCACTTCCTCGATGATTTCAAGTTGTGATTGAGGAATATCAGCGTATATTACTTTCGTTGAGGGATTTACGATTCCAAAATCCATTCCTTTCTGAATGGCGTGATAAAGGAATACGGCGTGCATCGCCTCACGAATATAGTTGTTGCCTCGAAAGGAAAAGCTCAGGTTACTCACACCTCCACTCACGTGCGATCCAGTCAGGTGTTCCTTGATCCACCCAGTGGCCCTGATGAAGTCGGCGGCATAGCTGTCGTGTTCCTCCATACCCGTCGCCACAGCCAACACGTTGGGGTCAAAGATGATATCCAGCGGATTCATCCCCACCTCGTCGACGAGCAGTCGATAGGCTCTTTCGGCAATCTCTATCCTGCGCTCATAACTCGTGGCCTGACCCTGTTCATCGAAACACATCACCACCACCGCAGCTCCGTAGCGCATCACATCGCGGGCGTGCTCCAGGAACTTCGCCTCACCCTCCTTCAACGAGATGGAGTTGACGATACTCTTTCCCTGCACACACTTCAATCCTGCCTTGATCACCTCCCAGTCAGAAGAGTCGATCATCACAGGTACTCGGGCGATATCGGGCTCTGCAGCGATACGGTTCAGGAAGTTCACCATCTCCGCCTTCGCATCCAGCAGACCATCGTCCATATTGATATCTATCACGAGAGCGCCATCAGCCACTTGTTTACGGGCAATGCTGAGCGCCTCGTCGTAGTTTCTTTCCTTAATCAGTCTGAGGAACTTACGTGAGCCTGCGACATTACAGCGTTCACCCACATTCACAAACTGCACCTCGGGCGTTAAATCGAGGCGTTCCAGACCGCTGAGCCACATCGTATCGGGCTTCGGAGCTGGCACATGGGGCTGTTTGCCAACCACCAAATCAGCATAGTGGGCAATAAACGTCTCATCAGTACCACAACAGCCACCGATGATATTCACCAGTCCCTCGTCCACCAGTTCACCCATCTTGGGTGCCATCGATTCGGCCGTCTCGTCGTAGAGACCCATCGAATTGGGAAGTCCGGCATTCGGATAGGCCGAGATATAATAAGGTGCCACACGGGCCAGTTGTCTGAGGAAGGGTTTCATCTGCGTCGCACCAAACGAACAGTTCAGTCCGATTGAGAAGATGGGATACGTGCTCACGCTGGCGAGGAAAGCCTCGAGCGTCTGACCACTCAGCGTGCGACCCGCCAGATCGCTCACCGTCACAGAGAGCATGATGGGCAATTCTATCTTCCGACGCTCCATCACCCGCATCGCGGCATCAATGGCCACCTTGGCATTGAGCGAATCAAAGATCGTCTCTATCAGCAGAGTATCCACCCCACCCTCAATGAGTCCATCCATCTGTTCCTCATACGCCGCCAACAGCGTATCGTAGTCGAGGTCTCTGGCAGCAGGGTCGCTCACATCAGGCGACATCGAGCAGGTCTTGTTCGTAGGACCGATAGAACCCGCTACAAAGCGCGGTTTATCGACGGTAGATAACTCATCCGCCGCCTGTCTCGCGATTCTAGCTCCTGCAAGAGCCATATCGTATGCAGCTTCCTCCAGATGATAGTCGGCCTGAGAGATACGCTGCGAGCTGAACGTGTTGGTGGTAATGATATCAGCTCCCACAGCGAGATAGGCCCGATGGATGTCGGCAATGACGTCCGGACGCGTCAGCGAGAGCACATCATTATTGCCCTTCAACTGTCCGGGGATGTCCTTAAAACGGTCTCCCCGGAAGTCTGCTTCCCCGAGACCATATTGCTGGATCTTCGTTCCCATCGCTCCATCGAGGATGAGAATCCGCTCCTTGATTATATCGTTAAGTCTACTATTCACTATTCACTGTTCACTATTCACTTATAAACTTTCATCGCCCTGTCCATCTCTCTGCGGTCTTCTTTCTCTTTCAGCGTCTGACGCTTGTCGTACTCCTTCTTACCTTTACACAGCGCGATATCCATCTTGGCGCGACCCTTGTCGTCGATAAACACCAGCAACGGCACAATCGTGTAACCCGTCTGCTTCGTGGCGCTCTCCAACTCCCTGATTTCACGTTTCGTGAGTAGCAGCTTGCGGTCGCGCTTCTGGTCGTGGTTGTTATAGGAGCCGTAGAAATACGGGCTGATACTCATCTGTTTCACCCACAGCTCGCCGTTGATCACGGTGCAGTAGGTATCCACCAGACTCGCCTTGCCGAGACGGATACTCTTGATCTCCGTTCCCGTCAGCACGATTCCGGCGGTATAGGTCTCGATGAAGAAATACTCAAACGAGGCCTTCTTATTCTTAATCTGTACTGGGCTTTTCTTCCGCAGTTGTTCTTGTTCCTTGTTCACCTTGTTATTTTACAATTTGACAATTTACAATTAAACAATTGTATTATTTCACCATCGCAAAGCGATCGAGGTGATCATCGATGTAGTGGGCAATGTCGTCCATCCATTCCTCCTCGCTCTCCACGAACGTATCATCGAGGTCGTCAAACTCGGGAAACTTCTCAAACAGCGCCATAAACTCCTCCTCGGTGCAATCTTTCTCTATTTCCTCACGATACTTCAACCAAAGGGTGTGACCCTCGTAGATCAGTTTCGACAGGTCGCGCATACCCCACAACTTCACGGCTTTGGCAAAGGGATTCTTGAAGATAAACTCACCCAGGCCGTTGTGGATCAGCTGTACAAAACCGCCGTCCATCACCTCCTCGTGCAGCATATCCCACGCCAGCAGCGTGATCTGGTCGCTGTTCAGTTCACCCATTGTCTCAGCGGTCAGTTCTCCGCCAATCGCCTCACGGATGGCATCAACAAACACTTTCACAAAAGCGTCCATTCCCTCCATTGCTGCCTGTTGCAGCCGCTCGTCTTTGACAATCACTTCTTTCATAACTGCCTGCAAAGGTACAAAAAAAAGTGAATAGTGAATAGTGAATAGTGAAAAATTTGCTACCGCACTTCTAAATTATGCATTATGCATTATGAATTATGAATTATTTTTGTACCTTTGCACCCCGAAACAATATAAACCAGGTATGAATAAGTACATCATGGCCATCGTTCTGTGCTGCTGCATCACTTCATGCATCAAGGACGAGGCCCAAAACAATGAGTGTGACATCGAGAGTGCTTGGATAGAAGGCGCGGAATTTGAGAAGAACTTCTATCAGGTGACTGATATGCGCAAAGACAACATCAGTTCCACAGAGACCAACATCTCGTTTTTAGTGCGACCGCTGTTCTTGGTCCCGCTGTCCACACAGATCCCCATGCATTTCAAGATCACCCCGGGAGCCACCATCGAGCCCGCCAACGGTTCGCCGCAGGATTTCACCAAGGGTCCCATCATCTACACCGTCACCTCCGAGGACGGACAGTGGAAACGTTTCTATAACGTAAGCATTCAGGAATCGCCGCTGCCAATGCAGAAGTTCAGCTTCGAGAACGTTGAGACGCACGAGGTAGGCGCCAGAAACCAGATGCACATCTTCTACGAGATGTCACCAGCCAGTGAGGGTGGATCAGAGACGGCTCAGCCCAAATACTGCTGGGCATCGGGCAATGCGGGTGCTGCGATTCTCAAAACCGATTCCAAACCCGAGGACCTTCCCACCTATCAGTCGCCCGACGGTTATGTGGGAAATTGTGTTTGTCTGAATACCCAGTCCACCGGTGCCTTCGGTGAGTTGTTCAAAAAACCCATCGCTGCGGGCAACCTGTTCCTGGGCGAGTTCGTCATAGAACATGTCACGGGCGACGCCCTGAGAGCCACACAGTTTGGTGTGCCTAATCCTATGGAACCCGTACGCATCACCGGATGGTATAAGTACAAGCCCGGCGAAAAGTTCACCGACAAGGATATGAAGGTGCATACCGACCGCAAGGACGAGGGCAGCATCTATGCCGTCTACTATCGCAACCAAGATGCAGAGGGCAACAAATACATGCTCGACGGTCATGCCGTAGAATACCTCGACAAGCTGATGGACAATCCTCAGGTGTATAAGGTGGCCCGCGTGGCTTCGCTGCCACCCACCGACACGTGGACACGCTGGGAGATGATCTTCGAGGGCAAGGATGCTCCCAATGACATCGTGCAGGCGCAGGGCTTCAATCTGGCACTGGTGTTCTCGTCGAGCAAGGACGGCGCACAGTTCGAAGGTGCCATCGGCAGCACGCTGTATATCGATGAAGTTGAAGTTTCGTATGAAAAGTAAATAGTGGAAATGAAGAATATCATCAAAGTTTTGACAATATGGGTGCTGACATTCGGAATGGTTGGCACCGCAAAGGCTGGCATCCTTGAAGAAATGCAGTTAAGAGCGCGCGTCGGTTACAGCATCGGCGGCACAGCGCCCATCCCCCTGCCCGAGACCATCCGCAGCATCGACAGCTACACGCTCACACCCTCGTTCATGGCGGGTGTCGACGCCCAGCTGCCTCTCAACCAGCGATGGGGCATCTCGGTAGGCCTGCATTTCGAGAATAAAGCGATGGACGGCGACGTCACCACCAAAGCCTACTACATGGAAGTGATAAAGGGCGACTCCAAACTGACGGGTCTCTACACGGGCCACGTCAACCAGAAGGTGACGCAGTGGATGTTCACCATCCCCGTTCAGGCCACCCTGCAACTGGGTCAGAAACTGTCGCTCCGCGGAGGACCTTATTTCTCGTTGCTAACAAGCAAGGAGTTCAGCGGCATCGCCTCCGACGGCTATCTGCGTGAGAACAATCCCACAGGTGCCAAGATCCTGATGGGCAACAAAGAGGGCGAATGGGCCACCTACGACTTCAACGACGACATGCAAACCTTCCAGTTCGGCATCGGCGTCGGTGCCGACTGGCAGGTTCACAAACGTATCGGCCTTTCCGCCGATCTGAACTGGGGTCTCACGGGCATCTTCCCCTCCGACTTCAAGACCATCGAACAGACCCTCTACCCCATCTACGGCACTATCGGTGTGTTCTACAGACTGAAATAACTGGTCTTACCGACAATCGAGGAGATTCTCCACGTTACATTAGCCGATATCACAAAAGAACCGTCCGGCGTTACATTAGTTCTTCACCAGCAAATCATAGCGGATTTTGTCATCTGCAATAGAACGGCCAACGGTTGTCGGCCGGATGTGTCTAACCGCTGATGGTATTGGCTTGATAATAGGAGCCTCTTTTTGTTTAGTGACTGTCTGTACAATAGTATCCGGTTCATTGACCTTTTCGGGCACCTTAATATATACCGTATCAACGAGAGCCGTAAGTGAAGTTTCCTTTGGGCTACTAACATTCGTCCATATACCAAGAACAAAGCCAATGATGGCTGCTGCAGGAACGGCCACAAGCCACGTTGGAATGTGGAAGTGACTATGACGGTTCCAAGGACGGACGCGAAACTGAGCATTCTGTTCGTCACGTAACTGCTGGGCAGTGCGGATGATGTCTTTATCTTCTATCTTCATATTGTTGGAGTTTTTGTTTGATGAGTGTCATTGCCTTATGGAGTCTTGATTTGATTGTGCCTTCAGGAAGCGAAGTGATTTGAGCTACCTGTGGGACAGAGAGTTCCTCCTCATAGTGTAGCGAGAAGAGCATCGCATAGTCCTCTGGGAGGTCGCGAAGTATCTGGCTTAACGCATCATGAAGGATGGATGTGTCCATTTCAACTTCAATATCCGTTGTATCCATTGCTTCTTCGCCCTTGCCGTGAACCATCGTCAGTCGATTTCTCAGATGGTTCTTGCAGAGATTATAAGCGATGGTATAGAGCCAAGCACGGAAGCTCTTACCTTCACGATAGCTTTCGCGGGCTGCATAGAGTCGCAGAAAGGTGTCGTGCATGAAGTCTGCTGCCAGGTCGCTGTCTTCGCTAAGCCTTCGTACGAAGAAACCCTGCAACCGTCGTGCATGACGGTTGTAGAGTTCCTCGAAAGCACGGTCGCTCCCTCGAGCGGCTCGCAGCATCAGTTGTTCGTCGGTCTGTGCCGATAGTCTTAAAGGTATCAGCATCGCCTACATCAGGTTTTTCAGGATTTCCTGTTTACGTTCCTGGCTAAGAGAAGTGTTCGTCACACCTGATACCAGCAGTCGCATCAGCCAATCATAACGTTTCTTGTCATGTTTGGCATAGTAGGACAACAAGTCAGCCAACAAAACGGCATAGTTGGCAGAGAGCCGCTGTCCCGCAGTCCATTCCGGACGGAATGATACCAACAGATATTCCAGCATATAACGTTCCTCTACGTTGCGACGCTTGATGGCGAGATTGTCGTATGGTTTCTTTGAGTATTTCAGCAGCAGCCCCTCGTTGTAGAGATTTTGCTTCCAAGATTCCATCGTCTCTGAGGGCGTGGTGGTTGAGAAATAGACCTTGCTGCCGTATTTGTCGATAATAGCCTGGAGCAATGCACGATCATTGGCATCGTAATCCTCAGCACATGCCGGCTCTTTGAGCACAGGCATCGAGACACCTAACTTGTTGAAAAGCCACTCACGGTATTCTTTCACGCAGAGAAAAGATGCACAGATAATGGTTTTGTCTTTATGGATGTTCATTCCCTCTTGAATAAGCCACTTAGGGATAATGGCTGCATCACCATTAGCGATGTAGATGCCGTCTTCATCCATACCCGCCAATTCGTTATAGCTATAACGCAACACGGCTTCTGAGTAAATACCACTATCAAAATATCGCTTAGCAATAGGCCTCATACGTGCTTCATCTCCCTGCATCGCCAGATAGCACACCCAGTTGTCGTAATCGAAGAACTGCATCTCGTCGGGCAACATACTTAGGGCTGCCTCTGCGTATGTCTTAGGTTCGCCATATCCTTTGCCCGATGTCGACTCACGATAGGCGCAATAATTAAAGGTGTAGCTATTGGGGATAGTTGCTTCCATCTCCCTTACGACTTGCCGCGCAGTAGTATCTTCCTGCTGATACCATGCCATATAGCGTGCGGCATTATAGTAGTTCAGCCAAGCATTCTCGTCCTTCGGATTTTTCTGAACAATCTCTTTCCAGGCTCCCTTTTGCTCTACATACCATACGAAATCTTTCTCTGATACGATGGGGCTCTCAATCTTTACGGCCTTTGTCTGTGCTGATAAGCTACATGCTATCGTCAGTGCCGCAATAAACACAAATGTTCTTTTTACTTTCATTCTCTTTACGTTTTTGATGATTTAATTTTTCGTTGTTCTGTTATTGCATACACAGAAATCACCAAATCGTTCACATTCACATGACAAAGATACGGAAATTAGTTGAAAAGCCTCATACTCATATCCTACCTTTTATATATTATTATGAGAATGATGGATCGTTTGTACAAATGTTACTTTTGTGGATTTTTGTTTGAAAAGCATAAATAATTGCAAAAAAACTTGGAAGTTAGTACCAAATTTAGTACCTTTGCCGCCAAATACATTATTATGGGTACGAAAGAAAAACTAGTTGAACGTTTTAAGAAGAAGCCCAAGGACTTTACATACGAAGAAACTATTGCACTTCTGGCGCACTTCGGATATGAGGTTCACAATAAAGGCGCAACTTCTGGCTCTCGCGTAAGATTTAAGAATGAAACAATGGGTGTTTATATAGATATTCATCGCCCGCATCCTGGAAGTATTATGAAAGAATGGATGATCAAGGCAATCTATCAGCACCTTAAAGAATATGGACACATTAAATAATTAAACGATATGGATTTTTTGGAATATAAAGGCTATAAGGGCAGTGTAGAGTATAGCAAGGAAGATAACTGCCTGTTTGGAAAGGTTCAGGGAATGAGCAAGGCGCTGATTCTCTACGAGGGCAATACACTCGAAGAATTGCGCAAGGATTTTGAGGATGGTGTTGACAGCTATCTCGAAGCTTGTAAAGCAGATGGCGTGGAGCCTGCAAAGCCATATAGTGGAAGATTGAATCTGCGTATGTCATCAGAGCTTCATTCTCAGCTGGCAGCTGTTGTGGCGGCTACAGGAACAACCATCAATGATTTCATCAACAAAGCCATCAAAAATGAGCTAAAGCATGCTGCTATTTTATAATAGGTCATACACAGTGTGACTCACACAGGGAGTTCCCGTGAGTCATCATATCCCCATCTAGCCCTGTTGCTTCGGCAGCTGGGCTTGTTCTTTTTTTGTTCCGATGGCTCAAAGGTGCCTGTCACAATAACAGGGGGACGGTTCTTTTGTTACATCCAAAGTTTTTGCCATGAAAATTTGGAGGGTTCGGTTTTTCTTTGTACTTTTGCAGCAGTTAATTCATAAATTTAATGCTTATGCCAAGAAAATCAAGAGAAAACAGCGGAACGGGCATCTATCACGTGATGCTCAAAGGTATCAATCGTCAGAACATTTTCTACGATATCGATGACTATGAATGCTTTCTGGATCTGCTCAGACGACAGATCAACCCTATCGACGACAACAACAAATATCTGCCTTCGCGATGTACCGTCTATGCCTATTGCCTGATGCCCAATCACGTCCATCTTCTGATCAGGGAGAAAGATGACTCGCTGGCTACGGTCATGAAGAGTATCGGCGTGGGCTATGCCTGACACTATAACAAAAAATATCAGCATCTGGGGCCCGTGTTTCAGGACAGATTCCGGAGCGAGCCTGTAAACGATGAAAACTACTTCATGCTGCTTCTGAGGTATATACACCAGAATCCGGTTAAGGCCGGGCTGGTTAAGGTAGTGGACGAATATACTTGGAGCAGCTGGCGGGAATACGAAGGGGTTCACTGTATATGCAGCACGCAGCCGGTCATCAGCCGGATGCCGTTTGAGGAATTGAAGGCTCTGGTGTTTGAACCGCTTCCAAAGACGGCAGTAGTGCTGGATATCGACAACGAAAGAAGGAGAAAGACAGATGAAGAAGTCGGCGAGTACATCATATCCAGCTTCGGGTTAAGACATGCTCAAGACGTGCTGCTGCTAATGAAAGAAAGACAGAAAGATGTTATCAGGCAGGCGAGAGACTTCGGAGCAAGCATCCGACAGATCGAACGATAGACAGGAATCAGTTTTTCTATTATCTGCAGGAACTAGAATGTAACAAAAGAACCGTCCCTCTGTTACACGGCTTGGTTTTCGCCTGCTGACTCTCAGGAAACACATACCCGCGCACTTGGTACTTTGTCGCCCTATTAGCCCCCAAAAGTATTTCTCTCTTTGACATTGCAAAGGTACAAAAAATAATAGGCGCTTCCAAATAATTAATTCAAAAAAGCACGCAAAAAAGCACGCTTGTAGATATACGTACAAAGACAACGTTCTCAAGAGACAAAATCATTTGCTACACGCTACAGTGCTACAGTTAAAAATAATGGGGTATCATTCTCAAAAAGTATTTATATTTATACATAAATATAAAGTTATTTTTAGACTAGAGGAGACTATGTTTTTTAACTGTAGCACTGTAGCGTGTAGCAGATTTGTGAACCCATTCCGGCTGCGTGCTTTTTCGCGTGTTTTTTTGGCGAATAAATTTGGAAATGATTTGAAATTTTTGTACCTTTGCAATGTCAAAGAAAAAAGACGAAATTTGCGGCCTGCCTGAGCAACAAAAATTGTCTGCGCGCGAGGCACCTGTTTCCTAGGCAAAGCCAAAAATGGAGATTTTTCAGAGACAAGTAAAAACAATTAACAATTTATTAACAATCAATTTATTAACCATTAAAAAGAAAGGATTAAATTATGGCATTGAAAGTAAAAGCAGTTGAACGTAAGATTAAGTTCACGAAGGATGACAACGACCCCTGTGTATGGCGCTATGTGATGCAGCCCGACTTGCACATCACTCTGAACCAGGCGAAGGTGATTCGCGAGGCGTCTCTGTGCTCATCCGAGCGGGGATTATTCATTTTTGTTACACTGCTGCAACCACTTCAACCTCTACCAATGCGCCTTTGGGCAGAGTCTTCACAGCGACGGCAGATCGTGCTGGATATGGTTTCGCAAAGAACTCCGCATAGATGGCATTCATATCAGCAAAGTCGTTCATGTCGGCCATGAATACAGTAGTCTTTACGACATTGCCCATCGTCAGACCAGCTGCTTCGAGAATGGCCTTCACATTGAGCAACGACTGACGGGTCTGCTCTTTGATGCCCCCCTCGACAAAACTGCCAGTAGCAGGATCGATGGGGATCTGACCGGAGGTATATACGAGATTACCTACTTTGATGGCCTGACTATACGGGCCGATGGCAGCAGGAGCCTTTGGTGTACTAATTACTTCTTTCATATAATATATTCTTGTTTTTAAGTGCATGGCGGTTCAGGAAGATATAGGTGGTATTCATGGCGATGTACTTGTCGCGCATATACCAGATGCCCTGATAGTTGCCCGTCTCGCCCCAGGAATTCTTCACCATATAATATTTTCGTCCATACTTGTCGACGGCCTTGCCATAGATCAACATCACATGGTCGTAAGTGGCATCCCACGTGTCAAACCGCTGCTGGCGTAGCTGCTGATTAGGCTCTGTCGTCTCCTGAGCCAGGCCCTGACGGTCGAAACCGTTGTCACTCACATCACCGCCCCAACACACATTATAGCCCTTGTCGAGCGCCGTATCAATGATCGACATCAGCGTATCGATCGGCACGTTATAACTCAGGCGGGGACGCCACTTATAAGGCGCCTCGATGATGAACGACTCGTAGAAAGGATGATGCGTATAACTGGTGATGCTGACATAGTCATCGAAATCAAGTCCAAGGCTCTCGGCAAAACTCTTCGGTGTATATTCGCGACCTTCATAGACGAATCGCTCAGGACACTTGCCCAGATAAGCGTCGAGAATGGCTTGATAGCCTTCGAGCCACTGGCGGGAGAGTTTCTTCGCCTTATTCTTTGCCACCGCCTCGATATAGGGTGTGAGCACGCTGAAAAACTCATTGAAGTTAGCCAGTGAGTCGCCTGTCAGCGAACCCGGTGCAGGCATCGCCTCCTCAGGACAGATGCCGTGCGTCTTCAGCACTGCCAACACATCGTCGGCCGAACCGCCCTCAGAGAAACGACTGTCGCCATGCAGCCTGACGTAGAAAATCGCTTCATCCACATAATTCTTGTTGGCCACAAACATCTCGCAGAGATCATACGTGCGCCCCGTCTTCCGGAGTATCTCCCCCTCGAAGAATCCCACCGTAGCATAGTCCCAGCATGTGCCACTGCGGTTCTGGTTCTTGACCGAAGTAATGGGATTCTCCCTGATGATGGTCATCCCCAGCGAGTCTTTTTTCTCCTCCGCCTGAACAGCAAAAGGAACCAGAGCCATGAAAATGGCGATGAACTTCTTACACATACGCAATCCTTATCGATATAAATAGCGTTTGATACTCATCTTTGGCGTCTTCTCGAAGGGCTCGTCCACCAATTCCACATCGTTGATCTTGCTGTAGACGGGAAGTGACTTGTTGGCGGTGGTGCGGATGAGCTCGGGAATCTCCGAACGTTTGCTCTCGTCGAGGTCTTCGGGGATCTCAGGATATACCAGCGCCACTAACCTACCCTTCCGCTCTACGACCAGCGATTCGTTGACGTATGGACAGCCTGACAGCACGGCCTCCAGTTCCTCAGGATAGATGTTCTGGCCGGAGGAGTTGAGGATCATCGACTTGATGCGTCCGCGGATAAAGATGTTGTTGTCTTTGTCCAACAGACCTAAGTCGCCCGTGCGGAACCATCCATCGTCGGTAAACGCGGCGGCATTGGCTTCGGGATTCTTGTAATAGCCGACGGTAATGTTGGCGCCTCGTACCTGTATCTCACCCGGGACATTCCTCGGGTCGTCGGAATTGATGCGAAGATCGTGGACGGGTTTGCCGCAGGAACCTGGCACGTACTCCGTACACCATTCCCAGCCCAGCAGCGGACAGGCCTCAGTCATGCCATAGCCTACGGTATAAGGCAGGCGGATCTTGCTGAAGCATTCCTCCACCTCGGGCTTCAAGGCTGCACCACCCATAATGAAGCCGCGCACCTGACCGCCAAAGGCTGCCAGCACCTTCTTGCGGACGAGCTTGTAG
The DNA here is from genome assembly GCA_946415245.1 of uncultured Prevotella sp. Taxonomy (GTDB): domain Bacteria; phylum Bacteroidota; class Bacteroidia; order Bacteroidales; family Bacteroidaceae; genus Prevotella. The sequence continues at coordinate 35,927 of CAMKRS010000010.1, read as the reverse complement.
ATGGCCTTGCGGGCCTGAGGGATAGCGGTCAGCCATTTCATCTTGTCGAGAGCGGGTTTGATGGAATTGGCATATACCTTCTCCATCACCAGCGGCACTGTGACAACCATATAGGGTTTCACCGTCTGCATGGCTTTCAGCAGCGTGGATGGCGAGGGTGTCTTACCCAGGAACCAGACCGTCACACCGTCGACATTGGGATGGATGAACTCGATGGCGAGTCCGTACATGTGGGCCATAGGGAGCATGGAGACGATGGTCTCACCGGGCTGATTGGGGAAATGGCTGTTGCTGAACGCATCGGTATCAGAAATGGCGCCGTAGGTGAGCATAACGCCCTTGGGGCTGCCGGTAGTGCCGGAGGTGTAGTTGATGATGGCCAGCTTGTCCATATTGTCCGAGGGATAGGACACCTGATCCTTCATCAGACCGGCGGGATGTTTCCGGGCGAAGGCTTTCTCACGGTTCTCCCAGGCCTCGGCCACCAGATCGTCGCGGTGCCAGAGCATCGTGCGGTCCTTCACATTGATGGCGGCCCGGAGGTTGGGCATCTGCATGGGATTTAGCTTTTCCCAGATCTCCTTGTCGGTGAAAAGTAGCACGCTGTCGGAGTGGTACGTGAAGGTGGCGATGCTGTTGGGATGGAAATCGGCCAGAAGGGGCACTGCCACACATTCGTTGACATTGATGTCCCAGAAGGTCATGGCCCAACGGGCGCAGTTACGCGCACAGATGGCGATCTTGCTGCGCTTGGTGATACCGGCCTCGGCCAGAAAGAGCCGAAACTGTTCGATGCTTCTTGCCACATCAGCATAGGTAAACGCGTCGCCCTCGTAGTCGCAGAGTGCTTTCTGATTCCACTGCTGGCGGACGGTCTCCTCTAACGTCTTCAGATAGTGCTTCATCGTCATATCTATATTATTTCCATAAATCCGCTACAAAGATAGTGAATATTGAGCGAAACACCAAATTTATTTGAGGATCTCCGAACGTTGTTTGATACAAAAAAGGAGCAGCATCATCGCGGTGCTGCTCCTTTTGTTTTATAAGTGGTGTTTAATCATCGCCCTTGGGTGAGGCTATCCCTTCGTAGCTGATGCCATGCTCTCCGGCAAAGTCCTGCATGATCTTCAGATAGCCGCCAGGTCCGAACACTTCAGGCTGGTCGAAATTCTTCACGCGCCACTGGCCGTTCTCGAAGTCTAGTTCCAGTCGCATAAAACCGTTCTCCTCGTCTGCGCCCTTGAATCTCACCTGTGCCTGAGCCATATCACCTGTCAGCAGGTCGGCCTTGATGGTCTCAATTTCCAGCGGTGCGCCCAGACCAGCGAAGAATCTGTAACCCTCCTCGTCGCCCAGGAACATTTTGTCATCACCCATCGCATCTGTCAGGGATTTGCTGATAGCATTGCTCAAACCGGTGTAATAGCTGGTACAGAACTCGTCTTCAAGTTGACGGATATTAACGATACCGTTCTTATCCATGTCGTTCAGACGGTCGTAGATCTTCCTGACCTGAGCCTCTACAGCCTCTACTGTCCACAACTCTTCGGGAGCCGTAGCCACACTATCGGCAACTGCCATAGCAACTGCACTGTCGGCAACAGCTGTAGAATCGTTATCACCGCCGCTCTGAGCGGTCTTGTTGCCGCACGAAACCATTGTGGCTATCAGTGCGACAATGGCGATGGATAATAATACCTTCTTCATTAGCTGAGCTTGTGGATCACAAGACCTGAGCGGAGTTTCGGCTCAAACCAGGTAGCCTTCGGCGGCATGATCTTACCGCTGTCGGCGATATCCATGATCTGCTGCATCGAGACGGGATAGAGTGCCAAAGCAGCACGCATCTCACCAGAGTCCACACGACGTTTCAGTTCGCCAAGACCACGAAGGCCTCCCACGAAGTCGATACGCTGAGAGCTTCTAAGGTCGCCGATGTTCAAGATCTCATCGAGAATCAGACGGCTGGAGATATCCACGTCGAGCACACCGATGGGATCGTTGTTATCATACGTACCCTCCTTGGCCTTCAGACTGAACCAATGCTGGTCGAGATAGAGCGAGAACTCGTGCAACTGCTGGGGCTTGTAGATCTCAGTACCCTTGTCCTCGACGATGAAGTTAACCTGCAGGGCTGCGAGGAACTCCTCCGATGACATACCATTGAGATCCTTCACCACGCGGTTGTAGTCGAGAATGGTCAACTGAGAAGCCTGGAAGCACACGGCCATAAAAAAGTTGTACTCCTCGGTGCCGTTGTGGTTGGGGTTCTGCTTCTGTTTCTCTGCACCTACGAGGGCTGCAGCAGCGCTGCGGTGATGACCGTCGGCTATATAGAGCGAAGGCATCTTGGCAAACTCGTCGGTGATGGTCTGCGTATCCTTGTCGTCGTTGATCACCCAGAACTGATGGCGGAAACCGTCGATGGGGGCAATGAAGTCGTACTCGGGCTCAGTAGCGGCATAGCGCATCAGGATCTCGTTGAGCACAGCGTTGTCGGGATAGGCGAAGAACACCGGTTCGATGTTGGCATTGTTCACGCGGACGTGCTTCATGCGGTCTTCCTCCTTATCGCGACGGGTGAGCTCGTGCTTCTTAATGCGGCCGGCCATATAGTCGTCGGTATGGGCACATACCACGAGACCGTACTGCGTCTTGCCGTTCATCGTCTGCGCGTAGATATAATAATGTTCGCACGCATCCTGAACCAGCCAACCCTTATCCTGGAACTTCTGGAAATTCTCAGCGGCCTTCTCATAGACACGCGGATCATACTCGGAGGTGCCCACGGGGAAGTCGATCTCGGGTTTGATGATGTGGTAGAGGCTCTTCTCGTTGTCGCCAGCCTCGGCGCGAGCCTCTTCACTATCGAGCACGTCGTAAGGACGGCTCTCCACCTGTTCCACCAGATCCTTCGGTGGACGGATTCCCTTGAATGGTTTGATGATTGCCATGTTATTTGTTTACCTGGAATTTGGTGTCGCCATCCTTGAAGAAAGCGTTGATCTGCTTAGCGGCGGCAATACCGGCGTTGATGTTGGCCTCGGCCGTCTGAGCACCCATCTTTTTCGGAGTTGAGAAGTAACGGCCCTCGAACTTCAGGAACTCGTCGTTGGCATCGGGCATGATGTCGGTAACGAACTTCAGGTCCTCGCGCTCCTGCATCAGCTTAATCAGCTCGGGCTCGTTGATGACTTCCTTACGTGCGGTATTCACCAGCACACCACCCTTCTTCATCTTACCAACGAGAGCGGCATTGATGCTCTGCTTGGTCTCAGGAGTAGCGGGGATATGAAGTGAAACAACGTCACAGGTCTCGAACAGGGCGTCCTGATTAACGACGGCGTGAACACCAGCAGCCTCGATGACGTTTGCGGGACAGTAGGCATCGTAAGCATAGACCTCCATGCCGAAGCCCTTAGCGATGCGAGCTACATTGCGGCCAACATTTCCGAAAGCCAAAATGCCTAACTTCTTGCCTAACAGCTCACTACCGCTCTTACCGTTGTAGAATCCACGTACGGCCATCACCAGCAGACCGAACACGAGTTCAGCCACAGCGTTAGAGTTCTGACCCGGGGTATTCTCAGCAACTACGTTGTGAGCGGTGGCAGCAGCGAGGTCGATGTTGTCGTAACCTGCACCGGCACGAACAACGATCTTCAACTGCTTGGCGGCGTCGAGTACCTCTGCGTCGACCTTATCCGAACGGATGATCAGTGCATCAGCATCCTTCACTGCGTCCAGGAACTGAGCCTTCTCTGTATATTTCTCGAGCAGCACGAGCTCATTGCCTGCTGCCTCCACTTCCTCACGAATGCCATTAACAGCAGCACTCGCAAATGGTTTTTCTGTTGCAACTAAAATCTTCATTGTTTTATATTTGAAGTTAAAGGGAAATTAAAGAGAAGTTAAACGGAAGTTAAAAGGACAATACTTCTGCTTTTGATGAAACAAAAACATTTGTCCCTTTAACTTCCAAGAGGTCATAGACCTCGATAACTTCCTTTTAACTTCCTTTCCATTCCTTATTAATGATTACTCTCAAACTCTTTCATGCAGGCAACGAGGGCGTTGCAGCCTTCGATGGTCTGGGCGTTGTAGCAAGAAGCACGGAAGCCACCAACAGAACGGTGACCCTTCACACCAACCATACCCTTAGAAACGGCGAAGTCGAGGAAGTCCTTCTCCAACTCCTTATACTCATCGGCCATCACGAAGCAGAGGTTCATCAGCGAACGATCCTCTTCCTTAGCGGTACCAACGAACATCTTGTTGCGGTCGATCTCACCATAGACGATCTCTGCACGCTGCTTAGCCAGCTTGTCCATAGCTGTAACGCCACCCTGAGCCTTGATCCAACGGAGGTTCTCAAGAGCGCAGTAGATGGGCACTACAGGAGGAGTATTGAACATAGAACCCTTGTCGACGTGTGTGCGGTAGTCGAGCATTGTGGGGATCTCACGGGGTGCACGACCCAGCTTCTCGTCCTTCAGGATGATGATGGTCACACCGGCCATAGCCAGGTTCTTCTGGGCACCAGCATAGATGGCATCATACTTGCTCACGTCAACAGGACGGCTCATGATATCCGAAGACATATCGGCAATCAGGGGCACGTTGACATCGAGGTCCTTGCGGATCTCAGTACCATAGATGGTATTATTGGTAGTGATGTGCAGATAGTCAGCATCAGCAGGCACCGTCCAATCCTTCGGGATGAAGGTATAGTTGGCATCGGCAGAAGAAGCAACCTCTACTACCTCACCAAACAACTTGGCTTCCTTCATAGCCTTCTTAGCCCAAACACCGGTGTTCAGGTAAGCAGCCTTCTTAATCAGGAAGTTGAAAGGAATCATGCAGAACTCGAGACTGGCACCACCGCCGAGGAAGATGACTGAGTAGCCCTCAGGAATGTCGAGGAGCTCCTTAACCAGAGCCACAGCCTCGTCAACTACAGGCTGAAAATCCTTTGCACGGTGGCTGATCTCCATCAGAGAGAGACCCGAACCATTGAAATCAAGACACTGTTGAGCGGTCTTCTCAATCACTTCGCGGGGAAGCATCGAGGGACCGGCGTTAAAGTTGTACTTCTTCATGTTTTAATTATTATTTTTGAATGTTTGAAATTGATGTTCATCGAATTGCGCCGCGAAGTTACACTTTTATTTTCATTTGGCCAAATATTTGAGCAAAAATTCACGAAATTAAGTGATTTTCTTTCAATTTGTCAACTCCGCTTCGCATTTTCCTGCCCACTTTGCTGCAAAGTTACAAAGAATCACCCACATACGCAAGAGTTTAGCCAACTTTAACGTCTCGCTCGGAATTATCCCAAAATTTTTGGTGATTCACTCAAATTACACTATCTTTGCAACAAAAATAATATAGAAAGATGAAGCAACATGAAGTGATCATCTCGCTCGGATCGAACGAGAACCAAGAAGAGAACCTGACAAAGGCCAGAGAACAGCTGACACAGTTGATGACGGAAGTGCATTTCACCTCTGCCATCTGGACAGAACCCATTAACAGCAGTCGGAAGGAGCCCTATCTGAACCAGCTCTGCAAGGGGACGACAGCCTTCAGCGAGGGGCTGTTGTGCGAGGTGCTGAAGGAAACGGAGAAGCGCATCGGACGCATTAAAAATGAAGATGGCATCGTAGTAATCGATCTCGATCTATTGGAATACGACGGCCAGCGGCATCACCTGCGAGACTGGAGCCGGGATTACGTCAAAAGGCTGATTGGGGAAATTGAGAGTTGAATGGGTTTTACCCGGAATGACTTAGAGGGAATCCAAGCGGTCGGAATAGAGATTGGTTGCTTCGGGACTCAGCTCATCATCTGTCATATCCACTAACGGATGAATATCCAGCACTTCGAGATGAATGCCGATGCGATTCATGTTCTGATTCGTATAAGTGAGTTGTGCGCCAAAAAGACAGATAGTCCACGACATCTGAATCCACAACATAAACAACGGCAAAGCAGCGAAGGAACCGTAGATGGCATTGTAGCCTGTCACCCAGATCTGCGAATGGATATAGACGATCTGCAATATCTGCATGCCCACACCCGCAAGGATACCAGGAATAATGGCACACGAAGGCTTGACCTTCGTATTAGGCATATAGATATACAGTCCGATAAAGATTATCGACAACAGAATATAGGGAGTGAGGTCGAGCAGATAGCGCACGACGGGTCCCAAGAACTCAAAATGGCTCATCTTAGCCTCAAAGGCTGTCATATAGAACGACAGACCGATGGCGATGATGAGCAATATTGGGAAGAGCAGGAATACCGCCAGATAATTAGTAAAGGAACGAATGATCGGTCGCGAGTTGCTCACCTGCCAGACATGATTAAAGGTCTCTTCGACATTGTTCATCAGCATGAGTACGGTATAGAACATGAAGATCAAACCAATGCCGAGGAAGATGCCGCTCTTGGTGTGGATAAGATAGCTGTTGACAAAGCCAATGATGGCCTCTGCCGCCTGAGGTTGCGTGGAGAGAGCATCACGGAACCAGATTTCGATGTATTTGTTATAGCCGAAACCTCGTGCAATAGCGAAAATCACCGCCACGACAGGTACGAATGCCAGAAGTGTGGAATACGTCAGCGCAGACGCCTGAGCCATCACACGCTTAGCCGTAAAAAAACGGATCGTCAGACAAAGCTTTTGATAAATATCCCTCAGAAAACGTTTCGCCATAACAAATATTAAAAAAAAGCACTACTCCTATAAGCCGGGTTCTGTTCCCCCAAGGGGGCGCCTGTCATTTATCTACTCCATGAGTCACCCCATGGCTCCAGCGTTCTACCCTCCATCGTTTACTCGGGCGGGCAACCCTCAGACGACGGTATACATGAACTTGCAGTCCCCAGTCGGCACAGCCTGATGATCACCCATCAGCTGGTGGTCTCTTACACCACCTTCTCACCCTTACCCACTCCAGGGGCGGTTGTTTTCTTCTGCCGGCACCTACTGTCACCAATAGCTTCCATTTTCAGAAGTGGGGTGCCCTATACTGCCCGGACTTTCCTCTCGCACCCGGAGGTACCAGCGACAGACCGGAGTAGTGCTTTTCAATCTTAAAAATAAATGCGGATTACAGATCGTTGTAATTCTGCACGTTAAAGGTCGAGGTCGACATATTGCCCGTCTCGTAACCCCTCTTCAGCCAACGCTTACGCTGATCGCTGGTACCATGGGTAAACGACTCGGGTGTTGCCCTACCCTGTGCCTTCTTCTGCAACCAGTCGTCGCCGATGGCCTTAGCCAATTCCAGACCCTTCTCCAGGTCGCCATACTCCATCGAGTGGTTCATGGCATCCTCATAATGAGCCCAAACACCAGCATAGTAGTCAGCCAGCAACTCCAGACGTACGCTGATCTGATTAGCCTGTACCTTATCGGTCTGGTTCATAGCTTGATGGGCCTTACCCAGAATACCCAGAGAGTTCTCCACATGGTGACCAATCTCGTGGGCAATCACGTAGGCATAGGCGAAGGTATTACCCTCGACACCCAACTGACGCTTCATCTGCGTAAAGAACGAGAGGTCGATATAAAGCTTCTGGTCGCCCGAGCAATAGAAAGGACCTACAGCGGCTGATGCAGAACCGCAGGCAGAGTTCACCTGATTGGAGAACAGCACCAGCGTAGGCGGCTCGTAGGTACGACCAAGCTCCTGGAACACTTTACCCCAGACATCTTCAGTAGAAGCCAGAATCTGCTTACACTCGGTAGCCAGCTGCTGCTCCTCCTCAGTGAAGTTCTCGGGATCCACACTCTCCGTCTTGGCAGACATCTGCTGCTGGGCAGCCTGAAGACCAGCTGACACGGGGTCGCCACCACTCATCCAGGCAAACAGCGCAGCCACAATGATAGCTCCAATACCACCGATACCGGCTTTCGCACCACCACTCAAACCACGACGATCTTCTACATTACTACTTTCTCTTCTTCCAGTTAGTTTCATAACTATTCACTATTAATAATTGACTCTTAATTATTCACTGAACCACCGACGATGTCGAGGAGTTCGTTTGTGATAGCCTGCTGACGACTCTTGTTGTACTGAAGATTCAGTTCGCGAAGAAGTTCGTCGGCATTATCAGTAGCCGTCTGCATAGCCACCATACGGGCGGCATGCTCAGACGCATTGGAATCCAACAAGGCCGTATAGAGCGACAGGTGGGCAAGTTTCGGAAGGAGCTGCGAGAGCACCGTATCCATATCGGGCTCGACGATGAAATTATCGTTGAGCGGCTTCACTTCCTCCTGTTCACGAGACGTCTCACGCTCGCCACGCTTCTTGAGATACTCTTGCGACTCCTTGGTGGCAACCACACTCGTCAGGTCACGTTCATGATCGGCCTGCAACTCCGACTCGACATCGATGGGCAGGAAGGTCTTGCGGGTGAGAATCTGTGAACCAGCACTCTTAAAGTGATGGTAGATCAATTCAACCTTATCTATCTCACCATCAGCAAATTTCTTACCCAACTCCATTGCGATTTCGATACATTGCTGCACATTGGGTTTGTCGGCCAGAGCGGAGAATTCACCCTGTACCTTCAAACCCAGTTTCTGCGCCTTCTCATAGACCTTACGACCGATGGGATAGATCTCCACATTGTCGCGGCCAATGGTCTGGTCGTACTCGTCAACCGCATGCAGCATCAGCTTAATGGTGTTGGCATTGAAGCCGCCACAAAGCGACGAGTTAGACGTGAAGACCACCAGCGCAGCACGCTTCACAGGACGTACTTGATCAAAGATGGTCTGTGCCTCGGCCTCGGCAGCGAGGAACGACTTGAGGATGTGCTCCAGCAGTTCCTCGTAAGGTAGCATATTCTGAATCGCCACCTGTGCGTGATGGAGTTTGCTGGAAGCCACCATCTTCATAGCCGACGTGATCTTGCGCGTGGAGTTGACGGAGGCTATGCGGCCTTTAATCTCTTTCAGGCTGGGCATAGGCTACTAACTTTTATACGTTCCTGCGATGTCGGCCATCACAGCCTCAATCTTTGCTGTCGTCTCGTCGTCGATCTTTCCGTTGGCGAGTGTCTCGATAACCTCGGGATTGGCAGAGCGCAATTTGTCGAGAAACGACGTCTGGCACTCGCGCACCTTGTCGATGGGTACATCGCGCATCAAACCATGAACGCCACAATAGAGGATAGCAATCTGCTCTCCTACGGGCATCGGACTGTACTGCGGCTGAATCAGCAGCTGGTTGTTCTTACGACCGCGATCAAGGGTCATCGCCGTCACAGCATCCATATCGCTTGAGAACTTCGAGAAGGCCTCGAGCTCACGATACTGCGCCTGGTCAATCTTCAACGTTCCAGCCACCTTCTTCATCGACTTAATCTGTGCCGAACCACCCACACGGGATACGGAGATACCGACATTGATGGCGGGACGGAAGCCCTGGTTGAAGAGGTCGCTCTCAAGGAAGATCTGACCATCGGTAATAGAGATCACGTTCGTCGGAATGTAAGCTGATACGTCACCAGCCTGTGTCTCGATGATGGGCAGAGCGGTCAACGAACCACCACCCTTCACATGACCCTTCATGCACTCGGGCAGGTCGTTCATCTGCTCAGCCACCTCCTGCTGCTCGTTCATCTTGGCTGCACGCTCCAACAGACGGGAGTGCAGATAGAACACGTCACCGGGATAAGCCTCACGTCCTGAAGGACGGCGCAGAATCAGCGATACCTCACGATAGGCCACAGCCTGCTTCGAAAGGTCATCATAGACCACGAGTGCGGGCAGACCTCTGTCGCGGAAGTACTCACCGATAGCGGCACCTGCGAACGGAGCGTAGTACTGCATAGCAGCTGGATCGGCAGCAGTAGCAGCCACAACAATGGTGTAAGGCATAGCGCCGTGCTCCTGCAACGTCGAGACGAGCGCAGCAACGGTAGATGCCTTCTGACCGATGGCAACATAGATACAATAGACAGGCTTGCCTGCCTCATAGAAACTCTTCTGGTTGATGATGGTATCAACGGCGATGGCGGTCTTACCCGTCTGTCGGTCGCCAATGATGAGCTCACGCTGTCCACGACCGATGGGAATCATCGAGTCGATGGCCTTCAGACCGGTCTGCAGCGGCTCCTTCACAGGCTGACGGTAGATCACACCAGGAGCCTTACGATCCAGCGGCATCTCGAATGCGTCGCTCAGATCGATATCTCCCTTGCCGTCGATAGCCTGTCCCAGCGGATTGATCACACGGCCGAGCATATTGTCGTTGACGCGGATAGAAGCAATACGCTTTGTACGCTTCACGACCATACCCTCCTTGATGCCCGATGTACCGCCGAGGAGCACACAACCCACGTTGTCTTCCTCGAGGTTCATCACGATAGCCATCGTGCCGTTCTCGAACTCGAGCAGCTCGTTGGCCTCGGCATTGCGGAGTCCGTAGATGCGGGCCACACCGTCGCTGACGGTCAGCACGGTTCCCACCTCATCGAACTTCTCAGCACTGGAGATACCCTTCAGCTGGTCGAGCAGCACCTGGGACACTTCGCTTGGTTTAATCTTATCTGACATTGTAATATACTATTTTAGTGTTTGTAGAATTGAGTTGAGTTTCGACTTGACACTCGCATCCATACGATAGGTGTCATATTCAAGGATAAAGCCACCGATGATATCGGGGTTCACCTCGGTCTCAAACTCCACTGTTCCATTAGTCTTGCTTTCCACCATCTGACGCATCTTCTGCTCGGTGGCAGGAGAAACGGCAGCTGCGGTAATCAGTCTGCCACGGATGACATTCTTCTGTTGACGATATAGCGTGACGTACGAATTGGCGATGAATTGCATCACGTTCTCACGGTCTTCTTTCAGCACGAGACTGATGAAGGCCTTGGTCAGTTCACAGGGTTTCTCACCGACGGCTGTCAGTAATAGCTGCTGCTTCGTGTCCTTCGAGAGCATCGGGTTGTCAATCGTCTGCCTCAGTTGCGGCACCTCAGCGTAGCTCTTCGCCAACGTCTGCATCTCCTTGTAGACGTCGGTCTCGATCTTCGCGTCGGTGGCACTCTTCAGCAGCGCCCTGGCATAACGAACCGATATGACTCCTATATCCATACGCAATCACTTAATTAACAGAAACCTCATCCAGCATACGGTCGATCAAATCCATCTGCGTCTTATCGTCCTTCAGGTTCTGACGAAGCACCTTCTCGGCAATCTCGACGCTGAGGGTAGCTACTTGCTTGCGGATATCAGCGATGGCGGCTTTCTTCTCCTGCTCGATGGCGATGCGGGCATCTTCCATCAGCCGGGCACCTTCCTGACGTGCCTTATCCTGGGCTTTCTCTACGATGGCATCACGGGTCTCAGCAGCCTCTTTCAAAATCTGAGCCTGCTTCTCGCGTGCCTCCTGCAAGATGGATTCACCTTCTTTCTGTATATTGGCGAGCCGCTCGTTGGCCTCATGCGCCTTGCGCAATGAGTCGTCGATGAAAGCCTGACGCTCCTTCACCATCCCAGTGATGACGGGGAAGCCAAACTTCCACAGCAGGAAGAACACCACGAGGAACGTAATGCTCATCCAGAACAGCAAACCAGTACTCGGAATCAATAAATCCATACGCTGTGATTTACTTTTTTACCTTTTTACTTTTTTACCTTTGCTTAGATGCAGAGGAATGCAATCACGGCTGCGAAGAGGGCAACACCCTCGATAAGAGCAGCTGCAACAATCATGTTCGTGAACAACTTGTTCATCACTTCCGGCTGGCGAGCCATAGCGTCCATAGCCTGACCACCAATCTTACCAATACCAAGACCTGCGCCAATAGCTGCGAGACCTGCGCCTACTGCGGCACCCAATTTTGCAACACCTTCTGCTGCTAATAATGCTGTAATCATAATGTTTTGTTTTTAAATTGTTAATTATTTATTTACCTTTTACTTTTATACATTTATTCATGTTCCGGCTCCACTCTTGCCAAACCGATAAAGACGGCCGAGAGCATGGTAAACACCATCGCCTGGATGAAGCAGACCAGACACTCGAGACACATCATGAAGATGCTCATAATGACGCTCAGTGCCGACATCGACAACTGTACGGCTACCGTCTGGGCAGCCACCAGGAAGATAATACACGTGATAGCCACCGCGATGGCATGTCCTGCCATCATGTTGGCGAAAAGTCGGATCATCAGGGCGAAGGGCTTCGTGAAGATACCCACGAACTCGATGACGGGGATGATGGGAATGGGCGCCTTGAGCCACGAGGGCACATCGGGCCAGAAGATATCCTTCCAGTAATGTTTGTTGCCCGAGAACTGCACAATCAGGAAGGTGCAGAGGGCGAGGAAGAACGTTACGGCGATATTACCCGTCACGTTTCCCGAGCCTGGAGGGAACGGAATCAATCCCATCACGTTACACGTGAAGATGAAGAAGAAGCAGGTGAGCAGATAGGGTGTGTATTTCTCGTAGCCCTTCCCTACTCCCGGCTTGATGATATCATCTACCACATACATCACGAGCATTTCAACGAAGCCAACGAATCCACCAGGGGCATTGTCTGAGGCCTTGCGGTTCTTGTACCAGCGGGCGCTGAACAGAATACAGCAAAGCAAGATGGCCACATTGATGAACATCACGGCTACCGTCTTAGTGATCGAAAGGTCGAGCACGGGCTCGCCGTTCTCAACTATCTTGCCTGCGTTGTCACCTTCTGTCGCAATGGCCAGTCCGTAAGGACCCTGACGCAGCCCGTTGGCATCGGCATGGTGCTCGAACTTAGACGAGCAGAACACGTGCCAGCCAGTGGAGCTGTTGACGATGATGGGCAGCGGGATAACCAGTGACTTTCCTCCTCCGAGGTCGGTCACATGCCAGTCGTGTGAGTCCTTGATATGTTCAAGCACCACTTCCTTGGCCGAAAAGTCTTCCGCCACCATCGCAGGCACCAATGCAAACATCAGCAATGCAACGCTAAGCAGTCGTTTGATGTGATTCATTATCAATTTTCAATTATCAATTATCAATTTAATGTCTCATTAAGAGTGTTATCACCATCATTATCGCGTACATTATTAAAAATATAGCAGCGAAATGAATGGCATCTTCTCTATTCTCGATGAAGAATACGTAGAGCCCGACAACTGTTGCGACGAGCAACATACGTATCGTTGCCATGATTAGATAGAAATGGACCAAATGGTCGGGCGAATGCCTCTTGACGATGTCATAGCCCTTCACATAGGTCACACCTAACAGGGTGAAGAAGAGGACAGATAGGACGTATTCCACTACTCCTGTCTTTCTACGCAGAGAGAGACCTTGTTCTTCTGTACCTCTACAAAGCCACCGAGAATGGCCAGTTGCTGACCATCGTACTCCACCACTCCCTTTGTCAGGATGGAAATAATGGGTGCGTGATCAGTCAGGATTTCAAAGTTTCCCTGTGCGCCAGGCACCTTGACACTCTCCACCTCACCGGTGAACTCTATCCTTTCAGGCGATACAATTCTCAGCTGTAGCATAAGCCTAACCCTTTGCTGCCTCTAACAGTTTCTTCGCCTTCTCCTTGGCATCGTCGATCGTACCCACGTTGAGGAAGGCCTGCTCGGGCAGATCATCAACCTCACCGTCGAGAATCGCATTGAAGCCTTTGATGGTATCCTCGATGGGTACCATCACACCGGGCAGACCGGTGAACTGTGAAGCCACCGAGAACGGCTGAGAGAGGAATCGCTGTACACGACGTGCACGGTTCACTGTCAGCTTATCCTCATCAGAGAGCTCGTCCATACCGAGGATGGCGATGATATCCTGCAATTCCTTGTAGCGCTGCAGAATCTCCTTCACCCTCTGGGCGCAGTCATAGTGTGCCTTACCCACAATCAGCGGATCAAGAATACGTGAGGTCGATCCCAGAGGATCCACAGCCGGATAGATACCCAACTCAGCAATCTTACGGTCCAACACGGTCGTAGCATCCAGGTGGGTAAACGTCGTAGCTGGAGCGGGGTCGGTCAAGTCGTCGGCAGGAACATATACAGCCTGTACGGAAGTGATAGAACCAGTCTTCGTCGAAGTGATACGCTCCTGCATGGTACCCATCTCCGAAGCCAGCGTGGGTTGATAACCTACGGCCGACGGCATACGACCCAACAGAGCCGACACCTCAGAACCAGCCTGAGTGAAACGGAAGATGTTGTCGATGAAGAACAGGATATCGGCAGCACCACCATCCTTACCACCGCCATCGCGGAAACCTTCGGCCACCGTCAGACCCGAAAGGGCTACAGAAGCACGGGCACCTGGAGGCTCGTTCATCTGACCATACACCAGTGTGGCCTGACTCTTCTTCAACTCCTCCGGATCCACGAGACTCAGGTCCCATTTGCCTTCATCCATTGCCTGGCGGAACTTCTCACCATAACGGATAACGCCCGACTCAATCATCTCTCGGATCAGGTCGTTACCCTCACGGGTGCGCTCACCTACTCCAGCAAATACGGAGAATCCATTGTGCCCCTTGGCGATGTTGTTGATGAGCTCCATGATGAGCACAGTCTTACCCACACCGGCACCTCCAAAGAGTCCGATCTTACCACCCTTCATATAAGGTTCCAGCAGGTCGATCACCTTGATACCCGTAGCCAGGATCTCCTTCTTAGTAGAGAGTTCCTCAAACGAAGGAGCCTCGCGGTGGATGGGATAGGCACCCGTCATGTCAAGTGGTTTCATACCGTCGATAGGCTGACCGATTACGTTCAGCATTCGACCTTTAATCTGATCGCCCGCGGGCATCACGATAGGTGAGCCCATGGGAACTACCTCCAGTCCGCGATGCAGGCCGTCAGTATTGTCCATAGCCACGCAACGCACCGTGTCTTCGCCGATGTGCTGCTGCACCTCGACAATCAGGTCGCGTCCATCGCCACGGTCAATCTTCAGGGCATCGTGAATTTTCGGCAGTACCTTCTCAGCCTCCTGCCCCTCGGTGTCGAAATAGACGTCGATGACAGGGCCGATAATCTGCGAAATGTGTCCAGTTAATTGTGACATACGCTGTTAATATTTAAAGTTATAATTCGTTTTGGCAATTAAGTCGATTGCAAAGATAGTGATAATTTTCGGAACAAAAAAACTTTTCGCCGAAATTATGCCAAAAAAATTTCCTTTCCTCGGCAGAAGCGATGCTCAATCTGACGATCGTCGCCCAGATAAATAAAACGCTCCAGACGGTGGAGTAACGAGTATTCCGAAGGATAGAGCACGCTGTCATTGATGACCAAGGCGTCAAAGTCGTATCCGGGTTCGAAGCTGCCCACCTTGCCAAAGAAACTACCTGCCGACTTTGTGGCAATCCAGAAAACCTCAGGCAACGTAAGGAAACTCTTGTTGTGATCATGCTGGTAATGCATCTTGCTGACCTGAATGGCATAAACCATCATGCGAAACATGTTCAGATCGTGACCACCGCTGATGTCGCTACCCAAACCGATACGGAGCCCCTCATCGAGAAACGTACGGACAGGAGCCAGACCCGAAGCTATATTGAGATTCGACGTAGGACAATGGGCGACCATCACACCTTGACGCTTCATCAGTTCCAGTTCCTCGCCTTCAGTCCAAACGCAATGGGCCATAATGGTAGGGGTCTGTCCAAAGAGCCCGTAGCGATTGTAGGCATCACCATAGCAGGTGCTCTCCTTCTCCAGATCCTGTACCCAGGCGATCTCTGAAGTATTCTCCGACAGATGAGACTGTACAGGCATTTGATACTTATTGGCAAGTTCACCACAGGCTTTCAGCAGTTCTGGCGTACACGATGGAACAAAGCGAGGAGTGATAATAGGACGTACCAATGCGTCAGATTGGTTGAACTCAGCTATCAACCGCTCGTTGCCCTCAACAGCAGCCTCCACATCTTCGCAGAGGGCGTCAGGACAGTTGCGGTTCATGGCTACCTTTCCGACCAGAGCGCCCATACCAGCCTCCTGATACAGTTTCATCAGCACACGGGTACTCTCCGTGTGTACGGTCGCAAAGACCACACTTCGCATGGTACCGAAAAGCCACTGGGTATGCAAAAAACGACGATACATGCGTTCAGCATAATGGACATCGGCATACTTCGACTCCTCAGGGAAGGTATAGTTCTGTAACCAAGGCAGCAACTCCATATCCATTGCCACACCTTGATTATGAACCTGTGGGGCATGGACATGCATATCGTTCATGGCGGGAATCAACAGACGGTCGCCGAAATCTATAACCTCAGCATCCTCCCTATCGGACTCCGCCAGATTTGCAGACACACCAACGACACGTCCATCAGCATCGACGGTGATATAACCGTTCTCAAGCACTTCGAAACGGTCTTTCTCCTTGGTAAAAAGGATGTGAGCTTTATAGACTTTCTTCATCTTATCGGGTTAGAGCAATATTATAGTTGAGGTAGCGAGGATTGCCGGTAACATCTTCGAGTACCTTGACGAAGGGAGGGAAATTGACCGTCTCTTGCTGGGCGATGCCCTTGGTCTCCATCATCACGAGATTGTTGACAGGCGACAGAAAAGTATCGATTTCGAAGAATTGTCCTTTCCAAATAAAACTCTGACGTTTCTTCTTGATGGTAGAGCGATAAGGATCAGCCTGTTGGAGCATTTGCTCGTAGAGATTGTTGTCTATGCGACGCTCAGTCTCAATATCCTCGGTCTCAGAGATACGTTTCTTCGAGCGGTGGACGTTAACCACCTTACCGCCACTAAACACCCTGCGACGCAGGCGCACCTCACAGCCAGGTTCTGCCACAAGATAGGTCTGAGTAATCTCGCTCTCGGAGCACTCGGGAATCTCTCCAACGATCTCCACAAGGTAGACACGCTCCTCCTGAACAGGTTGCGGTAGTCCAACCACCTTCGAGATTTCCTTCAGCACACGATTCAGTTTATTTTCAAAGTCATCATGGTTGTTGATGACACGCAGGTGTGGATGGCCAGTCCAGGCCTTGATGACTTTTTTATCCAATTCGCGCGCGATACGGAGACCTTCTTCATTGGCCTGCTCGTAGCGGGTGGCATTGGTAGCGGTAGTATAATACTGCTCGGCACCATCGGCTGCACTCACCAAATGGAGCACAGCATCATAGCGTTCCAAAAGCTCGTTAGGGTTGGTGCCTGCCATAGCGGTGATCTCCTGCCACTCCTCGGGCTTGATATAGGCAGAGATATCCATCGTACCACGGTCGCAGACAATGAGCACCGGTTTAGTGCACACCTCTGCCAGATGGAGAAAAGAATCTTCGAGGGACAACTGCGTCTCAAGAATAGCACGCTCGCCCTGATAATAAAGGTCGCGATTGGGTGTGAGATAGTTCCAGCCCGCAGTACTGTAAATGGTAGGCACCTCAGGCACGTTAAATACCTTATAACCGAATCCAGAGAAATATTCGGTAATCTTTACCAATGCTGTGGTCTTACCAGCGCAAGGACCACCCGTCAGAACGATTTTCTTTATTTCAGGCATAATTTAAATACTCAGTTCGTCGAGCACAGTGATGAGGCGCTTATCGAAACGCTTATCGGTACGGATGCACTCGGTGAAGGGCACATAGACAATGTCGTTATTGCGATAGCCCACCATGACATTACGCTGCCCCTGCATAATGGCTTCAACAGCACCGACGCCCGTGCAACTGGCCAAAATACGGTCGCGGGCAGACGGTGTGCCGCCACGCTGTAAATGACCAAGGATGGACACGCGCACGTCGAACTCCGGGAACTCATTCTTCACACGGTCGGCATAGTAAAGTGCACCGCATTTGGGACTTTCCGACACGATGACAATACATGATTTCTTGGATTTACGGATACCACGACCCATGAACTGTGCCAACTGGTCGACATCGGTTACTTCCTCAGGCACAATGGCGGCTTCGGCGCCACAGGCAATGGCACAGTTCTGTGCCAGGAAACCGGCATCACGACCCATCACCTCGACGAAGAAAATACGCTCGTGAGAATTCGCCGTATCACGGATGCGGTCAACACACTCCATGATGGTGTTCATCGTCGTATCATAACCAATAGTAGCATCGGTGCCGTAGAGGTCGTTGTCGATGGTACCAGGCAGACCGATGCATGGGAAGTCGAATTCCATGCCAAAGTTACGGGCACCGGTGAGCGAACCGTTACCACCAATGACCACAAGGGCGTCGATCTCCTCCTTTTTGCAGGTCTCGTAAGCCTTCTGCATACCCTCGGGCGTCATAAACTCCTTACTGCGGGCCGTCTTCAGGATCGTACCGCCACGGGTGATGATACCCGAGACGTCCTCCGTCGTGAACTGCTTCACCTCTCCCTTAATCAGACCGTCGTAGCCGCGATAGATACCTTTAATCTTAAATCCGTTGTAAATACCAGCACGGGTGACGGCACGAATAGCCGCATTCATACCCGGTGCATCACCACCTGAAGTGAGAATACCAATGGTCTTAACCTTCGTCATAATATCTTTAGTTTAGTTACATATATAAATTTCGAACCAGAGGATGGCAAATCCTACCAACCATCCTAACAGCACCTTGGGAGAGATATTCTTCAGATACCAACCCAGCTTAAGGTGCTCCATCTTCATCAAGGCAATGCCGCTAGTAGAACCCACCGACAACAGACAACCTCCTACTGCTGTAGAGAAAGCGATAACAAGCCAATAAGCACCATTGACCGCAAAGTTGCTCATATAATCAGCATCTGCCCAACGGCCTAACTGCTGATACTCCAAGACCGGATAGAGCGAGATATCGCTGATGGCAATAGTAAACGTATCCACAAGACTGGAAAGGAGACCAGACAAAACACCTACAATCCATACGTTATGGATATGGAAATCAATCCATGCAGAAACATCACCAAAGACGCCTGTCTCCATCACCACGCCCATGCCCAACATAATACCCATCACAAAAAGCATCTGCTGGATAGCACCATATTTCATGGCCTGTGGTAAACGACGCTCTGACATACGATCAGCCAGCATCAACTTACGGTTGAAAGCCTCGTTAACCACCCACAGCACACTCAGCACGCAAAGGGCACCAAGGAATGGTGGGAGTTTAGTAATATTATGAAAGGTAGGGATAAACCACAAACCACCGATGCCTACAAAGAGCATCAGAATACGCTGCCAAGGCAGTAAATTGGTCTCATCACCTCGATAAGGCATCGGAGACCATTGAGTATCAAGGCTCTCAGGCAGTTGGACATTAATCAAGACAGTAGGTATCACCCACGCCATGATGGCGGGCAAAGCCAAGTAGGCAGAGAAATGAGTAGCAGTAACAGCACCATTCCCCCACAACAACAAGCCCGTAGGATCACCTATCACCGTGAAACAACCACCACAACAGGCAGCTATCACAATGGCGCTACCAATAAGCATTCGCTGACGACGATTCTGCACGATGCCACGCATAATGACCAACATCATCGTGGCCGTTGTGAGATTATCAAGATTAGCAGAGATAATGAAAGTGGCGATGGTGATGGTCCACAACAATCGTTTTGGATTGTGAGTCTTTATCCATTTCTGCACGAAGTCAAAACAACCATTGTTATCGAGTATCTCAATAATTGACATGGTAGCCAACAAGAACATCACGATACTAGCAGCTCGGCCCACGTAGTTCAGAAAGATCTCGTTGCAGATATAGAATTTCACCGCGCTACTCGACGGTTCCTCACCAGCCAAATAGTCGGCATATTCACGTGGATGCTGAGACATCACAAAATCAGATCCCCAACAGATATAAAGCACCCAGCCTACCGTGCCCAAGAACATAGCGATAGCAGCCTTGTTAACACCTGTGAGATGACCCGTCGCAATGAGCAGATATCCACAAATTAATAATATGACAATAATGAGTGTCATTCGTTCACATTATACTTTCGGCTACAAAATTACAAAGAAAAATAGAAACCTCCAAAAAATTTGGAGGAAAATGAGCGAGATTATAACAACTCTATTTTCAAAACCGACTTAGTGGAGGTTGTAATGCGGAAACGATGGTCGATGCGATGACCCACCAACCACAGAATCTCACCTCTGGCATCAGTGACGACCATTTGACTGCGTCTTGCCCAGAGGCTGATTTTCTTATCAGTGAGATAGTCGCTCACGAGCTTTGAGCCATTCATGCCATAGGGAATAAAACGGTCACCTTGTTGGATAATTCTAATGGTTAGAGGAAATTCCACTTTTTCTTTATCAATTGTTGCATAATTATCTGATTTTAATATATATACATCTTCAGAAATTGCAACTTTGAATTTTACATTTCCTTGAAACTGATAGACACCTTCCTCGGGTATCTTTATGGGGGATGCTGGTTGATAATCGGATGCTACAACTAACGTATCGCGGTCGAAATAGAGCACATGAGAGGCAGAATTGAAAGTCTTTCCAGATGGTGTGTGGAGATTCTCTGCAATCTGCAGAATCTGTGCGGAGTTGAAATCATAAGTCCGCAGCCATTCGAACAGGAAACACTCAGGCGATGGTAATGCCTGCAAATCAGCAATTCTGACCGCATAGGCCTCGTGAGGATCCGCAGAAGTGCCTGGATGTAACGTTGTTATAAGGTTTGAAAGATCTTTTTGGATCGCATCGTCATAAACCGTTTCCACCTCTTTTATATATGAAGCGGTCTTGGCAATATTCTCCGATGATTTCAGCAAAATCTGCTGCATCACCGGAATCAGATGGAGTCGGATCTTGTTGCGTAACACATCATCGGTGGCGTTGGTAGAGTCAATGACATAGGACTGGTCGATGGAATGGAGATATTCTTCTATCTCAGAACGACTGAGACATAATAGCGGACGTACAACGTGGCCATTCTTTGGACGGATACCCGTGAGTCCGTGAATACCTGTACCGTTCATTAAGTTCATCAGCAGGGTCTCCACTGCATCGTCACGATGATGAGCGACACAGATGGTATCAGCACCAAGATCTTGACGCAATTGTTCAAAATAGCGGTAACGAAGTTCACGGGCTGCCATCTCGATGCTTACCTTATGCAAGGCCGCATATTCGTTAGTATCGAAATGGACCCGATGGAATGGGATATTTTGTTGTTTGCACAAAGCGCAGGCAAAGGCTTCGTCGCGATCAGACTCCTCTCCGCGAAGATGAAAATTGCAATGAGCAGCTTCTATACGATAACCTAATTGCTTCAAAATCAGGAGCAATGCCACACTATCCGCACCGCCACTCAGCGCCACTATATGAAGGCTATCTTTGTTCAGCAGGCCCTCTTTCGCGATGAAATTTGAAACTCTACTATTCACTCTACATAGAGGACAAGTCCCTTGAGGTATTCGCCTTCGGGATGATAGATATTAATAGGATGATCAGCAGGCTGGTGCAACTGATGGAGGATACGCACTTTGCGGCCTGCCTGGGCAGCAGCTGTAAAGACGGCATTACGGAAATGATCCTTGGTTACCACCTGCGAACAACTGAAGGTAAAAAGAATACCACCTGGCTGGATCATCTGGAAAGCCTTGTTATTCAGACGGGTATATCCTTTCAGCGCATTATGCAATGCCCCACGATGTTTGGCAAAGGCAGGGGGATCGAGTATAATCAGATCATATTGGTTATCAGCACCTTCCAGATATTTGAAAGCATCCTCGCAGAAAGCCTGATGACGAGCATCACCTGGGAAATTCAACTGCACATTTCGGTTCGTGAGTTCAATGGCTTTTGCACTACTATCGACAGAATGTACAAGTGATGCCCCACCCCGCATGGCATAGAACGAAAAACCGCCTGTATAGCAGAACATATTCAGTACCTTACGGCCTTTGGCAAATTTCTCAAGCAAAGAACGGTTCTCACGCTGATCAACGAAAAAACCCGTTTTCTGACCACGTAGCCAGTCAACATAGAACATCAAACCATTCTCAACAGCCGTATTATCACCACCGCCACCGATGATAAAGCCATTTTCCATCTCATCCATAAAAGGCAAAGTGGTCTCGCTCTTGTAGTAGACATTCTCTATGCGGCCCTTCATCACTTTCTGCAACTGCTCGGCAATATTCACACGACAGAGATGCATACCGATGCTATGTGCCTGCATCACTGCGGTCTTGCCATAGATATCGATCACCAGACCTGGCAGATTATCACCCTCGCCATGAACCAATCGGTAGGTGTTATTATCAGGATTGTCAGCCAGCCCGATGGCAATACGCATATTCAGCGCTGACGACAGACGGGAATACCAATACTCATCATCAATAGCAATATCACGGAACGACAAAACACGTACTGCGATAGAGCCTTTCTGATAATGACCTACAGCGATGAAACGGCCCTCATTCGTCAATACGCGCACCAAATCACCATCTTCCAGATTCTCATCAGACGACTGGATAGCACCAGAGAAAACCCAGGGATGGAAACGCATCAAACTTTCCTCTTTACCTCTTTTGAGCAGCAAGTTCTTCATATAGTCTAAATTCTTCTTCTATCTCCAGTTCCGTCTGTTCGTCGATCAATTCATACTCACCACTCGTCTTAAGACTGACTAATTCCTCGTACAGACGAATACATGCCCACGCATCAATAGCGGCATACATCGTCTGTTTTTCAGAAAGCACATCACGCTCCCAGTTGGAAAGACGCTCAGCCTTGCTGATACGCTCTCCGAAAAGGTTGGCATATAATTTCTGAAGACTGAGATCTTCGATACCAATCTCGCGCATGTGGTGTTGGAGATCAATGAAATTGCCCGGGGTGAACTTACTTAGTTCCTGAAGTGAATGGATATCATCATGCCAAGAGAGCCCCACCTTAGGAACCTTCGTATCCTCCAACAGACGGATGATTGCAGGAGACATTCCAAGATAATTAAGACGAAACAGAAAGCAATTATGATGGGTGGCCACTTGAAGCAATGAACATTTGTAGTGCTGGTTTTTAGTAAACGATGGCCGCGTCTCAGTATCTACCCCCAAAATGGACATAGACAACAGGTAGTCGACGGCTTTTTCGGCTTCGTTAGGAGAAGTCACCACGATGATTTTACCATTGTAAACCACCCTCGGTAAATCCTCAAGCCAGGCTTTATTAAACCTATTATAGATTACTTTTTTCATTATCAGGTGCAAAATTACATAAAAAATCGGGAAAAAATGATGAAATGTGAGTTTTTTACTATACTTTTGCAGAAAAAATTAGGAAGCATCATCAATATGGTTAAGAAAAAGAAGGAAAAAAAGGAGAATCGTCCATCTGGATTTTTAGATATATTAGGTTTTAAGAATTTCTTTGCCAACGAGAAATTGGGCTTTCTCTTGGGCATTTTGTTGTTCCTTGTGGCCGGATATCTCACCATGGCGTTTATTTCCTATTTCACGACGGGTGCAGCCGATCAAAGTTTGATTGAGATGCCTCGGGAAGGGGAAGTCATGAACGAGCATCATGAATTCAGTAACACCTGTGGCAGCGTTGGTGCCTATGCATCGTGGTATTTCATCAAGCGTTGCTTCGGACTCTCCGCCTTCTTCATCCCCATATTCCTGTTCCTGGTGAGCATCCATCTTATTAAGGCATACCGTGTAAACCTATTGAAATGGTTTATGGCACTGATGATCCTGATGATCTGGAGTTCTGTGACGTTCTCCAAGTTCCTGTCGCCCTTCTTCAGCGATGCATGCTATAATCCCGGTGGTGATCACGGCCTCTATATCCAACAAGCTATCGAGAATCTGCTGGGAGCCCCAGGTTTGACAGCGATCTTGGCATTAACGGCAATCGCCTTCCTAACCTATCTGAGTGCTGAAACAATATTCATCATCCGTAAGATACTGAATCCTTCGAAATTCATTGATAAGGTGAAATTCAAAATCACCAACAACGATCCCAACGAGCCGAAGGAATCCTACGAGGATCTGATAAAAACAGAGGAAGACCCGACAGTCTTTGATGATCCCGCAACACAGACCGTAGAGTTCAAGTCCGACGGTAAGGCCGTAGTGATAGACGATGTCTATAATCAAGAGGAAAAAGAACCCGTAAATCCCATAAAAACCAACAAACCCATCGATGATGTCGATATGAAGGTAGAGGTGGCAGACGGTGAGGAAACAGCCGATTCGAAGACGCTCGGTATTTTGGAGGCTCAAGGTCCATATGATCCCAAGAAGGATCTCGAGAACTACCGCTATCCCACCCTCGACCTGCTGAAGAAATACGATAACGACGGCAAGCCCTATATCGATATGGCGGAGCAAACCGCTAACAAAAACCGCATCGTTGACGTGCTGCGCACCTTCGGTGTGGAGATTGCAAGTATTAGAGCTACGGTGGGACCTACCATCACCCTCTATGAGATTACCCTCGCCCCAGGCGTCCGTATCACGAAGATTCGCTCTCTGGAAGACGACATTGCCCTGAGTCTCTCAGCTCTAGGTATCCGTATCATTGCGCCAATGCCAGGTAGAGGAACAGTAGGCATAGAGGTTCCAAACGCCAAGCCCTCGATCGTGTCGATGGAATCCATCCTGAATTCGAAGAAGTTCCAGGAAAGCCAAATGGAATTGCCCTGTGCCGTAGGTAAGACCATTACCAACGAAGTGTTTATGTTCGATCTAGCCAAAGCACCACACTTGCTGGTAGCAGGTGCTACCGGTCAGGGTAAATCTGTCGGACTGAATGCCATTCTTACCTCTTTATTATATAAGAAGCACCCCGCAGAGTTGAAGATCGTACTCGTCGACCCCAAGAAGGTAGAGTTTTCTATCTATAACCCGCTGATTAATCACTTCCTGGCAAAGGTCCCTGATGAAGATGCTGATCCCATCATCACCGATGTCACCAAGGTTGTACGCACCCTGAACTCACTCTGTAAACTGATGGATACACGCTACGACCTGCTGAAAGAGGTACGTGCCAAGAATATCAAAGAGTATAACCAGAAATTCGTCGACCGTAAGATTCCGCCTCGTGGCGGTCATGGCTATATGCCTTACATCGTTGTGGTCATCGACGAGTTCGGTGATCTAATCATGACGGCTGGTAAGGAGATTGAAATGCCAATTGCACGTATTGCCCAGCTGGCACGTGCCGTGGGTATCCACATGATCATTGCCACACAACGTCCCACAACAACCATTATCACTGGTAATATCAAGGCCAACTTCCCTGCCCGTATCGCCTTTAAGGTAAGTGCCGGTATCGATTCGAAGACCATTCTCGACCGTACAGGTGCCCAGCAACTGATAGGTAAGGGTGATATGCTATATCTTGGTGGCGCAGAACCCATCCGTATACAGTGTGCCTTCGTCGATACACCAGAGGTGGAACGTATCAATGAGTTCATCGCAGCACAACAGAGTTATAACATGCCGTTCGAGTTGCCAGAACCAGATACGCCTGAGGCGGATTTTGGTGAGGGTGGTGATAAGGATGTCGACATGCAGCATCTTGATCCATTATTCGAGGATGCAGCCCGATTGATAGTCATCAACCAGAGTGGTTCGACCTCGCTCATCCAACGAAAGTTCGCTATTGGTTACAACCGTGCAGGTCGTTTGATGGATCAACTGGAGAAAGCAGGTGTTGTAGGTGCTGCAATGGGTTCCAAGCCCCGTGAAGTGATGATCCAGGACGAGGTAAGTCTCAATAATCTGCTCGCCTCACTCAGATAACAACGAAAAAGATAAGATATGAAAAAGCATTTTGCCATTATCATGATGCTCCTGCTCAGCGTGGGGGCACAAGCAGAAAGCGCCAAGCGCATACTTGATAAAGCCGCTGCCACTGTGAGCAATCCAGGAGGTGTGCAAGCTCACTTCCAAATGATCAGCAAACAATTTGGAACCACAGAAGGAGAGATTGCTGTCAAAGGAAATAAATTCCATGCTACTACACCCGATGCCACCATTTGGTTTGATGGTAAAACGCAGTGGACTTATATGAAAGGTAACGACGAGGTAAATATCAGCAATCCCACAGAGGCACAGTTGCAGGCCATCAACCCTTATAATTTCATCAATATTTATAAGAAAGGTTACAAACTCGAGGCTAAGAAGGTGGAGCATTTCTACGAGGTTCACCTGATTCCAACCGATAAGAATCGTAAAATCCAAGAGATGTATATTGTCGTCGATGAGACCTCCTATCATCCCACACATGTAAAGATGAAGCAGAAGGATAAGTGGAGTACCATTGTCATCAGCAGGTTGAAAACAGCCTCTTTGAGCGACAATCTCTTTAAGTTTAATTCCAAGGACTTTCCACAGGCCGAAATTATTGATTTAAGATGAACAAACTGCAACTCTACAAGCTCTTACGCAAGAATATCAACCTGAGTTATAAGCGTAGTCCTGCCTTCGAGCAGAACCGTTGGGCCAAGGTTCTCATAGGCTTTGGTGGCGTGATGTTCGTACTCTACCTCATTCTGTATGGCATTCTGATCGGTATGGCTGCTGATGGTGAAGCGGGCACACTCATCACCACGATGATCATCATCTTACCCATCGACTTCCTGTTGCGATTCATCTTCCAGACAACACCCGCCATGATGGTCAAGCCCTATATTCTCTTACCTATATCGCGTTATTCGGCCATCGAGTGTTTCCTGATATCCTCTCATCTGAGCGGGTTCAACTTTCTATGGCTGGGATTGTTTATCCCCTTTGCGATCATCGTAGTCTTTGCAGGGGCACCATTTCTACAGGTACTATTTGTCGTACTATTGGCACAATTGCTGATCATCCTCAATAGTCAGATATATCTATTCTTCCGCACACTCGTTAATCGTAACGTGCTATGGATCATTCCCGGTCTGTTGCTTTATGCGATACCATTTATCCCCTCACTCCTCACATGGAATCGCAAGACCTTCGATCATACCCTCGACTTTATACATACATTCAATACAGCCTGGTGGCTCCTACCATTGGTATTGTTAGCATTGTGCGGTCTATTTATGGTAAACCGCCATTTACAATTCAAGTATGTCTACGAGGAAATCTCCAAGCAGAAAGAGAAACAACTGAAGAAGGTATCGCAGTTTGCATTCTTCAATCGATTTGGTATCATTGGTGAATACCTGAAGATTGAATTGAAATCTAACTTGCGAAACAAGACTATGAAACAACGCTGTATCATGAGTCTTGTATTGGTGATTGTATTCTCCAGTCTGATAGCTTATAGTAACATCTACGATAATCCCATGATGACCAACTTCTGGTGTCTCTATTGTTTTTCCATCTATGGCATGACGGCTCTCATTAAGATCATGGGACAGGAGGGCAACTATATCAGTCTGCTGATGACACAACGCGAAAATATTCTGTCACTACTCAAAGCCAAGTATTGGTTCTATTGTGTGGTATTGATTATTCCCTTTGTCATCATGTTACCAGCAGTCTTCACTGGAAAGTTTACACTGCTCATGTTATTTGGCTATATGTTCCTAGTGGCAGGCTTTATCCATTTCATCATCTTCCAATTGGCAGTTTATAATAAACAGACGATTCCCCTACAATTGAAGGTAACTGGTAAGGGCAATTTCGAAAACGGTATCCAGATTGTTATTGAGATTGCTGCGCTGATCGTGCCTGGTATGATTGTTGGCTTAGGTTATCTTACCGTAGGTCTCACAGCCACCTATATCTTCATGTGTGTCCTTGGGATTGCCTTTATCGTGACTTATCCTTTATGGCTTCGGAATATCTATAACCGCATGATGAAACGTCGTTACGAGAATATTGAAGGTTTCCTAGCCACCAAGCCATAGTAGATAATTAAATATTTGTATCTATATTTTGTGACAAATCTTAAATTTGTCTATTGTTTAACATTCAGAGTGTTAAACGCAAAGAGCCGTTAACCTAAGTGGCAGAAGTGTTAAAATGGGACAAATATTCGTGACATTTTGTCAGTATCCGAAAAAAGTCTACTATATTTGCACCCAAATTCGTGAGCATAGTCTCAGAGTCAACTTAATCAATGAATTTAAATCATAACAAAAATGAATGCAAATATGAAGAAGATTGTAAATGTGGCAACTCCGGCAGTATGCGTTGTTGCCTTGGCACTCTCGGTTGTGGCTTTCAACAAGACTAATGCTGCAACAACTCCCGATCCCTCTCCCGCAGTAGCTAATGTAACAGCAGGCCAGCCCGTTGATCTGACCTTTGCTGCAGAAAAGGCTCTTCCCTCTGTGGTTTATATCAAGAACACGCAGAACTCAAAGGTACAGACCGTTGAGTACTCTGACCCCTTCGAGGATTTCTTCTCTGATCCTTTTGGCGGTTTCTTCGGACGTGGACAAGGACAAGGCAATGGCGGTCGTCGCCAACGTCAAGTACAAACTCCGAAGCGTGTGGCCGCAGGTTCAGGTGTGATTATTTCTGCCGATGGTTATATCGTGACTAACAATCACGTGGTTGATGGTGCCGATGAATTGATGGTAACACTCAACGACAACAAGGAGTACTCCGCACGTATCATTGGTGCAGATGCAACCACCGATCTGGCTCTCATCAAGATTGATGGAAAGAACCTCCCCGCTATTCAGATTGCCAATAGTGATGATGTGAAGGTAGGCGAATGGGTGCTGGCCGTAGGTAATCCCCTCGGACTCAACAATACTGTTACCGCAGGTATCGTATCGGCAAAAGCCCGTTCAATGGGACAGGGAGTTTCTTCCATGATCCAGACCGATGCTGCCATCAACCAGGGAAACTCTGGTGGTGCGCTCGTCAACACCAGCGGTGCTCTTATCGGTATCAACGCAATGATATACTCTCAGACCGGCTCTAATATTGGTTACGGCTTCGCCATCCCCACCACGATCATGAATAAAGTGGTTGACGATATCAAGAAATACGGTACTGTACAGCGCGCTATGATTGGAATCCAAGGTTCCGATGTAAACGCCTACGTTGACAGCGAGAAGGAGAAAGGCAACGAGGTTGACCTCGGTACGATGGAAGGTATCTATATTGCAAAGGTTATTGAAGATGGCGCTGCTGCTGATGCCGGCTTAAAGGAAGGCGATGTCATTACCCATATCGACGGTCAGAAGGTGAAAGCTTTCGGTGATCTGCAGAACATCATTGCCCAGAAACGTCCTGGCGACAAAATCACTCTCACTTATCTGCGCAACAAGCAGAAGAAGACTGCTACCCTCACCCTGAAGAATGAAAAGGGTAATACAAAGGTAGTGAAGGATGCGGATATCGATGTTCTTGGTGGACAGTTCAAATCAATCAGCGACTCACAGAAGGAACAATTGAACATCGGCTACGGTCTGCAGGTGATGAAGGTGAACGGTGGTAAGCTGAAGGATGCTGGAGTGCCTCAGGGTTTCATCATCCAGCGTGTCAACGAACAGAGCGTCAAGACAATCGAAGATCTGCAGAAAATTGTAAAAGAAGCCTCGAAGTCGAAGCCCGTACTATGGATAGAAGGTGTTTATCCTACAGGCAAGAAGGGTTACTTTACCGTGCCTCTCGAGGATGAATAAGTAGTGAATTGTGAATAGCGAAATAGCGAATAACTGGAAAAAAGAGCCGCAAAAGTAAAAATTGCGGCTTTTTTTTTGGTTGTGTCAAAAAAAAGGCATAACTTTGCACCTTGGCTATAAACGACTATCGACATGAGACAACTGAAAATCACCAAATCAATCACAAACCGAGAAAGTGAAGCTCTCGATAAATACCTGCAGGAAATAGGTAAGGAAGAGATGATCTCGGTGGAAGAGGAAGTGGAATTGGCACAGCGTATCCGCAAAGGTGACAAGAAAGCACTGGAGCGTCTGACTAAGGCCAATCTGCGATTCGTTGTCTCTGTAGCTAAGCAATACCAGAATCAGGGTCTCTCCCTACCCGACCTTATCAACGAGGGCAACGTTGGTCTTATCAAGGCTGCTGAGAAGTTTGACGAGACACGCGGTTTTAAATTCATTTCCTACGCTGTCTGGTGGATTCGACAGAGTATCCTTCAGGCCATCGCTGAACAGAGCCGCATCGTTCGTCTACCACTTAATCAAGTAGGTTCCGTCAACAAAATCAACAAACTGTTGAACAAGTTTGAGCAGGAAAACGAGCGTCGTCCCTCAGTCGAGGAAATCTCAGAGTCATTAGACTTGCCGGAAGAGAAGATTGATGAAGCCATGAGCGTTAACACCCGCCATGTATCCGTTGATGCTCCCTTTGTCGATGGCGAAGACAACAGCCTGCTGGATGTGCTTATCAACGACGATGCACCGATGGCCGATCGTGTGCTCCTGATGGAATCGTTGAAGGCAGAAATCAATAATGCTCTCAAGGTTCTCAACGATCGTGAACGTGGTGTGATAGAAGCCTTCTACGGCATCAACCAGCCTGAGATGACGCTCGAGGAGATAGGTGCAAAGTTTGGTCTTACCCGTGAGCGTGTGCGTCAGATCAAGGAGAAAGCCATCCGTCGTCTCCGCACCAGTACAAAGAAACATATATTAAAAACATTTTTAGGATAATGAAATACCTCAAGTACATAGCTCTGGCTGTCGTCCTGACGGCTTTCCTGCCTGCTCATGCAGAAAAAAAGCCAAAGACAACCAAAGCATATCTTTTTGGTTTCGTAGCTAATTTCACAGATTCTGTCGTTTACTTCACAGATATTCAGGAAATTGATAATGTGACCATTCTGAGAAAGAGCAAATTCCTGAAAGACCGCGATTCTTATTCAGACCAATTGCGTTATTATTTTACCAACAAGCTCAACATGCCTAACCGTACGTGCATTGTCTCTTTCGGACTGACACGTAAGGAAGCAGAGAAGAAGTACGTCAAAATGCGCAAGCTCTACACTGAGAAGAATGCCGGCCGCTATGATGTCCGCTATCTATCCGAAAACGACTTCAAATTCCAGGCTATTCTCCCTGTAGAAATCACAGTTACAGAATAGCTTTAGCGACGACCGCCGAAGCCACCACCGCCACCGAAGCCACCGCCTCCGCGACCACCGCCGAAGCCGCCGCCACGACCTCCACGTCCACCTTCAGGACCACGTTCACCAGGGCCAAAACCGCCACGGCCACCTCGGTTGTTGTTACCACCAAAGAAGTTCATACGATAACTCACGTGCAGCATCGCATAACTTGTGATGGCATTCACCTCACGGTCGGTCCAACCATTGGCTGTCACATTGGTAGTCAGATTAGTCTGTTGATGCAGGATGTCGTACCATTGCAGCATCACCGTGAGTTTCTTGCCACGCAGGAAGGTCTGGGAGAGTTGGGCATTCCACAGGAGTTCGTCGGTATTCATCGTCTCGTCGGTATAGCCACGTTTGCTGTACATGTGGAAGTCGGTGGCAAGTTCCATGCCCCAATCGAAGCGGATGTTCGTGTTGCCGC
Source organism: uncultured Prevotella sp. (assembly GCA_946415245.1). Lineage (GTDB taxonomy): Bacteria > Bacteroidota > Bacteroidia > Bacteroidales > Bacteroidaceae > Prevotella. Next base: position 4,485 of record CAMKRS010000010.1, on the reverse strand, counting down.
CATACTGGAAGTTCCAGGTGGTAAGGTTATTCGTGGCCTGCAGTCGGTTCTCGGTGCGTGCATACGTTGCACGGCCGTTGAGCGAGAAGTTGAACATCCTGACGCGGTAGCTGAGACGGACCTCGGGCGAGAGATTATAGGTATGGGTGACATTGCGGTCAGGTGTTGCCGTACGGTTCAGGTTGACATAACCCACACGATGATCATAACGACCATTGACAGAACCACTCACGTCCCAACGGTTCAGCGTATCAAGACCGATATTGAACGACATACCTAGGTTAGCACTCCAGTTACCATTGATATTCTCCGGTTTCGAGATGCGTCCACCAGTGGTCTCGTTATAGGTCACAATATTACCGATAGAGTTCTTGGTAATCTGCCATCCGCCATTGGAGGTGAAACTCCAGTGAGCCTGGTTCTTGGGCACAGTGAATCCCATACTGTCGGTCACGAGTTTGGGCTGACGCTGCATCTGGAAATTGAAACTGAGGTTCGAGTTGAATGAAGGCTTCAGCCCCGCGTTACCCGTCGAGATATTCAGCGGGTTGGTATCGTCATAAATCTCAAGCAACTGGGTAATGCTGGGCTGCTGTGACTGTCCGCGGAACTGAATCTGGAGGTTGGTCTGCTGGTTAAAGCGGTAACGCATATTCAGCGTGGGCGAGACGTTGGTGATAGTCCTGACGGTATCAACGGGACGTCCGAGGTACTGCTGGATGAAGTGTGACTTCTGAGGCTGGATATTGAGACCTACATTCATGTTCAGTTTTTCGCGCACCATGCGGAGCTGTACGTCGATGTTCTGGTTATGCTCCGTACGCTCTGAGAAACGGCTCAGGTCTTTCGAGAGATAACTCTCATAGGGATTGTCGAGGTAACCGAACAAGCGTTCCCACTCGCGGTATTCGTTGAGTACTTCAGCAAAGGCCTCGTCGGTATAGACGGCAGGGAAGTCATAGGTTGAGGGGTCGCTCTTCTGATGACTGTAATTATAGCGGTAGTTCAACTGTAGGAAGATACCCTGCGCACCAAACGAGCGCACGCGATTGCGGTTGCCGAATGGTCCGCGCTGCTGCGGTTGTGTAGAGTCGACCTCTACGGGTTTCGGCTTGAAAGTAAAGAGTGGCTCAGTATAGGTAAAGCCTATCTGATAGCTGAAGTTATCTGTGGGTGACAACGTATAGCGGTTGGTCTGATAGGTGGAGTCGTTGCCAAACTGGTTTTTCTGCTGGAAGAGATGCACAGCCGAGAGGTTGGCATTCTTGTTTTCGCCATCGCGGTAGTTGATGTTTCCACTGACGGCAATGTTTCTGCCCTTCGTTCCAATACGGCGATTGAGCTGCAACTGCGCGCTGGCATTCTTGTTTTCGCCATAACCAAGCGACTTACCCTGACGATTGTTGACAACGAGTCCTTTCTCGTTCAGAAGTGAGATACTCTGTTCGCTCAGGGCATCCTCGACGTAATCAAAAGGATTGGCATTAAACGAGGCATTAGTATTATAGGAACGACTGTCGTTCGTGGAGAAGCTCATATCAGGACGGAACGACAAGGTGGTCAGCGTGTCAATGGTCCATTGCAGGTTCATATTGCCCGTCCAACTGTTGTTGCGCGAGTAACTCTGGCTGATGCTGTTCGAGAAGGCACCGCCACGGGTCTGGACGAAGTTCTCCGAAGCTGAACGGTTCCAGTTGTCGGCATCGTTGCGGTTCCAGGTCACACGTCCGCTCCATCGCACCTGATTACCATTCCGTTTGCGCTGACTCTCATAGCTGGCGTCGAGGGCAGCCGTCTTGGTCTCGCGCTGACCCTGGTTATTACCTCTTCCTCGTCCACCACGTCCCGAGAAGTTTCGGTCATTCACGTTGTTGGCATTGGCCATGAGAGTATAGCGCATAGCGCCGAAAGGCTTCATCGCCGTCAGACGGAGACCATAACGATTATCGGTACCATAGCCCAGATCGGGATTAGCCTGTATACCGTGGCGGGCACTGCGCTTAGTCACGAACTCAAGTGTGAAGTCGTCATTACCATCGTCGATACCTGTCATGCGCGACAAGTCACTCTTATCATCATAAGCCTTCACCTGTTCTATCACGTAAGAAGGCAAGTTCTTCATCACAGCATCGTTGTTGCCCGTCATGAAATCACGACCGTCCATCTTGAACTTACGTACTTCCTTACCATTGATCGTAATCTTTCCGTCGTCATCGATCTTCGCACCAGGTAGTGCTTCTACCAATGCCTCGATCACCGAACCCTCCGGCACACGGAAGGCATCTGCATTATACACCACCGTATCATCGCGGATTACCATCTTAGGGAGATTGGCAGTAATCACGGCCTCGTCGAGTTGCACGGAGCTGGCTTCCATCGCAATGGTACCTATGGCGAGATCCCTACCCCGCTCCTTGTTGAACGCCTGATAATAGTGCTTGTAGCCAAGGAAAGTCACCTTCACCAGATACTGACCTGCCGACACATTATTAAATGAGAAGCGGCCGTTGTCATCCGAGAGCACACCGCTAACAAAGGTCGTATCAAGTTTGTTACCTGTCTTCCTTGTCAGACGATAAAGCTGTATGGTACTCTTAGGCATGGCCGATCTGTCTTCCTTGTCGATAACTCGTCCCGACAATACGTCTCTTTGGGCTGCTACTGGGAGAATGCTCAAAAAGAACAAAACTAGTAATGTAATAATGCTGCGTTGGTTCATATATTTTATTAGATACAAATATTGACAAATGTTTAATTCATAAGTGTACAATTAACTTTTATTATCATCATAAGTAGGTATTTTTTCGAAAAGAATGCAAATTGCAACCCGATTGCAGAGAATTTTTATGTACCTTTGCAGCAGAAAACAAAAGGTTATGAAACTATCGGAGTTAAAGACAGGCGAAAAGGGCGTCATCGTGAAGGTGTTAGGTCATGGTGGCTTCCGTAAACGCATCATTGAGATGGGCTTCATTAAGGGCAAGGAGGTCGAGGTGTTGCAGAATGCACCCCTTCAGGATCCTGTCATCTACAAACTGATGGGTTATGAGGTGTCGCTGCGCCATCAGGAAGCCGACATGATTGAGGTGGTAAGTAGTGGAGAATTGAGAGTGGAGAGTTTAGAGTTAGCTACCGCCACTCCCTCTGCCGCTCGGGTTTCGGAAGAAGACTCTCAACTCTCAACTCTCAACTCTCAACTCCATCAAGACGATTACATTCAACATATCGCAAAGCGGGAGCGCCGCACCATCAACGTGGCACTCGTGGGCAATCCCAATTGTGGCAAGACCTCGCTCTTCAACTACGCCAGCGGTGCTCATGGCCACGTAGGTAACTACAGTGGTGTGACCGTTGATGCTACAGAGGCCCATGCCTCGATGTTCGGCTACGAGTTTAATCTCACCGACCTGCCCGGCACCTACTCACTCAGTTGTTACTCGCCAGAAGAGCTTTACGTGCGTGAACATCTTACAGAAAAGATGCCCGATGTGGTGATCAACGTCATCGACTCGTCTAACATCGAGCGCAACCTCTATCTGACGACGCAGCTTGTGGACATGAATATCCGTATGGTCTGCGCCCTGAATATGTACGATGAGTTTGAGCGTCGTGGTGACCGTGTGAACCTCGAGGTGCTGAGTCATCTTTTCGGTATGCCGATGATTCCCACCTCGTTTAAGAGCGGTGACGGTGTAAAGGAACTCTTCAAGGCCGTCATCCAGGTATATGAAGGCACCCACAAGACATCTCGCCACCTGCACATCAACTATGGTCATGAGATTGAAGACGGTATCGCCCATATTCAGAAATACCTGAAGGCCGATGAACATATCACCCAGCATTATTCCACCCGTTATCTGGCGCTGAAGCTGCTGGAGCACGACAGTCAGGTACTCGACTATTTGGGCAAGCACATGGCAGGTGAAAACCGTATGCAGGACTTCCATGATCTGACCAACGCCCGTGATAAGGCCTCGGCACGTGTGAAGGAAGAAACGGGCAATGACTCCGAGACCGCCATCATGGACGCCAAATATGGCTTTATCAATGGTGCACTGACGGAGGCTGGTTACAAGACGGGCACGAAGGAGGATACCTACCGCATGACCCATCGCATCGATGGCGTACTTTCTAACAAATACATCGGTTTCCCCATCTTCTTCCTCATTCTCTATGTGATGTTCGAGGTGACATTCACCCTCGGCCAATATCCAATGGACTGGATTGAAGAGGCTGTAGCCTGGCTGGGCGAAAAGATCAGCGACGGCATGCCCGAAGGACCGTTGAAGGCCATGCTCGTTGATGGTGTGATAGGTGGTGTCGGTTCCGTCATCGTCTTCCTGCCACAGATCCTGATTCTCTATTTCTTCATCTCGCTGATGGAGGACTCTGGCTATATGGCACGCGCAGCCTTTATCATGGACAAGCTGATGCACAAGATGGGACTGCACGGCAAGTCGTTCATCCCGCTCATCATGGGCTTCG
>CAMKRS010000009.1 GCA_946415245.1 uncultured Prevotella sp. | reverse complement strand
AGGAGGCCGCCATCTTTCACGAAGCCCTGAGTCAGAAATGACCCAGGGCTTCTTCGTTTAATAGCATCAATCGTTGTCGATTACGTTTTTAACGGCTTATTAACTTTTTTCTGCTTTTTTATTGTTGCTACTGTTATGGTATTCGAAATAATTCCGTAACTTTGCGCCGTGTAAAAAATTAAAACAAGAAAATATGAAAAAGGTTTTGATTATATTTTGTATGATGTTGTTCATGGGAGAAGTCTATGCACAACAGCAAGTGTCAGATACATTGCGGTTTATGAACGACTATCGAAAGTTCGTTTCTTTTGTAGTGTCTCAGCCTTCGTTGACGAAGCCCGTAGCTGATTCTTTAATCGCTCGTCAGGATACATTGATGCATCAATATCGCTCATTGAAACCTCGACTTAATGATTTACAAGTTGAGGAATATAATCGTTTGAAGGGACGTTATACTAAAAAAATGCTCGAATATCGTGGCGATCGTTTTACAGATGGTCTCGAAGCAACTGGCGATAGTATCTCTAAGGCTGCTGGTCGGGCAGGTAAGGCTGTAGGTGGATTCTTCAAGGGACTGTTTGAATAAGTATTTTGTAACCTTTCGAAAGAGTGACAATGGATAGAAGCAAAGAAATCTATAAGGTTACTTTCGTTGGCGGCGTCGTGAACGTCGTGCTTTTGCTCTTTAAATTCATAGCAGGAATCTTGGGACACAGTGCTGCTATGGTGGCAGACGCCGTTCATTCATTGTCTGATTTTGTGACTGACATCGTTGTGTTGGTCTTTGTACATATTAGTGGCAAGCCCAAAGACAAATCGCACGACTATGGTCATGGTAAGTATGAGACCCTTGCGATGACCATCATAGGTATTGCTTTATTGGCAGTTGCGATAGGCATCATATATAGTGGAACGACGAAGATTATCTTGTGGCTCAATGGAGAAACATTAGAGGCACCAGGTATGCTGGCCCTTTGGGCAGCCCTGTTGTCCATTGTTTTAAAGGAGGGTGTCTATCGCTACTCGATGGTGAAGGCCCGTGAGTTGAATTCTCAGGCAGTAGAGGCGAATGCTTGGCATCATCGCAGCGACGCCTTATCATCTATTGGCACGGCAATTGGTATTGGTGGCGCGATTTTCTTAGGACAGCGTTGGACGGTTCTTGACCCTTTTGCTTCTGTCGTCGTGGGCGCCTTTATTGTAAAGGTTTCTGTAGATTTACTGCGTAATGGCATTGGGGATCTGATGGAACAGTCGTTGCCTGATGCTGTGGAAGACGAAATACTTAATTTAGTTGCATCTTTACCCGGAGATGTGAAGCCTCATGATCTGCGTACGCGTCGGTTGGGAAATCATTATGCGATAGAGTTGCACATTCTTATGGATGGTGATCTTTCTTTGCGTGAGGCACATGACAAGGCATCGGAGGTGGAAGATTTGCTGCGTGAGCACTATGGCGAAGAGACGCACGTGGCAGTTCATGTCGAGCCCAAATAAAAAAGGATTGGCGAAACCAATCCTTCTTGAGAGCCTCTTGTCGGATTCGAACCAACGACCCCGAGATTACAAATCACGTGCTCTGGCCAACTGAGCTAAAGAGGCGGGTGGACAAGCGATCTGCATCGCGCCGCTACAACCTAATACCCTTGCTGTGTTCCCACCCTGGGGGATTCAAAGGGAGCTGGCCGTACAGGACTTGCCCGTTTTGCGGGTGCAAAGGTACAATAAAAAAGTGAATACTGAATAGTGAAAAGAGAAAAAATTGCTGCCGCACGACATTTTTAACTATTTTTTGAGTCAAAGCACTCGATATATGCGGAAAAATGCGTAATTTTGCACCCGATGACTCCAATAGAATATGTACAATTGAAAGCATTTGCCCGTCAGGACGGAGCTCTGTTGGCCTTGCTATGGGTTGCGACATTCCTCTTATATATCATAGGCGTGTCGAATCAGTTGCTCGGCCTTGCTGCTTTTTTCCTGATGTGCTATACGCCGTTCTTCGTAGGAGAACGTCTGGGTAAATTTCGTGATTATGGTCGAGAAGGAGTGATCTCGTTCCGTCGTGGCTATGCCTATACCGTTTTTGTGTTTTTCTATGGCGGCGTGCTTTTTGCCATCGCCCAGTATCTCTATTTCGCTTACGTGGATCATGGTTTTCTGTTGAGTCAGTTCTCAAAGATGGTGACCTCTTCTGAAATGCAGCAGGTGCTGAAACAATACGGCATGACGCAGATGATGGATGAGAGTCTGCAGGAGATGGCGAATACCCGTCCGATAGACTTTGCGTTGAACATGTTGACAATCAATATCTCGCTAGGCTTCGTCATGGGTTTGCCCTTAGGCTTGATCATGCAACGGAGCGTCAAAGTTAATAGTGAAAAGTAAATCGTAACAATGGATATATCAGTAATAGTTCCTCTTTACAACGAGGATGAATCAATCCCTGAACTTTACGCTTGGATAGAGCGGGTGATGAAGGAGAAAGGCTTCAGTTATGAAGTGATTTTCATCAATGACGGTTCTACTGACCGTTCATGGGAGATTATCTCAGATCTGCATAGTAAGCACCCTGATCAGGTAAAGGGTATCAAGTTCCGTCGCAACTACGGTAAGAGTCCTGCGCTCTATTGTGGCTTCGAGCAAGCTCAGGGCGATGTGGTCATCACGATGGATGCCGACTTGCAGGATTCTCCAGACGAGATACCGGAGTTGTATCGTATGATTAAGGAAGACGGCTACGATCTTGTCAGCGGTTACAAGCAGAAGCGTTACGATCCTATTTCGAAGACCCTCCCCACGAAACTCTTCAATGCCACAGCGCGCAAAGTCAGTGGCATCAAGAACTTGCATGATTTCAACTGTGGTTTGAAGGCCTATCGCAAGGATGTTGTAAAGAATATTGAGGTCTATGGCGAGATGCATCGTTATATTCCCTATCTGGCCAAGAATGCTGGTTTCAACAAGATCGGCGAGAAGGTTGTTCAGCATCAGGCCCGCAAATATGGCTCTTCGAAGTTTATGGGTCTGAACCGTTTCGTCAACGGCTATCTTGACCTGCTGACCCTTTGGTTCCTGAGCACTTTCGGCAAGAAGCCCATGCACGTGTTTGGTTTCTTGGGCACTTTGATGTTCTTCATCGGTTTTGTGGCAGCCTTCTATATTGGAGCCGACAAACTATGGTGTCTGGCCAACCATATCCCGCAGCGTTTGGTGACCGACTCTCCTTTTTTCTATATCGCTCTGACGATGATGATCATCGGCACCCAGTTGTTCCTGACAGGATTTGTAGCTGATTTGGTGAGCCGTTCGTCACAGGGACGTAATGACTACCAGATAGAAGAAATATTAAGTGACAAGTGATGAGTGATAAGATAAAATTGAAGAAACTGTTGTATGTGATAGTGATACTCTTCACTATTCACTGTTCGCTATTCACTACATCATGTTCGAGCATCGACTGCCCCGTTAGCAACACCGTCTCTGTGCAATATGAGATTCGCGATAAGGCGGGGAAAGCATTGGCTATTACTGATTCCTTATCAGTGATTACCACCCGTGTCGACGGAAAAGCCATCGAACTTGATATCACAACGCGTGAGAACAATCAAGCCACGGTTCTCAACAAATTGATAGGAAAGTCGGCCTTCAGTCTTCCCATCAGCTATTCTCATCCCGAAGACATCCTCTATTTCTGTTTTAAGAATAGTGAGAAGACCGTGATTGATACGGTCTGTATCAAGAAGGATGATATCCCCCATTTCGAATCTGTTGACTGTGCTGCCGCCTTCTTTCATGAACTGACAGATGTGAAACTGACTCACCATGCCATTGACTCTCTTGTACTTATCAATACATCAGTAACTTATGATACCAAGACCATTCATTTCTATCTCTATCCGAAAATTGGCAATTAGTCTGTTGCTTCTGGTCTCGGCATCGGCATCGGCACAGTTCAAGTTCTTCTCGATTCAGAAGGACTCCATACCATTCTTCCGTGGATTTGCCGTTTCCTTCGACCTGGTAGGTGTAGCGATGATGGAATTGTCTGATTATGGTCAGTACGAGGGTGCCTTGCGTATCAATCTTCATGATGAGTGGTTCCCGATTGTCGAATTAGGTTATGGCAAGGCCAAACATGCGGACGACCCCGTCACGCACCTCCGTTACGAGACCGCTGCCCCCTATTTCCGTGTTGGTATCGACAAGAATCTTCTGAAACAGAAGCATGGCCCGTACCGCTTCTATGCCGGTCTGCGCTATGCCTATACCTCCTATAAAGTCGATCTCGCTCGTGACGACTTCCCTGATCCTTACTGGAAGTGGAATACCGGCTTTGGCGTCAAGGATGAGCAGTGCAATTATCATTGGTTGGAAATAGCCCTTGGAGCCGACGCAACCATCTGGGGACCATTGCATTTAGGATGGAGCGTGCGATATAAACGGCGCATTGCGCATAACGATGGAGCTCTTGGACGTACGTGGTACGTGCCGGGATTTGGTGTCGATAACGATTCGCGTCTAGGCGGAACATTCAATGTGATTATTGATATATGAACAAGAAGAAATGGATCTGGCAGTTGCCTTTCCTTCTTCTGTTGATTGTGGGAACGGTACTGATTATCCGCCAACAGCGGGCGATGCCTTATCAGATGAATTCTGGTATGGTCTTTGGTACTGTTTACAATATCACATACGAGTGTGACTCCGATCTTCATCAGGCTATCAAGGCAGAATTACAGAAAGTCGACAACTCCCTTTCTCCTTTCAATGAACATAGCGTGATAACGGCCATCAACCAGAATCAGGATGTCAAGCCCGACGAGATGTTCCTGACCGTTTTCAACAAAGCCATGGAGATTTCCCGTGAGACGGACGGGGCGTTCGACATCACGGTGGCTCCCTTGGTCAACGCTTGGGGATTCGGTTTTAAGAATGGCAGCCAGCCCAATCGTCAGCAGGTGGACAGCCTTCGTCGGTTGATAGGCTATGAGAAAGTGATATTGAAGAACGACCGTATTGTGAAACAATCGCCTGATATCATGCTCGACTGCTCTGCTATTGCCAAAGGCTACGGATCTGATGTGGTCGCGCGTTTCCTGCAACAGCAGGGTGTGAAGAATTTCATGGTGGAGATTGGCGGTGAGGTTGTCACCAGCGGCGTCAATCCCCAGCGTCTGCCTTGGAGGATCGGCGTGACGAAACCTACTGACGACTCCTTGTCCATCAAGGGCGAGATACAGAGTGTGTTGAATGTCACCGACCTGGCGATGGCCACGAGCGGCAATTATCGCAACTTCTATTACAAAGGCGGCAAGAAATATGCCCATACCATCGATCCCAAAACGGGTTATCCCGTCCAGCATTCCTTGTTGTCCGCTACCGTTTTGGCAAAGGATTGTGCGACGGCCGATGCCTATGCCACCTCGTTTATGGTTTTAGGCATCGATGGCGCCAAGAAGGTGCTGGAACATCATCCGGAACTGATGGCCTATTTTATCTATGCCGACGACAAAGGACAGAACGCCGTTTGGTGCTCTCCCTCATTAAAGGATAAAATTGTAGAGTAAAAAGCCTATGGCCACCTTGCAGATCTATGAGAAACTTCTCCTGTTTCCCTTGTTTCAGGGCATGAGCCGTGATGATCTGGAACAGGTGGCTGGTCATACGCGCTTTGGATTCTCTAAATTCAATGCCGGTTCTACGGTTGTTGCCGAAGGTGACGACTGTCGGCAGATGTATTTCCTCATCAACGGAAGTTTGCGCGTGGAGACGATGGCAGATGATCGCGGCTATATGGTTGTTGAACAGATGGAAGCTCCCATCATCCTGCAGCCAGAGGTGGTATTCGGTTATACGCAGCGCTATACCCATACCTATATCGCCGAGACGGATGCCAATTTCATCATTGTCGGCAAGGACGAGATACTGCGTTTGTCAGAGGATTTTCTTGTGTTCCGTCTGAACCTGTTGAATATATTTGCCACACAGACGCAGAAAACATCTCGTCTGCTTTGGCAGCATGTCCCCGACTCGTTAGGAAACCGTATTGTCCGCTTTTTTGCTCAACATTGCATCTATCCTGCCGGTCCCAAAGTGTTCCATATCCTGATGAACCGTCTGGCCGACGAACTCAACGACAGTCGGTTGGATGTCAGTCGTGCTCTCAATGCCCTGCAACGTGAGGGAAAGATCGTTTTACATCGTGGAAGAGTGGAAATTCCGCAGATGGAACGGCTGCTGATGTGAAATAACCTAAAATTATCGACTGCAATTTGCGATGTTTTCGCTTTTTTTGTACCTTTGCAGATTGTAAACGTTAGTATAGAATGATGAGTGAACAGAAAGAGAGAAAGAATCCGTTTTTCTTTCCTTACAATACTCCGCATGATGTGGCGCCGTTCGACCGTATCAGGCTCGAGGATTACGAGGAGGCCTTCCTGGAAGGAATTCGTCGTGAGGATGAGCAGATAGACAAGATCATCAACGACCCGCGCAAACCGACTTTCGACAATACCATCATCAGTATCGATGATGAGAAGGACGGCGAGGGCTATTACGACCTCCTGGACCGTGTGTCGTCGGTGTTCTTCAACCTGCTTTCTGCCGAGACCAACGATGAGATGGATGCCCTGGCTCAGAAACTGAGTCCTGTGCTGACTAAGCACGCCAACGATATCCGCTTGAACGAAAAACTCTTCGAGCGTATCAAATACGTTCACCAGCATCACCGCAAGTTGACGCCGGAGGAGAAGATGCTGCTCGACAAATGTTACGACGGCTTTGTGCGCAGTGGTGCTCTTTTGGACGCAGCCGGCAAGGAACGTCTTCGCCAACTGACGGAAGAAGCTTCGATGCTGGGTCTGCAGTTCTCACAGAATCTCTTGAAGGAGAACAAAGCCTTCACGCTTCATATCACCGATGAGTCGCAACTCGACGGTCTGCCGGCGACGGCCCGTGAGGCAGCAGCCCTGGCCGCCAAGGAAATGGACAAGGAGGGTTGGGTGTTCACCCTCGATTTCCCCTCTTATTCTCCCTTCATGACCTATTCTACTCAGCGCGACCTGCGCCGTCAGATGTATATGGCCAAGAACACGGAGTGTATCCACGACAACAGCGAGAACAACCTCGATATCTGTAAGCGTCTGATCAACCTCCGTCGCGAACTGGCACAGCTGCTGGGTCACAAGACCTATGCCGACTATGTGCTGAAACATCGCATGGCAGGCAATGTGCGCAATGTCTATAAATTGCTCAACGACCTGATCGTCGCTTACAAGCCGACGGCCGTGAAAGAGGTGGCTGCCATTGAGCAGATGGCAAAGAAGACGGAAGGCAAGGACTTCAAACTCGAGCCTTGGGACTTCGGCTTCTATTCCCACAAGCTCCAGCTGCAGAAATATAATATCGATGCCGAGATGCTGCGACCCTATTTCGAACTGTCGAAGGTCATCGATGGCGTCTTCGGACTGGCAAATCGCCTGTACGGCATTACCTTCAAGCAAAACGATGACATCCCCGTCTATCATCCTGACGTGAAGGCCTACGAGGTGTTCGATAAGGACGGCTCTTTCCTGGCAGTCTTCTATGCCGACTTCCATCCCCGCAAAGGCAAGCAGGGTGGGGCATGGATGACGGAATACCAGGGCCAGTGGATCGACCGCAAGGGCGAGAATATCCGTCCGCATGTCAGTGTGGTAATGAATTTTACCAAGCCGACGGAAGAGAAACCTGCCCTCTTGACGCTGGGCGAAGTAGAGACCTTCCTCCACGAGTTCGGTCACTCGTTGCACGGCATGTTTGCCAACACCCGTTTCGAGAGCCTGAGCGGCACGAATGTGTGGTGGGACTTTGTCGAACTGCCCTCGCAGTTCATGGAGAACTTCGCCATCGAAAAGGAGTTCCTGCGCACCTTCGCCTTCCATTACCAGACGGGAGAACCTCTCCCCGATGAACTGATCAGCCGCATCGTCAAGAGCCGCAACTACAATGTGGCATACGCTTGTCTGCGTCAGGTGTCGTTTGGTCTGCTCGATATGGCTTATTACACCAAGAAAGATGAATTTACCGACGATATCATCCCGTTTGAGAAGAAAGCCTGGGCAAAGGCGATGGTGACGGAGCAGTTGCCTGACACCTGTATGACCGTTCAGTTCTCGCATATCATGGCTGGCGGTTATGCGGCCGGCTATTACAGCTATAAATGGGCGGAGGTGCTCGACGCCGATGCCTTTGCCGTGTTCAAGAAAGAGGGCATCTTCAATCCGGCTACCGCCCAGCGGTTCCGCGATTGCATTCTCTCAAAGGGTGGAACGGAGAATCCTATGGTACTCTATAAACGTTTCAAGGGCAGCGAACCAACTATCGATGCTTTGCTGAAACGGAATGGGATCAGAAGATGTAAGAAGTAAGATGTTAGATGTAAGAAGTGATGACAGAGAAACAACGAAAATTGGATGAGCGCTATCTGCGCATGGCACGTATCTGGGCAGAGAACTCCTACTGCGAGCGTCGTAAGGTCGGCGCGTTGGTGGTCAAGGACAAGATGATCATCAGCGACGGCTATAACGGTACGCCCAGCGGTTTTGAGAACGTGTGTGAGGACGACAACAATGTCACCAAACCCTACGTGCTTCATGCCGAGGCCAATGCTATTACCAAACTGGCCCGCAGCAATAACAATAGCGACGGTGCCACGATCTACATTACCGCCTCGCCCTGTATCGAATGTGCGAAACTGATCATCCAGTCGGGCATCAAGCGCGTCGTCTATGGTGAGAAATACCGTCTGACCGATGGCATCGACCTGCTGAAACGCGCTGGCATCGAAGTGATCTATATGGAAGTGAATAGTGCAAACTGAATAGTTGAGATGAGCAATAAGTCAAATCGTTTTACACCCATATGGATGGCGCTGAGTGTCGTCCTTGGTATATTGGTCGGCACCTTCTACGCCAACCATTTTTCCGGCAATCGGCTGAGTATCATCAATTCGAGTGGTAATAAGCTTAACAATCTGTTGCATATTGTCGACGACCAGTATGTGGATACCATCAACGTCAACGACCTGGTCGAGAAGGCCATGCCGCAGATCCTGTCTGAGCTCGATCCTCACTCCGTCTATATCGGCGCCAAGGATGTTCAGATTGCCAACGACGATCTGAAAGGTTCCTTCTCGGGCGTGGGCATCGAGTTTACCATCCGTTATGATACGGTCCGTGTGCAGAACGTGATTGGCAATGGCCCTGCCGAGCGTGCGGGCCTGATTGCCGGTGACAAGATCGTCGAGGTCGACGATTCACCCTTTGTCGGTAAGATCGTCACGAACGAGGAGGCCATGCATCGTCTGAAAGGTCCCAAGGATACGAAGGTCAAGCTAGGTATAATGCGTTATGGCGAGAAGACGATGCGTCATATCACTGTCACCCGTGGTGAGATTCCCACGAAGAGCGTGACGGCCAGTTATATGCTCGACGACGAGACGGGTTATATCAAGATCAAGAACTTTGGTGAGAATACCTATCCGGAGCTGCTCATCGCGCTGGCCAAGCTCTCGCAGAACGGTTTTTCTAATCTGGTCATCGACCTGCGCAACAACACGGGCGGCTATCTGGCATCGGCCGTGCAGATTGCCAACGAGTTCCTCTCCAAGGGTCAGCTCATCGTGTATACCGAGGGTCGCAAGTCGCCGCGTCAGGATTACCGTTGCGACGGACGAGGCTCTTATCAGCAACTGCCGTTGGTGGTTCTCATCGACGAGGCTTCTGCCTCTGCTTCTGAGATCCTCGCAGGTTCCATTCAGGACAACGACCGTGGTACCATCATCGGCCGTCGTTCGTTTGGTAAGGGTTTGGTACAGCAGCCCATCGAGTTCAGCGACCACTCCATGATCCGACTCACCATTGCCCGTTATTACACGCCGTCGGGTCGCTGCATCCAGAAACCTTATACCTCCGGCTCCGACAAGAACTACGAAGAGGATTTGTTGTCGCGTTACCAGCATGGTGAGTTCTTCTCACAGGATAGTATCAAGCATACGGGTCCGCAGTTCCACACCAGCAATGGCCGCGTGGTTTATGGCGGTGGTGGTATCACCCCCGACATCTTCGTGCCTGAGGATACATTGGGCGTGACGTCTTATTACAAGGAGGCTTCTATGTCGGGTATGATCCTGCAGTTTGCCTTTAACTATACCGACGAGAACCGCAGCAAGATGAAGGACTTCAAGAGTGCTTCCGGCCTCGAACATTATTTGAAACGCCAGAACACCGTTGAGAAATTTGTGACGTGGGCGGATAAGAACGGTTTGAAACGTCGCAACCTGATGGTTCAAAAGTCTTACAAGCTGTTGGAGCGTTATATCAACAGCCGCATCATCTATAACATGCTCGACGAGGAAGCCTGGACGGAATATCTGAATCAGGACGATCCTGCCATCATGGAAACGTTGAAACTCTTCCGCAACAACGCGTCCTTCCCTAAGCCTGAGGAGAAAACGAAGAGTCAGAAAGTAGCTTCAGCGTTCGACTACCGCAGCACGCATGTCAAAGCCACGTTGATTGCCTATGCGTAAAGCCGACCTGCGACGACAGATACAACAGACCAAGCGACAATTCACGCCACAGCAATTGGAAGAGTTGTCGCTTCTTGTTATCAGTAGGCTGCGGCCGTTGCTGGCTGAGGCTCAGACCATTATGGCCTATTACAGCCTGCCCGACGAGGTGAATACCCACGCCCTGATCGATGAGCTCGTGGCTGAGGGCAAGACGGTCTTGCTGCCCAAGGTGACGGGTGCGGATACGATGGAACTACGTCGCTATACGGGTCGTGCTGATCTGCAAGAAGGTGCCTACCATATTCTCGAACCCGTGGGCGAACCATTCACCGACCTCTCCGCCATCGACCTCATCCTCGTTCCTGGCCTTGCCTTCGATGCTGCCGGCCATCGCCTTGGCCGCGGCCGTGGCTATTACGACCGATTTTTACACAGTAAGAACCGTCCCTACTGTGTAAAAATCGGGGTTTGTTTCGATTTTCAGAAGGTGGATGAAGTGCCGGTTGATGCGCACGACATCGCGATGGACAAGGTCGTTTAATTAAAACGGATATCGGTAATCACCTGACTACCAACATAATCGTTCAGCCGTTTCACATACTCGCTTCGTTGCATGGAGAGGTCGGCCCTCAGAGCGGGACTCGTCAGATGTACATACAACGTTTGGTTGCGGATGCTGACGCTGCCCGTATAGCGGCTGATGGCCTCGCCAGCCACTACAGGCCAAGCTTCCATCAACCGTTTCTGCAACAGTGGCGTTTCCAGTCCCTGTTCCCTCAGAGTTCTGAGAATCAGCTCCTTAACCGCTTTTACATCTCTTTTAAACATATCTCTCCGTTCTCCACGTAAAATATCTTATAATCATGCGACGAGGCCGACAGAATCTGGTCCAGATGGTCGCGGTTCGTATCCGTGATGAAGATCTGCCCGAACTCATTTCCTGCCACGAGACTCACAATCTGTTCCACCCGTTGCGCATCCAACTTGTCGAAGATATCATCGAGCAGGAGGAGTGGGGTAGTCTGCGCGTTCGTACGTTTGAGGAAATCAAACTGTGCTAGTTTCAGTGCTATCACGAATGTCTTGTGCTGCCCCTGACTGCCCTCGCGCTTCATCTGATGGCCGCCGAGCACAATCTCCAAGTCGTCGCGATGGATGCCGTGCAACGAATAACCCACGGCCCGGTCCTTGAAACGGTCGCGCTGGATCACCTCCAGCAACGGCCCCCGCTGACAATGTGAAATATAGTTCAGCTCCACCTGCTCGCGATTGCCTGAGATGGTCTCGTAGAACCGTTGGAAGATGGGCACCATCTCCTTCACAAAAGCCTGGCGCTTCTCGTAGATCAGCTCTCCCGCCATCGCCATCTGTTCTTCCCAGAGACTCATCACGTCGATATTGGGTTCCTCTTCGGCCTTCAACATCGTGTTGCGCTGCTGCAATGCCTTGTTATAGCGGTTCAGATGCTCGATATAACTGCGGTCGTATTGCGATATCACCATGTCCATCAATCGTCTGCGCTCCTCGCTGCCGCCGTCGATGAGCAGCGTGTCCGAGGGCGAAACCATCACCACCGGAATCAGTCCGATATGCTCCGACAGCCGCTTGTATTCCTTCTTGTTTTTCTTGAAATGTTTCCTCGTGCCCGACTTGAAACCGCAGGATATGGTTAGTTGAGACTCTAAACTCTCAACTCTCAACTCTCCACTATATTTCCCCTCGATCATGAAGAATTCCTCGCCATGTCTGATCACCTGCGAGTCATTGGGATTATTGGCCGAATGACAGAACGAGAGGTAGTAGATGGCGTCGAGCACATTCGTCTTGCCCACACCGTTCTGACCGATGAAACAGTTGATCTTCGGCGAGAGTTCCAGCGTGGCCGTCTGGATGTTTTTATAGTTAATGAGCGATAATTTTTCCAGAATCATGATGCAAAGATACGATTAAGCGCGCAAAAAGCCAAAAAATGCGCCCAAAATTTTCGCTATTCACTTTTTTTTTGTAATTTTGCAGCCGTTTCGTGTGAAATATAAAAAATAAATAAGATAATGGCAAATAACAACAACCCCCAGGCTGCTCCTGTAACCGAGCAGACCATCAGTCAGAGTGAGGCCTTCTTCCTGAAGTATAAGAAGGCAATTATCGCCGCCGTGATTGCTATCGTAGTGATCATCGCAGGTATCGTTCTTTACAAGACTTACTATTCTGGTCCCCGTGAGGACAAGGCCAGCACCATCTTGGCCAAGGGTCAGGAGTACTTCCTCGCTGGCGACTACCAGAAGGCTCTTAATGGCGACAGCGCTTCGTTCAAGGGCTTCCTCAACGTCGCTTCTGAGTATAGCAGCACCAAGGCTGGTAATCTGGCTAACCTCTATGCCGGACTCTGCTACGCCCAGCTCGACAAGTGGCAGGAGGCTGCCAACTACCTCGAGAAGTTCGATGGTGCCGATGACAGCATGATTTCTCCCGCCGCTATCGGTGCGCTGGGAAATGTCTATGCCCACCTCAACCAGCTCGACAAGGCCGTTTCTAATTTGAAGAAGGCTGCTGAGAAGGCTGACAACAACAGTCTGTCACCTACCTTCCTCATCCAGGCTGGCGAGATCCTCGAGAGCCAGGGTAAGAAGGCCGACGCCCTGAAGCTGTATCAGGAGGTGAAGGATAAGTACTTCAACTCTATGCAGTATCAGACCATCGATGCCTATATTGAGCGCTGCAAGGAATAATGGCAACCGCACTTCATAATCTGAGCGAGTACGATTTCTCGGCTGTCCCCGATGCGTCGAACATGATCTTCGGCATCGTTGTGGCAGAGTGGAATCCTGAGATTACGGGCGCTTTGCTCGATGGTTGTGTGTCAACGCTCGAAAAGCATGGCGCACTCCCTGAGAACATTCATGTGAAGACCGTTCCCGGCTCGTTCGAACTCATCTATGGCGCACATCAGATGACGCTCAACGACGGCTACGATGCCGTCATTATCCTGGGCGCCGTCATCCGTGGCGAGACACCTCATTTCGACTATATCTGTCAGGGTGTCACAGAGGGCGTTGCCCGTCTGAATGCCACCAGCAATATCCCCGTTGTCTTCGGCCTGCTGACCACCAACGACCTGCAACAAGCCCGTGATCGTTCAGGCGGCAAGCACGGCAACAAGGGCGATGAATGCGCCATTGTCGCTATCAAAATGGCAAAGTTCTAAGGAAAGATTAATCAACCCATTTTGAGCCTCACCCAACCCTGGGTGAGGTTTTTTTCTCCCTTCACTCGAAACTCGTCGTTGCGGCAATCTTGTCGGCATTCATACTCCTTGCACTGGCATCGAAGATCTCCTTGTAGAGTCCGCCCTGCTGATACACCTCCGACGGCACACCCGACTGTACCACGCGACCTTGTTGTAGCACGTAGATCTGGTCGGCATCGATGATCTGTCCGATGTTGTGCGAGATGATGATCACCGTACGCCCCTTCTTGATGGCATCGATCGAGGCCTTGATCTGCTCGGTGGCGATGGCGTCGAGACTGGCGGTAGGCTCGTCGAGGAAGATGATCGGCGGATTCTTGATAAACATTCTGGCGATGGCGATGCGCTGCTGCTGACCGCCGCTCAGTTGCAGGGCCTCGGTCTTAAAACCGTGAGGCAGACCCATGATCTGGTCGTAGATATAGGCTTGCTTAGCGGCTTTCACCACATCCTCATGCGTAGCCTGTGGACAGCCGTATTTGATGTTCTCCTCAATCGAGCCGTCGAAGATATGGTTCTTCTGCAGCACCAGTCCCACGTTCTCACGCAACCATTCCGTATCCCATTCGCTCAGTGGCACACCGTCGAGGGTAATCACGCCCTGCTGAGGCTGGTAGAACTTGTCGAGCAGGTTGACGATGGTGCTCTTGCCGGCGCCGCTCAGTCCCACGAGGGCCGTGATCTTGCCCGCTTCTATACGCATCGACACATCCCAGAGCGCTTGCGTGCCGTTGGAATAGGTAAAGTCCACGTTCTTCAGTTCGAACTCGCCCTTCACCGTTTCTGGATGATGCTTTCCCGTTGGCTCCACCTCGTCGTCGGCTTTCAGGATACCGAAGAATCCCTCGGCATAGATCAGCGCGTCGTTCATATCGTCGTAGATGCGGTGCAACTGGCGGATGGGCGCGCTCACATTGGCGAAGAGCATCACGTGGTACATGATCTTTCCGATCGTCATGCCGGGATAGTCAATCAGCACGAGATAGGCCGTCAATATAATAATCAGCACGGTACCGATCTGTTCGAGGAAACTCTTCAGACCATTGAACAGATACGCCTTCTTGCGCGTGTTCAGCTGCAGGTCGGTCATTGTGCGCTGGATGCCTGCCTGACGGTCGGCCTCAATTTGCTCGCGGTTGAATGACTTGATCACGGTAATGCTCTCGATGATGTTCAGGATGCCCTGACTCACGGCCTGATGCCCGCCGAAGATGCCGCGGCGTCCGCCCTTCATCTTCACGGCCTGGATATACGTCACCCAGAAGTAGAGCGGCACGATGCACAGCGCCACGAGACCCACGTAGAAGTTGGCGGCGAACATCAGTCCCAAGGCGAGGATGGCGCTCGTAAACAATGGCAGAATTTCGATGAAGAAGTTGTTCACTGTATTGCTCATGCTCATGATGCCGCGGTCGATGCGCGACTGCAACTTACCCGTCTCGTTGCCCTCGCTGGTGAAGAAGGCCATGCGGAAGGAAAGAATCCTGTCGACCACGCGGAGCGACATATCGCGACTCACCAGGATGCGCATCCGCTCGCCGTAGTAGCGCTGGAAGAAAGTCACCAGGGCGCCGATCACCTCTTTGCCCAACAGTATCACGGTGATCACGGTCAGTATCTTCACCGCCTGACTCCACTGGAATCCCTCCGGCTGTTGCAGCAGCGCGTTGATGGCATCCACGGCGCGGTCCAATACTACGGCATTCACCTGCGCCATCAGCGAACCGATGAGCGTCAGCACCAGCGTGATCACGATCAGCCAACGATAGGGCGTCACAAAGGGCAGGATATTCTTCAGCAGCCCCCAGATATTCATTTTCATTCCTTCCATCATCTATATTTAGTTTGATGTCGCAAAGATAGCTTTTTTCTTTGAATTTTCCAAGCGCGAGCTGGAAAAAAATGTAAAAGGGTACACAAAAGACACAAAGGTGCCAGGCACCTCTGTGTCCTTTTCTTCTTAGGATGGGCCGTAGCCTTTCTTCAGAACCCTTTATCAGGCGGTGAGATACTTCAACTTCTGGTAAGTTTTATCTGTCACAACTGTCACAAACTTTCTCGAGTGTCTTTTCGACTTTTCCAACACCTTCCACCGTCGTTGTGACAATTGTGACAATAAAAATTTTCACCCGTTTTTACTTATCTATATATAATATATATTATATATAGATAAACTCTAAGTAGACTTATCCGACCGCATTTTGAACTGTCACAACTGTCACAAACCGCTGTCAAGTGCATCCGTTTTTGCTACTATTAATGCTCGCAATTGTTACCATTAATGTTAGCAATTATTTCTATTAATACATACAATCTTTTCTATTAATGCCCGCATAATCTGCATTGCATTTTCCTGTATTTTGCATATTTCTTTACACAATTATGGCTCAAAAATCAGCCTAAAATCAACGATTTTTGTGTCTGCCTAGGGAAAACGTGTTCTCAGCCTACATAATCCTTGCTCCCTGCCTAGCCCGCAAAAACTCCCCAGTATGCCCATATCTTACTCCTAATCTCCTGCTTGGAAAATATCTTACACCTCCGCAACAACCCCCTCAAATCCTCCCAATACTCGCCACTTATTCTCCAATAACTGCCACTTATTCCCCAACACTCGTCCGTAGCCAATCACCCGCTTACTTGTATCTGACCATTCATTCTTGGGAAGTTTCCCGCCTATTCTTTATACTCCTTGTGACAGTTGTGACAGTTCAAAATCCGCCCCTATACCAAGAACTATCCAATCCACGTGATTGAACTATCCAATCTCCCAACGAGAACTATCCCCCTTGATGCGAGCTACTTATAACAATTAATAGAAATGAGTTGTAATCTATTAAGAGGAGCGTTTTATTTTGGACTTTTTTTTCGTTTTTGGGGTGTTGGGTTTTGGCCTTTGGAGTTTCAGGGAATCCCATTTGTGCTGGAATTCTTCTTCCTTCAGGCGCACTTCTTTGAGCGCTTTTTTACGGCGGATGTGGTCGTTGACTTTGTCGCGAAGCGTGAGATTGTAGACCAGGAGCAGAAGTCCGAGGGGGTTGATGCCTGCGGGTACGTACTTGGGCAGTTTGTCGCGCTCTATCTGCTGGGGCGAAGGTTTGAGGATCTGTGCCATGCGCTTCTCAAACCGTCGTTCGCCGTAGATGACTACCTCGTGGAGCGCATTGACATTAGGGATGAGGAAGATGGTGTCGCCATGAAGTTCTGAATGCAGAACATAGCGGCGTTCGAAGTCGGGATGCAGGAAATCGAGACGCAGGAAACTGTCGGGAACCGTAAAACGTCCATCCCACGTGGTTCGCACTTCTTGGTCGTTGTCGGTGCAGACCCTCACATCGCGGATGGGCACCTTCGACTCTACATTGACGACCACCATCTGATGCTGGGCCATGAGCATGGACGACGGTATGAATAGCAGTATGATATGCGCTATGGTTGAGTTCATTGCATAATTGTTTACTAAGCGAGGACAAAAGTAGACAATCTGCCGCTGATGGCCAAAGATTTTCAAACTCTTTACTGATTGTTCAACAAGTTTGATATAACTTATATAATTATGGCTTATTTTACTTAATTTTTTACCTTTATTTTCGCAAAAATGACAAAAAATGATTAACTTTGCCAACGAATAATGAAACTAGATGACTATTATGAAAAGAATCATTTTATGCCTCATGACGATGCTGACGGTGTTAGGGACCGCTCAGGCACAGAACAACTACGAGATCACTGTTGAGAGTAAGCAGCCCTCAGGCATCATCGATGAGATGCTTTACGGACAACTCTTCGAACATATCTATTTCTCGGCCAACAACGGTGTGTGGCAGGAACTTATCCAGGAACGTTCGTTCGAGCCCGAGCAGTATCCCGGCATTCATCCGCGCGACGGCTATTTCGACGGTTGGTTTATGGACGACGACCAGGTGCTGCATTCGCCCACCCGTTACGAGCAGCCATTGAAGATTGACAGTATCGCCACCTGCGACTTCGATCTGACGATGGATGTGAACTGGCGCGCCTACAAACTGGCGCGACGCAGCTGGAGCGGTGGACTGATGGACATACGCTTTGCCATACGCAACAAGGTAGACGGCACACCTTATTATATTCGTATACACGACCCGTACTACGAGAGTCGTACGTTTACGCCAGCGCAGACACAGGCGCAGATAGACGCGGCTAACGAGGCGGCAGCACGGGCCAGACTGCAGCAGCAGAGTCAGACGGCCGACTTTTCCCTCTGCCAGATGGATGTGCGCGAGGTGCAAGGCTTCGGCGGTCGTACACGACGCATGAATACGCTGGTGCCGCTGGCATCGGCCCCTGCCTCGAAAGCGCAGATCAATGAAAGTCAGCAGTGGCACAAGCTGCGCATCGAGAGTCGAGGCAGCAAGGTGACAGTCTTTTGGGATGACCAGCAGGTGCTGAGCCGCGACGGTCTGGAGCAGGCCGAGCGCAATTTCGTGACGTTCTGGGTGAATTACACCGAAGCTACATATCGCAATATCCGATTGACGGCTGCTGATGGGAAGGTGTTGTTTGAGGGCACGCCGGGCGATGTGAAGATTCCCGCTATCGCCCAGCAGTGGACGGCTTTTGGAGATGGCGCCCAATATCGTCTGATCAAGGATGATGCCGTGAACATGCGTTACTCGCAGGAGATCACGGCAGGAAAGACCGAGGCAGGCATCTTCCAAGGTCCGCAGAACATCATCGCAGGTGAGAAATTTGTGGGCTCGATCTATGCTAAGGGCAAAGGCGAACTGATGGTGGGCCTGCGCAATGCCGACGGACAGTTTGTAGCCCTTGAATCGCTGGGAAAGGTCGGCAAAGACTGGAAGAAATACGCGTTTACGCTCAAACCACATACCAGCTGCGACGGCGACTTCGCCATTGCCGTGAAGAACGGCACTGTGCTGGTGGATATGGCGACGATGACCACGCAGACCGGCATCGACCTCGGCGGCTTTCGTCCCGATATCCTCCAGGCTGTGAAGGAACTGCATCCTACCTGCCTGCGTTGGCCGGGTGGAGGCTATGTGGCGCAGTACGACTGGAAGTGGGGCATCGGCCCGCAGGAGAACCGCGAGCGCTGGGCCCACTGGATGTGGATGGACTACGACCAGAACTGCTTCGGCACCGACGAGTTTATCCGTTTCTGTCGGGAGGTGAATTCGGAGCCAATTATCGTGGTGAGCGTGAAGTTTGAGCGTCCTGCCGAGGAGTACGACCAGATTCTTCAAGACGCTGTGAACTGGTTGCGCTACTGCAATGCCCCTGCTACTGACGAATGGGGTGCGAAACGTGCTGCTAATGGACATCCCGAACCCTACAACGTGAAGTATTGGGAGATTGACAATGAGATGTGGGAGATGGGTATCGAGCGCTATGAGAAGTGCGTGCGCGACTTCAGTACCGCCATGCGGAAGATTGATCCCTCGATCAAGATCATCGCCTGTGGTGGCTTCCGCGAGGATGAAGACTTTATCAAGCGCAGCGGCAACTATTTCGACTACCTGAGTCTGCATCACTATGAGCAGCAGGGCGGATATGCTACGGGGCCAGTGCGTCTGGGTCAGCAGTATGACCGCTATGCACAGATGATTGCCGAGGGTCCGAACCCCAACATCAAGCTGTTTATATCGGAGTGGAACCTGAATAGCATCGATTGGCGCACAGGTCTCTTCGCTGGCGGTTTCCTCAATATGTGCGAGGCGCGCGACGTGGTGGCTATGGGTGCTGCAGCACTCTTTATCCGTCGTACCGATGCACCCGACTGGAACAACGCCTTTATCAATTTCGACTATAAGGATCTGTTCAAGGCCCCCAACTGTCAGGTGACGGAGCTGTGGTACGACCATTTCTCCAAATATCGTCTGGCCCATAGTGGCGAGACAGGCAACCTGAGCGTGAGTACCACGATGTCGGAAAACGGTGCCGATGTGATTGTGAAGGTGGTGAATCCCACGGAAGAAGCGGCCACGCTGCGCATCAAAGGCGATTGGAATGGTGTGGCAAAGACCGTCTTCGAGTATTATGCACCGGGCTCTCTGACTGTGGCCAACAGCATGGACAACAAACAGGCCGTTGCCCTGAAGCGATTATCGCCAACGACAGATGGTTGCGATGTGATACTGGCCGTTCCTGCTCTCTCAGCCGGTGTGCTGACAATCACTGTGCGAAGTCAGCAATGAAACTGCTAAAAAAATGCAATATTTTTGGCGGTTTCGGGAGAAAGCAGTACCTTTGCAACCTCAACCTCAAAACCAAAAGTAATTAATGAGATTCGTTAGTTGGAATGTGAACGGCCTGCGTGCCTGCGAGGGCAAGGGCTTCAGCGAGATATTCAAGCAGTTGGATGCCGACTTCTTCTGTCTTCAGGAAACGAAGATGCAGGCGGGACAGCTCGATCTGGCCTTCGAGGGCTACGAGAGTTATTGGAACTATGCCGACAAGAAAGGCTATAGCGGCACGGCTATCTTTACCAAGCACAATCCACTCAGCGTGACCTACGGCATTGGCAAGGATGAACACGACCATGAAGGGCGCGTGATAACGCTTGAGATGGACGATTTCTTCCTGGTGTGCTGCTACACGCCCAATTCGCAGGATGGTCTGAAGCGACTGGACTATAGGATGACATGGGAGGATGATTTCCGCAGCTATCTGAAGGGACTCGATAGCAAGAAACCTGTCATTCTCTGCGGCGACCTGAACGTGGCCCATGAGGAGATTGACCTGAAGAACCCGAAGACAAACCGGATGAATGCCGGCTTCACCGACCAGGAGCGCGAGAAATTTAGTGAACTGTTGGCGGCAGGTTTTACGGACTCGTTCCGCTACAAGTATCCTGACACAGTGACGTATTCTTGGTGGTCATACCGCTTCCAGGCGCGACAGAAGAACGCAGGGTGGCGTATCGACTATTTCGTGATCTCAAACCGCCTGCGGGAAAGACTGGCGGATTCGAAGATCCATACCGAGATACTCGGCTCAGACCACTGCCCCGTGGAGTTGGAGATTCGCTGAACAGATTGGTCCTTTCGCTGAAAAGATTTGTTGATACCATAGCTTCTGAATAACTTTGCACCATAAACCAATAGACATGATAGATATATTGTCAAAGTTTGATCCTATTACGCTGGAGCAGATGAGCAGTGTGAAGCTGATGAACCGTACTGATACGAAGTTCGTCACCAATCTCGATAAGCTTCGCCAGCTGCTGGAGATGGCCCAGGCAGATTATTTCGTGCAGGACATCGATGGCGGGCGTAATCTGGAGTATGACACAACCTACTTTGATACGACAGGTTTCGATATGTACTGCCAGCACCAGTATGGGCATACCAACCGCCAGAAGATCCGTTTCCGTACGTATTGTGTCAGTGGTTTGCAGTTTATGGAGGTGAAGACCAAGAACAACCACGGGCGTACGAAGAAAAAGCGTATAGAGGTGGGCGACATGAATCTCGCCGATGAGGAGAAACGCGAGTTTCTTGCCAAGCACCTGCGCTATGACGTCGACACCCTGGTGCCTGCCCTTAACAACCATTTCTCACGTATCACGCTGGTGAACAAAGCGAAGACTGAACGCCTCACCATCGACTCCGCCCTCCGATTCCACAATATACAGAACGGCAGCGAACGCGATATGGAGGATCTGGTGATTATCGAACTGAAACGCGACGGACTGGTCTTCTCGCCTGTTCTGGAAATGCTCCGACAGCTGCGGATTCATCCCCACGGTTTTTCAAAATATTGTATGGGCTCAGCATTGACCTGCAACGGTCAGCTGCCCGTGAACCGCTTCAAACGGAAGCTGATCGAAGTGGACAAAATCGTCAATCAACAAAAACAATAAGCATATGATTAATTTAAAAGAAATGTTCTCCCCTGATTTCGGAGACACCCTGCTGAGATTCGCTCTCTGCTACTTAGTGAACTGGATCATCGTCAACTTCCTTTATTTCAAGAAGGCCAAAAGACGTGATTTCTTTTTCACCTTTATGATTATTTCCGTCGCCATCTTCTTCCTGGTCTACCTGATGATGGGTATGGATCGCGGAAAGGCCACGATGGGCGTAGGTCTCGGACTGTTCGGCATTTTCTCGATCATGCGTTATCGTACCGATGCCATGCCTGTTCGCGAGATGACCTATCTCTTTGTGGTAGTATGTCTGTCGGTGGTTCATGCGATGGCCGATACCTTAGGAGTTAATGCCGCAGGTGTCATGGTTGGCACACCGGTGGTCGAGTTGCTGGTCATCGACGTGATTGTCATCGTGTCTATTGTCATCTTCGAGCGTTCACTCAAGGTGCAGGCCTCGAAACTGGTGCAGTACGACCGTATTGACCTGATCAAGCCTGAACGCAGGGAAGAGCTGAAGGCCGATTTGGAGGCGCGTCTGGGACTGAAAGTGGTGTCCGTGAGAGTAGGAGCCGTCGACTTTTTGCGTGATATGACTGTGCTTCGTGTCTACTACGAGGGCAACGATAGCGGCGATGTGAAGAATATGCTGAAAATCAGAAACTCAGATTATGCAAGCGTATAGGCTCTTTTCAGGCAAGCTGCATTATCTGGCAGTCGCACTATTCACTATTCACTGTTCACTATTCACTCCTTTGACTGCCTCTGCACAGGCTGATGATTTTGGACTCGACTTCTCGCTAGAGGTGCAGAAGAAGATCGACAAGAAATGGGCGGTGAGCCTTGAAGGTGAGTTGCGTACCCGTAATAATGCTCAGACCAATGACCGCTGGAGCGTAGGTCTTGGCGTGGACTATAAGGTTGCTAAATGGCTGAAGGCTTCGGCAGGCTATAATTTCCTTTACGACAATTATGATCGCATCAGCTATTTTGACGAGACAGACGACGAGGTGGACGATGGCGATGCAGATGAAGGTGATCCCAAGAAGAGGGCCCAATACTGGCAAGCGCGTCACCGCTTCAATGTGTCGCTGACGCTTAGCAAGAAGCTGATTGGCGATTTTAAGTTCTCGCTTCGTGAGCGCTGGCAGTATACCTATCGTCCTGAATATACCGTCGATGAGCGTTGGAGCTATCTGAAGAATGCCTATGACGGGAAACCGCATACGTATAGTGGTAAGGCCAAACATGTGTTGCGCAGCCGTCTGCAGGTGGAATACGACAGCAAAAATGTGCCTGTGTCACCTTACGCCAGTGTAGAATTCTTCAATCAGATGTCGTTGGAGAAGGTGCGTTATCAGGTTGGTGCGGAGTGGTCTATCACGAAGCAGCACGCTGTGGGTGCATTCTACCGCTATCAGCATATCGACAATGATGATGAAGGGCTTGAAGCCGACCGCCATCTGATAGGACTGAGTTACAAACTGAAATTCTAAAATTAATCCCCGCCAGCTGGCGGGGATTAGTTTTTTACATGTCCTCGTAAGTATCGAGGTAAGTGACGTGGGTGACGAGGTATTCGTCGACGCCGTGCTTACCATCGGCACCGCCGATACCCGATTTCTTCACACCAGCGTGGAAACCCTGAATGGCCTCGAAGTGCTCGCGGTTGACGTAGGTTTCGCCGAACTCCAGTTCGCGGCAGGCCTTCACGGCGATGTTGAGATCCCTGGTGAAGATTGAAGATGCCAGACCGTACTCGCAGTCGTTGGCATACTTGATGGCCTCGTCGATGTCAGAGAACTCGATCAACGGAATCACTGGGCCGAAGGTCTCCTCATGGATGATGTCCATGTCCTGACGGCAGTTGTCGAGCACGGTAGCGGCATAGAAGTAACCCTTCGTGCCAACACGATGACCACCGCAGAGCAGCTTGGCACCCTGTTTGATGGCACGCTCCACCTTCTCGGTGACGCTCTCCAAGGCACGAGCTTCTACCAACGGACCCATGTCGACGCTCTCGTCGGCGCAGACATCGCCTACCTTTACCTTCGACATCTTGTCGACCAGAATTTTTGTGAAGGCTTCCTTCACCTCTTTCTGCACATAGACACGCTCGGCATTGTTACAGATCTGACCGTTGTTGCCGATACGGCTGTCGACGATCCACTGGGCGGCACGCTCCAGGTCGGCATCCTTCATGACGATGGCAGGCGCCTTACCACCGAGCTCGAGACTCACCTTGGTGATGTTCTTCGAAGCAGCGGCCATGATGCTCTCGCCGGCACCTACGGAACCCGTGACGCTGACGATGTCGATCTTCGGTGAGCCAGCCATCTCGTTGCCGATGACGGAACCCTTACCGGTGACGATGTTGATGACGCCTGCGGGAAGACCTGTCTCTGCGACCACTTTTGCAAACTCCGTGCAGTTCTCCGGTGTGAGCTGACTCGGCTTGATGACGATGGTACAACCGGCAATCAGCGCAGCTCCAGCCTTACGGGCGATGAGGAAGAACGGGAAGTTCCAGGGCAGGATGCCAGCTACCACGCCGATGGGCTTCTTGGTGAGCAGGATGGTCTCGTTGGGACGGTCGCTGGGAATGATCTCACCCTCGATGTGACGGGCGAAGGTAGCCATGTACTCGAAATAGGCAATCGTAGCGCCCACTTCGATAGAAGCCCATGTGCGCGTCTTTCCCTGTTCGCGCATGATGATCTCCGTGAACTCCTTCTCGCGCTTCTTGATACCCTCGGCCATTTTCAGCAGATAGCCTGCTCTTTCGATGGCGGGCGTCTTGCCCCAAGCCTTCTGGGCAGCACGGGCAGCGTCTAGGGCACGGTTCACGTCCTCGATAGTGCCTTCCGGCTGACGGGAGATCACTTCCTCAGTAGAGGGATTCAACACTTCAATCCATTGGCCGTTTGAGCTCTCGCAGAACTGGCCGTTGATGTACATTTTTAAATCTTTCATATTCGTTTCGTTTTAGTATAGAGAAGTTTGTTGGTGCAAATTTAGTGAAAAAACGCGGGATTACAAACGTGAGTGATTAAAAAAAACTTAAATTCTGCATTTCTTATGAATAATTGTGTATCTTTGCGGACTCAAAGTGCGTCAAACATGTGACTTATAACATTATTTTAATCAATATGAAGAAGATTTTAACAGCAAGCTGCCTGATGATGGCGATGACCGCCATGGGGCAGAATTTCACTCAGAACCTCGATCCGTCGGTGCGTCCTGGTGATGATTTTTATGAGTATGCTGCCGGAGGATGGATGAAAACTCACCCCCTCGACGCAGAACACACGAACAACGGTGCCTTCATGGATCTGTATGACGAAAACCAGAAGCAGATTCAAGATCTGATTCTCCAGTATGCCAACAGTCCTCAGGAGCAGGGCACACTGGGTCAGAAGATCGGATCGCTCTACAAACTGATGATGGACAGCGTACGTCTGAACCGCGAAGGTTGGACACCGCTGAAGCCGACTCTGGAGAAGATTGCCGCCATCAAGGACCGTCGCGAGTATCAGTTGGTGACGGCTCAGCTCGACCGTAAGGGGGAGAATACGATGATGTTCGGTGTGGGCGTAGGTGCTGACATGCGCAATGCCTCGATGAACCTCGTGAGCATAGGGCAGGGTGGCCTCGGCCTCGGCACGAAGGACTACTATCTGAACGATGACGAACAGACCAAGCGCATCCGTGAGGCCTACAAGACCTACATGACCAACCTCTACGTGATGGTGGGCAATGATGAGGCTGTGGCCAAGAAGAAGATGGAGGCTGTGATGGCTATTGAGACACGTATCGCCAAGGCCAGCAAGAGCCGTGTGGAACTGCGTGATATCGACGCCAACTATCACAAGATGACCTACAACCAGTTGGTGTTGGATTATCCTGGCATCGACTGGGGTAACCTCTTCCTGATCTCAGGATTCCCCGCTTTCGACTTGGTAGATGTTGGTCAGCCGGAGGCTATTCATGAGGTGGAGAAGATTCTGGCAGAAATCTCGCTTGACGACCTGAAGGCGTATGCCGAGATCAAGGTTGTGGCTGGTGCCAGCAGTCAGTTGAGCGACGCCTTCCGTGCTGAGGCTTTCAAGCTGAGTTCGGTGATGGACGGCGCACAGCAGGACCGTCCGCGTTGGAAACGTGCCGTGAGTCTGGTCAGCGGTATCTTGGGCGAGGCCATCGGTAAACTCTATGTGGAGAAGTATTTCCCCGCAACGAGCAAGCAGCGTATGCTCGACTTGGTACACAACCTGCAGACGGCTCTCGCACAGCGCATCGACGAGTCGACATGGATGGGTGCCGAGACCAAGGCCAAGGCTAAGGACAAGTTGGAGAACTTTATTGTCAAGATAGGTTATCCCGACAAGTGGAAGGATTATAGTGGACTGAAGGTCGACGAGAGTCTGTCGCTCTATGAGAACCTCGGTAATATCGCAGAATGGCGTACGCTTGATGTGTTGAACCGTAAGGTGAACAAGCCCGTGGACAAGAGCGAGTGGCACATGACACCGCAGACCGTGAACGCCTATTATAATCCCACGACCAACGAAATCTGCTTCCCCGCCGCTATCCTGCAGCCGCCGTTCTTTGATCCGAATGCCGACGATGCTGTGAACTATGGTGCTATCGGTGGCGTGATTGGTCATGAGATGAGTCACGGCTTCGACGATCAGGGTTCGCAGTTTGATAAGACCGGTAACCAGAGCAACTGGTGGACCGATGCTGACAAGGCGAACTTCGACGCTCGTACGAAGGTGCTGGCAGATTATTTCAGCACGATCGAGATTGTTCCTGGCAAGAAGATCAATGGTAAGCAGACGCTGGGCGAGAACATTGGTGACAACGGAGGTCTGAACATCGCCTACCGTGCGTTGCAGAATGTGTTGAAGCAGCAGCCTGCCGGTAAGATAGAAGGTTTCACGCCTGAGCAGCGTTTCTTCCTGAGCTGGGCTCGTGTGTGGGCTGGCAACTTCCGTCCGGAGTATCTGGAGTATCTGATCACGGTGGATGTGCACTCACCGGCCAAGGCTCGTGTGAATGCAGCCCTGCCGCATATCAATGAATGGTATGATGCGTTCGGCATCAAGAAGAGTGACAAGCTCTTTGTACCGAAGAAGAAGAGAGCACAGATCTGGTAAAAATAATAATCCCTCGCCAATCGGCGAGGGATTTATTATTTATTGAACGATGACTTTTCTGATCTCGTTGTCTTTCCTGATGATAAACACACCCTTTCTGCCGTCAAGCATGTCAATTCGTCGGCCGTTCAGATCGTAGATGACTGCTTCGTTAGAAATGACGTCGTTACGCTGCAAGGTGGTAATGCCTGTGGCGTTGTTCTGCGACACCTTTGAGGCATCGTAGCTGTGTGTGCCACCATTGACAACCAACTGACCGTCGGTCCAGATGTCATTGCCATCACAGTTGCTGATGGTCAATTTTCCGTCGTCCAGATAGCAGTTGCCGGTATCCTCGTCCTCATCCCCGTTTTCATGCTCAGGGTAAACTTCCGTCGGCGTCTTGCCGTCGAGCTCTACCTTGATGCCATTGGCCTTGGCACCAGAGATGCTGATGGTACCGCTCTGCATCCAGAAATACTGTTGACAATGCAAACCGTCTTTTGCGGCAGCGGTGACGTTCAGCGTCAGGTTCTTCACCTGCATATACTCCTTACAACTGATGGCGTGGGCAGTATTACCAACAACATTTATGGTACCCTTGCCTTTTAGCTCAAAATGACCTTTGGCATAGATGCAGGCTTTCCAGTTGCCGTCTGCACCGTCAGCGAGCGTGTTGGTTGTTTCTTTGCTGGCATTCAGTTCGACGCGCTTGCCATCATCAATGTTGATGGCGGCACCCTCTGGATTGGTAAGTGTTAATTCTGCTAGTTTAACTGTACACTTGTATTTGCCACTCATCTCGAATCCTCCGTCATCGCTGCTGCCGGAGAGTTGGTAGGTGATTTCGCCTGGTGCGCCATCTGCAACGTCGTCTGACTGTACTAATTTCACATGCGATGATGTACCGGATGTGCATGTCACATAAGCGGCCAACTCATCAGGAATAGTAACAGTCGCCGTTGCTCCCTTGTATTCGATGGTTACTACATTAGCAGCCCTCACGACCATGCAGATCATGAGGGCTGTTATCATTAAGACTAGTTTCTTCATTCGTTCTTAAGAATTAAATTCCCAGAGCTTTCTTGGCCTGATCGGCAGCAGCGTCAACAGCCTCGCCTGCCTTCTCCTTGGCAGCGTCCTTGGCATTCTCAGCAGCATCCTTCACAGCGTCGGCAGCACCCTCTGCAGCATCCTGAGCTGTGTCAACAGCACCTTCTGCAGCATCCTTGGCGCCATTCAGTGCCTGCATCAGTCCGTCAACAACGGTCTCAGCAGGAGCTGCGGTAATCGTAGCCAGAGCAGCCTGTACAGCCTCGTTCTCACCAGCAAAAGCCTTGATCTTATCGGCATTCTCCTTCAGGAAGTCCTGAATCTTGGTCACATACTCCTTAGCCACAGCGGGATCAGAACCGATGATGTCCTTGATCTTCTCCTGGATAGCGGTCAGCACTTCATTGAACTTGCTGGCATCCTGAGCCTCAATCTGCTCGGTCAACTGGTTGATAGAAGCAGCAGCCTCTTCTTCAGCGTTGTAAACTACAGCCTCTACTTCGTCTGCAGGAGCTTCTGCAGTCTGAGCCTTGTTACCACATGCGGTGAAACCGATAGCACACATTGCCATCACAGCAAACATGATTTTCTTCATAATTCTTTCTTTTTAATAGTTAATAATGTAAACTTTCTCTCTCTCAAATTTGGTTCTCACATAGTGAGGAATTGATTTTCGGCAACAAATTTAGGTTATTTTCAAATAACTTGTTCATATTTTTTGCGCTTTTTAACTTTTTTCTTAATTTTGCAGCTGTTTTCAAGATAATTAACAGTAGATGACAACATTAGAGTTCAAACCAAAGCTGTTTTCGACGTTGAAGAATTACAACCGGAAGCAGCTGACGACAGATTTGCTCGCCGGCATTATTGTCGGCATCGTGGCATTGCCGTTGGCCATCGCCTTCGGTATCGCCTCTGGCGTGACGCCTGAGAAAGGTATTATCACCGCCATCGTCGCCGGACTGATCGTATCGGTCTTTGGAGGTTCCAAGGTTCAAATCGGTGGTCCTACAGGCGCATTCATTATTATTATTTACGGCATCATCCAGCAGTATGGTTTCGAGGGTCTGACCATCGCAACGCTTCTGGCAGGTGTCTTCCTTATTATGTTTGGCGTGCTCCATTTGGGCACTATTATCAAGTATATCCCGTACCCTATCGTGGTGGGCTTCACCTCTGGTATTGCGCTGACCATCTTCACCACGCAGATCAAGGATCTCTTCGGACTGACGATGGCCTCTGTGCCTAGCGATTTCGTAGAGAAATGGATTGCTTATATCGGTTCATTCCCAACGATCGATTGGTGGAGTGCGGCCGTGGGTATCGGTTCGGTGGCAGTGATTGCCCTCTGGCCGAAGATTGCACGTTATAATAAGGTGCTGAAGAAACTGCCGGGCTCGTTGATTGCCATCATCGTGATGACTATCGGCGTGCTGCTACTCAAGCAGTATATGGGTGTGACGAGTGTCGAGACTATCGGTGACCGTTTCAGTATCTCCAACCAACTTCCTGGAGCCCAGGTGCCTGAGTTGACGTGGGATGTGATCAAGGGCCTTGTAGCGCCCGCCTTTACCATTGCCATTTTGGGTGCTATCGAATCGTTGTTGTCGGCAACGGTAGCTGACGGTGTCATCGGTGACCGTCATAACTCGAACACAGAACTCATCGCACAGGGTTTTGCCAATCTGGCTTCGCCCATCTTCGGCGGTATTCCTGCTACAGGTGCCATCGCCCGTACGATGACGAATATCAACAACGGTGGCCGTACACCTGTGGCAGGTATTATCCACGCTGCTGTGTTGTTGCTGATCTTCCTGTTCCTCATGCCGCTGGCACAGTATATCCCCATGGCTTGTCTGGCTGGTGTACTGGTGATTGTGAGCTATAACATGAGTGGCTGGCGTTCGTTTGTCAGCATCTTGAAGAATCCCAAGAGCGATGTCATTGTGCTTTGGGTAACCTTCCTGCTGACTGTCATCTTCGACTTGACTATTGCGATCGAAGTAGGACTCATTTGTGCATGTCTGCTCTTTATGCGTCGTATGGCTGAGACGACCGATGTTAAGGTGATCAGCGACGAAATCAATCCTGAGGAAGAGGAGAGTGATTTCCAGCTGGGCAATCTAGAACATCTGACTATTCCGGAGGGTGTCGAGGTCTATGAGATCAACGGTCCTTATTTCTTCGGTGCTGGAAATAAATTTGAAGAGATTATGGGTGCCTTGCGCCATCAGCGTCCGAAGGTGCGCATCATCCGTATGAGAAAAGTGCCTTTCGTGGATTCTACGGGTATCCACAACCTGACGAATCTCTGTCTGATGTCACAGGCGGAAGGCATCCAGGTCGTGCTCTCGGGTGTCAACGAGAAGGTTCAGGCCGTGCTTCATAAAGCGGGTTTTGATGCGATGCTGGGCGAAGACAATATATGTTCGCATATCAACATTGCTCTCGAACGCGCGAAACAATTGATATAATCAAAAAGCCCGCTGAAATCCAGCGGGCTTTATTGTTATTGCATGTCATAGACGACTTGCATAAGTTTCTTGCCTAGTTCGTCGGCCATATCCATCGTCGGCGCCTCGCTATAGACGCGGATGATGGGTTCTGTATTCGATTTGCGAAGGTGTACCCAGCGGTCGGCAAAGTCGATCTTCACACCATCGATATCGTTGACCTTGGCGCTGTTGTCCTTGGCGAACATCTCCTTTACCTTGACGAGGATGGCGTCTACATCGGTCTCTGGAGTGAGGTCGATGCGGTTCTTCGCAATCTGATAGTCGGGGAAGGTTTTGCGCAGTTCGCTGGCGGTGCACCCCTTCTGTGCCAGTGCCGACAGGAAGAGCACGATGCCAACCAGTGCATCACGGCCGTAGTGGCTCTCGGGATAGATGACGCCACCATTGCCTTCGCCGCCGATGACGGCTCCCACTTCCTTCATCTTTGTAGTAACATTGACCTCGCCCACAGCGGCAGCATAATACTTGCCACCATATTTCTCAGTAATATCTCGCAGAGCGCGGGTTGAGGAGAGGTTGCTGACAGTGGTCAGAGTACTCGGAGTATTCTGATTACTCAGATTTCTCAGAACATAATCAGCCACAGATACCAGCGTATACTCCTCGCCAAACATCGTGCCGTCTTCGCAGATAAAGGCCAGACGGTCAACATCGGGGTCGACAACGATGCCCAGATCGAAACCGCCCTGACGCATCTTGTCCATGATGCCGTGCAGATTCTTCTCCAATGGCTCGGGGTTATGGGCGAAGTCGCCTGTGCAGGCACCGTTGAGTATATGGTATTCCACTTCGAGAGCCTCGAAGAGTTTAGGCAGGATGATGCCTCCCACACTGTTGATAGTATCCACACAGACGCGGAACTTACGGCTCTTGATGGCGTTGAGATCAGCGAGTTTCAATTGGAGTACACTGTCAATATGACGGAGGTCAAAAGAGAAATCTTCGCTATATTGGCCCAACTGGTCGACTTCAGCATATTCGAAGTCTTCGCGGGCAGCGATGTCGAGTACTTCAGCTCCATCAGCTGCGGTCAGGAATTCGCCCTCGCCATTGAGCAGTTTCAGGGCATTCCACTGACGGGGATTATGTGAGGCGGTGATAATGATACCACCATCAGCTTGTGCCATGCGGACGGCCAACTCTGTGGTAGGGGTAGTGGCATAGCCGATGTTGATCACATCGCAGCCGCAGCCCATGAGGGTGCCGCACACTACATTCTTCACCATCTGGCCAGAGATACGTCCGTCGCGACCTACGACAATCTTGCCGTGGCGGCCGGTCTTACGTGCCATGAAGGTGGCATATGCGGTGGTAAACTTAACAATGTCTAAAGGGTTGAGTGTGTCGCCGGTACGTCCACCGATTGTGCCGCGGATGCCGGAAATGGATTTGATAAGTGTCATTGTATATTATTTCAAAAAATCGTTATGCTTCTTTCTCGTAGGTGATTTCGTAATAGAAGGGCAGTACATCTTGTGCAGCGATGGTGTGTCCCTGGCTGTGAGGCACGATGATACGCACTTTGGCCTTCTCTTCGGTGAGGGCTTGTGGACGGCCTATCTTGATATAGGCGAGGGGAACAAGCCAGCCTGCAGGCACGGACGCCGACCCATAGGCTTTGAGCATGAGACCTGCTGTGAAGGAACCGGAATAGGTGCCGCTAGTGTTGGTAACACGCATCACATCGACATAGTACGACAGAATGGAGATGTTGTTGAAGAGCGTGACGGTATCACCTTCAATACTGAACTCCTCAAAGCGGCAACAGACGTTGGCAGTCTCACCAACCTGAAGCTTCTCGCCACAGCCAGGACGGACAATCTGCATATAGACACCGCTCTTGTCGAGTTTGACAAACTCGTTGCGGTCGAGGTTGGTGACGTAGCCCTGAAGCACGAACTGGTCTTCAGAGATGACTACAATACTGGAGTCTGAAATGAACTTGGAGATGGCGTTGCGCTCCTTCTCCTTCTTGTCGCCATAAGTCTCATAGTCGTTGCAACTGGAGAGAACTGCTATGGCAGCCAGACATATCAATAATAGTTTCTTCATATCACTATTCACAATTCATTATTCACTATTCACTGTTCACTGCTTCAGCTTTTCGCCGAAAGCTTCGATGGCCTTACGGGTAATATCGACAGCCTCATCTAGGGAACACTGCAGACGTCCGCCAGAGGCATTCAGGTGTCCACCACCGTTATAGAACTGCTCAGCCATCTCGTTGCAGGGGAAGTCGTCGACGGAGCGCAGGCTTACCCAGATGACCTTGTCTTTCTCGGTATCTTCACGCAGGGAAATGGAGAGTTTCAGCCCCTTGATCTGCTGGGGCAGGTTGACAAGTCCCTCGGCATCACCCTTGATGAAGTTGAAACGCTTCTGTTCGTCCTTGGAGATGGTATAGAACGAGGCGTGGTATTCAGGCAGATAGACCAGTTTCTCATACATGACAAAACCCATCAGGCGCAGACGATTCTCTGAGTAGTTGTGGTAGACGTTGCGATAGATGCGGTCCTTGTCGATGCGTTTCGTGAGCAGCTGGGAGATGATAAAGTAAATCTCCGGACGCGTAGATGCGAAGGTGAAGCCGCCTGTATCGGTCATCATACCACAATAGACGGGGATGGCGAAGTGTTTGCCCTGTTTCTCGAACTCTCCGAGCTGCCACACGATGCGAAACACGATTTCGCTGGTGCTACAGGCTTCAGGGTGAGAGATGGTGAGCTCAGCAGGCACATCAGGGTTGAGATGATGGTCGATGAGCACAATCACGCCAGGAGTTCTGAGCAGGGCGGGCTCCATCTCATCGACACGACTGGGCGTGTTGAAATCGAGACAGAATACGAGATCGGCAATCTGCAGGAGCAGGTCGCACTGTTCGCGATGTTTGTCGTAGCGGATGATCTTCTCGGTATTCGGCAACCACTGGAGAAAGTCGGGAAACTGGTCGGGAACGATGACCGTAGGTTCCTTGCCCTTGCTACGGAGGAATTCTGCCCATCCGAGACAAGATCCGATAGCATCGCCGTCAGGGCTGCGATGGCAGGTGACGACGATGTTCTGACTGGTTTCAATCAGAGTATTGAGCCGACTGCTCTCCTGTGGATTGAGAATATCGATGTTCATTTAAAACAGCTTGTTCGGATAGACGCCCTCATCTACGAGCTGCTGGATGCGTGCCACTGTGCCTTCACGGTCGGCAGCATAGGTGACGCCGAACCATTTTGATGTGGTGTCGAGCACCTCTACCGTAGCAGTCTTCTCGACGATGAGTTTGTTGACCATCAGAGGAATGAAGAACTCTGCCTTGAGATTCTCCATATTCTTCGGGTCGCTGAGGAACTCCTTGAAATAGGCCTCAGAATACTCGAAATAGTCGGGAGTGAAGCCCCACATGTTCATCGAAACGGGGGTGTTGTCGTCGACCACGACCCACTGACCCTGTTCGTCTTTATAGCGGATGGGCTCACTGGCAGCCCCAGCGTTGGAACCGTCAGCAGCACAGCGTACGATCTCCGTACGCTCTACGACGGTGGTCAGATGCTCCTGTGCATCTTTCGAGCAGATGCCGCGGGCTACGGTGCCGTTCTCAGACAGGGTGTTGCCCACGCGGAAACCTACCATTGCATACTGGTTCTTGGCACCCTCAGGAAGATTGGCGAGGAATTTGCCGATGACCATGAAGGCATCACGGTTATAGAAATCGTCGCAGTTGATGACACAGAAGGGCTCCTTGATCACGTCCTTACCCATCAGTACGGCATGATTGGTAC
This sequence comes from uncultured Prevotella sp., assembly GCA_946415245.1. GTDB lineage: Bacteria > Bacteroidota > Bacteroidia > Bacteroidales > Bacteroidaceae > Prevotella. Next base: position 30,776 of record CAMKRS010000009.1, on the reverse strand, counting down.
CCCAAGGTTTCTGACGACCTTCTGGCACACTGAAGCCTTCGGGCAGGGAATCAAGCCCCTGGAAACAGAGTTCGCAAGGGATATGTCCCTCGTATTTCGAAAGGATTTGTGTACGGAATTGTTCTTCGAAGTCTTTACGGATGACCCATACGATCTTGCCGAATCCAGCCTGGATGGCGTCGTAGATACTGTAGTCCATGATGGTTTCGCCGTTGGGGCCCAGACCATCGAGTTGTTTCAAGCCTCCGTAGCGGCTTCCCATGCCTGCTGCAAGCAGAAAAAGAGTAGGTTTCATATGCAAATAATTTGTTTTTTTACTGATTTGGCTGCAAAGATACGAATTTTTGGCGAATAGTGAAAAATGAATAGTGAAGAATTTGCTGTTGCTCTACATTTATTAACTATTCACAATGCACTGTTCACGCTTTAGAACGGATAGCCGATGGCGAAATGAAGGGTTTGCATGTCCTTGAACTTACCGAAGTTGAAATAGCCGTGATGATCATTATAAACGTTCAGCTCAGGATTGTGCAGGACAAATCCCCAGTCCAGACGGATAACGAGGAACCCCAAATCGTAGCGCAGGCCGATACCCGCTCCAACGGCAATATCCTCGAAGAACCGTGACGGCTCGTATTTCATCAGATGGATCCAATTGGCAACATCATTTATTTCATTTTCCAACTCATTTGCCTTTTCAGGATCTACATCATACATTTCAACTGCTGCTGCCTCTAAATCACTGTAATCCGGATCTCTCAAACGCCAGGTGTTTCCGATATCGATGAATGCCGCTCCATGCAGATTACCGAAGAGGGGCTGGCGGTATTCGAGGTTGGCTATGAATTTGAGGTCGCCGTTGCGAAGCAGATAAGACATCTGACGGTTACGTTGTCCAGCCATCGTGAATTGTCCAGGACCAACCTCGCGTACAGGGAAGGCTCGGATGCTATTGGCTCCACCAGCATAGAACATCTCGGTGAAGGGTGACTCAGCACTGTTGCCGTAACTGAAAAGGACACCCGCATTGACATGTCCCACAAGCGAAGAGTAGGTGCCCACGCTCCAGGTCTTGGTAAAGTCGGTTTCCACACGCACGAACTGGGAATAAGGCGTCTTGAAGAGTGTCTTATTCTTTTCGTTGAAGCTGTGTCCGCCCAATCGGTGGTAGAGTGATACAAGATTGCCGGCCTCTTCGACGGTCGTTTCCCAACGGATAGGATTACGGTAGCTAGAAGGACTGGTGTACGTATAGGTGTATCGCATCTTGGGGATGAACCTGTCTTCCATCATCCCTATGATATAATAGTTGCTATCTTGCAATTCCAGGAATTTATCAGTGACGCTGTTCTTGAACTGATAGCTAAGCGTTATGGGCGAGAACTCATGACGGCTGTTAGCAGAGGTCTGCCAGCGATAGGTCCATTCGCCTGAGACGATGTGCATCTTATAATACTCAGGACGTCGTATGATGTCGGTGGTGACTTTGGCAAACGTGGTGGGCGCTGCATAGAAACGGCGGGGTTTGGGGCGTCCGTCTTTATCCCTACGGATACGATCGCTGTTGTAGAAGGGGGCAATGATGCGTGGGAACTCGAGCGAGGCCTCGGCACCATATTGGAAAGTATTCATGTCTGAACCAGCTCCCTTCTGCCACTCGTTGGAACCGTGCAGACTGATATCGAGTTTCTCACCTCCCTTGAAGGCATTACGCTTAGTGAAACCGATTTTTACCTGAGGTCCCCAGCGGCCAATGGTACGGCCGATGACATCCAAGCCGAAATAAAAGTCATAGGGCTTGTCGAACACGCAGTTCAGCGTGAGATCGAGGGAGTCTGTCCCTGCACGAGGCGTAAAGAGGAAATCGGTGGAACTGAATACACCTGTGGCATTGATCTTGCTGGCACTCTCCTGGTAGTTCTGCAGACTGAACGGTTGGCGTGGCCTCAATCTGAGGTCTTTTAGAATGGTACGTGGACTGATGGGCGAGCTCTTACCATTGTAATGGATCGTGAGGTGTCGACGCTGGATAGAATCGTTGAGTGTCTCACGGGCCGTCTTGCGGAATTGCACGTCGATATGGCCGATATACCACTTCTTCAGCACTTCCTCAGAGAGTCCGTCAACCATCTGCAATCGCAGCTGCGTCTTATTGGGCATAGCAAGGGTATCAGCGAAATAGGTGGTATAGTTCGGCGTGAAATAATAATAGCCATTGTTGCGGAAGAGGGTGCTGATGCGGTTGCGCTCGCCGTCGAGGGCAGCGACACTGAAGGGATTGCCCTTGGGGATGAGTGTCTCCTTACTGGTGGAGTCGATGAGCTGCTGCAACGAATCGGTGAAGCCGATATAGGCCAGTGAGTCGACGGTGAAGAGCGAATCGAGTCTGACGGTATAACGGAGTTTGCTCTTCTTGGGATTCTTCATGGGCACGGGCTCGTAGGTCACTTCCCCACGGAAATAGCCGTTGTTGCGAAGCACCGATGTGGCTACAGAGGCACGCAGGGCGGGATTCACCTGACTCATCAGCACGGGAGGCTTGCCGAATGATTTGGTCATCCACTTGGCAAAAGTGGAGTTCTTCGAGCCGAATGTGTTATAGACCCAAAGTCGCCACGACCAGGGAGCTGCGTAATAGCTGCTGAAGAAGAGTGAACCGTTGGGGATGGTCGCTAGAGCGGCCTCTACCTCTTCCTTCATCGTTTCCTTCTGGTCTTCAAGTACTTTGCTCTCGGGCTGATTGCCGTCCTGTTCATCGATATAGACAATCTCTTTTAGACCTCTGAACAACTGGTCGTCTTCAGGGATGTTCTTCGTGAGCGAACAGGAAGATAAAAATAGAAGGGTAAAAAGGTATAAGGGTAAAAGGGCTGCCGCCTTTACCTTCGTGACGATGCGATATGTAATATGCTGCTTCATTTTTTTACCTTTTTACTTTTTTACCTTTTTACCTTTAAACTGTCCGTTGTCGTACTGTCACGTCGCCATTCCTGTCCTGGTAATGGTTGCGTGGTGAAGCGTCGCATGGGCTGCTCCTCCTTCTTCCAGAAGCGGATAATATCCCAGAAGTTGCTGAGCTTGCGTCGCCACAGGAAACCACCGCCATACATATTGGTATAGCCGTCGAGCCAATCGTAGACATTCTGCTGATAGAAGAGCTTGGCATTCATCGTACCGCTCTGGTTCATACGATACTCCATTGAGACATTATCGAAGAACGACTGTTTTTGTCCCTGTGGATTATTGGTGCCTGAGGAGACCACACCGCCTATCTCAATCTTCAAGCGGTTGTCGAAGAATCGCTTGGCGAATTTGAATGAGTAGTCGGTCTGCATGGCTCCTGAAGCATCGGTTGTGTTGTCGATACCCACGCTGAGATCGAGGGTCTTCAGGGCAGAGCCTGCGATATTGTTGATCTCACTCTGGAGGAATGAACTGAGGGCTGCGTTCATTGAGAATCCGCTGGTGTTCGAATCTGCCAGATACATGCCTGTGGTGAGCATCGCCACAGCCACCTTTGAGCGTTCCTCGGCACTCATACTGTTCAGGTCGCCATTGATGAGATTATCCTCTGGTGCCTCGATGATGAACTGCACACCCATATCATTGAGCGTCTTGGTGATGATAACGCCACATTCGAAGGGTACAATACGTGTGGTTCCCTCACCGCCAACGCTGGCTTTAAGATGCTCCGTAGCCGTGATGTTCAGTCTGGGGTTCATGGCATCGCCCGTAAACTCCACATAACTGCCGTCCTTGATGGTAAAGGTCTTCAACGGAATCACAGGCAGCGAGTATTTCATCTCACCTCTGTTCAGTGTGTAGCGACCCGTGAGGTTGATGCCTTCGTGGTTGTATTTCATGCGGAGATCACCACTACCCATGAGATCGATATAGTTGGTCTGCTCTATGTTGAGGTCGCAGACGATATGCGCTCCTTGTGCCACAGAGATGGTGAGGTCGGCATTCAATCCTGTGGGTACAGGCTTGGCAACAACGGTCTGGGTAGAGTCGCTGAAATCAGTAAACTTCACCAACTCGTCGAGACGGTTGTCAGTAGAGAGGGGCGAGTCGAGGAGCATGTAGGTCATATCGGTAGAGCTGAGCACATCGAGACGGCCACGCATATCCAACTGCTCCAGCGGTCCCTGCATACGTGCCGCGAAATTCACATAGGCCTTGCCGAAGGCGATGCTCTTGGCCTCTTGTTTGGAATTGATCAGCAGCAGGTTACGTGCACGCATACGCATGTCCATCGTGATACGGTCCATATCCGAGAAATCGATGTTACCCATCATGTTGATAGGCTCGTCGTTGTAGGCATAGAGTCCGAAGTTCTCGAGCAGCAGACGGGAATCGATGATACGCACAGGGTCGTTGTCAAAACGCATGCGGATGCCGTAGGGCAGACTTACCAGATAGGCATCTTCCACATAGAGCTCACCGTCTACCTTCGGATGTTTCAGCGTTCCCTTGATGGTGAGGTCACCCTCGGCATAACCCTCGAGACCCACGATCTGGTCTTCTATGAAACCGTTGACAAGCGACAATGGGAAACGGGTCATGTTGAAGATAACATCGATATGTCCCTCATCCTTATTCTGATAGTTACCGCTCAGGGTGCCGAATTCCTCATCGTTCAGCATGAGGTGAGCCTCGATAGCGTGGGTGTCGTCCTCTTTCATCAGATAGACGAGCTCCGTACTGAGATTACCGATGATCGCTCCCTCGTAGGTCATATCCTGAATGGCCATATCTGAGACCACAGAGAATTTCTCGTTCTGGTCTTGCAGGATATGATAGTCACCATTGAGCTTGCCTGTGATCTTCGGCAGATAAGGTATCACAGAGGTGATTTCACCCAGGTCGATACGGTTGCACGAGAGGGTGAGGTCTTGCAGCATCGTCGAGTCCTGATTCTCGGTATAGAGTTTCAGACCGGTCTTGTCGTCGGCGATGAGGTCAATCTTTGCCTGTATCTTCTTGTCGCTGCCCAGGAAGAGGAAATTATCCTTGTTCAGATTGAAATCCTTATAACCCACCGTAGGTCTGTCAGGCATCAACTTGAAGCGGATACCGCCAGACTCCATCTCGGCCGTTGCACCGATCCTAACACCCATCTTACCGTCTTTGTCATAATAACGCAATCCTGCCAAAGCACCATGCTCGTGGAAATGGCCGTCGATGAGGGCATTAAACACGAACTGCGGGTTGCGACGGTTGTTACGTATCTGCGCCTGATAGGTGAGACGGTCGCCTTTCTGGGTCAGGTTCAGATGGATGGTGTCGATACGGGTACTGTCGTAGTTCAACGAATAGAGATGACTCGTACCGTTGATGCCTGTCTCTGGCGACATATTCAGATCTACCAACAGATCCTTGAAGTCAATCTCCTGGGTTTTCAGAAGATTGGCAATGGGGTTGTCTCGCTTGCTTTCCACATGCAGTTTCATCGTGGGCAACAGGCGTTTGATGGCCTGCTGGTCTATCACCCTGTTTTCATATTGGGCTATCACTGAGTCGGAGATGGTGGTCAACTGCTTCATTACCCGTTCGTAGCCGCCTTGTGCATCAAGTTTCACGATGAAGTCGCCACTCTGCATCCTGGCATAGGTGGTGTCGCGATTAGTTTTCAGCAACAGACCTACCTTCGTGGGATAGTAGGTGGTCTTGTCGTCGCGAATACTGATATTATCGATCAATCCACTGATGTAGTGGGTGTCGTTGAGGTTGGATTTGATGTCGAGGTCGCCACTCAGACCAATGGTGAGTGGCTCGTCCATGATACGCATCTGGAAGAGGTCCACCTTGGCGAGGTCGGCACAGAGCTGGGCTTCGATGGTCTTGTCTTTCGAGAGGGCTGGTGCCAACAGCATATCGGCTGTGATGTCGCCCACGAAGAGGGCATTGTCGCCTGTGATGGTGGCTTTTCCGCGACCGTTGCTGATAGCGGCCTTTGCCGTCATGTTGTTCAGATCCCAACTGCCGTATTGCAGATGGTGGAGGGTGGCATTAGCCGTCAGACGGGTGTTCTTCGAGAGGACGTCTGTGCCATAGCCTTTGGCAGAGATGTCGGCCGTGAGGGTATAGATAGAGTCCTTTGGCATGAAATGGTGCAGATTCAGATTCTTCACGCTGATGTCTGCATCGTAGGTCATATGGCTTGGCATCATCTCTCCCTTGGCATTCTGCGGAATGGTGGCCGTGCCTTTCAGCTTCACCGTTCCCTGACCTTCGCGGGCGATAAGGTCTGCTGTATAGCGTGGACCATCGGCCTTCAACGTACCATCAAGGGTGATCCCATTGGGGATGCGGTAGTCGTTCCTCGTCTTGGGATCGAGCGTCGCCGTCAGGAAGCCGATGTCTTGTGTCTTCGCACTCATCTTCATATCGGCCTGCAACCTCGACATATCCGTTAGATTCCTGGCGGTGCCGTTGGCAGTGAGGTGGAAGGCGGTGGGCAGGTTGATGTCGAGGCCCGTAAACTCCATCTGCTGCATATTGCCGTTGAGCGAACCTTTGATGGCAATGGGGTGATTGGGGTATTTGCGGATCAGCGATGCCGGCATGTCGCCCATGAATCGCATCAGGTCTTGTTTGCCCAACTGCGCATTCAGTCGCATCTTCATCTTACCAGGATTCCGCTGGTCGAAAGCGTTGAAGTCCATATCCACCTCGGTGTAGATATCTGAATCGGGCGTCTTGAGGGCAAGGGCGGGTATCTGTATCTTGTTGAAGGCAGAATCTAGCCTGACGCCTCCTTCCAACTTGCTGATTTCCAGACCGCTCTTTTCTTTGAGACTTGTGTTGCGGATATAGAACGAGGTGCCTTGGGGTGTGTAACTGATGGAATCGATGCCGAGATGAATGTCCGTCAGTGCGATATGGTTATAGTCAAGACCAGCCACAGCGGGCTCAAAGCGGTTGTCATAACTCAGTTTGCCGTCGTTCCATCTCAGACTGCTCACTTTGTAGATGTTCTTGCCGATATCGATGTTGGCTTCCTGGGCGACGGCGTGGCCCAAGTAGGTGTCTATATGCAGCGTGTCGCCTGGCAGATGGATAGCCAGACGGGTTTGATAGATGCTGAGGCTGTCGGCATTGATCGTCCATTTGTTATCTGAGGTGGTGGTGTCTACAGCGGCTGTGTCCGACAGTTGGATATCGAAGTCGGCATCTGCCAGTCTGGCGCCATTCACTTCTACCGTTTCCTTATCCAGATCGATGCCTTTCGACGATAGCCAGAGTTCCTTCATCCGACCCTTGATGCGCAGGTCGCTGATGAAACCGTTGGTGTTGAGTTTGGCCTCTTGCATCGAGAGTTCGTTGATGACCACACGCTTGTCGAACAATGGCCGTAGTTGTATGTTGACAGTCAGGTGGCCGATGTCGGCAATGGTGTCTGTGACGTTTTTGAGTGAGTCATTCGGATGCAGCATGCGGAATTCGTCGATGCCGAGATCGAAGGGCCATTCTAGATTCACGTGGCCTACGGTGATCTCCATCCCCGTCTTTTCTGAAGCGATGGCCGCCACTTTCTTCACCGCCCAGTTTTGTACGGGTGGCAAGTAGAGCAGTGCGGCAAGTATGAAAAACAGCAGAATAGGCGTCAATACCGCTATCGCCATCCACTTCAATACTTTCTTCATCTCTCAACTCTCATCTCTCAACTCTCAACTTTAAAAGCTTTCCAAAGTTTGTCATCGGGTAGGGGAGCCTCGGCGATGATTGTCTCCTTCGAGACAGGATGCACAAACTCCACCCTTCTTGACAGCAGCGAGATACTGCCATCAGGATTACTCCTTGGGGCTCCGTATTTCAGGTCACCTTTGATAGGACAACCCATCGCAGCCAACTGACAGCGGATCTGGTGATGCCTTCCTGTCATGAGGTTGACTTCTATCAGCGAATAGTTGTCACTATGGCTGAGTACACGATATTTCAGGATAGCCTTCTTGGCATTGGGCTTCTCCTGATCGTAAGCATAACTCTTGTTCTGTTTCTCGTTTCTCACGAGCCAATGGGTCAACGTGCCCTCGCTGTCGCGAGGGGCGTTTTTGGTAATGGCCCAATAGGTCTTATGCACCTCGCCCTCGGCAAACATCTTGTTCAGACGACTCAGTGCCTTCGAGGTGCGTGCAAACACCACGAGTCCTGACACAGGTCGGTCCAAACGGTGCACCACGCCCAGAAACACAGCTCCGGGCTTGGCATATTTCTCTTTGATATAGTCCTTGACAATATCAGAAAGGGGGCGATCGCCAGTCTTGTCGCCCTGTACGATCTCCCCACTCCTTTTATTTACAATGATGATATGGTTGTCTTCGTAAACGACCTCCATAATTATCAATTATCAATTGTCAATTATCAATTGATTTACATATTCATTCCGCCATCAACCTGGATCACCTGTCCGCTCACGTAGCTAGACATGTCTGAGGCCAGGAAGGTGGCTACATTGGCGATATCTTCTACCTGACCACCACGACGGAGAGGAATCTTCTGCTTCCACTGCTCACGAACCTCATCGGGCAGGGCTGCAGTCATAGCGGTCTCGATGAAACCAGGGGCGATGGCGTTGGCACGGATACCCTTCGGACCCATCTCCTGACCGATACTCTTAGCCAATGCGATCAGTCCAGCCTTCGAAGCAGCATAGTTAGCCTGTCCGGCATTACCGTGCACACCTACCACAGAGGCCATGTTGATGATAGAACCGCCACGCTGACGCATCATCACGGGCACACAGGCGTGGATGAAGTTAAAGGCCGATTTCAGATTCACAGCAATCACAGCATCCCACTGCTGCTCGGTCATACGCAGCATCAGTCCGTCCTTGGTGATACCGGCATTGTTCACCAGAATATCGATGCTGCCGAATTCTGCCTTCACGGCCTGCACCACTTCCTCAGTCTGAGCAAAGTCAGCGGCATTCGAGGCATAGCTCTTGGCCTTCACACCCTTGGCGGCGATTTCCTGTTCTGTTTCCAGATTCACCTCGAGGTCGGTGAATGCAATGTTTGCGCCTTCTTCGGCGAACTTTAGTGCGATAGCTTTTCCGATACCGCGTGCAGCACCTGTAATCAGCGCTGTCTTACCTTCTAATAATCCCATAATACTTTTTTATAATGTGTTAATAATCACTATTCACTATTCACTTCCTTTGTATCTTACCTAGGGCTCCATAGACGACTTTCGCCACTTGCGGCTTGGTGTCTTCTTCCTTCATGCCGTGGGCGATACGACCGTAGATGTATGGCACTTCAAGACCCTTGATACAATAGTGGGTGATGTCGGCCACCAGGTCGATGTTGTCGATATCAAACTCACCGTCATCCTTACCTTCGTTATACACCTTACGGAACAGTTCTATCTCTGCATCATCGAAACGCTTGCGCACCTTCTCCACCATCCAGATGTTGCGGAAGAACTCGGCACGCAGGTTGCCGTTTCTCACCACCGTCTCACGGATCATGCTCAGATGGGTGTAGATCAGTTCGATGATTTTGTCCTGAGGACGGATCTTACGGGCTGCCACCTCGTCAAGCTTGTCGCTCAATCGCTCCAGCTCGCCTTCGATCACAGCATAGTAGATCTCTTCCTTCGATTTGAAATAGGTGTAGAGTGTGCGCCTGCCCTTGCCTGACAGGGTGGCGATGTCGTTCATCGTGGTGTTCTCCAGTCCGTTTTTGGCAAACAACTGACGGGCCACATCTACGAGCTTTTGTCTGGTCTTGGATATTGACATAATTGCTTCCTCCTTGGTTTATGCAAAATTGCACACATTCTTTCAGTGTGCAAAATTACATTTTTCCTTTTAAATACGCAAGAAAATGAGGAAGAAATGTTCCGAAAAGAGTGATTTTTCAAAAAAATGGCATAAATATTTTGGTATTTCCAAAAAAAGTAGTACCTTTGCACCCGCTTAGAAAAAAACAACATCGCGGAGTGGAGCAGTTGGTAGCTCGCCAGGCTCATAACCTGGAGGTCGCACGTTCGAATCCTGCCTCCGCAACTCAGCAGGAAATGCAAGCCAAACGGCTTGCATTTTTTGTATACAAATAAAATATCCGATCGTCAGGTTTTATCCTTGACAATCGGATTATCAGTCTTGCAAATAGTTTCGTTGTCCAAACGATTGCGAAGTCTCATGTATCCTTACTTCATCTGGGCGAGCACCTTCTTGTAATAACGGTTGGTGGCTCTTGTTGTGTACTTCACACCACCGTTCCACAATCGGATCGCTTTCTCGATGCTGTTTTCGGGGTTGTAGTACTTCTGGATAATAAGGAACATCTCCTTTGATTTCGCTACGCTGTAGCGATCGTCCATGGTATAGCGCTTTTTACTCTTCTGTCTCTTCAGAATGTCATTGCAATCCTTCACAAGAATCGGAGTAATCTGCATAGCGCCTACGGAATTACCGCTCACGGCTTTGGGATTTCCTTCGCTTTCTACTTGAATAATCGCATCCATTACTGGATTCCAGTCGATGTCTGATGTTTTAGTGGAACTCTTGACGTTGCCGCCTCCCGCTGAGGCGATCAGTGTAAATGTCAAGGCCATCAGACACACACTTCCTTTCTTAAATAATTGAATCATATCTCTATACTTTAGGCGGCCGTCTCATCACGAGAGTATGCCGCGTTATCCTTTAGATTTTCTTTTTCAAAAAGTGCGACATCACGTCGCCAGATTCAAGCGAATCGGCTGCAAAATTACCGATAATCAGTCAGTTAGCCAAATTTATTAAGGATTTTTAGGATTTGTTGTGTGCCTAAAACAGTCAAAAAAAGCGTTTTTTTGACTAGTCTAAATCCACCACAGTGATGCCTGCTCCGCCGAATTGTACGTGCTCGTCGCGGGCCTTCACCACGTTGGGAACGGTGTTCAGATACTGGCGTATCAACTGGCGTAAAATACCTGAACCTGTGCCGTGCAGAATACGCACTCTGCTCATCCCAATCAGGATGGCATCATCGATGAAATGCATCACGGTGTCGATGGCCTCGTCGCCTCGCATACCTCTCACGTCGAGGTCCTGATGGAAGTTGTGCTTGCGGTCTTCCATCGTGGCTCGTGTCACCTTCGAGGTCTGAACGGCCAGTGCCTCGTGCTTGTTGGCGGGATTGGTTTCCTTCGTCTTCGTGGCACGCTCCAGCTGTTCCAGTTTCATCTTCGAGCGCACATCGCCGAAGATGACGCTGGCCTGCTTGCCTTGTATGCTCTCTATCTTGCCGACGGTGTTCAGTCCCTTGATGCGCACGGTGTCGCCCACGGCGAGTGGAGAGTTGAGAGTTGAGAGTTGAGAGTTGGCTGCCACAGAGGCATGCTCTTTCCGCTTTTCACTTTCCTCTTTCTTCTTCTCCTTCCGCTGTGCCTTGCGGGCCTTACGCTCCTCCATCTGACGCAGTTTCTTGGCAAACTCCTCCTCGCTCATCAGTCCACGGGTATCGTCAGAGGTCACCTGCTGACGGAACTCCTGCAATTCTTCCCTGATGATGCGTGTACGCTCCTTCTCGGCCTGTGCCTCCTTGATCTCGCGGATGGCGTTCTCTATCTTGCGGTTGGCTTCTGCCAGCAGTTCCTCGGCCTGCTGCTGGGCACGACGCAGGATGGCCTTGCGCTCGCGTTCTATCTCCTCGAGGTTGGTCTCGTAGCGTTGGATATGTCCCTCCAGCGATTTCTCGTGCTGGTGGATGGTCTGACGCTTGCCCTCCCAATACCGCTTGTCACGCACGATGTCTTGCAGATACTTGTCGCTCTGGATATACTCCGAGCCCACGATGTCCGAGGCGTCCTTGATCACCTCCTCAGGGATACCCGTCTTACGGGCTATCTCGATGGCGAAACTCGATCCGGGCTGACCTATCGACAGCTGGAACAGGGCCTGCATCTGATTGCGGTCGTAGAGCATCGCACCATTTACCACACCCTCATGGTCCTCGGCAAAGTGCTTCAGGTTCTGATAGTGGGTGGTGATCACGCCGAAGGTCTTCTTCTTCCACAACTGCTTCAGCACGGCCTCTGCGATGGCTCCGCCGATGGTGGGCTCTGTGCCACCGCCAAACTCATCTATTAATAATAAGGTGTGGGCATCGGCCTGCTTCATCATGTTCTTCATGTTCAGCAGATGCGAGGAATAGGTCGAGAGGTCGTTCTCGATGCTCTGCTCGTCGCCGATGTCGATCATGATGCTGTTGAACATGCCCACGGTCGAACGGTCGCCGATGGGTATCGCCAGTCCGCATTGCAGCATATATTGCAACAGTCCCACGGTTTTCAGACATACCGACTTTCCGCCCGCATTCGGACCGCTAATAATCAACAGCCTTCCAACATTTCTCCTGTCTCCTGACTCCTGACTCCTGTCTCCTTCCAGACGTATGTCCAATGGCACCACCTTCTTCCCCTGTTTCTCCAGCGACAACTGCAACAGCGGGTGTATCGCTCTGATCCAGTCCAGGTGGGGCTCGGCCTTGATCTCGGGCTCAAAGGCCTTCGTCAGTTTTGCCAGTTCGGTCTTGGCGTAGATCAGGTCTATCTGTGCCAGGAATTCGTAGGAGTTGAGTATCTCCGGCACGTTCGGCCTGAGTTCATCAGTAAACACGGTGAGGATACGGACGATCTCACGACGCTCGGCAGCCTCCAACTCTCTCACCTTGTTGTTGGCCTCCACCACCTCCGTCGGCTCTATAAACACGGTCTTTCCCGTGGCCGACTCATCGTGCACGATACCACTGATCTTCCGTTTCACGCCAGGCGATACGGGTATCACCAGTCGGCCGTCGCGAACGGCAGGTGTCACGTCCTTGTCCACCAGTCCGTCTTTCTGGGCAGCGTGCAATATAGTATATAAGGTACGCGATATCGAACCCTCCATCTTCGACAGATCGTGGCGGATGCCGGCCAGCGTCATCGAGGCAGAATCCTTGATCTTTCCGAACTTGTCGAGTATCGAGTCGATGCGTCGGATCATCGCCGGGAACGTCGTCACCCCCTCCGTCAGCCTTTGCAACGCAGGGTAGGGGTATTCTACTGACTCCTGACTCCCGTCTCCTGACTCCTTCCTCAAATATCTCACTATATTGGCTATCGTCTCCAACGACCGCCTCAGATCCCACACTTCGTTTTCCTCCAGATGGGTGTTCTCCAGTCGGATGCGTTTGATGCTCTCGCGCACATCAAAGAAATACTGCATGGGGAAGTCGTCTTTCTCCTCCTGCAGACGGCGGAACTCGCGCACCTGACTGAGCCATTCGTTCACCACACCGGCATCTGTGGAGAAGGCAATCTCGTCTACCTTTTCCTTGCCCAACGTGCTCAGGCAGCGTGCCTTCAACAGCTCGCGTATCTCGTCGAATCCTATCTTTTGTTCGAAGTTGTTCGGGTAAATCACGCTGCAAAATTACTAAGAAAAAAGGAGTTATGGGCACGAGTTAAGAGTTTTTAAACCCTTTCGGTGTTAAAATAACTTAATGATATTGCAATTTTCAATTTTCAATTATCAATTATCAATTATTCTTAGTACCTTTGCACCCGCTTTCAAGAAATCGAAGCACTGGAGAGATGGTAGAGTGGTCGATTACAGTAGTCTTGAAAACTACCGTACCGAGAGGTACCGGGGGTTCGAATCCCTCTCTCTCCGCAAAGCATTTGAGGAACCTACTGATTTTCAGCAGGTTCCTTTTTTTTATGCAAAAACTGCTCCCCCTTATTGCTCCCCCTGTCTTTTTTAAGTTTATTTAATTCTTAAAAGTCCTATTAGTTTGAATTTCTGCACTTTTTGTCTATTTTTGCATCCTTTTTGAATCTTTGTAGCCAATTAATGTAGATGTGGGCAAAAGTTAGATGATACGAGGTGTATCTGATGTGAAATAGAGTTGGAAAGATTTAGAGATATCATTTTCTTTTTTTAAATATTCCTCCCTTATTTTGTAATGGTTATTGTTCTCCGTTTGTAAAACCTTGAAATCCTTATACATAGAAGAAAAACATTATAACAAGAAATATCAATATTTAGAAAAAATTAAAAACTATATATACCTTTCAATTAAAACTGATTGGACAGGAACTTTTTCTACGGAAATTCTTCTTGAAAGATTAGGGAATCTCCATAAAACCGATGTTCAAATCATCCTTGTATGTAGGTTCAATTGAAAGACAAATAGCTGGCGAAGAGCTGGCTATTTTTTTGTCCTTTTAATATCGTCTGAACGCCTTATATGTAAGAGAAAATAGACAATATTTATAACAATTAAAAGAAAAAGAAAGGAAAAAGAAATGAAGAAGATTATTATGCATTTACCCCAGACGTTAGGGCTTCTATGTCAGGCGGTAATTATCGTGGATTTCGGATTCGAGATCTACAGGTATTTTAAGAAGCCAAAAATCAATCCTCATAATTCAATCTTTATGGACGATGAACTATGAGAAAACAGAAGATATTTTAATTCTGACGCTTGATACTATACTCACCATCCTTAAGAATCTGAAGAAGGTAAGAAATATTATCAAGAAGAAAACAAAGAAAGTAAAAGAACAAATCATTTAACAACAAACGATAATGAAACAAAGTAATCAACAAACAACTATGGAAATAGAACCCACCATGGGAACTATTTCAACTCCGTTTATCATCCCAGTAGATGACATAGAGGAAGCTGTGGTTCTGGAGGAAGATCCAGACAACCACCCAAATTTCATCGAGAGTAACACATCAGGCATCAGCCTTGAAGAACTCTCAGAGAAATCAATTGTACCGACTTTCGCCGATAACACACTGACCATTAGCCACCAGAGCTTTATCCAGAGTGTATTGGAAGCCGGTAACTACGTATTCGGGGAACTAACCCCAGTAGAGATAAGGGTATCACATCAGATCAATGGACGTGTACCGACTGCTCTCCACAAGAAAACAAGCGAATTGACGGATGACGAGAAAACAGTATATTATCAGCGAATGGCGTTTGTATGCCATGTTGCAGCACTGTCCCGAAACGTCAATGGCCAATTGGTGCATCTTTGCATCGGTGGCGTTAGAGCTTATAACGAGGACAAACTATATGGCCGCCAATGCCCAATGAAATTTAAAATTTTCGTGGCCTGGCGAGTAAGAGTCTGTTCAAATCTTTGTCTGACCTGTGATGGGTTTACAGGCAACTTAGAGTGTATGACAACCTCCGATATCAGGGAGAAAGCACTCGAACTATTCAATGGTTTCGATCCACGAAAGGAAGATAACCTGCGATCACTGGAAGCATTGGGTAATACCTTTGTAACCGAAGAACAATTCTGTAAGATTGTAGGCCGCTTGAGACTTTATCAGGCATTACCGACAAACACCAAAACAGAACTTGGTCTCCCTAACGTCATTTTGGGAGATCAGGCAGTAAATGCAGCTGTACGTGGCTATGTTGAGAATCCTAATTTCAAGAAAGAAGAAGGAAGCGACACTATCACATTATGGCAAATGCTCCAACTTTTGAATGAGGCAACTAAGCAGACCTATATTGACAAATGGTTAGAGCGTAATCAGAACTGCACCGACCTGGTTTTCGGGTTGGAAAGAGCATTGAATGGCGTTAGCCAGGAATACTCATGGTTCCTGTCGTAAGGAACTGCTAGAACTTTGAGGGGAATCCTCACTGTTCACCGAAGAGGTGGACTATCACTGTAACAGGTGGTGGTTCACCTCTTTTTCGTTTAAATAACCCTATTTATTAACATTTTAAACAGTAAAGATTATGTGTAAAATTCAAATTCCAGAGAACTCTACTCTTGATGAGAAGAGAAGTTTGTGCTTTGACGCACTCTACAACATGAACCTTGGCGACAAGGTTGAGAAGAAGGACAACCTCAGTTATCTTACTTGGAGTGAGGCATGGAAAGCCTTTCGTGAGGTCTATCCGTCTGCAACGTTCCGTGTCATAACCAATCCTGACACGAAGCTCCCCTATTTCGTTGATCCAAATGTCGGCATTATGGTCTTTACCGAAGTTACCGCCGATGATCTGACTTTGACGATGTTCCTGCCTGTGATGAACAGCAGTAACAGAGCAATGAAGCTTGAACCCTACAACTATCAGGTGTGGGACAAGCAGAATAGACGTTATGTCGATAAGACTTGTGAGGCAGCGACCATGTTTGATGTCAACAAGACTATCATGCGTTGCCTCGTGAAGAACCTTGCCCTTTTTGGTCTCGGCTTAAAGCTATACCAAGGCGAGGACATCCCTTGTGATAATTCTGATGATTCAGCTACTAACAATGTAGCAGATTCGAAGAAAACCACAACTAGACGGGTAAGAACTACTGCTGCACC
Source organism: uncultured Prevotella sp. (assembly GCA_946415245.1). Taxonomy (GTDB): domain Bacteria; phylum Bacteroidota; class Bacteroidia; order Bacteroidales; family Bacteroidaceae; genus Prevotella. The sequence continues at coordinate 14,452 of CAMKRS010000009.1, read as the reverse complement.
ACATCCACAGCCAGCCGCACCCGTAGACCGCTTTGCTCCTATCAAGAACGCCATTAACAGCGTAACAGATACGGACGCACTTCTTGACCTCTACCTTCAGCATCAGAACGAAGTAGAGGGTAATAGTGATATCAAAAAGCTCTTCACTGAGCGTAAACTTCAACTTAAAAAAGCAGCTTAGAATATGGCAACAAAAAGAATCGAACTGAAGGATAGTGGTATCATCTTCAATGAAGAGGAACACACATATCTATTAGGTGACAAGTACCTTTCTGGTATAACCGGGCTCCTTCAAAGACAGTTCTTCCCAACAGAATTTGAAGGAATTCCTAAGAATGTACTCGATGCAGCAGCTCAATATGGGACAGACGTACATAAGAGCTGTGAAGACTTTGATATGAATTGGACTAACGACGGCACTGTTGAGGTAGCCGACTATATCCAACTCTGCAAGGACAACGGACTGACACACGAATGCTCAGAATATTGCGTAACAGATGGCAAAGATTGGGCATCCAAGTGTGACAAAGTGTATAGAGTTTCTGATGACACTTTTGATCTAGGTGACATCAAGACCTATGGCGTTATGACTGCCGACAAGCTTGAAAAGGCTAGGTGGCAGTTAAGTATATATGCCTACCTGTTTGAACTACAGAACAAGAAAGCAAAGATTGGCCGACTATTCATCCTGCATATCCGCAACAAGGAGAAGAAGGATGGAACTTTCGACCATATAGCCAACATTATCTTTGTCAATCGTGTACCAAGCGAGATCTGCCAGGATCTTCTTGCTACAGACCTCAGAGGTGAGCAGTTTGCAAATCCTTACTCTATTCCAGAAGACATTAGCTCACAGGAGAATGAAATCCGTGAGCTGATTGAAACGAAGAACGCAGTAGAAGAGAGATTATCCTCTATCAAATCTGCGATTCTTGGAAAAATGGAATCTCTGAACATTCGGACTTGGGCGACAGAAACAATGCGTCTGACCCGAAAGTTGTCATCAACAAGGGCTTCATTCAATAGCTCTTTGTTCAAGGCAGATCATCCTGATATGGACTTTAGCCCCTACGAGAAGACATCACAGGTGGCTAGCAGTCTTGTGATAACAGTGTAGACGGAAACAAAACTGTCTGCATATCCTACCGAAAAGGGGGAATCGTACTAGTTGCGGTTTCCCCTTTTTTTAGTTAATCCTAATTGAATTAACCCAAATTAGTTAGATTATGGGACAAATAAAATTGAAAGACCTCTATCAATCATGCAAGGAGCAGATGGAGGCTGGAAATGGGGAGAAATCCCTAATCCTATCAGATGATAACGAGGGGAACGGCTATCACGGCATGTTTTTCACCCTCACAGTAATAACCCCCGAAAACGTTGATGGATTCGTTGGATTAATAGGCGACAATGCAGAGCCTAACATTCATAACATCATCGTCGTAGGATAAAACCAAATAATTATGGCAACAAACATTAATGTGGAGCTATTCAAAAGATATGCTCCGAAAAAGAAGTTGGAGATTATAGAGAAACTTAATCCCAACGAGCTTATGAATGTGACTACTGCAACAATCACCAGAATTGTGAAAGAGGCAGGGAAGAGCATGTATAAGAGTCGTAATAAACGCCTTTACATCAGTAGAGACAGACAAAGGGGTAATTCATGGAACAGCACTATTGAAGCTGTAGAATTAATCCGTGGCAAACTCTACTTGGACGTTTATCTGCAATACGAGAATACTGATTGTAATACCTCCGAACTGGTAAGAGACTTTATCAGAGGTGGAGATTTTACTGGCAGTGTGGTAAGGGGTGACAGATACGGAAATGATCGTCACTACTATTTCACTTATAGCGAAGGAAGCAAACAGCGAGTAATTCGTAGCATCCTTGAAGAGTATGTTTACACAAAGTATGCCAACAAATTGAAAGAATCAGCATGAAGAAAGTGAAGATTGGCGACGAAGTGATGTATACTACTTTTAGCAGCCCCACAAGAAAAGCTATCGTTGAAAAAATCGAGATATGCAAGCGTGGGGAGAAACATGGAAGAAGTGTATCGAGTTGTGACCTAGACCGTCATTCAAATGGCGTGATAAGCCTGAATGATAGCCATTGGTGCTACTTTGATCAAGTTAAACGTGTCATTCAAGCAAAGTAATTATGGCAAAAACAAAGAAAATGACTCTCAAATACTGGGCTAGTCTCAGCGAGGGTAGTAAGAGAAGAGCATTGACGTACTGTTTTCCACTACATAAGGCAACAGTAGATATGCTTATGAACGACGAACCCAACCCGAAAGATAATGCTTGGTGGGGCTTGGTATGGAGAAAGGTGCGCATCCCCGAAGCAGATGCTAATGGGTATAGGCACTATAAGATAGTTGTAAATAATACTTACATCCCGTAGTTTCTATGGAAATAATTAGTATTAACAATGAGGAAACGGCTCAATATATCTGGAACAATGCTCTGCAACGATCCTGTAAGCCGTTTTCCTGGGGATTAGACTTTGGCAGCATTAAAACCATCGAGGGAGGTACATCTTTCAGGGTCAAAGCTGCATTGGTTAAAATACAACTAGAGAATATGGGACTGTTTAAGGTCATCATCATTCCCGATGACAAGCAGAGAAGTCGAATTGTGTGTAAAGGGCTGATATTAGGTAGCCTCGTTCATACCATAGACAATGCTGTGAAGCACGGCTCATTATCTGAGAACTACAAATCTCACGAAAGAATTGCCGTGTGAGAACCCTTTATATAGAGAAGTGGAGAATATGTGAAAATGCGTATTCTCCCTTCTTGCTATGTGTTTCAAGTATATTAAACGGACGTATAATAAGCGTGAAAATAGTTAAATGGAACAGACAACCTACGTTTCTTACTTGCGTCAATCCACAAAAAAGCAATCACTGAGTAACTTGGGAATTGAGGCACAGCGAGAAATCATACAAAAACATTTAGGTCAGATTCAGCCTATCGCAGAATTCGTGGAAACGGAAAGCGGTAAGAAAACTGACCGTCCGAAGTTGGCAGAGGCATTAGAATTATGTAGGAAAACGAAATCTACACTGATCGTTGCCAAACTTGACCGACTATCAAGGAATGTCGCTTTCACAAGCAAACTGTTAGAGAGCGACGTGGAAATCAAGTTCTGCGATTATCCAGAAGCAAATCGCTTGGTGCTGCATATTATAGCATCAATAGCGGAATATGAAGCTGGACTTATATCAACCAGAACGAAACAGGCACTGAAGGCAAAGAAGGCTAGAGGTGTCCGACTTGGAAAGCCAGAGAACCTTGTTAACAACTTGGGAAAGGCTATATCTAACAGCAACCACACTAACAGGCAAAAGGCACTGGATAATGACAATAACCGAAGAGCAATTGCGATGCTCAAAGTTATGGCGACACAGAATCTTAGCCTTAGCGAGATGGCGAGACGATTAAACGAGGAAGGATTTGTTACCAGCCGAGGCAAGAAATTCTCAGCATGGCAGGTGTCAGTCCTACTCAAAAGGTATAATTTAAAGTAACAAACAATATGAATAAGACAAAAGACAACATCAGCAATCAGGGAGGAGCCACCATCAGGACGCTCAACCCTAACCCTGTGGCTCAGGCATTCATCTATTGCCAGGAACAAAGAGCCAAAGTAGTTCAACTGATCCGACATGGTTTCTTACCCCATCATACATCGGTAGGAGTAGGAAAAACTGGCAAGGATCATTGGAGATTAGAAAAATACCGTGGAAAGTTCGGGAAGGGCTTTAAGATGCTAACCACATCGCCATTCTCTAGCAATTTCAATCATATTACATACTTTACAATAGCGTGAGATTATGCCAAACTGGTGCGATACAACTTATAAATGTGTAGGGAATCCGAAGGAAGTAAGATCCCTCTACAAGATTATCAAAGCCAACGATAAGCGGAAAAATCCACGTATTAAGAATGGATTTGGTAAACTCTGGCTCGGCTGTATTATTAATGCTCTCGGCGATGACTGGGAGAAACTAAGATGCAGAGGTGAAATAACCGACTACCAATTGGATGACAATGTTCTAACCATCTACCAAAACACTGCATGGTGTGAACAAGAAGGATTTCGGGAGTGTATTGAAAAGAAATTTCCATCCATCAAGGTTTACTATCAAGAACAAGAGCCTGGATGTGACGTATTTTATACCAATGACAGCAACGGCACATATTTTTCAGACCGCTATTTCCTAGACTCTTATGAGGACTGGTATTATTGGGAGAAAATCGAGGATGCTGCCAAACATGTATCTGGAATCGTCGGATATGAAGTAGAGCCAACAGTTAAGGCCATCGATGAAGCACTGGAGGACTATATGGAAGAACACGAAGATGAAGATATTTTCTATTCATTTCACGAATTCCAAATCATTGATTGCTAAACTCTTGAAGGGGGCATACCATTGGTATGCTTCTTTTTTATTCCTTCGTCGTTATAGAGTCTACGATTTCTATACCAAGATCTGCCAGCTTCTGGGGGGTGGACACATCATAATAGAGGTTGCAGGTATCAAATGCAAGATATGTTTTATTTTCAAATTGTATAATGCCAGCATCATCGTTTATCGTGATACTCTCCAGACACTCATTCAAATTCTTAGGCACTTTGTAATAACGACCATTGGGAGCATCAATATAGACATGATAATTTGTGATAGCCGACAGTAAGATTACAAACTCATAATCATATTCCTTGCACTCATTAATCTTTTCATATCTATCATTACTCAATATCTTTTCCAAATAATTAGCATGCTTACTTCTTTTCAACTTCCTAACACTAAACCATCTCCCTTCTTCGAGTAGTGGTTCAAAAGTGAGTTGATCATCAGTCAAATCAAAGGCAACATAGGAAATGTACTGATTGGGAGTAGGCTTACCACTTAGAAGGAATTCAATAGACTTTGGATGTAAGATTGCTGCCCATGAAGAATCTGGAGAGTCATAGAACTTCATAAAGAATTCTGTATATCTCAATTCCTTTCGCTCTTCATTCAATAGATATCGGCGTAGCTTGTAGCCGTTTGCGATTACTTCATACTTCCAGAACACGGTCGATACATCATCTTCAACCCATAATCCTTCAATATCAGGGAAAACAATAGTATCTTCTAACTCTTTATTGGTATGGACAAGGCGCATCCGTGTTGATAGACTTCCATAAGTATTGAGAACAATGTTGAAAGAATAGATTAGGTGAATCCTATTCATTACGGAAGGGTCACGCCTCTGTGCATCTTCCATCTGGATTAGTGCAGGTAGGACTTTAAAGGGTGTATTAGTACAAACCGTTTCACGTAGAAATTTAAATGCTTTTTTGTAACTATTCTCTATATCTTTAACATCGCCACCTTTTGAAGAAATCCGTGGCAATGCTCCTAATATCATCAATATAATAATAGGTATATGCCTGCCCTCCATCTTGTCAACAATCATGGAAATGTCATCGGTCCTATCCGCATCGTCATAGAAATACCTAACAAGGGAGTATGGAACACTCTTTTGTTTCAGAAATGTACCATACTTTTCGATGAATATGTCTGCCTCGAAGTAAGTATCAAGAATTTGCTGTAGATTCAACTCATAATCTTCTTCTACTAGATGAGCCAGTTCTCTAAATATAGCATCTTTTAGGAAAGGTGACTTTCCACCCATCCTAGCAAGCCCGTTCCCACTGCCAACAGAAAAACCCACCAACTTCCCAAGTTCATCGGAAGTGTTACGGAGCAGTCTGGTACGCTCTATAATACGTAGATATTCATTTACGTTCTGACTCATTGCAACTATTTTGATGCAAAAATACAAAAAATCAAGTAGATTTTTACGAAAAGTGACGTTTTTTGTTAATTATTTGCTAGTTTTTGAGGAATATATGTACCAATATGCTTCATTTTTCGTATATTTGCATCGTCAAACGGTGAAGCCAATTATATCGGTTAAGCCAATGACAGGACATATTGATAGGCGTTACTACGCTTTGATTGACAACAGCTGAACTCGCAATTCAAAACCTCAAGTCAAGAGAAGCCGCAGTGATGCCTACGTATAGTGACAAACGTACCAACATCCATTGTGATGTATGGTGATTGCCATATATGCGTGGGCTTCTGCATACTTCTCGTTCGACTTGGGAAGCATGCGAGGCTTAGCTGTTGGGACGAGAAAAGGTGTATATCCCCACGCTTCTTTTATGTACCTAAAACCAACAGTAATAACAGTCCAATCGGGGAGTAGGACAACCTAAAATGAGAAGATTATGGCATTGTTCAGAATCACTGTTAAGCAAAAGGTTCGTACTAATGGTATAGTACTTGATCCTGGTATGCAAGTAGAGGTTGTAACTCAGTCTTATAGCGATCCTGTTCATACGAATGGTGGTCAGGTTGTTGCTGATGCTTTCATGCGTATTTACGGTGTTGATATTAAGAAAGCTGGTGCCCTCAATGGCATTTATCTTAAAGTTGACAGAATCGGATAGTAGCAAGATATTACTTTACGATTGAACCTATGAGTAAAACGGTTATTTGGCAACGCTGCCCAAAATGTGGTCAATGGTGTAAAGCTGAAACAGGAACTTTGGCAAACTTTGTTAAAGGCGTATATGACTGTGGCGTATTGGGACAAAAGGCAGGAGAATCTGTTGGAGAAATTTTTGGAGAAAAAGGGAAATATATAGGTAAAGAAATTGGGCAGTGGGTTGTAGGCATGTCACTTGGAGCTGCTAATGGCTTAAAGGAAGGAGTTCTTAATGGAAAATATGTATTTGACTGCAAATGCGGCAATTTTTGGTCAACAGACGATCCGAATGACAAACAAAATGCAGAATATGCAGTAGAACTTGCACAAGAATTCTCTTCCCTTCCTTACCTTCAGCGTAAACACCTATTTATTTGTGACGAGTTAGGCTTGCTGCCATCAAGTTTCAAAGTGTTATCTAAATATAGTCTGCCATCGGATATAGCCTTTCCGACAGGACATCCTATTGAGAATACGCTTTATGTCTGTCATCCATACCGACAAAACTCATACTTGCCCTATGATACTTACGAAATCGAATTACTTCGTGACGAATTAAGAGAATTCAGAAAGATAATGCGGAATCTTGGGGCTAAACATATAGATTATAGTGATTTTTTTAAAAGAGATGAAGAAAAAAAGAATTCACTAAATCGATTAATTCAGGGAGGCGCAGATAATCTTAAATACGCAATTCGAGGCTCTCGAGAAAAAGAGTTCCAAAGTGAAGTTGAGAAGGGTATTCAAAGTTCATTAGAAGGCAGTTGGGATTATCTGATTACCAAAGAAAAGCCAAAACTACCTGAAAATTTGGTCTGGTATAACCATCGAGAGGAATGGAAAGAAGAGTGTGAGAGCCGTTTAGCAGGGCAAACGATTCGCAGTAGTTTCAAAATTTCTACAGCTAGTTCTGAAACAACCACAGAGCAGGAAAGGGAACAGATAAAAGCTGATCTGAAAGTTTTGCAAGCAGCTTCTACCGATGTTTCCATTAATACGACCAAGTTACTCTCTCAAAAGAATATTTCCGAGTTGTCATGGAAGGTTAACGTGGATTTTTACCCTTTGCCAGATTATGACGATATATCTCTGGAATGAAATAATCAGGCAAGAAAATGGATACAATGAAGATTATTAAAGACGTGATCTCTCAATATGAGGAAAATCAGTTTAATGAGATCATCAAATGGGAACAAAAAGTCCCCAGCGTTGTATCTATGGTACTCAATACTGCACTGAAACCAGTAACGATGTTGGTTCAGGCTATTGTCCCGTCCAAAGCAATTAAGGGTGCACTTGTTGCATCAAACTGGCTTGCAGAAAGCATAACAGATTCCAAAGATATAATACGTGATGGAGGAGTTGGTTCTATCAAGGAATTACAGCATAAAGAATTGGAACTGTCTGATAAACTTGCGAACGAAGTTCACAATTGGGCTAATGGTATAGCAACAGTTGAGGGAGGGGCTATTGGGCTTGCCGGGTTGCCAGGCATGATAGCGGATATCCCAGCCCTTATTACACTAAGCTTGCGGACAATTCACAAAATAGGATTATGCTATGGTTATGAATGTAAGTCAGAAGCAGACAAGCGTTTTGTATATGGAATTCTTTCTGCTGCTGGAGCAAACACCGTAGAAGAAAAATCGATTTCTGTTGCCACATTACAGGCAATAAACGTTACTATCTCAAAAATGACATGGAAAAGGATGTCTGAGAAAGCCATGTCTAATAAGTATGGTCTTGAAGCAGCCATTTTAACAATCAAGGCTTTGGCTAAGCAACTAGGGATAAATTTAACTAAGAGGAAAGCCGCCCAAGCAATTCCTTTTGTTGGTGCTGGTGTTGGTGCTGCAATGAATTTGGCATTTGTTAATGATGTCGCATGGGCAGCAAGGCGTGAATTCCAAAAAAGGTGGCTATACAATAACAAAAAAATAGAGGTACAAGTTTAAATATGCAAAGAACCATCCTTGACTTTCCACGCAATGCTCGACGGGTATATACAGCAGTCAAGCACGTATTTGAGACTCGTACTAGATTCTGTAATATCCAGTGCGATGATATCCATTTTATAATTGAAGCACGTCGGGGATGGTTTATCTCGCCAATGTCAGAGAGTGTGAAAATTAAGGTGGTGGCAACTGGTACTGAACAAAGCCAAGTAGTTATTGAGTCAAGTTCACAATCTGTCCTTAATTTGCTAAATATCGATGCTAACAAGAAGAATGTCACCGACCTATCTGATTTCATCCAGAACGAAGTTTGGAAACTAGTCGGAGACGCAGAAGTTAAGCTTAGAAAATGAAATTGATATGAGTGGTAATGTTATTCGCCATTATCCTTTTAGTAAAATCTTACGGAACTTATAGTATTTCATAATATCCCATAAATATTAATATCTGATAGACATGTCTGCTACTCTTATTTGGTTATATTTGCATCGTGAAATAGCCAAATATGAAACAAAGAATACATGAATTATTAAAAGAAATGTCTGCTGGTCTTTATGATAAGGAGACGGAATGCGCATTAGTTTTGTTGACTTCGATTGCAGGCGAGAGCATCTTGTTGTTAGGGCCTCCTGGTATCGGAAAATCATTAATAGCCAGACGAACAAAAGCCATTTTCAGAAATGCCAAGAGTTTCGAATATCTCATGTCCAGGTTCTCTACCCCTGACGAAATTTTCGGACCTGTGAGTATTCGTAAGATGAAAGAAGAAGACAAATATGAACGCAATATAGATGGATATATGCCTACTGCTGATATTGTCTTCTTGGATGAAATATGGAAGGCTGGCCCAGCGATTCAGAACTCCTTGCTGACAGCAATTAATGAGAAGATATATCATAATGGGGAAAAAGATGTCCGTTTGCCCATGAAAGTATTAATTGGTGCGAGTAACGAGTTGCCTGCATCTGGCGAGGGATTGGAAGCTCTATGGGACAGGTTTATTATCAGGATGGTTTGTGGAAGTATTTCCAAGAGAGAGGATTTCGATAAGATGATTCTCGATGAGCATACCGATCTGAGCCCATCTATCAAGTGTTCCATTACAGAAAAAGAGTATCATCATTGGCAATCTGAGATATCTAAGGTCAGAGTGCCAAATGAGATTCTAGATGTCATCCATTCAATACGAGAGACTTTGAAGACGGTTTCAATACCAAACGAAGAAGAATATGATGATGAAGATAGTGAAGATGAATCCAGATTTGTCTATGTCAGTGACCGCCGATGGAAAAAGATTATCCGCTTGCTTCGCACATCAGCATTGATGCAAGGAAGAGAAGCCGTCAATCTCTCAGACTTGTTGCTTTTGAAATATTGTCTATGGCAAGAGATGGATGAGATAAAGCCTATCAATAAGATTATTATCAGGTCTGTCTTCTCGGAATGTACTTTTGCCATTCTAACCTTGAGAAAAGAAATCAAGAGTTTTTTACGAAAGAAAACAGAACAGCAAACCTATTCCAAGATGATATCTTCAAAAACTGATTCTGGCAAAATGGTCTATAACGGTTTCTATTATCATGTTCTGGCTCATGGTATGGGACAAACTTTCATCGCTATTGCAGACTTCATGAATATACCCTATAGAAATCACGTAAAACGGAGTTTGGGCGAACACGGGATTATCTATCAAGATAAAGAAGATGATGAACAGAAAACTATTATCAGGCTTTACGACATCAAGAATCGTAAAGGATCCTTACCTGAAGGATGGAGAATGACCAATCTTTTGAGAGATAACGATTACATCTATCTCGATGGTGTCAGGTATGAGATAGAAAAGATGGAAGACGGCCAAATACAGGAAACGCACACTACTCTATCGGCATCACCAGATGATTTCTACAAAGAGGTTGAATCTATTTGTGATCATATTAAAGATATACATCATACATTGTCCTTGAATCTGTTTTATAATGTAGATGACGAAAGGGACATCTGTGATTTCATAGAAAAAATGAATAATGAGATCATCGAAATAAGGGTTAACATTAGCAAGGCTTTTGCTTATGAAGAATAAGATTAAAATGGCTTACTATGTTGATTTCGTCAACCAGTTCTTTAAGACTGGCAGAATCCCTCCTTTGTCAATTGCCATCAGCTCCAACAATCCTTTTCTCGATTCAGACGACTCTATTATCGACTATTTACGCAACCATTTTTCAAAGATGGAGCTATTCAAGGAAGCATTTTCAGATCCGTTGCATAAGGCTGCCTACCGAAATGCGATTATCTCTTTCATTTCTGAAATACTAAGGGAATTAGAGTTCAATGAAGATGTTGAGGGAACAATTAAAAGGCAATCGCAAAAGATTGAATATGTTTATAGGAATAGACTTCAAATTGTAAAGAAAGCCATAGATGAAGGTCAAATCAGTTCAAAAGATCTCGACAGATTGATTGATGGTCTTGGCGATGGCATAAACGACAAAGGAATAAAGGAAACGATAGAGTTATTGAATTCGCGAAAAAAGAATCACGCGCTGGAAGAGATTCTTTTATTGATAGGTAGAAAGCCCTCCAATGCTGGTGATAGAAAGGCACATCTTTCCTATGGTAATCAGAATCTTCCTCATTCTGGTGGAAGTGATATACAGGGCATCACTGTAGGTCAGTCCTTCTCTTCCTTGCTTCCTTTTGAAACTGCTTTGTTTTCAGATAGTCAGACAGAAGATGTTTTTCTTCATAAATACGTTGATCATCAACTACAGTTATTTCATCACAAATCAGAAAATGGAAAAACTTCTCGTGGACTAAATAATGTACGAGCAAAAGGCCGTGGGCCAATGATTATTTGCATGGACACATCCGGTAGTATGGAAGGTCACCCCTTAGATGTTGCCAGAGTAGTAGTCTCTAACATATTTATGGAGGCCCAACGTCAGAAAAGAGCCTGTCTCTTGATATTATATTCTGAGGATATTGATGTGATTGATCTGAAAAATGCCTGGGAGAATTATAAAGTCAGATTAGGAGGTGGTTACAGGGACTTCATCCTGCAGATACCGATAGAATATGGCGCAACTGACATCACAGAAATGTTATTGGCAATCTTTGGATTATGGGAAAACAGCCAATACTATCAGTTAGCCGACGTGTTGGTTATTAGCGATTTTGAAATACCCAAGCCATCCATCGACCTGCTTTCCAAAATGATGTACTATAGAGGGCTTGGATATCGTTTCTTTGGTTACAAAATTGGATCCGAAGAAACGGAATTATCACCCTATTTCAACGAAATAGTCCGTCATGGAGACTCATAATTACCAGATTACTATTCTAGATAGAATCTGGATGATATAAACGTAAATAGATGTGGTATGTAATCTTTAAACTCTGCCAACTTCTAGTAAGATAATACGGGAAGTTGGGTTTTATACAATTCCATAAAAACTACCGAACCTTATTATCACCGTGAACAAAATTCTTTGGCTAAATTTGCAATGTGAAAATAAAAAAATGCAATGACGGTCAAAGATTTTTTTTGTAATTCGGACTTTGAGAAGGTTATCCCCTATCTGTTGAAGCATGGTGAGAAGTATAGGGATAGTATTCCTGCTTTTCGCAAAGCCTTCGACATCGTTAGGGGAATGGAGGCAGAACCTGCAGATGACCACGAAGTTTATTTTAAGTGGTCAAGCGAGGACTATATACCACCCTACGTTTACGTTCACCCTGGCGCTTTCCACGATAAACCTTGGAGTGGAATCATTGGACGTGAGGTCGTTGTGGATGAAGGGATTGAGCTTGACAGCATCGAACATGCAACAGCTCTAATGTTATGGGAGCTTACTTTCTACGGGTTTACACCTTCAGAATCTTGATGTGAAGTAAAAGGAGTATCGAATCATAATATAGCGAAAAGTATGACAAAAGATCAGAAAATAGAGTACGCAGAATACCTTGGGGTGAAAGTGTTTTCGAACAAGAATTATAGTATTCATGTGATGCTGTTTGATCACGGAATGGCAAGTGCAAGAATACGGTACAAAAAAAGAAGAGAAAGACAACTTTGGCGATGGGGCTGTGATAGTCTGCACTTTGATGAATGTAGGCGTGAATCTGTATACGACACATGGGATTGTCTGTATTTCTTGCAGAAAGATAAAGTGGCTCGTCGATGGTTCCGTAAGGTATTGCATCCATGTGTAGAGAACTTCCTGATGCCCAATGGACATATCAGTTCAGAACAGGCTGAAGTAGTCGAGAGCAAGGAACGACAACAGAGCTGCATCTATAGGCAGCCTCGTATGGATGAAGAGGAAGATCGAGTATTATGGTGGACGAATAAAAAGAGATGAAGATATGAAACTACAAGAATTGTTAAGGAAAGGTGACTTCGATAGGATGTTTGAGTACATCGTCAAGTTCCATCCCAAATCAGAGGGGAGCAGGTTCTCCTATCTGGTTGCATACGAGCTGCTATGCGATATGGAGGCAGAATACGACGGCAGGAAATATGACGTAGTACCTAACCCCTATGCAAAGGAGGCTAAAGGGACGGCATCGGGAATAACCGTCTGGTGCTCTGACCTGGAGGGTTGCAACTGGCAGAAAGCTTTAGGAGCAGAGATGAACTTTTGTCCAGAGGCAGAGAAGGTGCCGTTGGATATGATTGCAGGCATCTGCCTTTGGCATATCACGTTTTATGGTTTCAATCCTGACGAAGAGGAAGATTTCTTTAACAACATGCTAGAAGGAAATTCCCCACAGGACGAACCGATGTATATGGTAGATGTTCTGAGCGAGGAAACCAAAGCCTTGCGTCCTGACCTTGTGAAACTGGAACTGAAAGAATACGAAAGGTTGTTCAGAGTGTATAGAAAGGCTTATATGAAGGAACTGAATGACCTCGCTGAAAAAGGTGATAAGTTCGGACAGTTCTTCTTAGCAGAGGAATATAGGAGAGGCGTGCATGGGAAATACATTAACTTGAAGAAAACGTTTCCTTTTTATATGGCTTCTGCTAATCAAGGCTTTTATAGGGCGCAGGTGATGTTGGCTTTCTGTTATGAGTATGGTCTTGGGACGGATGTGGACTTGGATAAGGCAAGAGTAATGTTCAAGCAGGCAGGACAATCCGAGAAAGCTCATGGTAAGCCAGAGGAACACTTGGCCATGCTTGAGGTGAACGAAGAGAATTACGATGAGGCACTGCATTGGTTTAAGGAGGCCCAAAGAAAGGGTAATCGTACTGTTAAATCGTATATTTGGTATTTGGAAAGAAAATATAGCAAAGAAGTATGTTGATAGCTTTTGGCAGAGGAAAAAGATATGTAAAATGCACAGAGTGCGGAGAATTATTTTGGGTTCTAGCAGAATCCAAGATGGACTATTTATTTGACCAAACTCTCTGCTGTTCGAATTGTGGGAGTGACAAGATTCGTCTGACATCGATTTTTATTAAGACTGATCATGAAGTTTGGGATCAAATAACTAAAGAATTAAGTGCTTGCACCCAGATGTTTTTAATCAAAGGTTAGATGACAATGAGTAAATTTCCACACCCAAATAAAACGCCGATTAGCCAGTTCTTTTGGCTCCAATTCATTCAACCTGGGAATACCCAAGAATTGCCAAGTTCAACAAACTGGATGAAACTCTGGAGGTACATCACACTAGAGCTCAAACAGTCTAGTGTCTGGTTCATACCTAATTTTAGAAGCGATGCAGTTATAAAAGTACTAAAAAAGAGATGGTCAAGGGGTGATCTTGAAAGGATAACAAAAGGTGACTATCATTTTTATGATTTTAATGCAGGTAACATTCAATCGATAACGGCAACAGTCATCTTGGATTTTGAAAAGATTGAGAAGGATTGGTTGATTATTAAATGTGACTATGATTTTGTTGAGAAGAATCGAGAGCAGTTACAGAG
>CAMKRS010000008.1 GCA_946415245.1 uncultured Prevotella sp. | reverse complement strand
GCCTGTTGGCCATCATCTGTATGATCGGCCCTGTGGTGACGAGCATCTTTAAAGGTCGCTGGTGGTGCGGACATGTGTGTCCTCGTGGCAATATGTACGACAGATTGCTCTCGAAGTATTCACCCCATCGTCCGATTCCCAAGTTCTTTGCAGTGGCAAAGCGACCAGAGGTCGAGCGTGTGCAAACCTTCGGCTTTCGTCTGTTCATGGTGTTCTTCATCTTCACTATGTTTGGCATACAACTAAGCTTTGTGCCTTGGAGCGAGGGTGGACTTCCCATGTGGGCTGGTATAGGCAAGGTCTTCTGGACGATTATCGTCATGACTACCATCGTTGGTGTCACGCTTTCTTTCATCTATGCACCACGCACATGGTGTTCGTTTTGTCCCATGGGAACCATCTCCAACTGGGTAGCACCTAAGAAAGCACCACTGCCAAAAGCATTCACGAACATCCACGTGTCGAGTGCCTGTCAAATGAAGTGCAAGCAGTGTGCTCGCGTCTGCCCGATACAACTCACGCCCTACGACTCTCGCGGCGAGGTCATCGGCTATCTGCATCCTGACTGTCTGAAGTGCGGTAAGTGCGTATTAGCTTGTCCCACGAAGATTATGACATTGAAACATTAAGATTATGGAGAATATCAAAGATTATCAGCAATATCTCAGAGGCTACAACTATACAGGAGTTACGCCTGTCATTATTGATTTCTACGCCACATGGTGTGGTCCTTGTCAGGCTATGGCTCCCATGCTCAAACGATTGGCACAAGAATATGAAGGCAGAATCAAGGTTTTGAAGGTCGATGTTGACAAGAACCAGGCACTTGCAGCAGCAGCCCGCATCCAGTCGATACCTACGCTGTTCTTCATTACGAAAGACGGTCAGATAGAGCGTCAGGTCGGCGGTCTGCCTTATCAGGAACTGGTAAGGCTGGCTATGCGGATTATGTAATTGTAAGATGCAAATGAACAAAGACGAGAAGCGTGAACTGCGGCGCAAGCGGCTGATGGAGAACAAGGCCTATCAGACGATGAACAGCTTGACGCGCTACATGGATAGATACTATCTCGATGCACTTATTGGCATCATTCCTGGTTGGGGTGATGCCATTGCATTATTAAGCGTTGTTCCGTTCGTCTATTTCTCGTCGAGAGTCATTAAGAGTATCCCTTTGACGCTGGCCGTCCTGAATAACGCCCTCCGTGATGTGCTGATGGGTATGATACCATTCTTCGTTGGCGACGTTATCGATTTCTTCCATCGTGCCAATATACAGAACATGCAGATGATTCAGGGTTTCGTTGACGGCAACGAGGCCATCATCAAGCAGGTGAACCAAAGAGCGTGGCAGTCAGCCATCGTCCTCATCATCCTTCTGCTGCTCATAGCCATGATGATATGGGCACTCATCAGCTTCGGCAGCTACCTATATTCATTGGTAGCATCAATCTTCTAATAGATTAACGACCTCCATAATTATTTCATTCCAGAACCGCTGCTGAAGTTGATGCGGACGCCTTTGTCGTCGACCATCATGTCCATGCCGCCATTGTTGCCATTGCTGGTGGTCGGCTTGCGTTCGCCGTCGAGTATCTCACGACACATGTTCTTGATATCGATGACTCGCTGGAGCGTCTCCAAGTTGTCACCGCTGTAGTGTCCAGGGAAGAGGAAACGGATATCGTTCTTCTTCATATAGCGTTCAATCCGCTCGGCAGTGTACATTTCGGTGGAAAGGTTGGTGAACACCAGCAGATTGGTCGAACCGAAGGCATCGCCGCTGAAGCCGTAATGCTTGGCCTTGTCGAAAAACGTAGCGCTGCCGGAGGTATGGCCGGGCGTAAAGATGACCTCAATCTCGCGGCCGCCAAGGTCTATCACCTCGCCGTCGAAGAGATAACGGATCTGGCCCTTGTAGTTATTACGCATATTGCTCGAGACGAGAGGCATGTCGCCTGCATTCAGATAGACCTCTGGGAAAGGTCCTACCCCACCCGCATGGTCACCGTGGGCATGGGTCAGCATCATGGTGACGGGCTTGGAGGTGATCTTCGCCACGATCTTGTCCAGTTCGGGAATGCGTGTCCCAGCGTCGATCAGGATTGCACGGTCGTTTCCCTCAACGAGGTAGAGCGACTCATTATAGCAGAGGTGTCCGTTTCCTATCCACGTATGCTCGTCGAGCTGGCGGAACACCACATCATCGTTCTGATAAACCACTTTGCCGCGAAGGTCACGACTGTTGATTTCCGTTCCCTGTGCCCCGACTGCGAGAGGCATCAGGCTAAGCAGCATGGCTGCAATAAAAAAGCTTTTGTAACTCATAGATTATAAACTATCCTAAATAAATCCCCACCGCTTTGGTGGGGATTCTTCATCTTAGAGATTCAGACTCTTCTTCAAGGCCTCGATCTTCTCTTCAGCGGCCTTTGTGCAGCGCTCATAATCGGCAGCGCCCTTGAACGAAGGATCCTTCACCTCGGTATAGAACTTAATCTTCGGTTCTGTACCAGAAGGACGGACAGAGACCTTCGTGCCATCATCGCAGAACCACTGCAGCACGTTCGACTTGTCGGGCATGTCGAGCGGCGTCACCTTGCCATCAGCCGTCTTAGCCTCCAGCGTCTGGAAGTCTTTCGACAGCACGATCTTCGAACCACCCAGATCCTTCGGCGGGTTAGCACGGAAGTCGGTCATCATCTGCTTGATCTCATCGGCACCAGTCTTACCCGGACGAACCACATTGATCGTGACCTCCTTCGAGAAGCCATACTCCTTATAGATATTCATCAGCAGATCGTAGAGCGTCATGCCGTTGTCGCGAGCCCAGGCTGCAATCTCACAGATCAGACAGATAGATGCTGGGGAGTCCTTATCCCTTACCTTATCAAACGGCAGGAAGCCGAAGCTTTCCTCACCACCGCCGATAAACTTCTTCTTGCCCTCATTCACGCGGATCTCGTTGGCAATCCACTTGAAGCCTGTGTAGCAGTCCTTATACTCTACGCCATTCTTCTTGGCAATCTCTGCAATCACCTCGGTGGTCACGATGGTCTTCACCAGGAACTCGTTGCCCTTCAGCTGACCAAGTTTCTTCTTGTTGGCGATGATGTACCAAGAGAACATCATACAGGTCTGGTTACCATTCAGTATCTCCCACTCTCCCTTCGGATTGCGGCAGACGATAGCCAGACGGTCGGCATCAGGATCGGAAGCGATCACGAGGTCGGCATTCAGCTTTGTACCGAGCTTCATACCCAGCGTCATGGCCTCGGCATTCTCAGGATTCGGAGAAACCACCGTCGGGAAGTTTCCGTCGATGACCATCTGCTCGGGCACCACGTGGATATTCTGGAAGCCCCATGAGCGCAGGGCCATCGGGATGATCACACGACCGGTACCGTGCATGGGCGAATAAACAATGTTGAGGTCCTTCTGACGCAGGATGACATCCTGATCCACCATCGCCTCTTTCACAGCCTGGATATAGTCCCAGTCCATCTCACCACCGATGGGGATGATGAGGTCCTTGTTGCCCTCAAACTTCACATCGCTGATTTTCACCTTGTTCACCTCGTCGATGATACCCTTGTCGTGCGGGAACAGCACCTGAGCACCATCATCCCAGTAAGCCTTGTAGCCATTATACTCGCGGGGATTGTGCGATGCCGTCACATTCACACCAGCCTGACAGCCAAGCTGACGGATGGCGAATGAGATCTCCGGTGTCGGACGCAGGCTCTCGAAGAGATACACCTTAATACCGTTGGCCGAGAAAATGTCGGCTACAGTCTCAGCGAACATACGTCCGTTGTTACGACAATCGTGACCCACTACCACCGATGTCTGTTTGCCGGGGAATGCCTTGTTGATATAATTGGCAAAGCCCTGTGTGGCCATACCCACGATGTACTTGTTCATACGGTTCGTGCCGGCACCCATGATACCGCGCAGACCACCTGTACCAAACTCCAGATCGCGATAAAAAGCGTCAATCAGATCAGCCTTGTCGGGGTTATCCAACATGGCCTGAACTTCCTTTCTAGTCTCCTCATCAAAGGCGGGAGCCAACCATTCTTTTGCACGTGCCTCGCACTGAGCAATCAATTGAGCGTTATCTGCCATAATTCTTCGTTTTATTTGTTTTAGATTATACTATATAATTCCAAAACACAAAAGTACGAAGAATTTCGCAAAGATGATCAATAAAGCGCTAACTTTTTTGTTTCTTTAAGATTTTATCTATCTCATCAAACTGTTTTCCCATGTTCAGATTGAAATAGATACGATAGAGAGCGGGTCCCCATCTCTGCTCAGCATCAGGTGCCAGAGAGCGGTATTTCTCCATATAAGTCATCGCATTCTGGTACATTTTCTTAATCTGTTTCTTTTGACGTTGGGTATCCATTCCCAATGCGATGTTCACATACGCCGTACCCGCATTAAAATAGGCCTCGGCCATATCAGGATAGCGCAGAATGATACGATCCGAATAGTCCAGGCTCTCCTTAAACTTCTCCAGTTTGAGCAGCGCCACCGACTTCGCCAGAAGAAACAGTCCACTCGTCGAGTCTGTCTCCAACGCCTTGTCTGCCACCTCAAGTGCCTTCTCCGGCTGGTTTTGATAGTTGTCCATCAGTCGGGGGAAGAAATAGGGCGACATCGGATACTCATTGAAACCCTGCCAGAGTGTAGCTACATACATCGAGTCATCCTTCAATGCCTTCCACGATTCTGCTATATACTGCAAGGTCCAGTTGCGCTTGGCCGTATCACCGAGGGCGAGGTCACGATAGCGCAATGCCAATATCGGTTTCTCCATCCTGTAACCGCTATACATGGCCCAATAGGCAGCTTCCGCCATACGGGGTTCCTCAAAGAAGTCATAGCCAGTGAACAACGGCTGCCGACGACAGTCGATATAGGTCTCGAAATAGTCGTAGGCCTTCTTAAAATCACCTTTCCTCACGAGATAACTGCCGCCGAAGAAAAGATTCGTGCGATAGCCGTTCATGTCGCGCGCCACATCCTTTCGCAGTTCGGGATCCACCTTACCCTTCTTATCAGGACGGGCATCCAGAGAGTCCAATCGAAAAGCGATGGTAAAGAGGCGTCGCACAAGTGAGAAGAACTGGGCTGTATCCTGCTGCTTCTTCATATAGAACTTCTCGTTGGCCTGATCATATTGCTTCTGCACGCTCTGCAGCCAGATTTCATAGATACGCTTGTTCTCGCGGTTGGCGGAGTCTTTCAGGAGGTCGGTCATGAGTTTCTCTGCCTTATCGAAATTCTTACCACTCTTCAGGTAGGTACGCGCCTCACCGATCTGTTTGCGCTGGGCGCAGACAGCAAGCGACACAAAGAGTGCTAAGCAAATCGTTAATCTCCTGACTTTCATCTTCCTTTCTTACCTTATTAAAAAAGAGAAAGCCCTCAGACTTTCTCTCTTCCTTGTGATTCCGGCGGGATTCAAACCCACAACCTTCTGATCCGTAGTCAGATGCTCTATTCAGTTGAGCTACGGAACCCCATTTTGCATCTTCGAGGTTTCCCTTTCTGTTTTGCGGGTGCAAAGGTACGCACTTTTTTCGAACTGACCAAATGTTTTTGGCACTTTTTTCGAAAAACGTGCATTTTTTACACGATAACGCGTGTTTTATGATAATTCTCACGGAATTCCGAGGGGCTGCAACCCTTCTTTTTACGGAAAATGCGGTTGAAATTGCTCAGGTTGTTAAACCCGCAGCTATAACCGATCTCCGCAATCGAATGGGTGCTGTCAACCAACATCCGGCTCGCATAACCCAGTCGCATGTCGATGATATAATCCGTCAGATTACGACCTGTATGCAATTTGAAGAACCGGCTGAAGGCACTCGGACTCATACCTGCGATATCGGCCATATCCGCCAGACGGATCTCGTTCATATAGTTCTGATTGATATAGTTCTTCACCTTCAGCACTCTTCGGCTGTCGCTCGCCACCTCCACTTTCGCATAGCTGCTCGTGGCCAGGGGCCTTGCACCGGGACAGAGCGAGAGTTCATAGAGAATCGTGAGGAAATGCATAAACGCATAGAAGCCATCCTTGATGCTACTCAGCTTGCAGAGCATCGGATACACCTTCATTATGGCGTTCATCGGGAAGCTGAGCCCCTTCTGCGCCTCGTTCATCATCTTCTGCAACGAACGGAAGGGATTGCGCCCGAAGATTGTATCTTCCGAGAAGTCGATATCGAAATGTACCGTTATCTCGTGGATATCTTCGCTGGTGCAGTCGTTCTGCTCCCACACATGTTCCAGATCCGGACCCGTGATCAGCACCAGGTCGTAATCGCCGATCACCTCATTGGAGTCACCAACGATACGGCGCACGCCAGGGGCATGCTCCACGAAGTTTAATTCAAATACTTGATGGTTATGGATGGGGTAAGTAAACTCCTTCTTGCGCCTTTCAGCTATATAGAGCACATCCTTACCCGTCAGTTGGGTGATTTCATGTATGACCTTCGACTCAATCATCCTCTCACCTCTTTCTCACGTCTCACCTCTTAGATCTTGAGTTCCTTCAAGATCTCCGACATACGCTGCATATTCTTAATCCTCATCGGCACGAGGGGCAGACGCAGCACATTCTCGATGAAACCCATCTCCGAGAGCATCGCCTTCACACCGGCGGGATTGCCGTCGACGAACAACAGCGAGAACAGATCAGTAAAGCGGTGATGAATCTTGCGCGCAGGATCATACTCGCCACGCATTTGCAAGCGGATCATCTTCGAGAACTCCTTGGGCAGGGCGTTGCCGATGACGCTGATCACACCTACGGCACCACAACTCACCATCGGGAAGGTCAGCGAGTCGTCGCCAGAGATCACGTCAAAGTCATTAGGCTTGTTCTTGATGATCTCGTCCACCTGTTCCAGATTACCGCTGGCCTCTTTGATGGCCACAATGTTCTGACAGTCGCGGGCCAGACGCACGGTAGTGGCAGCCTGCATGTTCACGCCTGTACGACCAGGTACATTATACAACACCACAGGCAGTTTGGTGGCAGCGGCGATGGCCTTGAAGTGCTGATAGAGACCTTCCTGCGAGGGTTTGTTGTAATAGGGACACACACTCAGGATACCGTCGATACCCCGGAAGTCACCATTCTTCAGCTCCTCCACCACAGCGGCGGTGTTATAACCGCCACAGCCCATCAGAATAGGCACGCGTCCCTGGACATAGTCCACGATGGTGTCCTTGATCTTCTGTTTCTCGGCTGGTGTGAGCACAGGTGTTTCTCCGGTTGTCGCGAGGATACAAAAAAAGTCGGCGCCATTGCTGAGCTGATAGTCAACCAGACGTATCAGAGCCTCGTAGTCAACGGAACCGTCCTCTTTGAATGGGGTGATCAGGGCAATGCCCAGTCCCTTAAAAATATTGTGTACCATACAGTCTAATTCAAATCGGCTGCAAAGATACACAATATTTTTGGATTTTGATTGAAATTACATCAAAAAAGTATTAATCAATTGTACTTTTTTAATTTATTCGGTCTTAAACAAGTCCTTGATACCGCCAATCGAGCCGAGCAGGTTCGTAGCCTCGTAAGGCAGGTAAACGGTTTTGGTCTTGTCGCCCTCGGCCAGCTCCTGCATCATCTGGATATACTTCTGGGCGAGCAGATAGTTGGCGGGATTCGTCGACTTACCCACAGCCTCGGTGATCAGTTCGATGGCCTTGGCCTCGGCCTCTGCCTTGCGGATACGTGCCTGAGCCTCACCTTCAGCCTCGAGGATAGCCTGGTCCTTGGCAGCCTGTGCCTTGTTGACGATAGCCGTACGTTCACCCTCAGATGCCAGGATCTCAGCGGCCTTCTGTCCCTCAGAGGTCAGAATCTGCGCACGCTTGTTACGCTCAGCCTGCATCTGCTTCTCCATTGCGGTCAGCACAGAGTCGGGAGGCGTGATGTCCTGCAGCTCCACACGGTTCACCTTCACACCCCACTTGTCGGTAGCATCGTCGAGCACGGCGCTCAGCTTCTTATTGATGGTGTCGCGTGAGGTCAGCGTCTCGTCGAGCTCCAGCTCACCGATGATGTTACGCAAAGTGGTCTGCGTCAGCTTCTCGATAGCGTTGGGCAGGTTGTTGATCTCGTAGGTAGCCTTGAAGGGATCCACAATCTGGAAGTACAGCAGGGCGTTGATCTCCGTCTGCACGTTATCCTTGGTGATCACGTTCTGCTTGGGGAAGTCGTACACCTGTTCACGCAGATCGATAGTGGTAGAATACTGGTAGCGTCCGTGATTCAGCACCACGATCGACTTGGCTCGGTCGATAAAGGGGATAATGATGTTGATACCAGGTTTCAGCGTAGCGTAGTAGCGTCCGAGGCGCTCCACAATCTTCGTTTCCGACTGAGGGATAATCACAAGGGCCATCTTGGCGAACAGAATCACCAGAACTACAATGGCAATCAATACATAAGTCATAATGTCCATAATTTAAGTTGATTATTTAATTAATTATTCACTCACTACTGTAATGATCGTGCTCTCGCGACCTACCACGCGCACGTTCTTGCCTTCGGCGATGTCGTCGGGCTCGTTGGTAACGGCCTTCCAGATGTCACCGTCAATCTGTACACGACCGAAGCCGTCGGCCTTGACCGTCTCCACCACTCTACCCTGACGACCCATCAGCGCATCGGCATTACTCACGCGGTTGTCCTCGCCTTTGTGGAGATAGCGTTTGGCAAAGGGGCGCACATAGACGAGTGCCAGGATTGAAAACACGGCAAACATCAGCAGCTGCCAGTAGATACCACCGCCCACGGCTGCCGTGATGGCGGCGAAGACTGAACCGATAGAGAAGCAGATGATAAAGAAGTCGCCTGCCGTCAGTTCCAGAATCAAGCAGATCACGGCCACTACGGCCCATACCTGCCACATGTGTTGTGCTAAATACTCAATCATAATCGTATCGTTTTTAGAGTGATAATATAAAGTCGTCCCAATCCTTCGACGAG
Source organism: uncultured Prevotella sp. (assembly GCA_946415245.1). Lineage (GTDB taxonomy): Bacteria > Bacteroidota > Bacteroidia > Bacteroidales > Bacteroidaceae > Prevotella. The sequence continues at coordinate 67,452 of CAMKRS010000008.1, read as the reverse complement.
CCCTTGATGCCGAACACCTTCGAATAGAGTCGGCTGCGTGTCGATGCCACACTCTCCTTCGAGTGGGCCGTCAGCAGTGCGATGTCCTTGGGCTGGATCCGCACCTTGATCAACAGACTCACGTGGTAGTCTTGTTCCGACATGCGGTAAAGGCTGTAGAGCTTCTCAGTGAAGCCCGTGTAGATGCTGTTCACCACCTCGGTCAGCTCCGTCCAGTCCTGGTGCGTCATACTGCGTCCGCTGTTCAGACAGGCCTGAATCCGCTGGTAGACGTCGGATGAGAAGATCATCGTCTCAGCATGCTCGCGTTTCTCGTTCTCCAGGCGCGCCACCTTATTATTATAATCCAGCGTGGCCTTCTTTTCCTCGAGTTCCAGTCGCAGCAGCGAGTTCTCGTCACCCAGTTTCTTCAACAATGTCTCCAGCTCGGCGATCTTCGTCTCGTTCTCGGCGATGCTCTGCAAGCTCTGTGCCTGCTGGCTCTCCTGCAACGTACGGATCTTCTCGTGCATGGCCACCATCTTTCTACGGCTGTTCTGTACAGTCACCACGAAGAGTACTGCGTAGACCACCATACCTATTATTAATAGGAACCACTCACGTTCGGTGAGGCCGAGGCCGGATGTCATTATTGTCTGAATCATGGCGCAAAGTTACGACTTATAAACGATACTTCCAAATATTTTCGTTCGCAATAGTTTGCATCTCTGTTTGCAATAGTTCGCAGCCGTTTGATCAGTTCGCAAAAGTTTGCAAACCGTCAACTGTCTTCACCACCTTTCCATTCTTCAACCGCATGATATTCAGTCCCTTACGCGGTTTCTCCAAGCGTTTACCGTCGGGTGCAAAGATGCTCTCAGGCTGTGATGCTTCTTCTGACTCTTCGAGGTCGGAAATGCCCTTGATGGCGGTATTATAATCCGAATAACTGAAGCTCACATCCGTTTTATCGCCCCAGATATAATCCTCCAGTCCGGGGTAATCGATAAAGGGATTGCGGTTCTGCTGGATGCCGAAGACAGCATTATTGCGGTTGATTTCCTTAGGGCTCACGGGGTCGTTCTTTGCCCACTTCATCAGCATCGTCAACTGCCATGTGCTCAGCCCCGGATAGGCATTGCCGTCGAGTGTGGGCTGCGATTCGGCATAGTTCTGATACCAGTCGGCCAGCTTCTCCTCGTAGCAGGTCACCATATAGAAATAGGTTCGTGCAAAATCACCCTTGTATTCGTCGTTGGGTTCGAATACCGTTCCGTCATAACCCTCAACGGTACATTTGCCGAGCTTGCTGAATCCCCCATCCGACTTGAACGTCTCGCCCTCGGTCTCGCCGAAGGGATTATTGCCGCGCTTGTTGTTCACCAGCTTGTCGGTTGGATACATGTGGTGCAGGTCGGTATACATCGGCATCACCTTGCCGCCAAACCAACTATTGGGGAACGAGTGCTCGCGGTTGTAGTATTCGCCCTCCTTATTACCGCCCGAACCCTTGTCCTGGTCGTCGCCGAAAGTCATCGCCCGCAGGTTCGAATACATATCCCACACCGAACCGTCGTCGCGGGCATCGGTCGTGCGGAAGTGGGTCCACAGGGCCTTATAGGTCGCATTCAGATCGGCACCCTCTTCGTCGCGGTTGTAGATAATCCCGCAGAGGGCCGTCTTCAGCGCCGCACCTTTCTTACTGTCGGCAGCCTTGTAATACTCGCCGGAGTCGTTCGGTCCCTGCGCCCAGCAGCCGACCGCCGCACCCAGCATCAGCAAAATCAAAAAATGTTTCTTCATAAGTAAGTATATATCCTTTTTCTTTATTCCATCGGGAAGAGACCGAACAACTTGGCATCGATCATGTCCGTCACCTGTTTCAGGTCTTCGGGATTCTCGCCGAACTTGCAATGGTCGCCGTCAACGATGATCAGCTGTCCCTTATAGCCCGCTATCCAGTCCTCGTAGCGCTTCTCCAGTCCCTGCAGATAGTCCAGTCGCATGGTCTGCTCATACTCACGTCCGCGCTTCTGGATCTGTGCCACCAACGTGGGGATGCTCGAACGGATATAAATCATCAGGTCGGGCAGTTTCACCAGCGACATCATCAGGTCGAACAGGTCGGAGTAGTTCGCAAAGTCGCGGTCGCTCATCATGCCCTGCCCGTGCAGGTTGGGCGCGAAGATGCGGGCATCCTCGAAGATCGTGCGGTCTTGGATGATCACCTCCTTCGACTTCGATATCTCCACCACCTCCTTGAAGCGTTTGCTCAGGAAGTAGATTTGCAGATTAAACGACCATCTGGGCATGTCGGCATAGAAGTCGGCCAGATAGGGGTTGTTGTCTACGGGTTCGAACCTTGGCGTCCAGCCATAACGGTGGGCCAGCAATTTGGTCAATGTGGTCTTGCCACTACCGATGTTTCCTGCTACTGCGATGTGCATGATTTTGGGAGTTAAAGGGAAGTTAAAAGGAAGTTAAAGGGGAGTTAAAGGGACATTTGAGAAGAGTCCGAAGAGTTCGGCATCGATACGGTCGATGATCTGCGAGAGGTCCTTAGGGTTGTGGATGAAGTCGAGCTGGTCTTTCTCCACCGTCATCACTCTACCCTTGTATTTCTTGTAGATGAAGTCGTCATAGCGCGCGTTCAGGTTCTGCAGATATTCCAGTTGGATGGTCTGCTCATAGTCGCGCCCGCGCTGCTGGATGTTGCTCACTAGGTGTGGCACCGATGCCCGCAGGTAGATCATCAGGTCGGGCAGTTTTACCAGCGACATCATCTGGTGGAACAGTTCCATATACGTGTCATAATCGCGGTCGGTCAGATTACCCATCGCGTGGTTGTTGGCCATAAACACATACACACCCTCGAAGATCGTACGGTCCTGTATGATGGTATGGTCGGTCTCGGCGATGGCTATCAGGTCGCGGAAACGCTCTTTCAGGAAATACACCTCCAGATTAAACGACCACCGGTGGATGTCCCGGTAGTAGTCCTCCAGATAGGGATTGCCCTCCACAGCCTCGTAGCGCGGCTCCCAGCCGTAATGCCTGGCGAGCAGCTGTGTGAGCGACGATTTCCCACTGCCGATATTTCCTGCTATGGCGATATGCATCTGTCGTGATTCGTTTCTGTTGGCAAAATTACGAAAAAATCTCGAGAAAAACAAAAATTCGCCGATTATTTTCTTATCAGCTCCAAAGCCTCAGGCATGAGGAAAGGACGGATATCCTGAAAAGGAATCTCGAAGATGATGATGCCGGAGGAATAAGGGCCTATCTCGTACTGGGTATAGTTGAATACGACGCCCGTCTCGGAGAGATAGGGAGGATTGCCGGGCAGGGGGATATGGTTGAGCGATCCTACCTCCTCGGCGAAAAGATACTCCAGCAGCTCCTCGTCGCTCAGCGGGTGGTCGGCATCGTCGGAGAAATGGCGCCTCACGCCCTCTTTGATCAGCGCCGACAGCTTGGGCGAATCGGTGTTGGTGAGCAGGGGAATCTGTTTGCCGTCGCTCTTGCGGAAGGTGAAGCCCACTTCTGTGGTAAAGCCATGAGCGCCGCCACTATACACATGTGTCCTATAAAAATAGGTGATGTAGCGATCGGTCTCGACCATCTTGGTGATCTCGTGGGTCTTCGAGAAGGCACCAAAGCGATCGTCCGGCTCCATCTCGTCATATACGTCATGCCAGTCTGCCGACAGCGATTCGAACAGCGATTGACCATAGGTCTGGATGTCCTTGGGGCCATCAAACTCGCCGTCAAGCAACCAACAGATATGCTTCCGCAGGCTGTCCACAATCACCTTGTCGCCACTGACCGGCCATTGGACGAGGAGCGACACTTCTGCGGTAGAGTCGTCCTTCTCGAATTTTACGGTCTCCACCGCGACGACATTCCCTGCATCAGCCATCAGGCTGTCCTGACCCACGATGGCAGCAGTACTGTCCGCCGTATCCTTGCCCTCAGTCTGAGAAGCCCTCTGACCGCATGCACACACCACGCCAGCGATCATCATTATCATCCAGAAGTGTCTCATCATTCTTATCGTCTTGTAACTGGTTTTGGTTTATTCTGCTGCAAAGTTACAAAACTTTTGCGAGATTGCAAACATAGGGGGAAAAAAGTTATCTTTGTGAATTGATAATTGGATACTGCGAACGATGCCATTTTTTCAAATCAATACCTGCTAAGTGTTTCTACTAAATAATCGCGTATTTTCTCTCGGAAATCCTGTGGTTCCAGCACCTCGATGCCTTTGTGGTAATACCGGTATTTATCTTCCAGATCACACTCGATGATAATACCAAACATATTGAGGATGGCATCCTTGTGTTTGGCGAAAGTCTGGCGAACCAAAGGTCTCCCTTCTATCACCTGATCCTTCATCCACAGCGTGTTCAACTCATCAAGTGACAACTACTTATACTGGCGCAGCGTATTGACGATCCAGATGTACTGCTGATATATTTTTGCTGGCTTCATGATTTAATATTTTAGATCTGTATTATTGTATTTTTCTGCAAAGATAATACAAGGGGTGTCTCAAAAGTCGTGACACCCCCAGAACCATTAACTCCAATTAAGATTTCAGACGAGCAATTAACAGATTTTTGGAAAAACAAGTGTTATCCAAATAAAAAATCCGCCACACTATTCTCACGAGTAATGTAGCGGATAAACAATCTTAACCTATTAATACTAACCTATTGAATGCTTTATTTCTTTTTTTCTATCTCCGCATCCACAACATATATATCGCCATCTTTATCTCGTAATACGTTTCTTGGAACCAAATCCCACACAACATATTCATCATTAGCATATCGACCTTCATCATTTTGTTTGGAAAAGCCAATGGCTGCCATATAGGTTCCTATCTCTATGGAAGTTGCGGGAACGGCATCTTTTATCAGCCGTTGTTTTAATACAGGCATGATAGTACGTCCATCGAAACCTGTAAAGGTATAAAGGGAATAGGCTGTATCGTAAAACAGATTATTATGCCACGTTACCCTGTCGAGCAAGCGCAGGATACTACCTGTATTTAGCAGGTTGTTAACTTTATAGATAATGTCATTAGAAACATAGGTATCGTTTTCGTTGCCACATGGCCCAGGAACGCCTAAATCGAAAACATTACTCATTGGAAGCCACATACCGTTTTCTTTGGCATATAGCTCAGCCACACGTTGTTCTACATCCAGATGGTTTACATCGCCTTGGCTATCTCGAAGTTGCGCTTCATATAGTTGGCAGCGTCGATGGAGTTCATCGGCGACTTCATGGATTCTGCGATTTTCCGCAGTTTCCTCTCCACTGCCTCTTTGTGAAACTGATTCAGGTATGTCATAATCCATATTTTTTGCAAAGATATATAATTAATTCGTATTATCTACAATTTGCACTTGTTTTTTGCTTTAATTAAGCATTATTGCCTTAATCCCAACCCTCTTCATCATTATTCTCCATATAGCGGCTCATACCGTTGTCATCCATATCATCCTCAGACGCAGGATCCCATCCACGTAGATTGTCATCATTGTATTTCTTTAATGAAGATCTCACAGACCCTGAAGAAGAAACTTGCACCTTTGCTGGCTTCACATCTTCTTCGGGTGCTGATGCGGCAGTCTGCACAGTATCCTGCACCAAGACAGTATCGCGAGATTCCTCCACCTCTACACTACTCCACTCCACTTCTCGCTGCTTCTTCTGTTCTCCACACGACAACAGCAGAGCAATTATTAATATAAAAACTAAACGTGCCATAGCCTCAATACCTAAATTATTTATCTGCCATATCTAATGAAGCCAAGAAATCGTCATAGGCAGACTGTTCTTCTCGGTATGCCCGATAAGCCCTGGCGTTGATATCATCAATAGCGTCTTGAATCTCTTGAATTTCGAGTTCTCTTTCCAACTCCTGATATTCCCTCTCCATTCGTATATTCTCAGCAGCAAATTGTTTCTGCTCTCTTATCCAGTCTATTTCCCCTACGCTTCATGATAAGGTTCTTAGCGATTCATTACAAACGGCTGCAAAGATACGAATAATTATCGAAAACACAAATCCTTGGACAACATTTTTGCTATTTCTTTTGTATTTAAGAATTTTTTTTCTTATCTTTGCCCCAAGAATAATCCTAATTACAAATAACTAATATGAAGAAGTCCTTTAAAATATCATGTTTGCTCGTATTCCTGACTAGCCCTTTGATGCTTTTAGCCCAACAGGTTTCATCGGAGCTCGCAAAGCAAAAGGCATTTACCTTTCTGACCAAATCAGACAAGTCGTCCACAAAAAGAAGCGCTTCCAACAAAACGCCAAGATTAGTATTGGCCAATGACCGCGACGAGTTTTATGCCTTTAACGACGAGGCAAACGGTGGTTATGTGGTTGTGAGTGGTGACGAGCGCATGCCTGATGTGTTAGGCTATTCCTATACGGGGCATTTCGATGCCGAGACTATTCCTTGCAACATGCGTGCCTGGCTGGAGGGCTATGCCAACCAAGTGATATACCTGCGAGAACATCCGGAAGTTCCGGCATCAAGACGTTCTATGACCGAAAGAGAAGAAATCAGTCCTTTACTGAAATGCCATTTTGATCAAGGTAAATATTATAATGAAAAATGTCCGATAGTAGATGGTGATCATGCTGTCACAGGCTGTGTTGCCACAGCGATGGCACAAATCATGTATTATTATCAGTGGCCCAAACAGACGACAGACATCATTCCGGGCTATACATCAGAAACCAGAAAGATAAACTTGCCAGCTATACCTATAACGGCCATTGACTGGGAAAATATGTTAGAAAAATATGATAGTGAGGAAGACTACAGTGATAAACAAATAGAAGCTATATCCACTTTGATGATGTTATGTGGAACATCTGTTAAAATGGATTATGCTACAGAGGAAGGTAGCGGTTCGACCCTTCTTAATGCCGCCAAAGCCCTCCGCAAGTATTTTGAATATGATTACTTGGCAGAATATGTTACACGAGGTAAGTCGGATATATGGGAACAGAGGTTATATGATGAGTTAAAAAGCGGACGACCTGTATTGTATGAAGGAGAACCATTTAAAGTTATTAATGGTCATGCTTTTGTCTTAGATGGGTACAGAGATGGCTATTTTCATGTGAACTGGGGCTGGGGAGGCTCTTATGATGATTATTTTTTATTGACAGACCTTGTTGGGTATATAGGGTATAACTATAAAAGTAGGAATGGAGCTGTTATTGGTATTCAGCCAGCATATCCAGATAGCCCAAGCCGATATGCAGTACTTGATAGTGGAAAGATAACATTGTACTATGATAAGGAGATATCTCACCGTACGGGGACTATATTACCTGATAAGGATGAGTGGTTAGATTATGCAAAGCAGGCTACCGAATGTGTTATCGACTCATCTTTTGCCAATCTAGAAATGAATAATCTTAGTTTCTTTTTCCTTGGATGGAGTAAAATAAAGTCTATCACAGGACTTGAGAATCTAAATACGTCAAAGGTTACAGACATGAGTTATATGTTCCGAGACTGTTCAAGCCTGACAAGCCTTGACGTGAGTGGATTAAATACGGAAAATGTGAAAGACATGCGCTCGATGTTCCATAACTGTTCAAGTTTGAAAAACCTTGAATTGAGTGGTTTCAAGACAGATGAAGTAATCTACATGAATTCGATGTTCCAAAACTGTTCAAGTCTAACAAACCTTGATTTGAGTGGATTCAAGACAGATAAGTTAGGGTACGTAAATTCGATGTTCCAAAGCTGTTCAAGCCTGAAAAACCTTGATTTGAGTAGCTTCAATACATATTATGTGTCAGATATGAACAATATGTTCAATGGTTGTTCTGGTCTGACGGACCTTGACGTGAATGGTTTCAAGACAGACTATGTGCTGGACATGGGATATATGTTCTCTGGCTGTAGCAAGCTGACAAGCCTTGACGTAAGTGGATTCAAGACAGATAATGTGAGAAATATGGCACACATGTTCTCTGGCTGTAGCAAGCTAACAAGCCTTGACGTGAGTGGGTTCAATACATTTGATGTAACGGATATGGAGCGAATGTTTTCTGGTTGTTCAAATCTTACAACTATTTATGCAAATGATCATTGGAACATGTCGAATGTTTTATATGCAGATGATATGTTTGAGGCTTGCTACAGTTTAATTGGAGGTGCAGGAACGGCCTATAATAATGGCTCTACTACCATTAGCGTCATAGCAGAAAAAGACTGGACAGGTGGCTTTGAAGGCGAATATCCTTACTGGTATCAGTTTGATGACAGTCAGACCAACGGTTCTGTTACTTCCAATCCTGATGGTATAGCGATTTACGTTGACAAAACGGTTGGAATGTATTGGGAGCCTCAGGTCATGGTTATTCCTGATGGCAGTTTTAACCTTAAGCAGGGGGGCTCTTATAAAGTTGTCGTGACCGCCAAGTTCCCCACAAACGGTACACTCCAAATCAATATGGGTATATGGGATAATTATGATCAGACAACTGTTGATGTTGTATCCACTGGTGATTTCCAAGAGATTGAAGTGTTATTCCCAAATTTTGCTTACAACATTGAAGATTGTCACTTGCTGTTCCAATGTGGCGATTTTAAGGGGACTACCATTATGAAAAAGATACAAGTCCTGGATATGAATGATTCTTATGTGGAAGGTAATTCTGGTGGTGACTATGCCCATATTGATGGCGGATCAGATAATCCGGGCTATTTCACCCATAAGGATTCGAAATTCCATACCATTTCCTATATGATAGATGGTAAGGTGTACATGATACGAACTTACAAGTATGGTGATCAAATTGTTTATATTACTCCTCCTTATTATCGCGAAGGCTATGAGTTCGCATGGATAGATTTACCAGAAACGATGCCTGACCACGATATTACCATCTACGGTAGCTATACCTTAGGCATTAAGGATCTGCAGGAGGAAAAGCATCCAGTAAAGGTCTTCTCGCTGGAAGGAAAGGCGCAGAACAAGATGCAGAAGGGCATCAACATCATCCGCTACAGTGACGGTAGTGTCAGAAAGGTCCTGGTGAAGTAAGATCGTGTAAAATTATAAGATAAATACTAGACCATATTGCTGGCGTCAGCAATATGGTCTTATTGTGTAAAAGCACTCGGACTCTGCCCGTTTAACTTCCAAATATTCATCAAAAAAACCGCCACACGATTCTCTCGAACAGTGCAGCGGAAACAACAATCTTATTAACCTAATACTAACCTATTGAGTACCTTTTTTCTTTTTTTTGCCATAGTTCTTCAGAGCCTCTTCTATGATGCCCTTTGAATCCATACCGAATTCCAGACCATAAAAGTCCAAGATATCTGTAATTTCCTTTACTCGCGTTTTACCCATTCCGCGAAATCTCAGGATGTCTACAAGCTTTAAAGCAGCAACATCCCCCAATGTTTTTATATTCGAACTCCTAAACGCAGACTTCGTTCTCCCACTTATTGGCAGATCATCTACTTTTATCATCAGTTTTCCAACGATGCCCTTATCTGCCTCAAGATAAGCTTGGCGTAAAGCGGCTTGTTTTTCAGCATCAATGGCATTATGAAACTGAACGATCCCATCCTCATACTCCTGAATGGTTTTCTTGATGTATGCCACTAACTGGCGAAGTCTTTTATTCTCCTCCTTCAGCACCTTATTCTCTTCAAGAATCTTTTTTATCTCTTTCTCGCTCATACTACTTTATTCTTTCTTCCCATTTCTTATGTTCATTATACCAACTTTCGCTATGACCACCAAGGGCTCCAATCTGGCGAGGATGCGCTAAAGGAAGAATCTTATAGCTTTTACCATTAATGACAGCCTCAGTAGTAATGCCATATCCATATTGGTTTTTATATTCCAGCAAAGAATTATATTCAACCTTTGCTACTACATTCAGAAACTGCTTGATAGGGATATCACCAAGCAAGACCACAATCTCAGCTTTCGACTCTTCAATCTCAGCAACGATCTCATCACACCGCTTTTTATCGCAGAACACATTAGGGCGCTCAGGGATCGTTACTTCATTCAGGCCATACTTTTTAATATACGGATTATATTTATCCTTAATGACATCTGCCTGATGGCTATTCAGTCGCGTTTCAGGCAACAAATCACAAAGCCATGCATCCTTTCGAGTGAATCCTAAAGGAGCAAGAATATGCTCATCAAGTACCTTGGCAGACGGACCATTAAGATTCTTACCAGCAGGTTTCAAAGTGCCAAGTCCTTTAGGTACCTTAATCCTACTTATTATCTCCGCAGCCTCATCCGGATTACCATCCCAGAAGATTCGAGGCTCACTGGCTACTGCCATCGCTGCACACATCAAATCTTCTTTTCGTGGTCCTAACGACCAACGAGCATGAACTGCACTTGCATATACTCCAAGTACAAACACCTTCTTTGGTGTCCTATCCTGCTGCTTTAACGGCTTTAATTCTTCGCCAAATGGGAAATAGTATTTCATTGTCTTAAGTTATATATTAATAATGTGCAAAGATAGTTATTATTTCCGTTATTTCCAAATTTCTACAAAAAAAATAATGAAAGTTCAGTTGTCAAGGAATCCTTTATAACTGGTTTCAATTTGTAACCGTTTCATTTTTCTTCAGCTGCTCTGGAATAATTGTAATCCTCTTCCTCTAATTGGGGATAAGGTTTGGCTGCTACGCGATGATCATCCAGCCATATTTTATTCAGGGTAAAAGCCAATGATTTTAGTGTCTGCTCTTTGACCTTCGGCTTCAGCTCACACTCCCATACGGTGATGCAATGCCAGCCCATTTCTGCCAAAACCTTCTGTTCTCTTATATCCCGTTCCTGATTCCTCCTGATCTTCGCCAGCCAGAACTCCCGATTTGTCTGCGGAATCTTGCAGCACTCAGAATTCTCAATGGTTATTGGTTCATGGTTATTGGTTATTGTAACCTTGTGTCCGTGCCAAAAGCATCCATTAATGAATATACACGTTCTGTATTTCCTCAACACCAAATCCGGATGTCCAGGCAATTTCGGAGAATTTAGCCTATATCTGAATCCCCTACTCCACAGCCCTCTGCGCACAATCAACTCTGGCTTCGTATCCTTCGAATGAACCGCAGCCATATTCTTATGCCGTTGTTCTGCAGAGAGTTTATCCATTCAACGCTTCTATTATTTTAGATCAAGCCAATAGTCTTTCCACTTCATGGCTGTTTCATAATCAATCTCATAACTCTTAGCACATTCCTCAACCTCTTCCTTGGTGGCATCTGCTTTTAACTGAAGCCAGACACAACCTGCTCTATGCCTTTTCTCTGTTTCAGCATCAATAGTGAACTCAGAGTGCATCTTCGCTGTCAATTCGTCTTGCATATTTCTTTAGGTCTTTTAGCGTTACAATAAAAGGCTTCTCATATGGATAATTGCTGCCGGGTAAATCTTTATAATTCCATTGCATATCCTTAAAAACATCAGATGATTGAGGCCTGAATCTATAATAGAAATATGACCCTGTATAATTATGCTTAGATTCATATCCAGTATTTTTCATTTCCGCTGGTGACATGATCCTCACATTGAAGTTATCCAACTTTTGATAGAAACAGGAGCCGTCAATAATATCTGCTCTTCTATTATACAATAGCAGATATGAAACATTAAGGAAACGTGTAAGTTCGCCTTGTGCATGAATATTGTATTGCCCAAACAAATGCTTATTTGCAAAAATCCATTCACGCTGAGTATCCTCAATGAAACCAACAAGAACATAGACCTGCTCTTCAGGATCTACTGCTGGCGAGTAAGACAATCCCCTCTGAGGCACACTATCTCGAAGTTGGTCAATAACAGTTTGCCCATGAATAATCTCACATAGATTATTATATAACAACAATCCACTGTCGTCATTCGGTAAAAGAGGATATGCCCCAATATTGACTTGATAGATAGACTTTAAGAAATAAGGTAAAGAGGCATAATCTTTATTTCCAATTTTCATTAATTCATTCTCTTCATTCATTCGGCCGGGAAAGAGTATATATGCTCCTATAACCTCTTTTGCTAAGTTTCCCTTAGACCTATATCCATAATAGATAGCATCCCTATATCGATGCATCTGGTTCAAAGTATCTTCTACTGGATAATCTGATACCTTTTCATCTAAAGTAGGATCATCATCTCCCTTCACTCGGTATTTTGCGTCAAAGAGATATGTTAGAAGAACATCATTCCCCTTTTTCTTAACATTCAGAACAATATCTGGCTTTTGTTCAGCTGTTACGGAATGAACATCATCCCTTACACCACCTTTCGTTCTCGAATATTTATATTGATATCCAAGTTCTACCAGATCTCCCGTCTCCTTATTCTCCAGCAGTACTTTGTCCTCCATTTCGCTGCCTAAGAAAGGATTCAACATGGTTTCCTTATTTTCATGAATATATGGTATATCATCAGGATTATGAGGATCCAAGTTAAGTATCTGACACACCATACGCTTCATCTTCAAGAAGCACCACACCTCATATAGCTGCCAAATTGGAAGCACTCCAACAGAAGTTTTGCCATCAATCAGATTCAAGCCGTTCTGAAGCATCAGCCAGTATCTGTATACCTGAGAATATCCTGTACGCTGCTGCATGACGATACTCTCCTGACGAAAGCCATCAAAGCGTCCTATATTCTTGAATAATGGGGCACTCTTTAATTTTTCCAATTGGCGGATATAGATATCCAAACCTTGATTCTCCTCATCAGATACTTGGTCACCACTATTGATCTTGATTTTCTTCAGTACTGTTTTCAGACGTTCCCCCATCCTTTCTAAGGTGTACTTCACGAATCGGTTCTCGCGAGTATCCTCGGTAGTTTCTTGGCGTTCAACTCTATAGAGATTATTGAGAGCCTTCTCTTGATCCTCAGACCAATCATTGATAAAACGCTCTGATAAGCTTGGTGTCCATTTCTTGATCCTCTCAGCTTTCAGGTAATCTACATAATGATGATTTCTGAAATGAGGACGATGGATGATATACCTGACGGAATTAATGTACCCTTCAATAATGTTCTTAAATACGGCCAGCCAAATGATATCATTGTTCGCCTCTCGTCCCTCTGCGAATTGCTGATACGTCAGTGTGAGATAACGGAAAACTATATCATCATATTCTGCACGTATCTGTTGGATGATAATCTTCAGATCATTCTTGGTATCCAGTTTTGGTGAGACTACATCAAAACTTATTTCTGCTATCCTTTCCCTACCATTTGCTGGAGTATAGGCGAACTTTAAATCGAAACGACCTGGCTCATTTAAGAAATTAATGGCTCCATTCAGAAAAGCCTTATTTCCTACTTGCTGTAGATTAAACATCTCGCTCACCCTTTTATCCGGATGAATCACGTATGGAGACGTTCCATCCTGAAGATTCTCAAAAAAGATGGTAAAGTTATAATTGTTGGTTTCGAAAAATACAGGAGGTAACTCTGACCATGCATTTGAGCCCATTTCTTTCATAGATTTGCTCGCATAGTCATAAAGATAGAGTGCACCTTTTCCGTCCATCTGATATGAACAATATGTATCATGATCAGGTATACGGGCACGGAACTTATACCACGACGGTAAAATGTCGTTGGTGCTCGCCTTTAATTCATAGGCACCATCTACCTTGTATCTAAATACCTCCATCCGTTATTATGAGAAGAAACTGGTAAAGTAGCTATTCTTTACCCTTTCGTTCATTTCATCCAATTTCTTAATGAGTGTGTTGAATGTAGGACTTGGCTCCCCTTCTATAGGTTTTATCTCATTGAGATATTGCTTTATATTCAATAATATCGATGAGTCGCCTTTCTCATTACACTTCATGGCTTTTTCATCACCCTCAACCCTTGGTAAGATCTTTTCTAATAATATTGCCATAAACGCTTCCTGGAGATAAGGTATAATCTGATCTGGAGTTAAGTCACCTTGTGGTCGGATAGATGCATAATATAGCACTAATTCATTTTGTACACGATAGCTAACTCTGAATGGAGTATCTTTAAAGATGCCTTCTCCATTAATTCTGTTTAAAAATTCTGGAACAAACGTCTTAATAGTATTTGCATCACTCGGATATGCCTCCAACACTTCCTGAGCCTTGACATATAGTGGTTTTATATCATCTATTGTCATAGGATCGTCTAAATAAGTGAGAGTATCCTTGGCATCAAACATCTTAGTCAACTCATCACCGTTCATTTCTATGGTGAAAGCACGATCAATCACCTTACGGGAGAATTGATGTGTCGTATCATCCATATTCACCGTACCTATCACAAAGAGATTCTCGGGTAGGCGAAGACCATTCTCTTTTAGGAAATTAATAATCTGAATATCATCTCCTTTGTATAACTGATTAATCTCAGGGCGAGTGTCCGATGTCATGGGACTATAGGTAATTACTTTGTCTTTGGGCTCTTTTCGTATTTCCGTTGGTAAGTTCTCGAATATCTTCTTTGAAAGAATCTCGGCAGTTTGAATATGCCACTCTTTCTTTTCTTCGTCATATACAAGTTTTCTTGTTTCCAAAATACTCAAATACTCGGCAAAATACTGTTCCACCGGAGCAAGGTTCATTTCATCAAGACAGAGGAAGTATGGAACATCCTTATGCACCCAAGCCTTCCAAATAAATCGGATAAAATCAGTAAGCACATACTTCCCAGTGATTGAGCTGTAATAACCAAGCAATTCTGTACTATCATGCCAATTTGGCTTAACAGGTATCAGCATGTAGTTGCCTGGTGCAGTCTCATCCTTATCATGAATACCATCTCTCTTACAAGTAAGATAGGCTAGTTCTTGAACTTTACGGGATTTACCCGTACCACTTATGCCTGCAAGAAGAATGAATGGTTTTGTGCGTAGTGCAGATATAACCATCTTTTGAATGTCTTCTGTACAAACAGGAATTTGAGAAACTGGCCTGAAGTATTTTTCAGTCCTTGCCTTGTTAATTAATTCGTTAACTTTCTGTATATCTGCCAAATGCAGTTCATCTCTATTTGCCATATACCAAAGGAAATATTGCGGTTTGTAATTAATTACGTTAAATCCGTCTTCTTTATGCTGACAGCTTATATCATTCAAATATGCTTCTTGGATAAATTGTACTTTAACCTGAATTGATTTAGGGGAGGTCGCTTCAGTTTCAATGTTTTTAGATTCTTCACTTAATAAATTGAACGGATGAAATGAAGAAAATATAACATCATGATCGTCAGAATCATGTTTTGTAATACCAATGACATAACATTCCTTATTTGTAAGCATTTCTTTTTCATCACAGAATTGTGTCATAATTGTAAGATCTGCTAATTTAGGATTCCATTGAGAGTTATGCCTAAATTGTACTCTATGTTCGAATGGCTTGTCGCGGCCACCACTTTCTATTTCTAATGCATATATATAAAAGTGGTTTTCACTTGTTTCTTCAGGAGTAAATGTGCATTTAAATAATGATTCTTTCATTCCACCCGTTCCCTGACGAGAAGAAATCTCCTCAAGAAGGAACATGCCTGGGAAGAACTTCTCTAGTTGAAAAACAAGTTCTGCACCAGCGTCAAACTTGTTAAAAGGTATGCCATCTACTAGTGAATAGTCTGGCGAATGGGTATCTACTATTTTATATTCATTAGGCATTGAAATAATAATTATGAATCTGTTGAGCAATCTTATTCACAAGCACAGGAGGAACGGCATTGCCGATAAGTCTCCATTGATCAGAGAATTTACCTAAGAATACGTAATCGTCAGGGAATGTCTGTATTCTCTGAATTTCTTGTATTCTCAAGAAACGATTTTTCCAGTGGAAAGGCCCCATATTATTGGAGAAACTAGCTTGGATTGTCCATGATGGCTTTTCCGGAGATAGTTTCAACAAGAAAGACCAATAACGAGACCTCCATTTAAATATTGGTTCCGGGTATCCTCTTTCCTTTGTAAAGTAGAGATAATTATCACCGGGTGGGACTAATGCTAAAAGATCCTTATGTTTAGACCCTGCGAGTCTGTCCTTGTCTTCAGGCAAATCAAAATCAATATCACCTATCACTTCACCACAAGTTACCCACTTCTTATGGGTATCATCACCCTTTTCTGAGTGAGTCTCTGCTGGGAACACGAAGTCTTTGAATTCTTTTTTAACTCCGACACAAATAAATCGTTGCCTTAATTGTGGGACTCCATAATTTGCCGCATTGACAACTCTATATTCTATTTTATACCCCAACCTTTCGCTTTCTTCTTTCACCATCTCTAAAGCGGCCTGATGAGGCTTATAAACAAAACCTGCAACATTTTCGAAAAAAAAGAATTTTGGATCCAACTCTTCTAAAGCACGAAAATAATTACTCACAGTCAGGAATCCACTTTCATCTTCAATACCTCGTTTTTTATCTGTCCTGTAAAAACGAGATTTTGAGAAAGGGGGACAAGGAGGGCCTCCTACGAGACCATCTATCTCTCCGTATTTTTCTTTTATACTTTTAAAATCTACATCGGCGATACTTGAACAGATAACCTCTGCATTGGGATAGTTTGCCTTGAAACTGTCACAAGCAACTTTCCAGTTGTCATTAGCGAATACTGTTTCAAAGCCTGCATCGTGGAATCCCGTATCAATACCACCTACACCTGAGAATATACTTACTATTTTGGGTTTCATTATAAATTCTTAATTAGATGATCTACAAATTTTTCTCCTAATAATGAAGGGACTGCGTTACCTATTTGCTTCTGTATCACCCTCCTAGTACCAACAAATTTGTAGTCCATAGGGAATGTCTGTATTGCTGCAACTTCTTGCACTCTTAATCTTCTATTGTTCCAATGGAAAGGGCCAACCCATGGGCCTGGTTGCGCAGCAATAGTCCACGATGGTTGTAGAGGATGGAGTTTTAACAAGAAATTCCAGAAACGCTTATTTGCGACGAACTTGGGATTTGGATAATTATCCCTTGCAGACAAAGCAATATAATTGTGTCCTGGCGGAACTTCTGAAAGTTCAAAATCATAAGTCTTGCCTTTTGTTGATTCTTCAGTTTCAGCGAGTGAGGGGATATCGAATCTACCTATCCAATCCAGTACATTCACTTTTTCGACTTCTTCTGGTATAAGCTTCTCTGGTTCCCCATTTATTTCTTTCCGGCTAGCAAGGAAAATAACTCTTTTACGCTTTTGAGGTATACCGTATTCTAAAGCGTTTGCCAGGTACCTTTTGAAAAAGTATCCCATCTTGGATATCTTTTCCTCAATGTATTCAACAGCTTCCTTATTTGTGGGATGAAGAATACTTTCAACATTCTCAAGCAGGAAACCATCTGGACGAATTTCATCAATTAATCGAAGATATTCTCCAACCATATTCCTTTCATCATTAAATGCTTTCCTCTTCTCATTTGTGATCCAATATCCAGCTTTCGAGAAAGGTTGGCATGGAGGTCCCCCTACCAATATTAACTTTTCTGGATTAGCATTTTTGATTATCTTAGAATAAGTTCTCCCTGATACATTCCGAATGTCATCACATTTATGTTCAGCAAATTTGAAAAAATCATTTGCTTTGACAGTTTCTACAGTAGCTGGTTCAAAATCTAACGTTGAAATTATTTTTGCGCCAGCCATTTGTGTACCAATGTCAAGACCTCCACAACCAGAGAAAAAAGAGATTGCTTGGATTTTAGACTCTGCTATCTTTTCTAACATTGGTAAACATTGATAGTTCTTGTCTTTATATTCCATGTGGAAGCCTTCAGCATCATGTCGGCAACCACTAAGAGAATCAACGAAAGCCTTTCGCTGATGTGGAATTATGTTCTCAATATATTTGTCTTCTAATATGTATTGCATCTATTGTTATTTAATCGTTCCATTCACTTAATTTCCAATTATCTATCGTCTTTATCCTTCAGCTGACACTGGAAGGGAATAAGGAATTTCGGTATTGCCTTTATAATCGGTTTTCGGTTCTAACGTGCAAAGATAATCTTTTTTTTTCAGAACACAAAGGATTTCAAGGATATTTTATAAATAAAATAAAAAATCCGCACGGTTCTCACGAACAATGCGGAATAAACTAATCATAAACCTTTTTATTCATTCACACGCTTCTCACGAAGGGTAAAAACAGATAAATAAAAACTAAAACTTATTTTATATGACCTTACGGTTCTTTTCATATTAATGTGCAAAGATACTTCATTTTTCTCAGAATTCCAATAAAAAAAAAAGTTTTTTAATCAGATTCCTTCAAAATCGCCTCTTTTCCGTATTCATGCCACCAGAATGTGGCGTCGTAGAGGGCGTAGACGCGCTCGCGGATGAAATCGGGGTACTTGGGGGTGAGCTCGCTGGCATTGAAGCCTGCGATGACGCAGAGGAACGACAGATCGCCCTCGATGTATTCGCACCATTTGTTCTGGCCAAGGCACCAGCCAAGGATATTATCAAACTCGGCCTCAGACTTGGGCAGCTGGACGTGGCCCACGAGATGGGGCTTCGACTGCTGATGGAGCAGCCAGTAATCGCCATGTCCCGGAACATGCCTTAACTCTGCCTTGAACGCATCGCGCTCAACATGCTTGAACACCAGCCCACGATGTTGCATTCGTGGGAACATTACATAGTCACAGTTCTCGATCTTCTTGATTTCCATAATCGTTAATTTTTAGTGAATCTTTTATCTCACTCGCATCGCTTTACCACCGCTGCCAACGATCTGAATAAATTTAGGCCGGTTGGTGGGCATGTGCCACTCTTGATGCAATCTGAGGACAAAGGTATGACATTTCTGCGATATTTGCAAATTTTTCCCAAAAATATTTGGTGGTTTCAGAAAAAGACTCTATCTTTGCAAGCGTAAAACCGAATATTAACAATTAAATCAACATTACTATGGAACTACAAAAGATCCAGCAAATGATTTATGAAGTGCGTGGCGTAAAGGTCATGCTTGACACCGATTTAGCTGTGCTATATGGTGTAGAAACAAAGGCTCTTAAACGTGCAGTTAGAAGAAATATTCAACGATTCCCTTCTGACTTTATGTTTGAAGTAACACCGCAAGAACAAAAGAAACTAAAATTCCAAATCGGAACATCAAGTTTGTCTGAAAATCAGGAAGTTACAAACTTGAGGTACCAAAATGGCACCTCAAGTTGGGGTGGTATTCGCTATAATGCATTTGCTTTTACGGAACTTGGTGTCGCAATGCTCAGTAGTGTATTAAATTCCGACACTGCCATTAATATCAACATTTCTATCATGCGGGCATTTGTGGCCATCAGACAAAATCTGCCCATTGTGAGTACTCAAAAAGAATTAGAAGATTTGAAACAACGTATCATAGCATTGGAAGAAAGCGATATCGATACACACAATGCCATAAGAGAAACCAAAGAAGAACTGATAAAGGTATACCAAGCTTTGACTGAATTGGGAGAGTCAGAAAAAGAACCTATACCAGAAGTAGGTTTCGCTGCAATTGAAAAGCGAAGGAATAATTAACTGATAGAATTATGTGTTTTTCATAGTATAGGACTGTCGTGATGACACTCACCAATAAAAATGTTTTTCATGTGTATTAAATTTAAGGTTTAACAAAGTATCTGGCCTGCAGCGGCGGGCCTTTTTTATAATTCCTCAAATAAATTTGGTATTTCATTCGTTTTTCACTATCTTTGCCTCAAAATTTAAGAATAGTTTGATTTACTACCGAAGAGGGACGGTTCTCTTGTTATAACGAAAGAACCGTCCCTCTGTAACATTAGTTTAATATCTAGGTTGAATAGCATTAGTTGTTATCAAACACAATTTTGGCTCGCAGTGGCGGGCCTTTTTCAAAACATTAAAGCCTCGCAGGGATGCGGGGCTTTAATGCGTTTGTATGCTTATGACTCACGGGGCTATCCCAGTGGGCTCGTTGCCTCAAAAATAGGGTTAGGATGTGCGGACTTGAGAAAGAACACCATTCGGTGCTTGCGATAAGTTCCCATGCCTCTCGACAATAGGCATCCTTCCCTATATATTGATATTTCGGCTACAAAGATAGACTGTGTGAGTTTATTTCAATTCATTTAACAACGCAAGTCCTTTAACTGTCAACAGATATTTCTGTCGTGGATGGCGAGGGGATTGAGGGTATAACAGACGGATATAACCTTCAGTGATGGCGGGATTAAGGTAAAGGTTCAAGAAATTCTCTCGATCCTTTAGTCCCATTGCCGACATCATTTCTTTAACAGACATTTCCCCTTCTCCGACCTCACGCACAAGATTTACGATGTTGAGATTATCGGTATGCAAATTGTCGGGTACTTGTCGGGTGCTTGTCGGGTAACAGCTCGCTTTCAGGCATTTTCCAGTCTTCTAGCGCATTGATCATCATGTATCTGTTCTTCAACAGATTGTCCTCGCCCAGCAGCAGGTTACGGAAGAAGCGAACCAGGAATAATGGTTCATAATTGATGCCTTTCTGCACATTGCGGTAATTGGCCCGTACCAGCGCATTACGGAAATACCAGTTTGTGGATTCGGATTTTCTGTTTATCTTTGCAAACGTAAAACCGAGTATTAACAATTAAATCCACTTTACTATGGACGAATTACAGATTATACAATCCAAGATTTACGTCATTCGCGGCCAGCGCGTGATGCTTGATTTTGACCTAGCAATGCTTTATGAGGTAGAGACCCGTTCACTTAATCAAACCGTCAAGCGTAACGCAAGACGCTTTCCTGAAGACTTTATGTTCCAACTCACAGATCAAGAATGGATACTTATCTCATCACAATTTGTGACGACATCAAGAATGAAGCGACCTAAAAAATCGCTACCTTATGCATTTACAGAGTTGGGGGCCTTGATGTTATCAAGTGTACTCCGCAGCCCTGTAGCTGACGAAACGAGCATAAAGATTACAAGAGCATTTGTTGCCATGCGGCAGATGCTTTCATTCTCTACTTTACCAGAGAAAGTCGTTACTTTAGCACAAGAACTATATAAACTCAAGGAGGAAGTGAACGATATCCTGGCTGATCAGAACGACATCAATGAGAGCACTCGTGCCCAACTCGATGCCATCAGTTTGGCATTATCCGAACTTCAGGCTAAACCTGTTGAAGACAGGCCTCGTAAACCTATAGGTTTTATACAACCTAAAGAGGAAGACAAGGACTTGCAGGAGTCTGACCCTGTGTGAGTTAATCAGGCGACTCCAAATTTGGAAGTCACAAATTGTGACATCCAATTCCGACCGTCGCTTTCCATCAGGTGCCTCGAATTTGAAGTGGTTAGTGACACTACCCAGTTGAATACCCTCTTTGGACAACTTTTGGGCTTGTTTCCACGATTTGTCCAAAGATGGGGTGTTTGTCCATACAAGTTGAAGAAGAATTGAAGAAATTTCTTGGAATCTGTTCAAAATCATTGTAACTTTGCATCAGAAATCAGAAATAAAATATAATTTCTTCATATATAGTCTTTTTCATACTTTGGTTTTAGTTAGTTATTAAAAACGTTAAAGCCTCGCAGGGATGCGGGGCTTTAACGCGTTATATATTTATGACTCATGGGACCTTTCACCGCGGCCTATATAACAAAAGAACCGTCCCGCTGCCATATCGCACTAATTGAATCAAAATTAGTATTATATTGATCAATAAAGGAATTATAATCAAATACAAATCCATATTTATTTACATGTTTGGTACAATTCTCCGCATTAAGGGAAAGATGGGATAGGATATTTGAGCAAATAGGTATCATATTGCGTCTTAAAGGGACGGAAGGGCGCAGGCACGTCGGCAGCAGGCGCAAACAGCCGACTGACCACTTCGGGCATGACATCGGCCTTGATATAATAGCTTTGGAATGTGGCGCCCACGGGCTTGTCAACCTTCTGCCAGCCGGGGAAGTGGGTCTTGGCAAACTTCGGTCCCTGTCCGCTGACGGCAGCATTGACGGTGACGACGATGCCTCGGTCGGTCTGTTCGAAATTCAGCGACAGCGAGTCGCCTGTTATCAGGATGCCGTTGCCATCCTTGTCCGACAGGAATGCCGCATCGATGCCACTGTGATTACCCTCAAAATAGAGGTCGTCCATGTGCTTGGCCCAGAAGCCATAGCGGTTGGCCTGATGTCGCCCTGGATAGCTGGCAAAGGGGCCATAGCCTATCCATTGCACACGGTCGATGCTCGGATCAAGCAGGTAGGCCAGCCCCAACTCCGAGCGGAACACGTCGGCGGTGTCGGGCGTCAGCGTGAAGCTGATTTCCTCGCCGCCTTTGATAGCTGAGCTTTGGATGTCGGCCTTCACCTGACTGTTTTCGAGTGGCAGCAGGTATTTCTCCGGCAGACGTCCTTTCTGAGTCAGGCGCTCGGCCATCGTAGGCTTCCGGCCGGTACGGATAGTAGCGTCTTTTGCCATCACGGCTCCGCTGCCATGTCCTATCCATGCCACCTGTGGCTTATTCAGCACGAAACTCTGATGAAGGAACGTATGTCCCTGAGCATCTTCAATATCAAACTGCAGCAGACTGAGTCCGCTCTGACGGGGCAGATTCAAGGTGTATGTCGCAGCGCTGTGGGGCTCGCATTCTGGACTGAAGGCACCACGCATCACCGTATCGCGGTTGTTGGTCAGCGTCCAGTGGAAGGTGACATGGTCCTTCAGATTAAGGAAGTCGTAGCGGTTGGTGACTGTCAAGTTGGTTGAGATGCTGTCGCAATTGACAGCACTGACAAAAGCTCTCGCATAATTATGTTGCAGTTCATAATAGTTAGGCAGAGGTGTGCGGTCAGCATAGAGCAAGCCGTCAGTACCTTTGTTGCCATACATCTCAAAACCGCCGTCGTCTGACGTAAACACGCGCTCCTCGTAGCCATACATCTTCCCTCTTCCATCTTCCTTCATCCCTCTAAAAGGCATACCTTGATCCACCCATTCCCAAACCGAGCCGCCTGCAATGCCCGGCGTGCGCTCGATGATGTCCCACTGGCGATCGTGATCCTCCAGCGAGATGCCAAGCGTGTGACAGTACTCCGTAAAGATCACCGGTCGGTCGGCACGCTGATAGAAGTCTGCTATCTGTGATGTCGATGGGTAATGAGGCGCATAAATGTCGGCCACTTTGGGGAAATCGTAATTGAAACGGCGGAAATAAGAGCCTACCTGAGGATAGCAGATAGGGCGCGAGGGGTCTAGTTCACGCTTTACATAGTCACCCAGACGGACACAGATGTCTGTCAGTGGATTCTCGTTGCCAAGACTCCAGATCAGCACCGACGGGTGGTTCTTGTCGCGACGGATAGTAGCCTGTGCCCGTTGCTGCAACATGGGATAGAAGGTTGAGTCCGACAGATTCTTGTCGCCATAGCCGAAAGGCACCTCGTCGATGATATAGAAACCGAGCGAATCGGCCAGTTCGTAGAAGCGCGGTTCACGTGGATAGTGCGACGTGCGGATATAGTTGACGGAGGCTTCCTTCATCAGTTTCATGTCGCGGAGGATACTGGCCTCGTCGATGACCTTCACCGTCACGGGATCGGTGCTGTGCGAGGTCACACCGCGCAGTTTGATGGGTTGGCCGTTGAGCTTCAGGATGTTCCCGTCGATCGTCAGTTCACGGAAACCGAACTGATGCTCGAAGGTCTGCAGCGTCCTGCCCTTCGACGAGGCTCGGGGACCGCCCTTCTGTAGCAGCGTTGTCTTCAGGGTATACAGATAAGGCGTCTCTGCGGTCCACAGATGTGGTTCAAATACCGTCAAGCGGGGACTATTGCCCGAAGCAACCTTCTCTCCGCAAGCGTCGTAGATTTCATGCTTCACCTCAGTGCCCTTGCCAGCATTAGCGATAGCCGTGCTGACCATCACCTCACCCGTATTCTTCGTCCGGATCGTCATGTCGCTGATATGCGTCTTCGGCACAGCCATCAGCGTCACATCACGGAAGATACCATTGGGTGCCCAGTCGTCATTATAGTCGAAATCGCTTCCTCTGAATTGCGAGATGACGCGGAGGGCCAATGCCTGCGTCGCTGTCTTCTTGCTGAGATAAGGCGTGATGTCGAAGATGGCAGTGTTATAGCCCGAGCGCCATAATCCCACAGCCTTGCCATTCACCCATAGGTCGTAGCCATATAGCACGCCGTCGAAGCGGATGAAGACCTGCTGACCTTTCCATGCTTCAGGCACGGTGAATGTGGTGCGGTAATATCCCGTCAGCGCTTGGGCCTTGTCGTAGCTGGGTGTGCAGAAGCCATATTGTTCCCAACAGCCCGGCACAGGGATTCTGCCCCACGTCTCATCAAGGGCAGGCACCGTCTGACTATCTGCGATCCCTTTTATCACCTTCAGTTGCCACTCGCCGTTCAGACTTTTCTTCATCATAGGGTCGGTCACAGGCAGCACACCTTGAAAAGCATCATTCACCTGGGCTTTCATGCCTGCGAACAACAACAAAAGCCCCATCACACTCACCAACCTTTTCATCATCATAGCTTCTTGTATCTGAGGTCAATCTTCTTATACTGATGGTCTTTGTTCCAATGCTCAAAGAGTCCGAGGGGTTGCTCCACCGGCTTGCCCTCCTGCTTGTAGACCGTGCCACTGGGGGCATGGGGCAGCGAGGCCGCCTCGCGCAGATACTCGTCGCAATAGTTCAGCGAGCCGAACTCCGGCCACTCGTTGATGATGATGTCCATACCCACAGCATCGCAGGCCACTTCATCCTGCGACACGATGATCGAGCAGGCCCAGTCGCCATTAAAGGGCTCCTTCATCCACTTGGGGTTGGGTGCGCCGTTCACGTCGCGCGAGCCGTATGTGCCGTCGATCAGGAAGAGCAGCGCCTTCTGACCCATGTGCTTGTGTGTCATCCAGTCCACGAAGGTCTTATACTGGGGTTTGCCGTTGCGCTTGTCCTGACTCACGTTGTTGTGGGCGTTCTGTCGCCAGAGCAGGTTGATGTCGGTCGCACCATACCAGTTCTTGGTGGTCAGCGTCACGCCCGGTCCGCTGTGTGTCTTGAGCAGGGCCGAGTTGATGAGATAGTCGGCATCCACGATACACTTAGCCAGTCCGCGTGCCATCTTGCCATTGTCGACGGAATAAGTGATCTGCTCAGGATAGTACTCGCACTTCTCGCGCCCGTCGCCGCCGATGTTGTCAATCATGCGCACCAGGGGGAACTCGCGATGCACCTTATTATAAATACTGTCGGTAATGGCGCGGCTGGGTTCGCAGAGGATGATGTCCTGCTGGCGCACACCCCCGTCGCGCACCATCGAGCGCACCAGGGCCAGTGTCACGAAAGGCGACGAGTTCAGTTCAATGGTGTCGTGGTGGGTGATGGCATTGTTCAGGTTCAGTTTGATGGCGATGCTCTCACCCTTCTTATAGCCTCGGTTGCCGCGCCCGTGGGTCTTGTTAAAGTGCTTGAACAGTGCCAGCCAGGCTTTCTTCGCCGTCGCTTTGCCCGTCAGCTGCATCACAGCCTCGGGTATCATGGCATCGGCCTTCGTCTGGTCGTTCCAGCGGTCTTCCACCCAGAGGCCGGTCTTGCCGTCCCATCGGGCCACACCTGGCGCATGAATCCATGCCACGCGCCCCGGATGGATGCCCCTACCCTCACCCATCGGCTCATTCGGGCCGACAAAGAGTTTCGGTTTCTGCGGATTAAACTCACCGAAGAACAGCCTGTCGCGGTTGACAGGCTCATCGAGCAACTGGATGGTCGTCGACGGCCCGAGATCGGGATTCTTCCAAGCCCTGAGCTGCCACACCACTTTTCCGTCTTTATCCACTTCGATGGCCTGCACGGGGGCATTCGCCGTGTCCATCGGTTCTTTGTTCCACTCGTTATACCAGTTATTGATCAGATGTCCGCCGTTCTTCAGGCGCACGGTCTTCTGCGGCTGTGTCACACCATAGTCGGTGGTGTTCAGTTCCCACACGGTCTGTCCCTGACGGTTGATCTCCTGAATTCTGCCCTTCCTGCCGGTGATGAGCAGATTACCTGTCTTCGGCATCTCCTGCACACTCCAGGGCAGCATACCGCCCCATCGGTCTACCTCCTTGCCGTCGCTCGTAAACTCGTGGATGCAGCCCATTGCCATGTTGGCGACGAGCAATGTGCCGCGACTACTGAGCCGGGCATTGCGGAACTGACCGTGCACCGAACCCTTTTCGTTAATGGGCAGTTCAAACTCTCTCACGATGCGGCACTGGGGGATTTCCATCACCACGGCCTTGGCCGGTTTGCCGTTCTGCACAAACACCACATGCGTCCTGCCGATAGGTTGGATGGTGTGAATCTCCATTCCCTCCGGTGCCGCATAGCTCCAAACGGTCTCTGAGGTCTGTGTCACCTCAGCCACGCCATACTGATGGGCCACCAGGATATGTCCGTCACTCAAAAGCACGGCATCGCTGATCTCACCGCGCTTCAACCGGTCTTGATAGGCCCAGCTCACCTGTCCATCCTTCACGATAAACATTCGTCGTTGCTTACTCTGCCCGGCATAGAAGAAATTATGCCGCGCCAGATTCTGATCCGTCTCCTGTGCCGAAGCACCTCACACCGTCATCACCGTCAGACCGAGTGCCAAAAATAGTCTTTTCATCATGGTTATTCTCTATTTGGGTGCAAAGATACTAATTTTTCTGGGAATAAAGGCCGCATCTCCCGATGCAGATTAAGTAGTTTAGAATGAGATATGCAAAAACAACCATCTGAAGACCAAAATCTGCTATCACTAAATCCTACAGTTCCAGCTGAAGCGCCTACATTTATAACCATCACAGTATTAGCCTCCCTATTGAATTGTCCATACTTTCCTAATGGCTCAAGACCACCATGATACACCGGATAAGCAGCATTGTCATCAAGAAGATTTTTTGTCAAGCGCTTACCTCTTTGCACTTCGCAAATATCACCTAACTTCTTCCACTCAACCATATTACTTCTTCTCTTTCTTTTTCTTTATCTCGTACATCAATGATATAACGGCAATGACAACACCTATTATGCCAACAAACAGGCTTATCAGATCAAAGTTTTCTTTTGCCCAATCCCATATTGCATCCATACGCTACTCTCCTGACTCTTTAACGATTTGCTTGTTAATATATCCCAGAACCCCATAAAGCGGTATATTCTCCATCCAGTCCTGATCAATATAGGGCTTCATGGAGCAGCGCAAGCCTTTGAAATGTTCATTAGGATAATCTTCGACAATAAAGCCACGAAGTGACTTGCTTCTCAGATTCTCCTCTGCCTTTACCTCAATGGGGATTATTCGTTCATCTGTCTGTACAAGGAAGTCAATCTCCTGAGTAGAGTTTTCTTTACTAAAATAGTAGATGCTCAGATCATCGAACATTTTAAGTTGCTCAAAAACATAATTCTCAGAGAAAGCCCCCTTAAACTCTTTAAACACATCATTGCTTGTCAACATCAAACTGGCAGGAGCATTTGCCATTGCTCCTAAAAGTCCAACATCGAGCGTAAACAGTTTAAATGCATTAAAGTCTTCGTAGAAACTTAACGGCATGGTAGGCTTACTGCAACGATGCACTTTAAATGCCAATTTCGCATCAATTAGCCATTGGATAGCAGATTCCAGATCGCGTGCACGCCCTCCAGGTTTCACGGCTCCGTAGATAAACTTCTTGTTCTCTCTGGCCAGTTGGGCTGGTATACTCTTCCACACAAGGCGTATACGCTCCGTCTCATTGCCTGCATGCTTGGCAAAATCGTTATCGTATGTCTTAAGGATGGTTTTTTGTATCTTCCTTATCTTATTCACATCGCTATGATTGGTATAATCCAGCACAGCCTCGGGCATACCGCCAACGTAGTAATATTGCCTAAGTAGTTCCTGTATCCTCGTATCAAGGATGCTCATCAGTTTCCAATCACAATTTGCAATCATCTCTGCCAATTTCTCCTCGCCTTTAGCCCACAGGAATTCTTCAAAACTCATAGGGTACAAATATAGGAAATTAACCTTACCCACAGGATAGGATTCGCCAGGACGATGTGTTACACCCAATAAAGACCCAGCGACAACAATATGCTGATCGCGTGCATTCTCACAAAAATATTTCAGACTGTCAAGACCTCTATAAGCCTCTTGTATCTCGTCTATAAAGATAAGTGTCTTTCCTGCAATAATAGGTTGCTGAGTAAAAGCCTGGAGCGCCTGCATGATACGTTCCACATGAAGATCCTGCTGAAACAGATTTTGCATACGCTCATCGTCATGACAATT
Organism: uncultured Prevotella sp.; assembly: GCA_946415245.1. GTDB lineage: Bacteria > Bacteroidota > Bacteroidia > Bacteroidales > Bacteroidaceae > Prevotella. The sequence continues at coordinate 39,115 of CAMKRS010000008.1, read as the reverse complement.
GACATATACCAGATTACCGAACTCGTTCTTGCCAAACTCTTTTAGCAGCCAAGTCTTACCCACCTGACGAGCTCCCTCAAGCACCAAAGGCTTGCGGTCTGGGTCGTTTTTCCACTCTATCAGCGCATTATATAGTTTTCTCTTCATACCGATTTACACTTTTCTGGACGAATTATCGCTGCAAAGTTACACTTTTTCGGACGAACTTCCAAATTTTTTGCCAATTTTCTTGGGGAACTTTATAGTACTTTTGCCAATTTTCTTGGGGAACTTCAGAGCTTTGCTGCCAATTTTATGAGGGAATAATTATAATTTTATGCCAATTTTATGAGGGAATATGCGTATTACTCTCCTAATTCCTTAATAATAGCCTCAATCTTCTCATTCAGTTCGTTGCCCTCGGCAATGAGGGTTTCGAGTTTGGCATTGACCTCAGTGATGTTGATCACCTCGCGGGTGTCCTCCTGCTCTACATAGCTGGATACGCTGAGGTTGCAGTCGTTGGCAAGGATATCATCGTTCTTTACCAACTTGGCCAGATACTGCTCATCCTTGCGGTTTTCAAATAGCTGCATGATCTTGTCCTGATGTTCAGGCAGCAGCAGGTTCTTGTTGCCATTCTTCTGGAAGAGTTTACTGGCATCGATAAAGAGCACACTCGAATCCACCTTGGCACTCTTTTTCAGCACGATGATACAAGTGGCGATGCCTACGCCAAAGAAGAGGTTGGCAGGCAACTGTATCACACAATCCACATAGTTGTGGCTCACCAGATACTGGCGGATTTTCTTCTCATCGCCACCACGATAGAGCACTCCCGGGAATTCTACGATGGCAGCGGTGCCTCGCTCACTGAGATGCCACAGCATGTGCATCGTGAATGCCAAGTCAGCTGCACTCTTTGGAGCCAGCACACCAGCAGGAGCATAGCGCTCGGCATTGATCAGAATGGTATTGTCCTTACCCTCCCACTTCAACGAATAAGGGGGATTCGGGTTATTTGAAGATCTTCTGGGCGAAGTTGAAGAGGCCGTATTTCCAGACCACGAAATCGTGGCGGCCGCCAGGATATTCGATCAAGGTGCAGGGGATGCCCTTCTCGTCGCAGAAGGCTTTCAGGCGCGAGCTGTTGTACATCAGACGGTCGTCGCTGCCGCAGACCATCCAGAGCAGCTTGTTCTTCTGTTTGACGGCGTCGGCATCGGTGATGAGCTCCTCAGGGCGCTTGGTGTTGGGCGCCGACGAAAAACCGCCGACATAGGCAAACTGATCGAGGTTGCCGAGACCGAAGTTCAGCGACTGTCCGCCACCCATCGACAGTCCGGCCACAGCGCGGTGGGCCGCATCGGTATAGGTGCTGTATTTGCTCTGGATGAACGGGATGAGGTCGTCGATCAGGTCACGCTCGAAATTGGCGAAACCCTGTTGCATCTGCATGCCGTAGATATTACCCTCCGCCTTGTCGTTGGGCAGCGCACGGCCGTTGGGCATGACGATGATCATGGGCTCAGCCTTCTTGTCGGCATAGAGGTTATCCATGATGATGCCGGGTGTGCCTTGCAACCACTCCCGGTGGTCGCCGCCGATGCCATGCAACAGATAGAGCACGGGATATTTCTTCGACTTGTCGTACTGCGGGGGCAGATAGACGGTGATCTTTCGCGTGGTGCCTACGGTCTTCGAATCGTAGGTAGTCTCCTCGATGGTGCCGCGGGCGATGCCGGCACGCTCCTTGTCGAAGCCCTCGGGAGCAGCCACATAGGCATCAAACTTCACATCGATCTGTGGCATCTGGCCGAACATAGGCGGTCGTCCTCCACCACCAGGCTGCGCATTGGCCGAACCGAATGCCAGCATTAAAAGGCAGGATAAGAATAGCTTTTTCATTGTTGCAATTAATTAGTAATATTAGTATAATGAGTTATTTGATAAGTTGATGCTGCAAATATACGAATTATTTTTGAAATGTGTTCATTTTTTAACGAGAAATTTGTAATTTTGCAGCAGAAAACAAAACAAACGATGAAACAAACGCTTATAGGACTAATCATGGCCGTCTGTCCTACGATGGTCAGCAATGCACAGGTGATTGACACGGTGTTGAACAAAGTGAGTCAGCAACCCTTTAACTTTTCGGTGGCCGTTCCCGACGGGAATTACCGCGTGACGGTGACGCTCGGAAACAAGAAAAAAGCCGGACAAACGGTGGTGCGCGCTGAGTCGAGACGGCACTACGTGGATGAGGTCGTGACAAAGAAAGGAAAGTTCGCGACGGTAGAGTTTATCGTGAACAAACACAGTCCGGTAATCGAGGGCGATGTGCGGGTGAAGTTGAAGCCGAGAGAGGTGGATTATAAGAACTGGGACGACTCACTGAACCTCTCCTTCTGTGGTTCAATGCCTGCCGTGCAACGAATTCATATAGAGCCTGTTACGGATGTGACGACGGTATTCCTATGTGGCAACTCGACGGTGGTGGATCAGGAAGACGAGCCCTGGGCATCGTGGGGACAGATGATCACCCGTTGGTTCGGTCCGCAGGTGGCCATCGCCAACTTCGCCGAGAGTGGACTGTCGTGTACCACCTTCCTCGCCCAGCTGCGTCTGGACAAGATCCTTTCGCAATTGAAAAAAGGTGACTATGTGATTGTGGAATTCGGTCATAATGACGAGAAGGAAAAGAAGGCCGGCGACGGGGCCTGGTACTCGTATTCGCGGAATCTGAAAATCTTCGCCGACCGTGTGAAGGCTGCCGGGGGAAACATCATATTCTGTACGCCGACGGCCCGCAGGTTCTTCAAAGACGGTCGTATCGAGAATACCCACGGCGACTATCCCGAGGCGATGAAGACCGTAGCCAGAAGAGAGCAGGTGCCGGTGATCGACCTCACGCGAATGTCGACCACTTTCTACGAGACGCTCGGTGAGGAGGGTTCGAAGCGGGCGCTGGTGCACTACCCCGCCAACACGTTCCCGAATCAGGAGAAGGCGCTGGCAGATAATACACATTTTAATCCCTACGGGGCGTGGGAGATTGCCAAGATGGTGGTGATGGGGCTGAAACAGATTCAGTCACCTTTGGCCAGCTATCTGCGTCAGGAGTGGCAGGACTACGATCCCGCACGGCCGGATGATCCCGACCAATTCGTCTGGCAGATGTCATCAGGCAGCAACCTCACGAAACCCGATGGGAACTAGATCTCACAGATATAATATAAAGGTCACACAGATCTCACAGATCTCACGGATTATTATCACCGCTGGTGATGTTTGTAAGATGCTAAATCCATGGCCAAAGGCCAAATCTGTGAGATCTGTGAGATATGTGTGAGATAACATTACTCAATTTATTGAGTAGAAAGTGAGATTTTTTTCGGAGTTTCCGTGAGAAATTGGATTTTTTTGAGTACCTTTGCACCTTGAATTCAAAAAAAGACAAGAAAAATTAGATGGAAACGACCGCAATTCTGCTTCTGCATTGTCCCGATAAACAGGGAATTATCTCAGAAGTGACCAAATTTATAACCGACAACAAAGGTAACATTGTCTACCTGGATCAATATGTTGACAAGGTAGAGGGCATGTTCTTCATGCGCATAGAATGGGAGTTGGAGGGATTCCTCATCCCCCGCGACAAGCTCTATGACTATATCACCACGCTCTATGCCCAGCGCTATCAGATGAAGTTCTCGCTCTATTATAGCGACAAACGTCCGAGAATGGCGATTTTCGTCTCGAAGATGAGTCATTGCCTCTACGACCTGCTGGCACGCTGGAAGGCAGGCGAGTTTAACTGCGACATCCCCTGCATCGTGTCGAACCATGAGGATCTGCGTTATGTGGCCGACCAGTTCGGTATTCCCTATTATGTGTGGAGCATCAAGAAAGACCACTCTAACAAGGCCGAGGTGGAGGCTGCCGAGATGGAACTGCTGAAGAAGGAGGACATCTCGTTTATCGTGCTAGCCCGTTATATGCAGATTATCAGCGACGAGATGATTGCCGAATATCCGCATCATATCATCAATATCCACCACTCGTTCCTGCCGGCGTTTATCGGCGCAAAGCCCTATCACCAGGCCTACGAGCGCGGTGTGAAGATCATCGGTGCCACGAGCCACTATGTGACGGCGGAGCTGGACGCAGGACCGATTATCGAACAGGATGTGACGCGCATCACGCATAAGGACACGCCCGAGAGTCTGGTGCTGAAAGGCAAGGACCTGGAGAAGATCGTGCTTTCGCATGCCGTCAGCAAACATATCCAGCGCAAGATTCTGACATATAAGAATAAGACGATCATCTTTAGTTAATAGTGAACAGTGAATAGTGAATAGTTATGAACGTAGCTATTGTGAAATATAATGCGGGAAATATTTATTCGGTGGTGAATGCACTCCGAAGGATGGGGATTGAGCCCACGCTGACGGATGATGCAGAACTGCTGAAAAAAGCCGATAAGGTGTTGTTTCCCGGACAAGGCCATGCAGGCGAGGCGATGGATTATCTCAAGGCCCGCAAGCTCGACGAGGTGATCCGCGACCTGAAACAGCCCGTGTTCGGCATCTGCGTGGGTCAGCAGCTGCTCTGCAAGCACTCGGAGGAGGGCGATACGGACTGTATCGGTATCTTCGACGCCGAGGTGAAGCGCTTCCAGCCGCAAAGGCACGAGGACAAGGTGCCGTGCATGGGATGGAACGAGTTGAGAGTTGAGAGTTTAGAGTTGAAAGTTGATCCGCTGATGGAAGGGCTCGGGGAGCATCCCTATGTGTACTTTGTGCATTCGTATTATGTGCCGGTGTGCGAGGAGACGATCGCGACGGCGGACTATATACTGCCCTACTCGGCCTCGATGCACAAAGATAATTTCTACGCCTGTCAGTTCCACCCCGAGAAGAGTGGCAAGGTGGGCGAACGAATCCTCAAAAATTTCTTGGAATTATGATAGAACTGATTCCCGCCATAGATATTATTGATGGTCAGTGTGTACGTCTGACGAAGGGCGACTACGACCAGAAGACCGTCTACCGCGACTCACCGGCTGAGGTGGCCAAGGAGTTTGAGCAGATCGGTTTCAAGCGTCTGCATGTGGTGGACCTCGACGGGGCGAAATCGAAACATATCGTGAACGATCAGGTGTTGCAGGCCATCACCACAGAGACCAACCTCACGGTGGACTTCGGCGGTGGCATCAAGACCGACGAAGACATTGAGAAGGCCTTTGCTGCCGGAGCCTCGATGGTGACGGTGGGTTCGATAGCCGTCACGAATCCCGAGCTGTTTATCGGCTGGCTTGAAAAATACGGTCCTGAGCGCATGATCCTCGGTGCCGACGTACGTCACGGGAAGATCAGCATCAACGGCTGGAAGGAAGATTCGGAAGAGGATCTGCTGCCGTTTTTGAAGAAATACATCGATGCGGGTGTGAGGAATGTGCTCTGTACGGAGATCTCGAAGGACGGCACGCTCTCTGGTCCCGCCATCGACCTCTATCAAAAGATGATGGCCGCATATCCGCAGCTGCACCTGATAGCCAGCGGTGGTGTGTCGTCGATCGATGATATCAAAGCCCTCGACGCAGCGGGCATCCCCGCCGTCGTCTTCGGCAAGGCCATCTATGAAGGTCGCATCGATTTGAATCAATTGATAATGGATAATGGATAATTGAAAATTATGGGACTGGCAAAAAGAATTATACCTTGCTTGGATGTCAAAGACGGTGAGACCGTCAAGGGCACGAACTTCGTGAATCTGCGGAGTGCGGGCGACCCCGTGGCTCTGGGCAAGGCCTATAGTGAGCAGGGCGCCGACGAGCTCTGTTTCCTGGATATTACCGCCAGCTTCGAGGGGCGCAAGACCTTTACGGAGATGGTGACCCGTGTGGCCCAGGAGATCAATATCCCCTTCACCGTGGGCGGTGGCATCAACGAACTGGCAGATGTAGAACGACTGCTTTATGCCGGTGCCGACAAGGTGAGCGTGAACTCTGCCGCCATCCGCAGACCCGAACTGATTGACGAGATTACGAATCGTTTCGGTTCGCAGGTATGTGTCTGTGCCATCGACGCAAGACTGGACGAAGACGGCTGGCATTGCTACCTGAAAGGTGGTCGGGAGCGCACGGAAAGAGGTTTGTTTGAGTGGGCCCATGAGGCGCAGGAGCGTGGTGCTGGAGAAATCCTCTTTACCTCGATGAACCACGACGGTGTGAAGGAAGGTTATGCCAACGAGGCTTTGCGCGAATTGGCCGACCATCTCTCGATCCCCATCATCGCCAGCGGTGGTGCGGGTTGTAAGGAGCACTTCCGCGACACCTTTATCGAAGGTCATTCGGATGCCGCCCTCGCCGCCAGCGTGTTCCACTTCGGCGAAATCCCCATACCCGAATTGAAGGCCTATCTGAAAGCAGAAGGCATCAACGTGAGAATATAAAATAGTGAATAGTGATTAGTGAATAGTGAATAGTGAATAGTGATTAGTGAATAGTGAATAGTGATATGAAGATAGATTTTGAGAAAAGCGGCGGCCTGGTGCCCGCCATCATTCAGGATGCCAACACCAAGAATGTGTTGATGCTCGGCTATATGAACAAAGAGGCTTACGACAAGACGCTGCTGACGAAGAAAGTGACGTTCTGGAGTCGTTCGCGCAACTGTCTCTGGACAAAGGGCGAGACGAGCGGTAATTTCCTCAATTTCGTCAGCATCGCCGTAGACTGCGATAACGACACCCTGTTGGTGAAGGCCATCCCCGACGGGCCTACCTGTCATAAAGGTACCGACACCTGTTGGGGTGAGGAGAACGAGGCCAATCCCCTACTCTTCCTCACCGAGCTGCAAGACTTCATCAACAAGCGCCATGAGGAAATGCCCGAGGGCAGCTATACCACCTCGCTCTTCAAGGACGGTATCAACCGTATCGCCCAGAAAGTGGGTGAAGAGGCGCTGGAGGCTGTGATCGAAGCCACCAACGGCAGCAAGGAGAAGTTGGTCTACGAGGCATCGGATATGATCTATCACCTCATCGTGTTGCTCACCAGCAAGGGGCTGCGCATTGAGGACATCGCCGCTGAGCTCCGTAAGCGTCATGATCCCAACTGGGACAAGAAGCGTCGCGAGGCGAAAGCCAAGGGAGAGATGGAGTAGTGAAGAGTGAAGAGTGAAGAGTGAAAAGTGAAGAGTGAAGAGTGAAGAGTGAAGAGTGAAAAGTGAAGAGTGAAGAGTGAAGAGTGAAGAGTGAAGAGTGAAGAGTAAAAAGTGAAGAGTGAAGAGTGAAAAGTGAAGAGTGAAGAGTAAAAAGTGAATAGTGATATGCTGGTTGAATTTAAGAAAGCGAACATCTGTCAGGCAGAGGGCGAGAATGTGCTCGAAAATGTTGACTTCTGCGTGAACGAAGGCGACTTTATCTATCTCATCGGACGTGTGGGTTCCGGTAAGAGCAGCCTGTTGAAGACCATCTATTGTGAACTCGACATCGACGAGGCTGAAAAAGCCGAGGTGATCGGAAATAATCTGCTGGAGATCCGCCGTAAGGAAATTCCCGCATTGAGAAAGCAGATGGGAATCGTCTTCCAAGATTTCCAGTTGCTCACCGACCGCAACGTGTATAAGAACCTGCGTTTTGTGCTTCGGTCGACTGGCTGGAAGGACAAGCAGGAAATCGACGAGCGTATCCGCGAGGTGCTGCAAGATGTGAAGATGGAAGACAAGGCCGACAAGATGCCCCACGAACTCTCTGGCGGTGAGCAGCAGCGTGTCTGCATCGCCCGGGCCATCTTGAATCATCCGAAGATGATCATCGCCGACGAGCCCACCGGCAACCTCGACCCCGAGACGGCCGACAATATCCTGCAACTGCTGAGAGAGATCGCGCAGAAGGGAACGGCTGTGATTATGACTACCCACAACATGCCTTTGGTCGACAAATACCCCGGCATCGTGTATCGTTGTGACGACGGTAAGATGACGCACGTGGATAATATGATATATGGATAATGGATAATTAAAAAATAAACGCAAATGAAAGTAATGAAATTCGGCGGTACGTCCGTCGGCACTCCACAGAGAATGAAAGAGGTGACACAACTCGTCACCAAGTCAGGAGAACCCGTCTTCGTTGTGCTCTCAGCCATGTCGGGCACCACCAACTCGCTGGTAGAGATTTCTGATTATCTCTACAAGAAGAATCCCGATGGCGCCAACGAGGTGATCAACCGTCTGGAGCAAAAGTATCTGAAGCACGTAGAGGAGCTCTACAGCAAGGACGAAACCAAGCAGCAGACCCGCGAGTTTCTGAAGGGCGAGTTCGACTATCTGCGCTCATTTACCAAGGAGCTGTTCACCAGTTTCGAGGAGAAGAGCATCGTGGCTCAGGGCGAGATGATGTCGACCAATATGGTGGTAAACTATATGAAGGAGATCGGTATCAATGCCGTACTGCTGAACGCCCTCGACTTCATGCGTACCGACAAGAACTCAGAGCCCGATCCCGTGTATATCAAGGAGAAGCTGAATGCCATCCTCGAGGAGAACGAAGGTGCTCAGGTGTATATCACGCAGGGCTTTATCTGTCGTAATGCATATGGCGAGATCGACAACCTGCAGCGTGGTGGTTCCGACTATACCGCTTCGCTCGTGGGTGCTGCCATCGGTGCTGAGGAGATTCAGATTTGGACCGATATCGACGGTATGCACAACAACGACCCGCGTGTGGTGGATCACACTGAGCCCGTACACCAGTTGCACTTCGAGGAAGCTGCTGAGCTGGCTTATTTCGGTGCCAAGATCCTGCACCCGACATGCGTGCAGCCTGCGAAGTATGCCGGCATCCCCGTACGCCTGTTGAACACGATGGACCCCGATGCTGAGGGAACCACTATCAGCAACGCCACCGAATACGGAAAGATCAAGGCCATCGCCGCCAAGGATAATATCATCGCCATCAAGATCAAGTCGTCGAGAATGCTTCTGGCAACAGGTTTCCTGCGTAAGGTGTTCGAGATCTTCGAGAGCTACCAGACGCCAATCGATATGGTCTGCACCTCAGAGGTGGGCGTATCGATGAGTATCGACAACTCCGCCCATCTGGGAGAGATCGTCGACGAGTTGAAGAAATACGGTACGGTGACCGTCGATACAGGCATGTGTATCATCTGTGTGGTGGGCGACCTCGACTGGTCGAACATCGGCTTTGAGACCTTGGCTCTCGACGCCCTGAAGGATATCCCCGTCCGTATGGTCAGCTATGGTGGCTCGAACTACAACATCTCATTCCTCATCCGTGAGGAAGACAAGAAGCGTGCCCTCCAGAAGCTGAGCGACACCATCTTCAACAAATAAACAAGAACAGACTAAGAGACTAGACGATGGGAAAAGGAAAATTTCCTGTAGAGAGGCTTCAGAAAATACAGACGCCTTTCTACTATTACGATAGCGAGGTGCTGCGCCAAACGCTGAAAGCCATCAATGAGGAGGCTGGCAAGCACGAGGGATTCGTGGTGCACTATGCCGTGAAAGCCAATGCCAACCCCAAGATCCTGCGCATCATCCGTGAGGCAGGACTGGGTGCCGACTGCGTGAGCGGTGGCGAGATAGAAACCTCTATCAAGGCAGGCTTCCCCGCCTCGAAGATTGTCTACGCCGGCGTGGGCAAGGCGGATTGGGAAATCAATCTCGGACTGGACAATGATATTTTCTGTTTTAATGTGGAGAGTATCCCCGAGTTGGAAGTCATCAACGAACTGGCAGGCAAGAAGGGAAAGGTGGCGCGCGTCGCCTTCCGCTTGAACCCCAATGTAGGTGCCCATACACACGCCAACATCACGACGGGTCTGGCAGAGAACAAGTTCGGCATCGCGATGCGCGATATGCTGACAGTCATCGAGGAAGCCTCGAAGATGGAGCATGTGAAGTTCGTGGGACTGCACTTCCACATCGGTTCGCAGATTCTCGACATGGGCGACTTCCAAGCCCTCTGTAATCGCGTGAACGAGTTGCAGGACGAGCTGGAACGTCACCGTATCCATGTGGAGCATATCAATGTAGGTGGAGGACTGGGTGTCGACTACGAGCATCCCAACCGTCTGCCGATACCTGATTTCAAGGCCTATTTCGACACCTACGCCAAGAAGCTCAAACTGCGCAACGGTCAGACGCTGCACTTTGAGTTGGGACGTGCGGTTGTGGCCCAATGCGGTTCGCTCATCACGCGTACATTATATATTAAAGAAGGCGCCACCAAGCGGTTCGCTATCGTCGATGCAGGTTTCCCCGATCTCATCCGTCCGGCTCTCTATCAGGCCTATCATAAGATAGAAAATATCACCAGCGAAGAACCGAAAGAGGCTTACGATGTGGTAGGACCCATCTGTGAGTCGACGGATGTCTTCGCCAAACAGATTGACCTGAACAAGACGAAGCGTGGTGACCTGCTGGCCATCCGCAGCGCAGGCGCCTATGGCGAAATTATGGCTTCACAATATAACTGTAGAAAATTGCCAAAAGGATATCTCAGCGATGAATAAATTCTCTGTCATCATGACCGTCTACGACAACGGCAGGGAGATTTCAGAAAACCTGCCAGCCTTCCTAACTCAGCAGTATGAGCCAGGCTACGAGGTGATTGTCGTCGACGAGTCATCGACTGATGAAACCGATGATGTGCTGACGCTTTTGAAGCAGCAGCATCCTCATCTCTACTCCACCTTCCTGCCCAAGCCTGATGCCCATCGCAATCGTAGAAGGCTTGCTTTAACCATCGGTGTGAAAGCGGCTAAAAATGAATGGGTTATCTTTTCAGACATCAACTCATATCCGCAAGACAACACCTGGCTTCAAACCATCGCCGACAACCTGGGCAATGGCTCCGGCATCATGCTGGCCCACTATAAAAAAGGCAACCTGGTGATGCGCACTTTCGAGGGATTTGAAGAGGTCAGCGACTATATCGTCAAGGGTGAACGTCTGCGGGCTGACGGTCACAAAGGCAGGCATCTGAGAAAACTCAGGGGGAAGTATGACTTCATCGTGGTCAGAGCCGACGAAGCCCATGAGCTGCTGAAATATTTCGAGCAGCAGGTAGGGTTCGGACGTCTTCTCGGACTCCGTATGAACATCTTCTTCCGTAATCTGTTCTAAGTATGAAGGTTCTGCATGTCTATCCGAAAAATGATGAGATGGTGGCGCAACACGTCAACCAGCTCATGGAAGGCATGCAGCTCAGCGCAGAGATGCAGGCTGTGAGCAATATGGCTGACTTCAAGAATGTCTGCATGAGTTTTGAGCCCGACATCGTGCATTGTCACGGCTGCTGGCAGTACAATATCGTCAACGCCGGCAACTTCGCCCGTAAGCAAGGGGCCAGGATCGTGCTCTCGCCACATGGACAATTAGAGCCTTGGGTATTTGAAGAAAAGCCTTTCCAGGAGAAATTCCACAAAACCGTTCTCTGGCAAAAGCCTTTTGTGGAGAAAGCCTATACACTCATCGCCTTCGGTAAGATGGAGCAAGAATATCTGGTGAAGTTGAAATGGAATCCCCGCATCGAGGTTATTCACAATGCCGTCATCACCAACAGCACCACTCGCGAAAAAATGTGTTCGCAGACCTTCGCCGTCTATCAGAAAGTGCTCGACTCCAACGTGCTTGAGCAGATGGACGACGATACGCAGCAGCTGATGGCCTCTATCATCAAAGCAGGCACGTTAGGCGATGCGCGTTGGGTGGAGCCCGCCTTGCCTGAGACAATCGACTGGCGACGCATGTTCATCTACGCCGAGCACCAGAATATCCGCAACTATGTGGACTACGGCATCAATATCCTCGGTATCTCTGCCATCAGTCTCGATACAGAGCATCTACCCGCCTATTTCCCTGAAAATTACCAGCGTCCGCAGTCTATCAAAAAGCTGATTGGCGAATACAAAGGCAATGAGACCGAGTATCTGATGCACATGATCCAGCAAATTGAAAAGCAGCCACTCATGCTTCACCTCATCGAGTTTACCCGCGAGCTTTATCGCGACACCGTCAACGACGATCTGTTGCAAGAAGCCCTTGAAGAGAAGAAACTGACGAAATACGCCAGTCGACTGATGCAGGTACTGCATGAGCTAACGCTTCTCGATGAAGGCTATATGCCCATAGAGCCCCTCGACGACCGAGGTACTCAGAAAATCCGCGAAAATATAACTAATCACCTAAAAATATGACATCTCATCACCATTACAACGAGTCGGACAAGCACTATCTGCAACTGCTGTCGCAGTCGTTTCCTACGATTGCCGATGCAGCCAAGGAGATTATCAACCTCGAGGCTATCATGAACCTGCCCAAGGGTACGGAGCACTTCCTGGCTGATCTTCATGGCGAGAGCGAAGCCTTCCAGCATGTGCTGAAGAATGCCTCAGGAAACATCAAGCGTAAGGTCAATGAACTCTTTGGCAACACCATCCGTGAGTCCGAGAAGAAGGAGCTTTGTACGCTCATCTATTATCCCGAAGAGAAACTGGAACTGATCAAGGCACAGGAAACCGACCTCGATGACTGGTATCGCATCACCATTCATCAATTGGTGCGCGTCTGTCGTGATGTGTCTTCGAAATACACCCGCTCAAAGGTACGTAAGTCGTTACCCGAAGACTTCTCATATATCATCGAGGAGTTGCTCCACGAGCGTACTGACGACATCGACAAGGCCGCCTATGTGGCAGTGATCGTGAATACGATTATCTCCACAGGCCGTGCTGACGATTTCATCTGTGCCATCTGTAATGTGATTCAACGTCTGGCCATCGACCAGCTGCATATCCTCGGCGACATCTATGACCGAGGACCCGGCGCCCATAAGATCATGGACACCCTCAGACAATATCACTCGTGGGATATCCAATGGGGCAATCACGATATCCTGTGGATGGGAGCCTCAGCAGGCAATGACGCCTGTATCTGTAATGTGTTGCGCCTCTGTCTGCGCTACGCCAACCTGAGTACCATCGAGGAATACGGCATCAACCTCGTTCCCCTGGCCACCTTTGCCCTCGAGGTTTATGGTGATGACCCCTGTGAGGAATTTATCCCACGATTGCTGCCCGGCAATGAGATGGACGAGAAAACGCGTCAGCTGACAGCCAAGATGCATAAGGCCATCGCCGTATTACAGTTTAAGACCGAGGCCCAGATTTTCAAGCGCCATCCTGAATGGCAGATGGAAGGCCGCTGTCTCTTCGAGCATGTGGATTATTCACGAGGTGTCTGCGAGATTGACGGCCATGAGTATATTATGGGCTCTTGTCACTTCCCCACCATCGACCCCTCAGAGCCGAACAAGCTCACCGATGAGGAGACCCTGCTGATGCAGAAACTCCACCACTCGTTCCGTATCTCAGAGAAGCTCCATAAACATATCCGCACGATACTTTCGCACGGTTGTATGTATGCCATTCACAATTCCAACCTGCTCTTCCACGCCTCGATTCCATTGAACGACGACGGCTCGTTGAAGGAGGTGGAGATCTATCCTGGCAAGAAATACGCCGGTAAGGACCTGATGCACAATATCGGCATGCTGATACGTGCCGCCTTCCAGACCAACAGCGCCAGTGGTGAACTCGCCGCAGCTCCCGAGGAGTATCCACGAGAATATGCCCGCGACTATTTCCTGTATCTCTGGTGTGGTAAGGACTCCCCATTGTTCGACAAATCGAAGATGGCCACCTTCGAGCGCTATTTCCTCAAGGATGAGGAGACCTACAAGGAAGAGAAAGGTAATTACTTTAAACTGCGACTCGACGAGGCCGTATGCGACCGGATTCTCGATGCGTTCGAGGTGAAGGGTGAGAACCGCCACATCATCAATGGTCATGTGCCCGTACATGCTTCGAAGGGTGAGAACCCCATCAAGGCTGGCGGCAGGTTGATGGTGATAGACGGTGGTTTCTCTGAGGCTTATCACAAGGAAACTGGTATTGCTGGCTACACGCTGGTCTACCACTCACGCGGTTTCCAACTCGTACAACATGAGCCGTTTACCTCTGCTCGCGACGCTATTGTCCGTGAGACAGACATTAAGTCTACCATTCAGATTGTGGAGATGTCGGCCCATCGTATGCTTGTAGCCGATACCGACAAGGGAGAAGAGCTTCGCGAACAAGTGCACGATCTCAAAGAATTGCTCTATGCCTATCGTCACGGTATCATTACCGAGAAACGACGTTAGGAGAAACTATTCGGCGTAGTCAGAAAGTGGTTTGCGCTGAGGCATATCACGATAATAGAAGAAGTCCTTGCGCAGGGTGATAGTACCCTCGAAACTATCTTTCAAGTAACGATGCTCTACGTAGGCCTCGCCAGTCAGGTCGCCAATATCGTCGAGTTTCAGTTTCAGACGTATCTTTCCTGCTTCTTCTGAGAAGTCTTCCAGATAGAGATAGTCGCCATCGAAGGATGTCTTTACGTTGTGATAGCTATGCAGACGGTAGATGGTGCATTCCGTACATTCCAGGCCTTGATCTGTCATCACCAGTCGTAACAGCAACTCCGGAGTATCCTCATACACCCAGCCCCAATAGCCGGTAAACACACGGCCCTTCTCGTGAACTTCCCGCAGGTCATTGATGAATTTCTCCATCGTCTTTACCTCCGAGTACTCATTCTGCTCACCGGTTTCATGGCCAGAATAGCTCACGAAATCATCCACAAACCAATCCCCCCGCTCATAACGCAGTTTCAAGGTCACATAGTTATGTTTTCCAAAATTGCGGATATCCATTTCCACCTCAGCTGTGGAGTCGGTGATATTTTCTATCTTCTTCGTATCATAGGTCCATTCAGACGATCGGTCCTGTCCCATGATCCAGTGGTCGTAATCCTGGTATACAAACCCTGTCTTTTCGCTATGTTGAGAAGCCTGTTGCAGGAGTGTGTAATAGCGCCGTGAACAGAAGATACTATCGGGATCAACAAGACCTTGATCGACATAACTGTATATCGTATCGACACGCTGTCGGATATAAGCTTCAGAGTGTTTGTCTATAACCGTTGCAGCCATACTGTCTGTGGTTGTCGCCGTTGAGTCGGCTGTCGCAACACCAGCCTTCGTTTTATCCCCGCAGGATATCCAAAGGCCCATCATCATCAGGCCTGAAACCACGACCATTAAGCATCTCTTATTCATATCTCTTTTCAGTTAAAACAGGCAGGGAAATGTGGTAGCGAACAGCTAAGAAGCGGATGAGACAGGTAATGACAAAACTGGTGACAGCACACCATTCCACCGGCAGTCCCAATTCTGCAAGGCCCCAGTAGAACAAACCGCCCAGTACAGAGGCCATCGCATAGATCTCTTTGTGGAAGATAACAGGTTCGTTGTTGAGCAGCACATCGCGGATGACACCACCTGCAGAACCTGTGATGCAGCCCATGATAATTGCTACCCAGAACGGTTGACCGAAAAGCAGGCTCTTCTGAATACCAGCAATAGTGAACAGAGCGAGACCTAAGGTGTCGAATACGAACCAAGCGTTCTTCAAGGGTTCCATCCATTTGCCGAACAACACCACCGTCATCAGCGCCACAGCCGTACAGATCATATAGATAGGCGTGGTCATCCAGAAAGGTGTGGTGCCCAACATCACATCGCGGATCGTACCACCTCCGATGGCCACAGCAATGCCGCAGACATAACCGCCAAACCAGTCGAAATGTTTGGCTGCTGCATGACGGATACCCGAGATGGCAAAGGCAAAGGTACCCAGCAATTCAATGATATAGATAATGATATCCTGATCCAAAACTATTCACTATTCACTTTTCAAACCTCTTTCCCCAATAGTTCTTCATCCGCTCCACGAGTTTCTCCTCAGCGGGTGAATGCTGTCCGTGCCAGATACGTTCATTGACGAGTTCATCAGGCAGGTATTGCTGAGGGGTAAAATGTCCTGGGAAGTCATGAGGATACTTATAACCATCGTGATAGCCCAACTCCTTCATCAACTGCGTAGGTGCGTTGCGGATAGGCAGCGGCACAGGTTGATTACCCGTACGACGCACGAGTTCGAGTGCGGCATCGATACCCAGATAAGCACTATTACTCTTCGGCGATGTGGCCAGATACACCGTCGCCTCTGCCAAAGGAATACGTCCCTCAGGCCAGCCGATCTTATTCACAGCATCAAAGGCAGCATTGGCCAACAGCAAGGCATTAGGATTAGCCAGACCGATATCCTCAGCAGCAGAGATGACCAACCGGCGGGCGATAAACACAGGGTCTTCCCCACCCTCGATCATCCTTGCCAACCAGTAGAGGGCGGCATCAGGATCGCTGCCACGAATGCTCTTGATAAAGGCAGAGATAATATCATAATGCATCTCGCCATCTTTGTCGTAAGCCAGAGGATTCTGCTGCAGACGAAGGTTCACCAGTTCATCGGTAATGACAATAGGAGAATCAGAAGACTCAGAGTCATCAGAAGACTCTGACTCCACCACCAGTTCCAAGATATTCAGCAGCTTGCGTGCATCGCCACCGCTGAAACGCAAGATAGCGCCCGTCTCCTTCAACTCGATATGCTTCTCCTTCAGCACCTCATCCGTATGGATGGCCCGATCAAGCAGTTGCAACAGATCATCTTTCTCCAACGATTTCAGCACATAGAGCTGACAACGGGACAGCAACGGTCGGATCACCTCAAAAGAAGGATTCTCGGTGGTGGCACCTATCAACGTCACTACGCCCCGCTCCACAGCCCCTAACAAGGAATCCTGCTGTGATTTGGAGAAGCGATGAATCTCGTCGATAAAGAGAATGGGCGATGCCTCATTGAAGAAACGCCCCTTCTGTGCCTTCTCAATCACGTCGCGCACATCTTTCACGCCACTGGTCACAGCAGAGAGCGTATAGAAAGGCGTCTCCAGCCGGTGAGCGATAATCTGTGCCAGCGTCGTCTTACCAACGCCCGGAGGTCCCCAGAGGATAAACGACGAGATACGTCCCGCGTCGATCATCTTTCGCAGGACGGCCCCCTCGCCTACCAAATGTTGTTGCCCGATATAGTCATCAAGCGTACGAGGACGAAGTCTTTCAGCCAGTGGTTGTGACATATTTGATTGCAAAGTTACACTAAAATGCGAAAAGAACAAAAAAAATGGCCAAATATTTGTGAATAATAAACAAAGTTTGTACATTTGCAGAAAATTAGCAAAAAACATCAAAATATGGCAAAAACAAAACAACAACCAGAAGACACGAACATCGTGTCATTAAAGACACTTACAAAGAGCTCCGTATGGGATGTACAGGAGAACGACGTGTTCCGTATGCTTGACTCTGGTGTCAAGGATGCAGATATCCGCGAGAACCTGCGTCACTATATAGACCTGATCCGCAGCGCTTTTGAAATCATTGATATCAAGGAAGATGTCAACAACGTGAAGAAGGCCTACGAGAAGAAGGGTTACAAGGTCTTCACGTTGAAGATCGAGGACAAGAAGCTCTCTTGGGGCATTAAGAAGAAACCCATTCTCCGCGTGACCGATCTGACCTATGAGAACATTCGCCACATCTCTTCCAACAAGCTGTTGGAGGTGATTGAGCGCAACTTCGGAGGTGGCTGGGACTCACTCTCACAATCCATACAGGACATCATCCTGAGCGGCTTCGATATCTCTACCACCACACTGCCCAAAGATCGTCTGCACAAGAAGGGCGGCATGTATGAGAAGAAGGTGGCCGACGGTTTCGAGGTACTCGAGATTGAGAAGGGCAACTGGGTAGAAGCTATCTTTGCCAAACTCAAACCCGAACAGGAGAAACCCAAGATGAAGTTCGGTGATGAAGACGAAGAGGAAGTCGGCGAGGACGAGGACTTCGAGGTACAAGACGATTATAAGAACCATGACGACGAGGATGATACCGTAGAGGATCCCGATGACGACGAGATCACCGAAGACAACTACTCGACGATGATGGATCTGGGCGGTGAGGATCCCGACGATGAGGCCGCACAGCTTTCGGACTACGTAGACGAATAATCAAATCATCAATTAATAAACCATAATTAATTCAACACAAACATGAACATCCCCTCAGTATTCTGGCTCGTGCCTATCGCATCGGTGGTGGCATTGGGCATGGCGTACACCTTCTTCCGTCAGATGATGGCGGCCGACGAGGGTACGCCCCGTATGAAAGAGATTGCTCTCTATGTCCGTAATGGCGCAATGGCCTACCTCAAACAACAGTACAAGGTGGTAGGTATTGTATTCGTTGTGCTCTGCGCCCTCTTCGCCTTCATGGCGTATGGCCTCAACGTACAGAACCCCTGGGTTCCATTCGCCTTCCTTACCGGTGGTTTCTTCTCCGGTCTGGCAGGCTTCTTCGGCATGAAGACCGCCACCTATGCTTCTGCCCGTACGGCAAATGCTGCCCGTGAGAGCCTCGACGCTGGTCTGAAGATTGCCTTCCGCTCTGGTGCCGTAATGGGACTCACCGTCGTAGGCTTGGGTCTGCTCGACATCGCCATCTGGTTTGTCGTGCTGAACTATTTCGATCAGGACGGACTCATCTCCATCACCACTACCATGCTGACCTTCGGAATGGGTGCCTCTACACAGGCCCTCTTCGCTCGTGTCGGTGGTGGTATCTATACTAAGGCTGCCGACGTAGGTGCCGATATCGTGGGTAAGGTGGAGGCTGATATCCCTGAGGATGATCCCCGTAACCCCGCTACCATTGCTGATAATGTGGGTGATAACGTAGGTGACGTGGCCGGTATGGGTGCCGACCTCTATGAGAGCTATTGCGGTTCAGTACTGTCAACTGCTGCTCTGGGTGCTGCTGCCTTCGGTGTGGCAGGTCTCGACATCCAGCTCAAAGCTGTCATTGCCCCGATGCTGATTGCTGCCGTTGGTGTGTTCCTCTCATTGCTGGGCATCTTCCTGGTTCGTACCAAGGAGGGCGCTACGATGAAAGACCTACTGCGTTCACTCTCTCTGGGTACGAACGTCAGTGCTATCCTCATCGCCATCGCCACTTTCGCCATTCTCTACCTCTTAGGTATCGAGAACTGGCTGGGTCTCTCCTTCTCTGTGATCTCTGGTCTGGCTGCTGGTGTCATCATCGGACAGGCAACAGAATACTACACCTCTCACTCATACAAGCCGACACAGAAGATTTCTGAGGCCGGACAGACTGGTGCTGCTACCGTTATTATTAAAGGTATCGGTACAGGTATGATTTCCACCTGTGTGCCCGTCATCACCATCGGTGTGGCTATCATGCTCAGTTACCTCTGCGCCAACGGCTTCGACCTCTCTATGACATCCGAAAGTCTGTCACATGGTCTTTACGGCATTGGTATCGCTGCCGTAGGTATGCTCTCAACACTGGGCATCACTCTGGCTACCGATGCTTACGGACCTATCGCTGACAATGCCGGTGGTAATGCCGAAATGTCACAGCTGGGTGAGGAAGTGCGTCACCGTACGGATGCCCTCGATGCACTTGGCAACACTACTGCTGCTACAGGTAAGGGCTTTGCTATCGGTTCTGCAGCCCTCACGGCACTAGCTCTGCTGGCTTCCTATATTGAGGAAATCAAGATTGCGATGGCGCGTGCTGACGTGATGATGGAGAATGTCAAAGGCGAGCTCATTTCAGCCGCTGATGCCAATATTCCCGACTTCATGAACTACTTCCAGGTGAACCTCATGAACCCAAAGGTGCTCGTAGGTGCCTTCATCGGTGCGATGGCTGCCTTCCTGTTCTGTGGTATGACGATGGAGGCTGTAGGTCGTGCTGCTGAGAAGATGGTACAGGAGGTTCGTCGTCAGTTCAAGGAGATAGCCGGTATCCTCGAAGGAACAGGTACTCCCGATTACGGTCGTTGCGTGGAAATTTCCACCAAAGCCGCTCAGCACGAGATGATCATCCCATCCGTTCTGGCTATCATCATCCCCATCATCGTTGGATGCATACTCGGTGTGGCTGGTGTCTTAGGTTTGCTGGTTGGTGGTCTGGCCGGTGGTTTCACTTTGGCTGTGTTTATGGCCAATGCCGGTGGTGCCTGGGATAATGCCAAGAAGAATATCGAGGAGGGTGCCTTCGGTGGCAAGGGCTCGTTTGCCCATAAGGCCTGTATCGTAGGTGATACCGTTGGTGACCCCTTCAAGGATACGTCTGGTCCTTCGCTCAACATCCTCATCAAGCTGATGTCGATGGTGAGCATCGTGATGGCAGGACTCACAGTAGCCTTCATGTAAGAGAACACTTATAAAAAAGATAGCCGCTGAATTAGTTTCAGCGGCTAATTTTTTGCAACTTCTCGATGCCCTTCTCCGTACAGAGCCCTCGCAGCAGCACCAGAGGCATACCCCGGAAAATCTCCTTGATACTATACTTATTATATAGACGTTCCTCCTGGATATAGCGACCTAACGCATCAAACAGACGTGCTGCCAGTTCGTAGTTGACATCATCGCGGAAATAGCCTTCCTCTACGCCACGCTCAAAGAACTTCATCATATCCTCACGCGAGTTCTTCTGTTCACGGGTCAGGTAACGAAGTACCCGCGGATACTTCACCAGATCATCATAGAACAGCGGATTGACGGCATTCGCCTCCTCCACCCTCATATGATACACCTTCAGCAGAATCTCCATCAGGTCTTTCTCCTTGCCCATCTCCATGAATTTCTTCCTACGGTCCTCACGGAAAGTCTTCACTCCCTCGTAGAGCAGTTCTTCCTTCGTGGCATAGATTTCATACATGGTACGCTTCGAGATGGCGAGACTCTCAGCGATGTCGTCCATCTTCACCGCACGGATGCCTTTCTCTGTGAAAGCTTTCATCGCAGCCTTGAGAATTACCGCGCGCAAACCTTTCTTATAAGCCGTGATTGTATTCTTTTCTTGCATATTCTTGCAGATTTGGTGACAAAGATACAAAAAAAAGCGTGAAAAGTACCAAAGATTATACGAAAAGACAAAAATATTTTGTAATTTTGCGGGCGATTTGCAAATATACTCATGTATTTTAGGATAATAATACACTTTAATAGCAACATAAAATGGTAAAGATTTCAAAAGAGGCTGCCCTCGAATATCATCAGAGCGGAAGACCTGGTAAGATTGAAGTAAAGCCGACGAAGGCCTACAGAACACAAACAGACTTAAGTTTAGCCTACTCCCCAGGTGTGGCTTTCCCATGCCTCGAGATTCAGGAAGATCCCAACAATGCTTATAAGTATACCGACAAGGGCAACCTCGTTGCCGTCATCTCCAACGGTACCGCCGTCCTCGGACTCGGCGATATCGGTGCCATGAGCGGTAAACCCGTTATGGAGGGTAAGGGTCTGCTCTTCAAGATCTACGGCGGTATCGACGTCTTCGATATCGAGGTAGCCGAGAAAGACCCCGAGAAATTCTGCGAGGCCGTCGAGCGCATCGCTCCCACCTTCGGAGGTATCAACCTCGAGGATATCAAGGCCCCCGAGTGTTTCTATATTGAGGAACGTCTGAAGAAGACCCTCGACATCCCCGTCATGCACGACGACCAGCACGGCACCGCCATCATCTCCGCAGCAGGTCTGAAGAATGCGATGGAGGTCATCGGCAAGGATATTACAAAGGTAAAGATCGTGGTCAATGGCGCCGGCGCTGCTGCCATCTCATGTACCAAACTCTATATGGCCATCGGTGCTCAGAAGGAGAACATCGTGATGCTCGACTCTAAGGGCGTCATCTCCACTGAGCGTCAGGACCTCAACGAGCAAAAGAAGTTCTTTGCCACCTCACGCACCGATATCCACACCCTCGCAGAGGCCGTGAAGGATGCCGACGTGTTCGTAGGTCTCTCAAAGGGTAATGTGCTCTCCAAGGAGATGGTCCGTTCGATGGCTAAGGATCCCGTGATCTTCGCCCTCGCCAACCCCGTTCCGGAAATCTCTTACGAGGATGCGATGGATGCCCGTCCCGACGTGCTGATGTCTACGGGACGTACTGACTATCCCAACCAGATCAATAATGTCATCGGCTTCCCCTATATCTTCCGTGGTGCCCTCGACGTGCATGCTACGGCCATCAACGAAGAGATGAAGCTCGCTGCCGTTCACGCCATCGCCGACCTCGCCAAGCAGCCTGTACCCGATGTGGTCAACGATGTGTACCATGTGAACAACCTCACCTTCGGACGCGACTATTTCATCCCGAAGCCCGTCGACCCACGTCTCATCACCGAGGTATCTTCAGCCGTTGCCAAGGCTGCCATCGAGAGTGGTGTGGCCCGTAAGCAGATCACCGACTGGGATGAATACAAAGACTCGTTGAGCGTGCTCCTGGGTCAGGAGACCAAACTCACCCAGAAGCTCTATGCCACCGCAGCCGCCCATCCGCAGCGCGTGGTCTTCGCCGAGGCTGTTCACCCCACGATGCTGAAGGCTGCCGTACAGGCCAAAGCTGAAGGAATTTGCTATCCTGTGTTGCTTGGTAACGATGAGGTAATCACCAAGTTAGCAAAAAGTCTTGATCTTTCACTTGAAGGTATCGAGATCGTCAATTTGCGCCATCCTAATGAGCAGGAACGTCGTGAGCGTTATGCCCGTATTCTCACCGAAAAGCGTCAGCGCGACGGCTACACTTTCCAGGAGGCCAACGATAAGATGTTCGAGCGCAACTACTTCGGTATGATGATGGTCGAGACTGGTGAGGCCGACGCCTTCATCACTGGTCTCTACACCAAATACTCCAATACCATTAAGGTAGTCAACGAGGTCATCGGTATCCGTCCGGAATACGAGCACTTCGGTGCCATGCACATCATCAACTCCCCCAAGGGCACCTATTACATCGCCGACACCCTGGTCAACGAGAATCCCGATACCGACACCCTCGTCGACATCGCCAAGCTCGCTGCCACCGCTGTACGCTTCTTCAACGAGAAGCCCGTCATCGGCATGATGAGCCACTCCAACTTCGGTTCTTCCACCAGTTCGGGTGCCAAGAAGGTGAAGCGGGCTGTCGAACAGATGCAGGAGATGTATCCTGACCTGCCCATCGACGGAGAAATGCAGTTGGACTGCGCCCTCGACAATGAACTGCGCGATGAGCAGTATCCCTTCACCCGTCTCAAGGGCAAGAAGGTCAATACTCTCATCTTCCCCAACCTCACCTCTGCCCGCTCCTCATACAAGATGTTGCAGATGCTGGGTTCCGACGCCGAGATCATCGGTCCGATACAGATGGGACTGAACAAAGCCATCCACTTCATCGACTTCGGTGCTTCGGTGCGCGACGTGGTCAACATCGTGGCTGTGGCCACTATCGACGCCTATGTCGATAAGATCAAGAGCAAGCTTACAGCCCTCGGTAAGTAAGATCTATTGTTAATATATCTTAACTCTTTCGACGCAGTTTTTACTTTCGGGTAGAAGCTGCGTCAAATCGTTATTAGTGTAGGAATGATTATCAACTTAATATTTTCAACTTATTAAAATCAACTTATGAAAAAAATGATTCTTACAATGCTGGCTTTCACAAGCATGACAGCATTCGCTCAGTTCGGAGCACCCAGACAAAACCCCATCGTGCCTTCAGTACAGGCAGAGGTTGAGGACTTCAAGCCCGCAGCCAGCAACCAGGACAACAAGCAGTTCCCCGCCGTCAACTCAAAGCGTCAGGTACGTGCGCAGATCTCAGCCCCTCAGGCCAAGTTCGTTGGTCTCGACATCGCTGGTAAGATCTACGAGATGACCAAGGATGAGAACGGTCTCTGGACCGGTACCTCAGAGCCTCAGGACGAGGGTTTCCACTACTATCAGCTCAACATCGACGGTGCCAGCGTGCCCGACCCCAATAGCCTTTATTACTATGGTGCCAGCCGTTGGGGCAGTGGCATCGAGGTACCTTCTGCCGATCAGGATTTCTGGCAGGTGAAGAATGTACCGCAGGGCTCTGTCAGCGAGGTCTTCTACTGGTCTACCTACACCGAGAAGATGCGTCGTTGCCACGTTTATCTGCCTCATGAGTATTTCACCAATCCCACCAAGAAATTCCCCGTTCTGTATCTGCAGCACGGTATGGGTGAGAACGAGTACGGCTGGGCCGAGCAGGGTCACACCGCTCAGATCATGGACAACCTGATTGCCGAGGGTAAGGCCGTTCCTTGCATCATCGTGATGGACAATGGTCTGAACACACAGCGTCCAGGTGAGGCTGGCGGCTTTGGCGGCTTCGGTGGTCCGCGTCCACAGGGTGCTGCAGGTGCAGCTCCTCAGGGTCCCCGTCCTCAGGGCGCTCCTGGTCAGGGTGGCCAGCGTCCTCAGGGTGGTCAGCGTCGTGGCGGTTTCGGCGGCTTCGGTGGCTTCTCCGAGGGCTTCAAGAATGTGCTCTTCAACGATATCATCCCGATGGTCGAGAAGAACTACCGTGTGATTGCCGATCCTCAGCACCGTGCTTATGCCGGTCTGTCCATGGGTGGCATGCAGGCTCGTGAGATCACACTCGCCAATCCCGATAAGTTCGCTTATGTAGGTTCGTTCAGCAGCGGTGCATGGAACGTCGATCAGGTGAAGAATTCAGAAGGTTTTGCTAAGAATGTCAAGCTGCTCTTCATGAGCGGTGGTGGCAAGGAGAACATGGGTTGCGTCGAGGCTGCTAAGAACATCAAGGAGCAGCTCGGCATGAACGCCGTAGGTTACGAGTCACCAGGCACTGCCCACGAGTGGCACACCTGGCGTCGCAGCCTCTTCGAGTTCGCTCAGCTCATCTTCAAGTAAGAATAATACCACATACTAATATACTGCTTGTACGCGAGCGGTGTCTGTCGGATGGCAGATGCCGCTCATTTTTTGTTTGGCACGGTATTTGCATGATGCTTGGAAAGATAAAAAAGTAAAAAGGTAAAAAAGTAAAATATAAAAACTATGCAAAAAGGTAATATTGGCGTAACGACTGAGAACATCTTTCCAGTCATCAAAAAGTTTCTTTATAGTGATCACGAGATCTTTCTTCGTGAAATGGTTTCCAATGCGGTAGATGCCACGCAGAAGATGAAGACGCTGGCAGCACAGGGCGAGTACAAGGACGATCTGGGCGACCTCACCGTCCGTGTGAATTTCGATGCCGACAAGGGCACCATTACCATCAGCGACCACGGTATCGGCATGACCGAGGAAGAGATCGACAAGTACATCAATCAGATTGCCTTCTCGGGCGTCAGCGACTTCCTCGAGAAGTACAAGGACAATGCCAACAACATCATCGGCCACTTCGGTCTTGGTTTCTACTCCTCATTCATGGTATCGAAGAAGGTAGAGATCATCACCAAGTCGTATAAGGAAGGTGCCAAGGCCGTGAAGTGGAGCTGCGACGGCTCACCGGCCTACGAGATCGACGATGCCGAGCGCGCCGACCACGGTTCCGACATCATCCTCTACATCGACGACGACTGCAAGGAGTTCCTCGACAAGTATAAGCTCGAGGGCCTGCTCCAGAAATACTGCAAATTTATGGCCGTACCCATCGCCTTCGGTAAGAAGCAGGAGTGGTCAAAGGAAGAGAGCAAGATGGTGGACACCGCCGAGGACAACATCATCAATAATGTAGAGCCCCTGTGGACCAAAGCCCCAAGCACACTCAAGGACGAGGATTACAAGTCGTTCTACCGCACCCTCTACCCCATGAGCGACGAGCCGCTGTTCTGGATCCACCTCAACGTCGACTACCCCTTCAACCTCACGGGTATCCTCTATTTCCCGAAGATCAAGTCCAACATCGAGTTGCAGAAAAACAAGATCCAGCTCTACTGCAACCAGGTCTTCGTCACCGATCAGGTGGAGGGCATCGTACCTGAGTTCCTCACCCTGTTGCACGGTGTGATCGACTCACCCGATATCCCCCTGAACGTCAGCCGCAGCTATCTGCAGAGCGACCGCGAGGTGAAGAAGATCTCCACCTACATCACCAAGAAAGTAGCCGACCGTCTGAAGGCCATCTTCTCTGAGAACCGCAAGGAATACGAGGAGAAGTGGGACGACCTGAAGCTCTTCATCAACTACGGCATCCTCTCTGAGGAAGGTTTCTATGACCGCGCCAAGGAGTTCGCCCTGATGAAAGATACCGAGGGCAAATATTTCACCTTCGACGAGTACAAGACCCTCATCGAGGCCAACCAGAAGGATAAGGACGACACCCTCGTCTACCTCTACGCCACCGACAAGGAAGAGCAGTACTCTTATATCAAGGCCGCTCAGGACAAGGGTTACAGCGTGCTGCTGCTCGACGGCCAGCTTGACGTGCCCACCATCCAGACCCTCGAACAGAAGTTCGAGAAGAGCCGTTTCACACGTGTCGACTCCGACATCATCGATCGCCTCATCGTCAAGAGCGACGCCCCGAAGTCCGACCTCTCTGAAGAGCAGAGTGACAATTTGTCAGCCGTCTTCCGCACACAGTTGCCGAAGATCGACCATACCGAGTTCATGGTCCAGGTCGATGCTCTCGGCACCGAGGCCCGTCCGGTGGTCATCACGCAGAACGAATATATGCGTCGTATGAAGGACATGAGCAAGTTCCAGGCCGGCATGGGCTTCTATGGTCAGATGCCCGACTCGTTCAACCTCGTGCTCAACTCCGACCATCCGCTCGTGAAGAAAGTGCTCGATGACTCTGAGGCTGCCACTGCCGAGGCCCTCAAGCCCATCCTTGCAGAGCTGAAGGGTCAGGAGGCACGTCTGGCTGCCATCCGTCAGGCTCAGGATAAGAAGAAATACGACGAGATCACCCAGGAGGAGAAAGACCAGAAGGCAGAGGCTGAGAAAGCCGTTCAGGCCGAGAAGGACAAGAAGACCGCTGTCATCGCCAACTATGCGAAAGACAACTCCATCGTCCACCAGCTCATCGACCTGGCCCTGCTCCAGAATGGTATGCTAAAGGGCGAGGCCCTCGACCGCTTCCTCAAGCGCTCCGTCGACCTCATCAAATAAACCAAGAATCCCCACTCGAGCTGAGTGGGGATTCTTACTTATTCAGCACATCCATCACGTTGGCCGGTATCTGCGCCACAGCACCCGCAGCGACCAGCATCAGAGCGACGATCAGTAATACTTGTCTTTTCATATTTTCTGCAAATTAAATTTGTAAGCTTTACGTAGTTTGCGCACGGCCTTGTCTCGGATCTGACGGACACGCTCGCGCTTGAGGTCCATATCCTCGGCGATCTCAGCCAGTGTCTCGTGCTCCTGGTTGATGCCGAAAAAGGCGTTGATGACGCGGCTCTCACGCTCGTCGAGGGTGGTGAGGGCATTGTCGATGGCAGCCTCGATGGTTTCGGAGTGCACCCGCTCGTCGGCGATGGGCGCATCCTTGTTGACAAGTACGGAGAGTAGGCTCATGTTAGAACGGTGACCCAGGGGGGCATCGACCGACGTGGCCATCTGATGCATGCCCTTGGGGGGATCGGTCTGGTGGGTGATGGCCTTCTCGATCTGCTGACGGATGTGGACGACAGCGAAATTGACAAAGCGGGTGCCGCGGTCGGGATCGAAGCGCGAAGCCGCCTTCATCAGCCCGATATTGCCCTCGCTGACGAGATCGTCCATCTGCAGGCCACGGCCTTTATACTGGTTGGCGATAGAGACCACAAAGCGGAGGTTGGCCTCAATCAACTGGTTCAGTGCACGGCTGTCGCCCTGCTTGATTTTCTGCGCAAGGGTGCGCTCCTCTTCTGCCGTGAGCAACGACTCGCGGCCTATCTCATCGAGGTATCTGTTCAGTCCTGACTCTTCCATGACTTGACGAATTTCATTTCTTTTAATATACGTGCCTGGCGTTTCTGCATATACGCCGAGGGATGACGGCTGGAGTACTGCCGCGGGTTGGGCAGTGTGGCAGCGATGAGGGCGCACTGGCTGGGGCTCAGATCTTTGGGCCGGATGCCGAAGTGCTCTTCGGCCACCGCCGCGACGCCGTAGATGCCTTCGCCCATCTCTATCGAATTGAGGTAGACCTCCATGATGCGCTCCTTGGGCCAGAGAAGTTCAACGAGGGCGGTAAAGTAGACCTCAAAGCCTTTGCGCGTCCAGCTGCGGCCCGGCCAGAGGAACACGTTCTTGGCCGTTTGCTGCGAGATGGTGGAGGCGCCGAGCTTGCGTTTCTCGGGGTGCTCCTTGTTGCGCTTGGCGGCATGCTCGATGGCCTTATAGTCGAAGCCGTGATGGTTCATGAAGTTGGCATCCTCGCTAGCAATAACGGCCACGGGCATCGAGGGTGATATCTCATGGAGCGGCACCCAGTGGTGGTTCAGCTTCAGTTCCCTACCCTCGCCCGCCTGCTGTGCCAGACGGATGAACATCAGCGGCGTGAAGTAGACGGGGAGAAAGCGAAGCGCCACCACCGCCAAAATAGTGGAGCCGAAGAAGGCCGCCAGTATCCAGCGTATGGTGACGCGTAGCTTACGAATGATTTTGTGCATCAAGAGGCGGCTTAGTTAGCCTGCTGCTCAGCTGCCTGGATCATGGCCTGTGAAGCGTACATGTAAACCTCTACACGACGGTTCTGTGCCTTACCTGCAGCGGTAGAGTTGTCGGCAACGGGGTTGTCCTCACCATAACCCATGGTGCTGCGGATCTGATTGTTGCTCACACCGAGTGAAAGCAGGTAGTTGGTCACGGCCTGTGCACGCTGTTGAGAGAGCTCGAGGTTCTTCTGCTGGCTCTGGGCGGCAGTGCTGTTCTTCCAACCGGCATTGTCGGTATAGCCCTGAACGGCTACGTCGCAGTCGGCATTGTTCTTCAACACGTTAGAGAACTGACTCAGAGAGGTCTTAGCGGTAGAACTCAGAGTAGAACTACCAGTGGTGAAGAGAATACCAGAGTCGAAGGTCACCTTGACGGCCTGCAGACCGTTGGCATCGGTGACAGACTCTACCTGGGCATTCTTCACAGCCTCAGCCTCAGCCTTAGCCTTATCCATCTTCTTACCGATAATAGCACCGGCGCCAGCACCTACGGCTCCACCAACGGCAGCACCGATAGCGGTGTTACCGGCAATCTTACCTACAATAGCACCGAGCAGCGCACCACCACCTGCACCGATGGCAGCACCCTTCTGCATGTTGTTACAACCTGCCATCACGAGGACAGCACACATTGAAACGGCAATTGTCTTAAAACTCTTCATAATACTTACTATTTTTAATGAATAAATAAAGTTTTAGTCACTTTTACGTTGCAAAGATAATTCTTTTATTCGTAAATGGTGCATTTTTCCAACTTTTTTTAGTACTTTTGTGCCCAAATTATAAAACAAAGGTAAAAACAATGGCAAAAGAATTAAAAGATTTAACCAAAAGGGCTGATAATTACAGCCAATGGTACAACGACCTGGTGGTCAAAGCCGATATGGCCGAACAGTCGGCCGTGCGCGGATGTATGGTCATCAAACCCTATGGCTATGCCATCTGGGAGAAGATGCAGCAGCAACTGGACAAGATGTTCAAGGAGACCGGTGCGCAGAACGCCTACTTCCCCCTGCTGATACCGAAATCGTTTCTGAGCCGCGAGGCTGAGCATGTGGAAGGTTTCGCCAAGGAGTGTGCCGTGGTGACGCACTACCGTCTGAAGGCTACCGAGGACAAGAGCGGTGTGGTGGTCGACCCCGCTGCGAAGCTCGAGGAGGAGCTGATCATCCGTCCTACTTCAGAGACCATCATCTGGAACACCTATAAGAACTGGATCCAGTCGTGGCGCGACCTGCCTCTGATGTGCAACCAATGGTGTAACGTGATGCGCTGGGAGATGCGCACCCGTCCGTTCCTGCGCACGTCGGAATTCTTGTGGCAGGAAGGCCACACTGCTCATGCCACCCGCGAGGAGGCTGAGGAGGAAGCCAAGAAGATGCTAAAGGTGTATGCCAAGTTTGCAGAAGAGTGGATGGCCGTGCCTGTAGTACAAGGTGTGAAGAGCGAGACCGAGCGTTTCGCAGGTGCCCTCGACACCTACACCATCGAGGCGATGATGCAGGATGGTAAGGCCCTGCAGAGTGGTACGTCGCACTTCCTGGGACAGAACTTCGCCAAGGCCTTCGACGTAACCTATCTGAACAAGGACAACAAACCCGAATATGTATGGGCCACCTCGTGGGGTGTGTCTACCCGACTGATCGGTGCGCTGATCATGACCCACTCTGACGACAACGGTCTGGTGCTGCCGCCGAAGCTGGCACCCATCCAGGTGGTGATCATCCCCATTGCCACCAAGCCCGAGCAGATGGAGCAGGTGAACAAGGAGGTGCTGCCGATGATGGAGAAACTCCGCGCAAAGGGTATCAGCGTGAAATTTGACGATGCCGACAACAAGCGTCCTGGCTTTAAGTTTGCCGACTATGAGTTGAAGGGTGTACCCGTACGTCTGGTGCTCGGTGCCCGTGACCTGGAGAACGGCACCATCGAGGTGATGCGTCGTGACACGCTGGAGAAAGAGACCCGTCCGCTGGAGGGTATCGTGGACTATGTGGAGCAGCTGCTGGAGGATATCCAGAAGAATATCTTCGAGAAGGCCAAGGCCTATCGCGACAGCCGTATCTACGAGTGCGACAACTACGAGGAGTTCAAGGAGAAGGTGAAGAACGGCGGATTCTTCCTCTGCCACTGGGACGGTACTGCCGAGACCGAGGCCAAGATCAAGGAGGAAACACAGGCTACGATCCGTTGCGTGCCCTTCGGTGTAGAGCAGACACCTGGTGTGGATATGGTGAGCGGCAAGCCTTCGAAGGCCCGCGTGATCATCGCCCGCAGCTATTAAAGCGACATACAAACAGAAAAGGGAACTTTCCCAAGCTCCCTTTTCATCTCCGATTACTAAAAAAACTTTTCGTCGGAGTTGAAAATAGGTTATCTCACGATAGCCTATTCTCTTTTAACCTTAATAATCTAATACCATGAAAAACACACGGCAAATGTACGAAAAATCTAAAGAAGGTTCGACATTTGCCGTGTGCTTTTTGATAGAATTTAATTCTTTTTTAGAATTTCTTCATCCCTTTTAAGGATCGTTAGCACTTTTTTCGACGATATTGTGTTCTGATCTGACACGGAGAGCTGGGGAGATTGCGATAGTGGATGCCACGAAGTGGTATAGAAACGCACTGTGCTTTCGAGGCTCAGGGAGTCGCGACCGAAGGTCTCGATCATACAGATGATCTCTTTGTTGGAAGACTCCGAAGATCCGGATTTCAGCAGGAGCATGTCAACCTTGAGGGCTTCACTCATCCGGATACTCAGCGTGGTATCGGTGAGTAGCGTCATCTCGCTCTTGCCTCCCAGACGGTTGGTCACCTCGGCCTTCATCTTCGAATCCATGAAATCGAGCATATCGAGGCGATTGTTCTCCGACAAGGTCGGCAGCACGTCGTCAGGGATATGCCTGAAGCAGTAATCCATCGTGGTAGCATCGAAGACGACCGATACAGAATCACCATTCTCATCGACATACTCGTCGATGACCTGAGCAGACAGACTGGTTGGTATTCCGAAAAACAGAATACCAGCCAGCACGATCCGACATAGAGGGTTGAGCGACATCATCAGACTTACTTGTTGTTACGCAGGTCGTGCACACGTACAGCCTTGCCCTCACTCTGCGGCAAGGAGCCTTTCTTGACGAGTTTCACCTGAGGTGTGAGTAGGATCTCATCCTTCAGAGCACGCTGGATGTCCTTCGTCATCTTCTGCATCTCGGGATAGATATCCGTTTCCAGACCGTCGAGTTCCACCTCTACCGTCATCACATCATTGTCGTCGATGGTCTCGAGGGTGATCAGATAGTTGCTGCCCAGACCTGGATACTGCACGAGGATCTTCTCAACCTGCATCGGGAAGACATTGACACCCTTGATGATGAACATATCGTCGGTACGGCCTTTGATGCGGTCGATACGGCGATGGGTACGTCCGCACTTGCACTCACCGGGCAGAATACGGGTAAGGTCACGCGTGCGATACCTTAATATAGGCATCATATTGCGGTCGAGAGTAGTGAGTACCATCTCACCCATCTCACCATCTGGCACGGGCTCGAGGGTATCGGGGTCGACAATCTCCACGATATAGTTGTCCTCCCAGAGGTGCATACCGTCCTGATACTTACACTCGAAGGCGACACCAGGACCGTTCATCTCGGTCATACCGAAAGAGTTGTAGGCCTTCACGCCCAGCATGCGCTCGATACGGCGACGCTGTTCCTCGGTATGGGGCTCGGCACCGATGCAGAGGGTGCGGAGTTTAGTAGAGGCGGGATCGACTCCCTCCTCCCTGAACACCTCAGCCAGACGGATGGCATAAGAGGGAATGGCGTGCAGACAGGTGGTACCAAAGTCCTTGATGAACTTGATCTGACGCTTGGAGTTGCCAGCAGCAGCGGGAACAGTCATCGCACCCAGCCACTCGGCACCATACTGGAAGCCCAGACCGCCAGTAAACATACCATAGCCACTGGAGTTCTGGAACACATCGCTCTTACGACAGCCTACCATATAGAGATTACGGGCAATCATATTAGCCCAGGAACAAATATCGTGTTCGGAATAGACCACTACACAGGGGTTGCCTGTGGTACCACTGGTAGAGTGGATACGGACAGCATCGTCCATATTGGCACCTACGAGGCCGAAAGGATAGTTGTCGCGCAGATCTTGCTTCGTGGTGAAGGGGATCTTGCGAAGGTCATCGAGGCTGTTGATGGAGTCGGCAGTGATGCCTGCATCACCCAGACGCTTCTTGTAGAAAGGCGACTGCAGGGCAATCTCAATGCTCTTCTTGAGTTTCTGAACTTGCAACTGCTGGAGTTGCTCTCTTGGCATGGTCTCTAATTCCGGTTGCCAATACTCACCATCGGGTTTGATGGTTGACATGATTTTCTCGTCAGTCATAATTTATTGTTTTGAAAGTTGCATCATTGTGACGGCCATCAGGCCAGCGGTCTCGGTACGGAGACGACTGTTACCCAGATGTACCGGCTGGTAACCAGCCGCAATCGCCTGCTTCACCTCGTCGATGGAGAAATCACCCTCAGGACCTACCATTACGGTGACGGGGTCGGCAGCGACGGTGTCAGACTGCAGTTCGTCGAAGAGGCTGATACGGGGAATCTCCTCATAACAGTGAGCGATATATTTACGGCCCTCAACGGGACGGGCGATGAAGTCCTTGAAGGTAACCATCTCGTGGAGAACGGGTTTCCAGGCCTTGTGGCTCTGCTTCATGGCAGAGATAGCGATCTTCTCCAGACGTGCTGTCTTCAGCAGTTTGCGTTCGGAGAAGC
Source organism: uncultured Prevotella sp. (assembly GCA_946415245.1). Lineage (GTDB taxonomy): Bacteria > Bacteroidota > Bacteroidia > Bacteroidales > Bacteroidaceae > Prevotella. Next base: position 5,807 of record CAMKRS010000008.1, on the reverse strand, counting down.
GACTGTGGAAGAAGGATATCTCATCGACACCCACCTCAGTGGCCTTCTCGACAAGCCACTCGATACGGTCGAGCATCTTCGTCGGGGCAATCGCCAAATGAATATGTCCCTGCCACTGGGGTGTCTGCGGCAGACGCTCGACAATCTCATAGTAGCAGTTGTGCGTGGCAGCAATGGTGACGACAGCCCGGTAATAGTTGCCTACCCCATCCATCAGGAACAGCTCGTCGCCACTCTTCAGACGCAGCACCCGCATGGCGTGCATGGCCTCTGCAGCAGGCAGTTCTTGCTGCTGATCAGCATCGGGGACGTAGAAGAATCTTGTTTCTTTCATGCGCTATCGTAACCCGCTATTAATGGGTGATTGTCTCTATGGGTTTCTTTTCCGGCTTGAAGACCAGGGCGAAGGTGATGCCTATTACCAGCGCAAAACCAGCGAAGATAGACCAGCATGTGGTCCAGTCGCCAACCAGGTAACCACCTTCCCAATGGCAATATGCATTCACGATCTCACCTGCTGCCAAGGTTCCGATGGTGGCACCCAGACCATTGGTCATCATCATGAACAAGCCCTGAGCCGACGCTTTGATACTGGGTTCGCACTCCTGATCGACAAAGATACCGCCCGACACATTGAAGAAGTCGAAAGCAACACCGTAGACGACGCACGACAGTACGAAGAACAGCACGCCCGGCATGGCAGGATCGCCAATACCGAAGAAACCAAAGCGGAACACCCAAGCGAAGAGCGACATGAGCATCACCACCTTGATACCAAAACGCTTCAGGAAGAAAGGAATCATCAGAATACACAATGCCTCACTTATCTGAGAAAGAGAAGTCAGCATGGTGGCATTATTAGCAGCGAACGTGTCTGCAAACTCCGGCGTACCTTTGAAACTAGTCAGGAATGGACCGGCAAAGCCGTTGGTGACCTGCAGGCACATACCCAGCAATGCCGAGAAGATAAAGAACAGCGCCATCTGACGACGCTTGAACAGTTTGAAGGCATTGAGGCCAAGTGTTTCGGCCAGCGATACGTTGCCCTCCTTCTTCTCCAGCTTGCACTCCGGCAAGGTAAAGCAATAGGCAAAGAGTACGATGCTCAACAGACCAGACACAAAGAACTGCATATAAGTATACTGGAACTTATGGGAATTCTCAGCCAGTGTAAAACCGAAACCGCTGTCATCAATGAAGGCGCAGTTGACGAACCACATGGTAGCAATGAAGCCGACCGTTCCCAGTACACGGATAGGTGGGAAATCCTTGACGGTATCCAAGTTATTCTTCTTTAAAATCGTGAAGGCCGCCGTGTTGGCCAGGGCAATGGTCGGCATAAAGAAGGCCACACTCAACGTATAGAGGGCGATGAACAAGGTCTTATCGGAGAGTTCCTGTCCGAACCCAGCCTCATTGCCTAACCACCAGCAGCCGAGCATGAAAGCACCTGCCACCAGATGGCAGAGGCCCAGCAAGCGCTGCGGCTGAATATACTTATCGGCCACAATACCCATCAGTGTGGGCATAAAGATACTCACGATACCCTGGATGGCATAGAACCAGGAAATCTTGTCGCCAAGACCGGCGATTCCCAGGTAATTACCCATGCATGTGAGGTAGGCACCCCATACTGCGAACTCCAGGAAGTTCATCAATGATAAACGAAATTTTACATTCATAGCGCTATTGAGTTATTGGTTGAATATGATCCGGTCGTTCACCAAGACGGTGATGTTTGGGACGTAAGGAGTCAGGCACCTGAGAGAGAGAGTCGGTAACCGACGTCTGGGGCTCTGGGCCTTTGTCTTCCTTCTCGGGTTTGTGGAAGCGTATCAGCTGGATGTCGCTGATAATGAGCATTCGCATCGTGGAATTAGGCTCATAGCCCTGACCCAGATAGATAAATCCTTTTATCTCCTTGACAGGTTCGTCACAGCCACCCATACGGAGCTGAGTGCGGCCGTCGACAGAGAAATGAGTGACGACAGAGGCAATGCTGTCGTTCTTATAACGGATGGCCATATAGGCTACAGCATCCTTAGAACCGCTCTGGTAGAGGAAGCTGCTATTCCAGGTGAGCATGAAACTGTCGCCTTTACGGAAAGCAGTATCGGCCACCACCTGATACTGCATGCGGTTATAGGGAGCATAGGGAATAAACAACTGAGAACTGACATTGTTCCAGATGTTGGCAGTGTCGCCGGTCAGCGTGCTTGCGGTGAAAGTCTCCACCTCACCGGCAGAGGCTCCATATTCAATGGCAGCATCTCCCAGACGCTCCTGAACATTCTTCCAGATTTTCAGGAAACGATCGGAACGGGTATAGTAATAGACGAGCGAGGAATCGAAGTCGGCCCGTGTCAGACCGTATTTATTCAGCACAGCATCGAAATAAAGTTCACGACGGTATTCCAGAGCACGAGAAGAACCATCAATGTTGACCAAATCTTCATCTTTGGCAATGCCCTGCGACAGGAAATAGTCGTAGAGGATGTCCTCCATATCGTCGGGCTGTATATACTCCTTCGGCACTTTCGGTGAACAAGCTGCCAAAAGCACTAGGAACAGGATGACGATATGATGACGATGCAGGTTCATTCTTCTGAAACGGTTTCCTCAGTAGGGACCTGCTCTGCAGGGACTTCCTCTGAAGGGACTTCCTTCTTTATGGTTATCTGACTGATTTCCTTACGGTAGAATAAGAGGAGCAGCACGACGCTCACACTGATGGAGGCGTCGGCGAAGTTGAAGACAGGACTGAAGAATACGAAATGCTCACCTCCCACGAACGGCATCCACTGGGGCCATTCTGTTTCAATCAATGGGAAATAGAACATATCCACCACCTTGCCCATCAGGAAGGGGGCATAGCCCGTACCGAAGGGCACGAAGTACGACTGATAGAACTCCGACGAATTGTTGAAGACAAGTCCGTAGAACATGCAGTCGATCAGATTGCCAGCAGCACCTGCAAGGACCATCGACAGACAGACGAGATAGCCCCATCGGGCCTTTCTTCTCACCTCAGTCCAAATGTAATAACCCAGTACGGAGATCGCTGCTACACGGAACAGCGAGAGTACGATCTTGCTGCCCAACTGCATGCCGAAGGCCATACCGTTGTTCTCGATAAAGCAGATATAGAACCAGTCGGTGATGTGGATGCTCTCGTGGAGCGTCATCGAGGTCTTCACCCAGATCTTGATAATCTGGTCAATGAGCAGGATGGCAATGATGATCAATACTGCCAGCCTGCCCCTTGTGAGAATGTTTTTCACGCCTTCACTCTTCACACCTTACTTCTTCTGGTTCATCTTCGACTGAACACTCAGCGTGGCGTGAGGTACAGCGCGAAGGCGCTCCTTGGGAATCAGCTCACCAGTGATACGGTCGATGCCGTAGGTCTTATTCTCAATGCGCACCAAAGCGGCCTTCAGTCCCTGGATGAATTTCTGCTGACGAGCGGCCATAGAAATAAGCTCTTCCTTCGACTGAGTGACACTACCCTCCTCCAAGGCCTTGTAGGTGGGAGATGTATCGTCGACATCGTTGGAATCCTCGTTCATGAGAACTTTCATCATCTGGTCATAGTCGCGCTTAGCCAATGCCATTTTCTCATTGATAATCTGACGGAACTCCTCGAGCTCTTCGTCACTGTAACGTGTCTTTTCTGCCATGTTTATTCAGTTTTTGCTATTAATATTATCTTTTTTCTACTTTAATGTTCAGTTTGAAATCGTCGAAGTCAATTTCCTGACCGTCGTTGGCAGCGACGAGGATATCGTCAGCCAACACCTGAGTTTTGATATAGTCTGCAAAGCTTACGAGACTCTTCTCTACCTCAGCATTCGGAGCCAGTGTGACCACGATACGGTCGGTAATCTCGAGACCACTCTCCTTGCGGATGTTCTGGATGCGGTTGATGAGTTCACGGGCCATACCCTCGTTCTTCAACTCATCGGTAAGCTCTACCTCAAGGGCTACAGTGAGGTTGCCCTCGTTGGCCACAAGCCAGCCTGGGATATCCTCGCTGATGATATCAACATCGACTGCCTCGACAGTAAGATCCTGACCTTCGACATTGATGCCGATAGTACCATTTTGCTCGAGTTCGGCAATCTGCTCCTGGCTCAGGGCATCCATAGCAGCAGCTACTGCTTTCATCAGCTTACCGAACTTCTTACCCATAGTACGGAAGTTACACTTCACCTTTTTAACCAACACACCGGCACCCTCTACGAAACGAAGTTCCTTAACGTTCACCTCGTTCATGATCAGGTCTTTCACAGCCTCGATGTGCTTCTTCTGCTCAGCATCGACGGCAGGAATCATGATGGCCTGCAGCGGCTGACGCACCTTGATGTTCACCTTACGGCGCAGGGCGAGTACCATAGAGGTAATCTTCTGTGCCATCTGCATACGGGCTTCAAGATCCTTGTTGATCTGAGCATCGTCTGCTACAGGGAAAGTGTCGAGGTGTACAGAGTCGAGTTGACCACCCAGGTCCTTATAAAGCTGGTCGGCATAGAACGGTGCAAATGGTGCCAGGAGTTTGGCCACCGTCATCAGACAGGTATAGAGCGTCTGATAGGCACTGAGCTTATCGGCTGACATCTCCTTGCCCCAGAAACGTTTGCGGTTCAGACGAACATACCAGTTGGAGAGGTCGTCGTTGACGAAAGCATCAATCAAACGACCTGCACGTGTGGGATCATAGCCGTCGAGTTCTGCCTCGACACCCTTGATGAGGGTATTCAGGCAAGAGAGAATCCAACGGTCGATCTCTGGACGCTGGTCGAAGGGAACCTGAGCCGTCTCAGGATCAAAGCCATCGACATTCGCATAGAGGGCAAAGAAGCTATATGTATTATATAAGGTGCCGAAGAACTTACGACGCACCTCATCGACACCTTCCGGATCGAACTTCAAGTTGTCCCAAGGTTCGGAATTGGTCATCATATAGAGACGTACGGCATCTGAGCCATACTTACCAATCATATCGAAGGGATTCACCACATTGCCCACGTGCTTTGACATCTTATTGCCCTTAGCATCGAGCACAAGACCAGAAGAAATTACATTCTTGAAGGCCACGGAGTCGAAGATCATCGTAGCGATAGCATGCAGGGTAAAGAACCAACCACGGGTCTGGTCAACACCCTCGTTGATAAAGTCGCAGGGGAAGGCGATACCCTTGTCGATCAGGTCCTTGTTCTCAAACGGATAGTGAACCTGGGCGTAAGGCATAGAACCAGAATCAAACCATACGTCGATGAGGTCGGTCTCGCGCTTCATGGGCTTTCCGCTCTCGCTGACAAGTACAATGTTGTCAACATACGGACGATGGAGGTCGATCTTATCGTAGTTCTCTTTCGACATGTCACCAGGAACGAAGCCATTGTCCTTCAACGGATTAGACGTCATAAATCCAGCCTTAACAGACTTCTCGATCTCGTTGTAGAGTTCCTCTACCGAACCGATGCAGATCTCCTTGCCATCCTCATCACGCCAGATAGGCAGCGGGGTACCCCAGAAGCGTGAACGAGAAAGGTTCCAGTCGTTCAGATTCTCCAACCAGTTGCCAAAACGGCCGGTACCAGTACTCTCAGGCTGCCAGTTGATCGTCTTATTCAGCTCGAACATACGATCCTTTTTAGCAGTGCTACGGATGAACCAGCTGTCGAGCGGATAATAGAGCACGGGCTTGTCAGTACGCCAGCAGTGAGGATAGTTGTGCACGTGCTTCTCGATCTTCAAAGCCGTACCCTCCTGCTTCATCTCCATACAGATCACGATGTTCAGGT
>CAMKRS010000007.1 GCA_946415245.1 uncultured Prevotella sp. | reverse complement strand
CACGCACCTGAAACGTGCGCGTCTACCAATTCCGCCACCTGGGCATTTTATCATTTAGGCCATTCCCAAATGTCTCTTTTTTGTTCAACAAGTGAGCGGAAAACGGGACTCGGACCCGCGACCCCAACCTTGGCAAGGTTGTGCTCTACCAACTGAGCTATTTCCGCATTTTTTATCCTTTTAAAGTGCATTCCCCTGAATGCGGATGCAAAGGTAATGCTTTTTTTGGAACTGACAAACTTTTTGAGGATTTTTTTTCTGAAAAAGTGCCATTTTATCGAAAAAACGGCGTTTCGGAAGTCTCAATCCATCCGATTTCGATAGTCTTCGTAGCCAAATCGGCGCAAAACCTCCAATGTTCCGTCCTCATGCAACAGTGCGATCGAGGGATGGGTGACACCGTTAAAAGTGTTGGTCTTGACAGTCGTGTAATGGATCATATCCTCGAAGATGATCTCCTCGCCGATCTGCAACTCGTGATCAAACTGCCAGGAGCCCATGAAGTCACCACTCAGGCAGCTATTTCCGCCCAGGCGGTAGCGATAATCGGAATACTCCGAATACTCCGAGTACTCCGAAGATTCCTCCAAATGCTCCGCCCCACGGACATCAGGATAATACGGCATCTCCAAGCAATCGGGCATATGACAAGTGAAGCTCACATCGAGAATGGCAGTCTTGATACCCTTGTCCTCGACGATATCCACCACATGCGCCACCAAGGGTCCCGTCTGCCAGGCAAAGGCACTGCCGGGTTCCAGGATGACCTTCAGCCAGGGATAACGCTGATGGAAGTCGTTCATCATCCGAATGAGCAGGTCGACATCATAGTCCTTGCGCGTCATCAGATGGCCACCGCCAAAGTTGATCCATTTCAGTTGCGGGAACCAGCGGGCAAATTTCTCCTCGATATGCACCAGCGTTCTCTGGAACACATCTGCCCCACTCTCACAATGACAATGACAGTGGAAGCCCTCGATTTCCGCAGGCAACTGCTCAGGCAGCTTATCGGCTGTCACACCAAAACGTGTGCCTGGTGCACAGGGGTTATACAGCAAGGTGCCCACTTCGGAATACTCCGGATTCACCCGCAATCCCAGTGACACACCCTTGGCCCGCTCATGATAGCGCTGATACTGCGACAGCGAGTTGAAGGTGAGATGCGACGAACAACGGATGATCTCATCGATCTCGTCGTCGGTATAGGCTGGCGAATACGTGTGGGCAGGTGCACCAAACTCCTCGAAAGCCAGACGGGCCTCCGACAGTGAACTGGCGGTGGTAGCATGGATATACTCGCGGAAGATGGGAAACGTCTTCCACAGGGCAAAGGCCTTGAAGGCAAGGATGATCTCTATATTGGCTTTCGCCGCAACGTCAGAGATGAGCCTGAGGTTGCGGCGAAGTTTCTGTTCTTCTATAATATAAATAGGTGTAGCCATCAGTCTTTTTTGAGTGGAACGGTAAAACTGAAGGTAGAACCCTGACCTTCGACAGACTCCACGTAGCAGTCGCCACCATTCTTGCGGGCAAAGTCCTGACAGAGCTGCAAGCCCAGTCCGGAGCCTTCCTCACCACCAGTACCGTAAGTGGTCTCGCCCTTATGGAAGATGGAATCGAGACGATCGGCTGCGATACCCACACCCTGGTCTTTCACACTCACCTTGGCGAAATCGCCCTCCTGAGCCATGATGATCTGAATGGTGGAATTCTCAGGTGAGAACTTGATGGCGTTCGACATGAAGTTACGCAGTACGGTCTTCAACATATCGTTGTCGGCATTCACCTTCAAAGGCGACTCTGGCTTTACCAGTTCGAGGGTGATATGCTTGGTCTGGGCAATCATCTCGAAGATCTCCACCACACCTGGTACGATATCCATCAGATCCAGATCCTGCAATACCACCGTCAGACGACCCGTCTGGCTCTTCGTCCATTTCAGCAGGTTGTCCAACAGGTCGTGAACCTCCTCAGACTCTCGGTTTGCCTGGTCGAGCAACATAAACAGTTCAGGACCTACGGTCTCTGGCGATGCCGACTGCACCACGAGGTTGAGCACCATACGGATGCTGGCCATCGGTGAACGCAGGTCATGGGCAATCACCGAATACATCTTGTCGCGGTTGCTCAGCGTGGCCTTCAACTCTGCATTCTGCTTCTCAATGATACGCTTGGCAGCCACCAGTGATATCTGCTGTTTCACACGCATCAACAACTCCTCCTTGTTGAAGGGCTTTGTCAAGAAGTCGCTCGCACCCACCTGGAATCCGTGAACCAGGTCTTGCGGGGTGTTAAGGGCTGTGAGGAAGATGATGGGTATGTCTTTCATCTCAGGATCCTTCTTCATGATGACTGCGGTGTCGAAACCCGACATATCCGGCATCATCACATCGAGCAATATCAGGTCGGGATGTTCCGCGCGAGTCTGCTCGATACAGGCCTTACCGCAGTTGGCAGTACATACCTGGAATTTCTCATTGGTAAGAAGGATTTTAAGCAACAAGACATTGCTCATCACATCGTCGACTATCAGAATCTTAAAATCCGGACAGTTTATATTTGAAACTAGAGATTCTCCTGTATCCATATAGATAGTTGGTAGCTTTAATACCTTTTCGAAATGCAAAAATAATGCAATTATCTGAAAATTCCAAATAATTGCATTACTTTTTTTAATTTTAGGCCATTTTTTGGCCGATTTTACTCCACAGTGACGCTCTTTGCGAGGTTTCTGGGCTGGTCAACGTTCTTTCCTTTGCATACCGCCACATGATAGGCCAGCAGTTGCAGGGGGATCGTAGCCACCAGCGGTTCGAGACACTCTAAGATATCAGGCAGCTCAATGACTTCATCAGCCACCTTTGAGATGGTATCGTCGCCTTTCGAGACGAGGGCGATCACCCTACCCTGACGGGCTTTGATCTCTTGAATGTTCGACAGCACCTTCTCATACATGGCGTTATGGGTGGCAATCACCACTACGGGCATATCCGAATCGATAAGTGCAATCGGACCATGTTTCATCTCCGCAGCAGGATAACCCTCAGCATGGATATACGAGATCTCCTTCAGTTTCAGGGCACCCTCCAAAGCAACGGGATAGGAGTAACCACGTCCCAGATAGAGGAAGTTGTGGGCATAGGTAAAAGTACGTGCGAGGTCGGCCACCTTGTCGTTGGTCTGCAGTACCTCACGGATCTTCACGGGAATCTCGCTCAGACCCTTCACCACACGCAGATACTCGTCACGGTGGATGGTACCCTTGGCCTCACCCATTGCTAAAGCAATCATCGTGAGCACCGTCACCTGACCCGTGAAGGCTTTCGTAGAAGCCACACCAATCTCAGGTCCCACGTGGATATATGTACCGGTATCGGTGGCTCTGGGGATGCTGCTACCGATGGCATTACAGATACCATAGATAAAGGCACCGCGATCCTTGGCCAGTTGTACAGCTGCTAACGTGTCGGCAGTCTCACCACTCTGTGAGATGGCAATCACCACATCACCCTTTCCGACGACGGGATTACGGTATCTGAACTCTGAGGCATACTCCACTTCAACGGGAATACGACAGAAGGTTTCTATCATCTGTTTACCGATCAGTCCTGCATGCCAAGAGGTTCCGCAGGCCACGATGATAACGCGCTTAGCGTTCAACATCTCACGACGGTAATCAATTAACGCCGAGAGAGTTACGTGGTCTGCTTCAAGATTTACACGACCACGCATACAGTTCGTCAGACACTCGGGCTGCTCGAAGATTTCCTTCAACATAAAGTGGGGATAACCACCCTTCTCTATCTGTCCGAGATCGATGTCGACGGTCTTCACTTTCAGTTCCTGTTCCTCACCGAGGATGCTCAGCACATGCATCTCCTCACCACGCTTGATCACCGCGATGTTACCATCTTCGAGATACACCACCTTATCAGTGTACTCCACAATCGGACTAGCGTCGGAACCGATAAAGAACTCATCCTCGCCGATACCCACCACCAGCGGACTCTGCTTACGGGCAGCCACAATCTGATCGGGGTTACGCTTGTCGAGTACGGCTATGGCGTAGGCACCAATCACCTGATAAAGGGCCACCTGAATAGCCTCCAACAGCGGGAGATGCTTCTTCACCATCACATATTCGATGAGCTGCACCAATACCTCGGTATCGGTATCACTCTTGAACTGAACATTCTTTTCCTTCAGTTTCTCCTTGATATCGGCATAGTTCTCGATGATGCCGTTGTGGATAATAGCCAGATTGTGCGACTGCGAGTAATGGGGGTGGGCATTGCGCGAAGAGGGTTCACCATGTGTTGCCCAACGGGTATGGGCGATGCCAACGGTACCGCTTACATTCTTGTCGCTGCAGTACTCGCAGAGATTATCCACCTTACCCTTGGCCTTATAGACATTCAGCTCCCCATCATCATTGATCAGCGCCACACCGGCTGAGTCATAACCACGATACTCCAAACGGCGGAGACCTTTTATCAGAATGGGGAAAGCCTCTTTCTTACCGATATATCCAACGATTCCACACATAGTCTTTTTAGTTTTTATTGTGTACAGGAAAATTATCTGGGGTTGTTAGCCTCGAAAATCTGCATGCGCTCTTCCAACAGGTCGTACTGATGATCCTCGATAAACGAGGTACACACGCGCAGACCCTCTTGTTGCGAGCCACAGGTGATGAGACAGATGGCAGAGACACCATAGTACATCAGTTCGAGGGCGAGTTGTCCGGAGGTCATACCGGGATAGCCTATGGTAAAATAGAAACCATCGGCAATAGGTTCGTCGAGGTCCTTGTCGTAGACCACGTAGAAGTTATGACGACAGAAGATCTCCTTCAATTTCTTGGCACGCTCACCGTAGACACTGATCTCCTTACGGAAGTCATACTTTCCCTCATAGGCAGCCTTCAACATGGCAGCCATCGCATACTGGGCACTATGGCTGGTACCTGAACTCAGGGCATAAAGCATACGCGTGGAGAAGACAGGTCCGAAGGGCAGTCCCTGATAACGCTCCGACAAAGCATCAAAATGGCGATGGAAGAGAGCGTCAGAGATACAGGTCACACCGATACGTTCGCCAGCATAGCTGAATGCCTTAGAACCGCTGATGAGCAGCATGTAATTATCCGTATAACGGGCCACAGTAGCCTGATATGGTGGCTGGAACGGTGTGGAGAGATCCTTGCGGAAGTCCATAGCGAAGTAAGCCAAGTCTTCCATCACGATGACGTCGTACTGTGTGGCTAATTCACCTATCGTCTGCAACTCCTCCTCACGCAGACAGATCCACGAGGGGTTATTGGGATTAGAATAAACGATGGCACAGATGTTACGCTGCTTGAGATAGCCTTCGAGTTTGGCCTTCAGTTTGTCGCCACGATAGCTGTAAACATCGAAGGTCTCGTACTTCACACCCATCACCTCCAACTGCATCTTCTGCACGGGGAATCCCGGATCGATGAAGAGTACGGTATCTTTCAGTTTATCACGCTGCGAACAGGTGAGGAACGAGGCGAAGGTGCCCTGCATGGAACCACTCACGGGGATACAGCCCTCAGGCTTGATATCAATGCCGATGAACGCCTTCACAAACTGCGAGGCAGCCTCTTTCAGCACAGGGGCGCCCTGGATATCGGGATAGGAGTGGGCAATACCATCTTTCAAAGCTTGGATCTGGGCATCGACACCCACCTGAGCGGCAGGCAGTCCTGGGATACCCATCTCCATCTTGATGAACTCTACCCCACTCGCTTTCTCAGCCTTCGCAGCTACCTGCTTCACCTCACGGATCGTGGCCTTGGCGAAGTCCTTGATACCGAGATCAGCCACAAGGCCGTCAACAATTTTCTTATCTATAGGAGTATTCATTATTTCTGCGCTTGTTTACCGATGGCTAATGCCTTGATATTCGCTTCGACGATGGCCTCGCCCTTACGTCCGAACACACGACGGATAGCATCCTCGAGCTTGTCGTACTCAATACCGAGGGCCTTCTGGGCAGCACCCAACAAGATGACGTTAGCAGAACGAGGAACACCATTGTCCTTCGCAGCCTGTTCGATGTCGAGCACAATCACATTCTTGATCTTGGCGAGATCGGCTTTGATCTGCTCAATGTCAGGATAATTGGGGATGTTCACGAAGGGTGCACTCGAGGTGATGATCCATCCGTCCTTAGCCAGGAACGGCAGATAACGCAGGGCCTCCATGGGCTCCATCGAGATAATCACATCAGCTCCTCCGAGAGCAATCAGGTCGCTGGCAATGGGGTTGCTGGAGATACGCAGGTTGGACTGCACATCACCACCACGCTGCGACATTCCGTGTACCTCGGCCTGCTTGATATAGAGGTTCTCCTTCATGGCGGCCTCACCGATGATAGTGGCGATAGAGAGGATACCCTGTCCTCCTACTCCGCAAAGAATGATATCTGTTTTCATAAAACTATTCACTATTAACTATTCACTATTCATTTCTTCTCAGCGGCCTTTTTCTGCTTAAGGTGACGCTGCAGCGTCTGCATACACTCACGACGAGGGATAATCACACTCACACCATGATAGTTGATCTCATCACGGATGGCCTGCGTGATCTCTGGCATGTTCTTGGGGATGGGATTCACCACCTTCAGGTGATCCTCAGAGAGACCAAGTCCCTTACAGATAGCCTCGAACTTATTAGTACCTGCCGAATCCTGTCCGCCAGTCATAGCGGTGGTCAGATTGTCAGAAATAATCACGGTGATATCCGCGTTCTCGTTGATGGCATCCAGCAAGCCCGTCATACCTGAGTGGGTAAATGTTGAGTCACCGATGATGGCCACAGCAGGCCACTGTCCGGCATCCGAGGCACCCTTCGCCATCGTAATCGAGGCACCCATATCGACACAAGAGTGGATGGCCTTGTAAGGCGGTAAGAAACCGAGCGTGTAACAACCGATATCACCAAACACACGGGCCTGCGGGTATTCCTTTAACACCTCGTTAAGGGCGGTATACACATCACGGTGTCCACAACCCTGACACAATGCAGGCGGACGGGGTGTGACATCCTCACAGGGAGCATAACTCTCGCCGCTCTCGATACCGAGGGCCTTCTTCAGGAAGTCAGGATTGAGTTCGCCCGTACGAGGAAGCTCACCCGTGAGACGACCTTTGATAACGGCATTGCCCGGCATCACACCACGCACCTGGTCCTCGATAAACGGCTGACCTTCTTCGGCAATCAACACATATTCGCAATCGTCTGTCATACGACGAATCAGCTTCTTTGGCAGCGGATACTGCGAGATCTTCAGCACGGGATAAGGACAACCATTGGGGAAGCACTCCATCAGATAGTTGTAGGCGATACCGCTGGCGATGATACCCAGCTTATGGTCATTGCCGTCTATATACTTATTATATTTACTGTCTACCGCCATCTGTTCCAGGATCGGCTGCTGACCCGTCACCACCACATTACGCTTGCGGGCGAAGGCAGGCAGCAGTACCCAGTTAGAGGCCTGGGCATCGTAGTTCAACTCGTTCTGCTCACGGGGTGTGTCCTTTACCTCCACCACTGCACGGGAGTGTGCCATACGGGTGGTCACACGCATCAATACGGGCAGGTGCATCTGCTCTGACAGCTCGTAAGCCTCAGCCATCATATCGTAGGCCTCCTGCTGACTGCTGGGCTCCAACGTAGGGATCATCGCAAACTTGCCATAGAAACGCGAATCCTGCTCGTCTTGCGACGAGTGCATCGAGGGATCATCGGCCACCAGCACGATGATACCGCCATTGGTACCTGTCATCGCTGAGTTGACAAACGGGTCAGCGCAGACGTTCAGTCCCACATGTTTCATACACACCAGTGCCCGCTTGCCCATATACGACATACCGAGAGCGGCCTCCATAGCCGTCTTCTCATTGGTCGACCAACGGCTGTGTACACCGCGTTCCTTGGCCAGCGGAGAGTCCTGGATATACTCTGTAATCTCAGTAGAGGGAGTGCCCGGATAGGCATAGACACCACTCAGGCCTGCATCCAACGCACCCTGTGCAATCGCCTCATCTCCCAATAAAAGCTTTTTCATTTCTGTGTCTGATTAAAGTTTCTGCCTGCAAAGGTAGTATTTTTTAGTGATTCTAGCAAAAAAAACACAAAAAAACCCGCCAATCGACGGGTTTTTAGTTTGAACTATTTCAAGAACCTCTTTTTGTCAGAAGGTATATCCGAGCGTGAAGAGTACCTGATGACGCTTGTTGCTCACACTGGCGGGTGCTACACCTCCAACGATATTGGGCTGGAAGGGATAGAAATCACCATCGGTAGTGCTGTACTGATAAGATGCATCAAGATTCATATTACCTACCTTACAACCTATTCCTGCAGTGAAGCGGTTGGTAGCCTTCCAGTTGACATAGTCGGAGGTAGAGGCATACATCACACCGTAGGAATCGAGCGTCTGGTCGCGCACACCATTCTCAGCATAGGCTGCAGAGATGTAGTTGTAACCTGCACGCAGGGCCAATTCGGGAATGGGCTTATACTCGAGACCCACCTTCAGCGTAGAAACGCCCTTCAGTACATCCTCAGTGTTTTGCTTCATGACGTTGTCCTTATAAGAATCTTCGTAGCCCCAGTCATCCTGACCGTCCTTCACGCGGTTCTGGCTGGCACCATAGTCGGAGAACTCGTAAGTAGCACCAAGGGCGAGGTTTTTGCCAATGGTATGTCCCAAGCTGAGACCAAACTTCCAAGGGGTATAGAAACGGAACTTGTATGAGTTATCGATATCGCCACCTTCGATATAAGTACCATCGAGACACGAACCAAGCGCACTCTGATTTATGAGGGCAGTGGTATTCTCAGTGGTCAGGTCGTACCAGGTGGGCGTGTTGACATACAAGCCTATACGGAAGGGTGAATATTCCACAGGACGGGCAATGATACCAAACTTCATGTCGACACCTGTACCATTAATCTTACGATAGTCACCATAGCTGACAATACCGCCATCGGTGCCGTCGGTGAAGCGCAGGCCTTCGGTATACTCGCTATAGCCCTTGTATTTCACATCGTAGATACCAACGGTGACACCCCAGTAGAAACGATCATCGGAATTACCGCTGAGGGTGAAGTCGAACTCATTGATCCAGCCACGATGGGCGCGGTCGAAATTATAGGCATCGGCATCCATACCGTAAAGCACCAGGTCGTAAGAGAGCCGTTCGGTTTCATCGATAGGCACCTCATCAGCCAGCACATTGGCATTCAGGTAATCGAGCTGGCTGAAGTTAAGCGTGCGCTGCGAGCTAGTGGGTGACTTGTAACCCAACAGATAGCCATCAGTGCTCACACCGAGACTGTAGTAGCCCTGTAAATCCTTCTCGGCCGTGATGGCATTCGAAGATGCATTCTGGATGGCATGGTCGGCCACAGAGAGAATCTGATTGAAATTACGGCTCTTATGGTAGTTGAACGCAAAATTGAGGAACGACGAGCGGTCCATACGCATCGAATAAACGAAGCCTGCCTGGTCGAAACTCATGTTGGTGGTGCTGCGACCATCAAACTCCTTAGCATCTGCCTGAGACACCAATCCGAAGCCTGCACTCATGGTAGAGTGGCGGAACAGACCGATACCAGCAGGGTTGGAACTCGTGGTGGAGATATCGGCTCCCAAAGCCTCCATCGCACCACCCATACCCACATAGCGGGCTGTACCGTTGAGGTCGCCACCCAGCAGACGGGCACTTTCGTAAGTATCCTGTGCAGCGGCTGGCAGGACGACTGCCATAGCCAAAGCTGCGAAAAATATCTTCTTCATACTATTTCTCACTATTCACTATTAACTGTTCACTATTCATATTATCTGCGTCCACCTGCATGGCCACCAGCAGAACGGCCTCCACCGCCACCACTGAAGCCACCGCCTCCACCTGAAGAACGGGCACCGCCACTGCTGAAGCCACCACCTCCGATATTACCACCGCTACTGGTGTTACTCGGTGTATAAGTCGTGGTTGCACGACGGGTAGTTTCGGCTGCAGTACGACTTGTACGACTGTTCGTGGTATTGGACGTATAGGCACTATGGTTGCCCACAGTACGGTTGCGCAAGCTACTGGTGCGCTGGGCTCCAAGACGTGTACTGGCATTGTTATGACTACCACCTGCAACGTTAGAAGAGTAAATACGACCATTCATGTTGCCACGATCCAGATGGATAGTGCCTGCGTGGTTGTTATAACTTCCAATGCGGCCGCCTCCACCCCAGTAAGCATAGTCGTAACGATAATAGGGATAGCCCCACATATAGTAGTAATCATAATACCAAGGATCGTACCAACCAGTATACCAGCCATTATACCAACCTATTGGACCATAATACCAAGGATCATAGAAACCATAACGCCAGCTGGTGTAATACCAGGGATCATACCAGTTATACCAACCATAGGTGCGATAATACCAAGGCGAATGCCACCACAGATCGTGGCGACCCTCCTGATAGCCTGCCCAATAAGCAGCATTGTCGGAGAGACTATAGTCGTCGAAACGCTCCATCTTACGTGTCAACTGGTAGTCATCGAGAGAATCGGGATAGACACCCAACTCCCCACTGAAAGCAATCGTATCTGACAGAGCGGAGTCGATGGGCACATATGTACTCATCCGACGGTTATAGTCGTCAACACTACGGTTGCTCCCGCTATAATATGTCTCGCGAGGCAGACCGTAATGGTCGTTCACTTTCTCTACTGCGCTCTTCTTTTTCGGAACGAAGTAGAGATCGTCATCTTGGGCCACCATCGAAAGAGGCAGGGCCCCGATGAGTAACGAGATAAGGATCAGTTTCTTCATTTTCTATATGTTTTAATTGTTCACGATGCAAAATTACTCACAATTTTACTGCAAAAATAAGGAAAAACCCTAAACCACGATAGGATTTTCCCTATTTTTTGTAAATTTGCACCAAAATTTAACATACGATATGAAATATTTCGAAGTAGCATTCACCCTGAGCCCCTACTCTACCGATGCCTGCGATGTGTTGGCAGCATTGGCGGGAGAAGTTGGGTTTGAGACGTTCATGGAGACGGAGGATGGTCTGACGGGCTATGTGCAACAGGCACTTTTCAACGAACAGACACTCAAAGAGACGATAGAGGATTTCCCCTTCGATGGTATTAGTATTAACTATAATGTTCGCGAGGCAGAAGACAAAGACTGGAACGAGCAGTGGGAACAGGAAGGGTTTGAACCGATAGAAGTAAGAAGAAAGATGGAAGATGGAAGAGGTATTATTATACACGATGGAAGGCATCTGCCTGTTAACATCACAGATCAAGACATCACAATAGAAATCGATGCGAAGCTGGCCTTCGGTACCGGTACCCACGAGACAACAAGGATGATCTGTTCTACCCTACTCGATCTCTTCGGTAATCTCTCACCTCTTACCTCTTATCTCTCACCTCTAAAAGTCCTCGACTGCGGAACGGGCACGGGAATACTGGCTATCTGCGCGTTGAAACTGGGTGCGAGCGAAGCTGTTGGCTATGATATCGACGAATGGAGCGCAGACAATGCCCGCCACAATGCTGTGATTAACCGCGTGGACGACAGGTTCACCTCGCTGTTGGGTGATGTCAATATATTAAAAGAGGTGGAAGGTTCCTTCGACCTTGTGATGGCGAATATCAACCGAAATATTCTGTTGGCTGATATGCCGATGATGCATGAGAAGATGGCACCAGGCGCACAGCTGATATTAAGCGGATTCTATACCGCAGACATCCCGATGCTCACGGAAAAAGCACAGAGTCTGGGAATGAAGCTGGTGGCGCAGGAAGAAGACAACGACTGGGCATGCGTAGTATTACGTAATTAATCATCTGATGGCAAGGATCATAGAGATATCATCACTGACGGAATCCGGTGTAGAGTTGTTCTCCACACTGACAGAAGCCCAACTTCGCAACAAGGTTGAGCCACAGAAAGGCATCTTCATCGCAGAGAGCCCTAAGGTGATACAGGTGGCACTGAATGCCGGTTATGAACCCGTGGCACTGCTTTGTGAACAACGCCATATCGAAGGCGATGCCCAAGCCATCATTGCACAATGTGGGGAGATACCTGTGTATACTGGCAAGAGAGCATTGTTGGAGCAACTGACGGGCTATACGCTGACACGAGGAGTACTCTGCGCCATGCGAAGACCACAGGAACAGAGCGCCAGTAAACTGCTGCAAGCCCTAACGACATCTGAGACCACACACAAACAGAAACGCATCGTGGTAATCGATGGTGTGGTAGATACTACGAATATCGGTGCAATCTTCCGTTCAGCTGCTGCACTCGACATTGATGCCGTATTGCTGACGAGAAACAGCTGCGACCCTCTGAACCGCAGGGCTGTCCGCGTATCGATGGGCAGTGTGTTTCTCGTACCTTGGACCTGGCTGGACTGCTATGACACGCTGCATAACTACGGTTTTAAGACGGCTGCGATGGCACTCACAGACCAATCGGTATCCATTGACGATGCTATGGTAGCCTGTGTAGAGAGACTGGCCATCATCATGGGTACAGAAGGTGATGGGTTACCCCAGGAGACCATCAACGGAGCCGACTATGTGGTACGCATACCGATGGCACACGGTGTTGACTCACTGAATGTAGCCGCAGCTGCTGCTGTAGCCTTCTGGCAACTACGGGCTAAGGAATAAGCAAAGAAGAATCGCCATAGCTCAAGAAACGAAAATCGTGAGCTAAAGCATAATCATAGATCTTTCGCCAGTCACCCTTTACAAAAGCACTTACCAGCAGCAACAGTGTTGACTGCGGTTGGTGGAAGTTGGTGACGAGCATCTTGACAATATGATAGTCGTAGCCTGGGGCGATGATGATCTGCGTACTGCTATGAAGAACCTCTAACCGATGGGCATCCATCCACTTTGCCAGCGCTTTTATGGCCTCCAGACTGCTGACACATCTTCCTTCTTCTTGCGTCCCTCCGGTAGCAAGCGTCTCGCTGTGCTCGCCGAGCGCCATCTTACATCTTCCTTCGTACGGTTCCCATTGGGCCACGTGGAGTTGTTCTTCGGAAAGATCGGGATCCTGCATCACTTTAAGGCCCATATAATAGAGACTCTCCAAGGTACGGACACTCGTAGTGCCCACAGCGATGGCAGAAGCATCATGATCAATGAGTTTCTGGATAGTGGAACGACGCACACTGATAAACTCAGTATGCATCTCATGCCCCTCTATCTCCTCGCTCTTCACGGGTTTGAACGTACCTGCACCCACATGCAGCGTTAGTTCCTCACGGTCGATCCCTGCTGCATCAATAGCCTGCAACACCTGTTCAGTGAAATGAAGGCCTGCCGTAGGTGCCGCTACACTGCCTTTGATCTTAGAATAAACCGTCTGATAGGTAGTCTTATCGCTCTCCTGCGTCTCACGATTCAGATAGGGTGGAATCGGCAGTTCCCCCATTGCATCAATCACTTCTGCAAAGGAAACACCACCCGTCCACTCGAAATCGATGCGATGGGATGTGCCGTGAATCTCCCCGCGCGTAGCACTTATTATGCATTGTGCATTATTAATTATGCATTCTCTCGTCAGCGTACCTTCCTTCCATTTTTTTAAATTACCCACCAGACAATACCAAGCACAATGGCCTGTTGTTTGGAACATTAACTCGTAATCGGAAGGTTCTGCAGGTTCTAGAAGGAACACCTCTATCAAAGCGCCCGTCGATTTGCGGAAATGCATACGTGCCTGGATCACCTTCGTATTGTTGAATACCATCAGACTGTCTTTCGGAAGATAGTCAGGCAGGTGATAGAAGACATCCTCTCCTACTTCGCCATGACAATAGACCAACAGTTTAGAATGGTCACGCTGAGCAATGGGGAACTTGGCAATGCGCTCGTCAGGGAGCGGATATTGATAGTCGCTGATATGAATGTGCTTGGGATTGATCATGGTTTGTTTCAAAATAATTATGCGAGACAGGCACGCAACACAGCATAAATCAGTGTGAATACCAACACACAGACCGGGATATCGGAATCATTACGATTAAAGCCCGTCTTGGTATATGCGAGTGACGTATAGGACGTAGTCCAAACGAATCTGGCAGAGAAATGACGATAGAGGAAATACACACCCGTTCCCACAAGTGCACCCCAGCAAAGGCCGACAAGGATATCGCCAGGGAAATGAACACCCAGGTAGAGGCGCGTCCAGCAATTGGTGAACGACCATAGGACGAGTGCTATAGAAAGCAGGCGACTGCGTATCAGCCAGCAGAAAAAGATGGCGATGCTGAAGGTATTGGCAGCATGGGCGGAGAAGAAACCATAATTGCCCCCACGATAACCATCGACGATATCCACCAAAAGACCAATCTCCGGATCTCGAGTGGGTCGCCAACGGCCTACCAAGGGCTTGACGATGGTATCATCGATAGTTCCGGCAAAGAGCACACAAAGACCTGCAGATCCCATAATCAGCAAAACCTTCAAGGCAGATTCGCTGTTCTTGATGACAACCACCAGAAGACTAATATAAAGTGGAACCCATGTCCAGGCATTCGTCAGGGTGACAATCAAAGAATCGAGAAAAAGCGACTCACTGCCATTGAGCAGGAGTAACAACTGCTTGTCGAAATCTATAATCGGTTGAAAGTCCATCAGTCTGTCTTTATATTAGGTTAAATCGCCTCCATCTGACGGGTCTCTATCCAACCTTCCTTTCCATCGGCCAGACGTATCTCCTTCCACTCCTTCATCGAAGCGTCGATAATGGTTACCTTCGTTCCCTCATGAAGGATAAAGAGGTCGATACCATTCTTGGCTGGTGTACTCTTCACCGTAACAGCCGATTCGGTAATGATGGCACCTGTGCGGTTGACTAACTGATTCTTTTGCTGATGGGCAAAGATATTACTGCATACGAAGATAATTATCATCAGGAAGGCACCGAAGAAGCCTACCTTACGCAGCCAAATGAGATTGGAGAAGAGATATATCAGTGCCAAGATAATGGCAAGACCCAGACAAACGAGCGCAATCATCGCCCAGCCATCGACACTAGCCAAATTAACCAAAGACCGATACCAGGTAACAAAGAACATCTCCTGCTCAGGCACAATCTTATCGATTGTCTTCGAACGTGCCATCTGCAAATTAAATCGGATATCCGGATCGCTAGGCGACAATAGTAGTGCTCGCTCATAGTTGAGTACAGCCTTGGTGATATTCTCCGTACGGTAATAGGCATTTCCAAGATTGTAGTACAACTCGGCAGAGACACCCTTCTTAAGCAATGCCTCATAGCCGTCGATCGCCTTCTGATATTCGTCGTGGATGTAGGCGGAATCAGCCTCAGCCTTGGTGATGGCTTGAGCTCCCAACGGGAGCAAAAGCATCAACAAAACGACTGCCGTCGTCTTGGCTGGGCGCCGCTTCTTCATCACCTCTTCAATCTTTTCAATCGCATTCATGGCTTTATCATAAACCTTGTTCATATTGCCCTTCGGGTCGCCAGGAGCATAACGCTCAAACTCACACTCATCTAGGGCACCCATAAACTCACTGATAGTCTGCTCATCTACCTGACGTTCAGTGAGTCGTTGACTTATATTATCATGTGAGAGCTGTTCAACAGGGATGGCCAACTTGTCGCCCACATAACCCCATAGAGCACGGAGCACCTCGTCATAGAACTCACCGGGCTTATTTTCTGCCATCAGGCGAGAGGCTTTCTTCAAGCGTTTGGTAGCCACCTTATTAGCCCGCTTGCCACGCTGCTTCGTGATGTTGGCATTCTCAATGGCCCGCTGACGGAAAATTACGAAGAGCGAAATAAAGATGATGGCCAGAATGATGAGAGAACACCAATAGCCCGTAGAACCGAAGAAGAAATCATCGAGTGGGTGCTGCTTGCTGGCATTCGTCTTAATATGACGAATATCTTTGTTCAGCAGTTGCAAGTCTTCCTGACCAGTATAGTCACTAACCTTCGCACTACCAGAGCCTTTAGCCACATTGAGTGTAAAACCTTCCGACTTCACCGTCTCATATTTCTGAGTAGCCGTATTGAAGAACACAAATTCAACGGGTGGTATCTCAAACTTTCCAGGATGACGAGGAACAGCAAGAATATCATAAATCATCGAGCCCTCAACACCATTGGCCGTCAACTTGGTCTTATCCGTAATCTTAGCATCATATTTATCGAAGTCTTTAGGGAACGCCACTTGTGGCTGTTTGATGAGTTTCAGATTACCCACACCACTAACGATCACACGCAAGGAGATAGGATCATTGGCCTTGGCTTCAGTCTTATCAAGTTGTGCTGAAATACTAAATTTTCCAACACCACCCGAGAAATTGGCAGGGCGTTGAGGCAGCGGATCCACCTGAATATCAATACTGGGAGCGATAATCTGCTTCTTCACCTCCACATAGCCAGAACCCCCATTGAAAAAAGCTTCAAAGGGGTCAATGTTACGATTCTGCTGAACCACAATGCCATTGAAGGTGATGCTGGGGATTGTCAACTTACCCGTCAACTGAGGGAACATCACATACTGGCTCCACGTCACCGTGCGATACGGACGACCATTGAGAGTCTCGATCTTGAAACTCTTCTGCTGCGGAAGATCCACCTCCTGAGTATGAAAACCCTTCAGGTCAGGCATCTTACCCTCCAACTGCGTCAGAGAGACCAGGGTATAGACCTTATAGGTGAGCAGAATAGGTTCTTGTTCATAAACACGCTTCTTGTTGGCACTCACCTTGATGAAGAGATCAGATCCAGAGATATGACTGCCAGCATCTCTCAACTCGGGCTCATTATCCTGCTGGCGCTGCTGACGGGGAGAAGTCGCATTGCCCGCATGACCCTGTGACGAGCCGCTAACCTTAATTGTCAAGGCATTTGAGGCGATGCTCTTACCATCCACAATGACATGAGCAGGGGGAATGGTAAAGCTACCGTTCTTCGTAGGCACCACTATATAAGTATAAGTAATAGATGATGAGGAACTGGTATGTCCGTTGACTATCTGATAACTAGACTGCATAGAACGATTGGGCCCTATAAGCACTTCCAGTTCATCGGGAATGTTTCCTGCCCTAAACTCGCTGACATTCTGTGTGTTTACCGTATAGGTAAGACGAAACTGCTCTCCCACCCCCACATGTGAGGGAGCCGAGGCAGTCAATGTCTGGGCAATAGCAGTGAATAATGAATAGTGAATAGTGAATAGTATCAGCAGTATTTTCACCATCCAAGACATTCGTCTTATATCTCTTTTTATCTTCATCTATCTTCTTTTATCTTCTTCAAATTCCTACCAGTTTTTCAAAACCTGACGTCGTTGGGGCTGCTGCTGAGCCTTCTTCAGACGATCTTGCGTCTGTTTCTCCTGCTGCATGGCTGCATTGAGCAGTTGTTCAGCATTTTCCTTACTCATCTGAGGCTTCTGCTCTTTCTGCTTATCCTTGTTCTGATCCTGCTTATCCTGATCTTTCTTATCGTCTTTCTTGTCTTGCTGTTGTTGCTGCTGATTCTGCTGTTGGTTCTGATCCTGCTTGTTCTTCTGATGCTTGCAGAGAACCAGATTATAACGTGTTTCATTGTCCTCAGGATTCAGCCTGAGTGCATTCTTATAAGCCTCAATGGCCTCACCATACATCTTATGTCCTTGGCAGATCACACCCATATTATGGAAAGCGCGATACTTACGCATGGGATTCGTCTCCAACTTAGCAGCATTCTGATACTGTTCGATAGCAGCAGAATCTTTCTTCTGGGCCATCAATGCATTGCCCAGATTATAGGCAGCCTGAGGATTACGGGGATTCTTCTCAATAGCCTTGCGATATGACACTTCAGCATTGGCAAAGTCGCCTGCACGATACTGTTTGTTACCCTGACGTACATACTGACGGTCTGTCTGGGCCATACCACTCATAGCCACCAGCATTAACAAAATAGTAACAGTCACTTTTCGCTTACCAAAGAGCGACAATTTCTTCAACAGCGGATTACGACGATCCAAGATACAGATTTCGATAATCAGCAAGAGGAGCGCCAAAATGCCAAAGGCCTGGAACTGCTCATCATAATCACTGTAGACAGTGGTAGATGTCTCTTTCTTCGACAACTTATCGAGTTCGTTGTCCAACTGCTGCTGGGCTGCACTGTTGTTCTCCACATGGATATAGACACCGCCACCAGCTGCAGCCACCTGCTTACACATATCTTCATTTAAGGCCGACATCACGGTATTGCCGGTATTGTCCTTCATATAATTACCCGTTCCTGGAATGGGAATAGGCGCCCCTTGAGAAGAGCCAACACCCAACACATAGACACGCATGCCTTTCTTCTTGGCAGCTTCAGCAGCCTCGAGAGCTCCACCCTCATGGTCCTCACCATCGGTAATGACGATAATAGCCTTGCCGATGCCTTCCTCTTGGGTAAAACTATTCATACCCATATTGATGGCTGCTGCAATATCCGTTCCTTGTGTTGCCATCATAGACGGATCAATACTCGACAGAAACATTTTTGCCGACACATAGTCACTAGTGATGGGCAACTGCACAAAAGCATCGCCAGCGAAGACAATCAAACCAATCTTATCATTAGTAAAGTGGTCGACAAGATTCTCCACCATCATTTTGCTGCGGTCCAGACGACTTGGTACAATATCCTCTGCCAACATAGAGTTAGAGATATCAAGAGCAATAATGGTCTCTATGCCTGTACGCTTCTCTTGACTGATCTTCGTGCCCATCTGGGGACGGGCCAACATAACGATGAGAAGTGCCAAAGCGGCCAGCAATATCCAGAACTTGACAGAAGGACGGAAGCGCGATACATCGGGCATCAGTTCCTTCAGTAACTTCGGGTCGCCGAACTTGCGAAGTTTTCTCTTCTGGTTACGGTAAGAGATGAATCTGACGAGTGCTAATACAGGTATCAGCACCAACAGCCAGAGATATATGGGGTCTTCAAATCTAAACATCTTACGGTATCCTCCTAAATATGGTTATACGTAGCAGAATCTCAAGCAACAAGGCCAATACTGCAATCAGTGCAAAGGGCTGATAAGCCTCATATTTCTTGCTGAACTGCTTCACGTTGAGTTTCGACTTTTCCAGTCTGTCGATCTCCTGATAGATCTTACGCAGTTCCTTCGTATTCGTAGCACGATAGAAATCACCCTCTGTAGCCACAGCTATCTCACTAAGCATCTTATTGTCGATCTCCACGGGGATATTCACATACTGCACACCACCTGCCACGGGCATCGGATAAGGCGCCACCTTGTTGGTTCCTACACCAATGGTATAGACACGGATACCAAGACTCTTGGCTATTTCTGCAGCCGTCATCGGAGAGATATCGCCTCGGTTGTTACTTCCGTCTGTCAGCAGAATCACCACCTTGCTCTTGGCCTTGGAATCTTTCAGACGAGAGACGGCATTGGCCAGTCCCATACCGATAGCAGTACCATCTTCAATAAGTCCTCGGGCAGCAATATCCGTGCGCACATTCTGCAGAAGATTCATCAAAGAGGCATGATCAGTGGTCATCGGACACTGGGTGAACGCCTCACCAGCAAAGATGGAAAGACCAATGTTATCA
The DNA here is from genome assembly GCA_946415245.1 of uncultured Prevotella sp. GTDB lineage: Bacteria > Bacteroidota > Bacteroidia > Bacteroidales > Bacteroidaceae > Prevotella. The sequence goes on along the minus strand of CAMKRS010000007.1, from coordinate 66,597 downwards.
TTAGGACGTCCGACAATAAACTCAGAAGCAACCTGTTTGGCCGCTTCGATACGATTGGGTTTCAGATCTTCCGCCAGCATAGAAGTGGAAACGTCCATAGCCAACATGATATCGATACCCTCAACAGACTTGTTCTTCCAGGAATTCTGTGTCTGGGGACGGGCCAGCACAAGGACAATCATCACAAATGCCAGCATACGAAGTAGCAGGGACAATGGCATGAGACGCACTTTCCAACTCTTCGGCGCATAACGGAAAGCAAATGTGTCGCTCATCCGTATGGTAGGTTCCGTTTTCTTCCTGTACATCACATACCATATTAAATAAGGTATAAGGAGCAGGAGCAGAAACAGATATTCTTTATTGGCAAATTCCATCTTCTCTTCTAATTAATCTGTTGATAAACAGTATAGACCACATAGCACAGCAGGGCGGCACAACAAATAATCAATACTGTGATTACACCCTTCAGCGTCCGACGCATCTTCTGGGAACGTACGTCCGCCTCTGACAACTGCGGTTTCACGACCTCTTCCGTAGGAACATTCTCCAACTTCGTCTGATTGATGAACTCTATGGCATTGACAAGATTCATGTCATTTTCGTTGATCAGAGTAGAGTATTTCGCAAATTTAACCAGATCGGCTGTGGTAAACAACTGCCGCAGTTCAGCAAGTGCCTTCTGGTCCTGAGTGGCCGTCAGTTTCTCGATAATCTCGCTGCTGGTCATCTCCATCGCACTGAAACCATAGCGCTCTTCGATATACTTACGGAGTGTGTCAGTCAGCTTCGTGTAATACTCCTTCGGATTCTCCGACGACACCATCTTATCAGCCTTGATTTGTTCAATCTCCTTCATTGCCTTCTGGTGTGGCAAGAGTTTCTTCACGATACGGATATGTGTAATTATCGGTTTATTATCACGCATGCGGATATACAGATAATATACTAAGGCCATGAGGATTAGCAGCAAAACGCTCAACCAAAACGAGAGACTCCAGTCGCTCCAAAGGAAAGGATTATCCTGAACATCTTTTGGTCCGAAAAATTGCTCAACATGTGTAGTGTCTACTTCAATAGTCAACACCTTCAATGCCAAGCTCTTGCTCTGATAAGGTTTACCATCTACCTTAACGGTAAGAGGCGGCAGATAATAAAGTGTATCATCGAAAGATGTGAGGGTATAGACCATCGCCTTCTCAACACAGCCATTATCCAATTCCTTATCATCCATTGACTGGCCAGCCAGCACTTCCACACCAGGCGTTACGAATTCCGAAGGCTTAAATTTGGGGAACTCGACTTTTGAATTCTCCTTCACCACAGCCTTCAAAGTAACATGAGCCTGCTGACCAACAAGCATCTCGATACGATCCACACTGGCCTCGACGGAGACCTGGGCGAAAGAAGTGAATAGTGAACAGTGAATAGTGAATAATACCATCAGTACCTTCACCATCCATCTCATTCGTTTATTATCTTCTTTTATCTTCATCTAACTTCTCTGTTTGAACAACATCAGCAGTGCTTTCACGAAATCCTCGTTAGTGGCAATGCTGACATTGTCTACATTACTCTTATTAAAGGTCTCCTGCAACTGTGACTGACGGCCCTGCCAGTACTTGCGATAGGAGTCACGCAGGCGTTTGGAACTGGTATCGACATACTGTTCATAGCCAGTCTCAGCATCTACCACCTTCATCAGTCCTACATCAGGTAACTCCCGGGCACGCTGGTCATAGACCTGTATAGCCACCACATCGTGCTTACGATTGGCAATCTGTAACGACTGTTGGAAATCGTTGCGCACATAAAAGTCGCTGAGGATGAAAGCCGTTGTGCGCCGTTTCTGTACACTCGACAAGAACTCCACAGCCTGCTTCACATCGGTGCGCTTTGACTCAGGATGATAATCAAGCATCTCACGGATAATATACAGGATATGCTTACGACCTTTCTTGGGCGGGATGTATTTCTCAATCTTATCGGAGAAAAACACGACACCGATCTTATCGTTGTTCTGAATGGCACTGAAGGCGATGGTGGCAGCAATCTCCGTTACCATATCACGTTTCATCTGCTTCTGGGTACCGAAATCGAGCGAACCACTGACATCGATCAATAGCATCACAGTCAACTCACGCTCTTCCTCAAATACCTTCACATATGGACGATGAAAACGGGCGGTCACATTCCAATCAATGTCACGCACATCATCACCAAACTGATATTCGCGCACCTCGCTGAAGGCCATACCCCTACCCTTAAAGGCAGAATGATACTGGCCTGCGAAGATGTTTGAACTCAGACCACGGGTCTTGATTTCAATCTTACGGACTTTCTTTATGATTTCAGATGTCTCCATCAGGGAACCTCAACCTTATTGACGATCTTTGAAACAATCTCCTCACTAGTGATATTGCTGGCCTCTGCCTCGTAGGTAAGACCGATACGATGACGCAACACGTCATGGGCCACAGCACGTACATCCTCAGGCACCACATATCCACGACGCTTGATGAAAGCATAGGCACGGGCAGCCTTAGCAAGGTTGATACTGGCACGTGGAGAACCACCGAAAGAGATCATATCCTTCAAATCCTTCAGACCATAACGGTCAGGATAACGGCTGGCAAACACGATATCAGCGATATACTGTTCAATCTTCTCGTCGAGATAAACCTCACCAACCACACTACGGGCCTTGAGAATCTCATCAGCCGTCGTCACAGGCGTCACCTTTGGCATCTCACCAGCAATATTCTCACGGATAATCTTTTTCTCCTCATCAAGGGTGGGATAATCAATCACCACCTTCAGCATGAAACGGTCAACCTGTGCCTCAGGCAACGGATAGGTACCCTCCTGCTCAATGGGGTTCTGGGTAGCCATCACGAGGAAAGGATTCGGCAACTTGAAAGTCTCACTACCAATGGTGACCTGCTTTTCCTGCATAGCCTCGAGCAAGGCACTCTGTACCTTTGCTGGAGCACGGTTGATTTCATCTGCCAACACGAAATTTGCAAATACCGGACCTTTCTTTACCTGAAATTTCTCATCCTTCTGTGAATAGATCATCGTACCTATCACGTCAGCAGGAAGAAGGTCGGGAGTAAACTGAATACGACTGTAATCAGAGTCAATCAGTTGAGCCAGAGTCTTGATGGCCAGTGTCTTAGCCAAACCTGGCACACCCTCCAAAAGAATATGTCCATCACTCAACAGACCGATCAGAAGAGAGTCTACAAGATGCTTCTGTCCAACGATGACACGGTCCATACCTGCTACGAGATTCGTAACAAATGCACTTTGCTGTTCAATCCGAATATTCAACTCACGGATGTCAATTGCTTCTGCCATAATATTTACTCTTTTTATTATTTTCTTAATTTGACCGCAAAAGTAGTGAATAAATCGATTATAACGTACACTTTACCATCTAAATAATATTAAAAAAGTTTCCCAAAACCTAAGTTTTAAGAAACTTTTTCATTCAGTAGGAAATTATTACTCTATTTTCCTCTTTTTCTTCTTTAATTCAACCTTGGGAATCATGATTTCCTGACCTGCAGATAATACGGCTCCTGCAGAAAGACCATTATAGACTTCCAAGTAGCATTCCATACCCGGACCCAGGAGACGATTACCTATGCGAGTCAAATTATCACCAGCCTTGGCCTTCACCACTGTGTCGGTACCAATAATACGGTAAGCACCTGTCTTGACACGGGCATCCATAGCCTCCCACTTATCCAGAGGTCTTTCTTCTTCCTTGGCTTCCTCTTCATCTTCCATAGTCTCCTCGTCATCATCTGCAACTTCTTCATCCTCCAATGATTCCTCTTCCACTTCAGTCTGCATATCGACGGTGTCAGAATCATTCGGTAAGTTCTTAACAGTATCATTTTTAACAATCTCCGTCTTAGGTTCCTGTGGTGTCGTCTTAGGACCTCTTCCTGCAAGATAGCCTATTAAGAAGACAGCCAGTGCCAGCAGAACTAGACCTATCCACTTAAGATACTTCTTGAAACCAGGACCTTCCTCAAAATCATCTATCACCACTGTTTCTTCAGTTTCTTCTGTTTCTTCGGATTCTCCTGTTCCTTCGGTTTCTTCTGATGCTCCTATTCCTTCTGATGCTTCTTCAGATTCTTCTTGTGGTGTCTCTTGCGAAGCATCACTTTCCGTATTTTCTTCTGAAATATCTTCAGTAGCCGTTTCTTCCTCCTTTGGAAGATCAGCAACAGCTACAGGTTCAGGCTTCGGGGATTCCTGTTCTACTGACTTTTCATCGTGAGATTCATCAACGAATTCCACTAACGGCGCTGAACTATCCTCTATCTCATCAAGGACGTCCCCCGTTGTCTCTTCTGGCTGATTAACGGCCGCATCATTGAAATCCACCCCCTCATTTAGAACCACTGTCTCAAACTGCGAGAAAGGCTTGTTTACCAATTCCTTCATCAAGGCATCGGGTGTGAAGGTTATCTTTCCGTGACCTTCAATCAGTACACGGTCTCCCGTATTCACATCCACACTTTCACGATCGTCGACATCGATGATCTTAAATGTACCCAAACCTTTCACCTTCACGATTTTGTCCTCATCGAGTGATTTTTGAATCACAAAAAACATCTCGTTGACAAACATCGAGGCTTCTTTCTTACCTAAATGCCAACGTTCAACAAGAACACTAGCCAAATCTTGCAACGATATTTTTCCCATCACTCAGTTCCTCCATTCTTTACACGTTCCTTCCAACCTACATTCGGCTTAAAGTTCAATACAAGTTTGGGGGGCACCAGCATCCGCTGACCCGTAGAAGGATTAACCATTACCCTTTCCAACTTTTTCTTAACTTCGAAAGTTCCGAAATTAGGTACAAGCACAGTATCATCCTCTTGGAAATGGTCACCCATGGTCTCAATCACGGTATCCACCATCCGCTGAGTTTCCTCAACAGAACGACCTGTCCTCGATGCCAATGTTGTGATAAAGTCTTTGTTATTCATATCATTCTATTTGATTGTAATTCCATAAATGTCAAATTCTTCGGAGTCGGTAATGAGCACATCATAGAATTCACCGATTTCCAAATGCCTATCCGATACCGGTATCAGCACCTCAGGATCCACCTCCGGCGAACAATACTGTGTACGTCCGATATAATAGTCTCCCTCCTGACGGTCGATGATGACCCGTTGGATGGAATCCACTTTCTCAGCCTCTATCTCCTCACTGATACGCTGTTGCACACGCATCAATTTGTCCAAACGCTGTTGTTTAATCTCCTCAGGCACATCATCCTCATAATGCTGCTCCGAATAAGTTCCTTCCTCTTCTGAATAGGCAAAGGCTCCCATCCGCTCAAAACGAGCCCATTTGGTAAAGGCAATCAGCTCCTCAAAATCTTCCTGTGTCTCTCCTGGGAATCCTACCATCAGTGTTGTACGCAAATGAATACCAGGCACATCTCTCCTGAGGCGTTCCACCAGATCGTAGGTTTCCTGTTTTGTGACATGGCGCTTCATTCTCGAAAGCATATGGTCAGAAATGTGCTGCAATGCGATATCCAGATATTTACAGACATTCTTATGTTTACGCATTACTGGCAGCAGATCCCAAGGGAAGTGTGTGGGATAGGCATAGTGTAATCGAATCCATTCCACACCTTCAATGTCTGCCATTCTGTCTATCAGTTCCGCGATATGTTGCTGGCCATCGATGTCTACGCCAAAATAAGTCAGTTCCTGAGCAATCACATTAAACTCCTTAGTGCCCTGACTTACCAGATAACGCACCTCATCAAGGATTTCCTCCATTGGCCGGCTTTGGTGTTTGCCAGTAATCAGCGGGATGGCACAATAAGCGCAATGACGGTCACAACCCTCACTGATCTTGATATAGGCATAGTGCTTCGGCGTCGTAATATGACGATGTCCCTCGCAGACCTCAAACTGTTCACCTTCGAGATCCTTCAGCAATTTTCTGTAATTGAACTTGCCATACCAGCCATCAACTTCAGGAATCTCCGCTTCGAGATCTGCCAGATACCGTTCCGACAGACATCCCATCACGAAGAGTTTCTCTATCCTACCCTCTGTCTTCGCCTGTGCGAATTCCAAGATGGTATTGATACTCTCCTCTTTGGCATCATTGATAAAGCCACAAGTATTCACCACGACAATCTCGCCATGAGGGTCATCACTATCGTGCGTACACTGATAGCCATTAGCCTCCATCAACCCCATCAGCATCTCGCTGTCAACAAGATTTTTGGAGCACCCAAGCGATATGATGTCGATCGTCTTTTTCATTGATTGTCAAACAAAGAATCTACGAACTGTCGCTTATTAAAGAGCTGGAGGTCGGTCATTTTCTCACCGAGACCGATATACTTCACAGGCACCTTCAGTTGGTCACTAATACCAATGACGACGCCACCTTTCGCAGTACCATCAAGCTTCGTTATCGCCAACGAGGTAATCTGCGTTACGGCCGAAAACTGCTTAGCCTGCTCAAAGGCATTCTGACCCGTAGAGCCATCCAGCACCAACATCACCTCGTCAGGTGCCTCAGGCATCACTTTCTTCATCACCTCCTTGATCTTCTTCAACTCATTCATCAGACCCACCTTATTGTGCAGACGTCCAGCTGTATCTATCAACACCACATCTGCTCCATTGGCCTTAGCACTGGAAATGGTATCAAAAGCCACACTGGCAGGATCGCTGCCCATTTGCTGCTTAATAACTGGCACACCTACGCGCTCGCCCCAGATACAGAGTTGTTCCACAGCGGCAGCACGGAAGGTGTCAGCGGCACCCAGATACACTTTCTTGCCAGCCTGCTTAAACTGCCAAGCCAGTTTTCCTATTGTCGTGGTCTTACCAACACCATTCACACCTACCACCAATATCACGTAAGGTTTGTGATCGCTAGGCAGATCCCAATTGTCATTATCCTCAGAATTGTTCTCGGCCAACAACGCCGCGATCTCGTCTTTCAGGATGCCATTCAGTTCCGATGTCGACACATACTTGTCTCGAGCTACGCGTTCCTCAATGCGCTCGATGATCTTCAGCGTGGTATCCACACCCACATCACTGGTAATCAGCACCTCTTCCAGATTGTCCAGCACATCATCGTCCACCTTAGACTTGCCGGCAACGGCACGAGCCAGTTTGTCAAACACGCTCGACTTCGTTTTCTCCAGTCCCTTGTCTAAAGTTTCCTTCTTTTCTTTATTGAAAAAACCAAAAATTCCCATATACTACTAATTTACAGCGCAAAATTAACAAAAAAAGATGAGAAAACAAAAAAAGAGGTCGCAAATTGTTTTGCAACCTCTCTTTTTTATCTAAAAATCAAAATCTTAGTTCTTGAAGAAGTCCTTAACGGCCTCGTTAGGAACCATCTGCTCGTCGAAGATGTAAGCACCAGTCTTGGGGCTCTTAACCATCTTGATTACCTTTGTGTAAGCGCGACCATCCTTTGAACCTTCATGGAGGGTAGCAACGGTTTTCTTTGCCATACTTTCAGTGCTTATTTAATCTCCTTGTGAAGAGTCATCTTCTTCAGGATGGGGTTATACTTCATCAGCTCCAGACGCTCGGCCGTATTCTTACGGTTCTTTACCGTGATATAACGGCTTGTGCCGGGCAGACCACTATTCTTCATCTCGGTGCACTCCAGAATTACCTGGACGCGATTACCTTTTGCTTTCTTGTTTGCCATCGTCGTTAGTCTCCTATCACTTTAATGTCCTTCCAGTCTACATATCCCTTGGCAACAGCCTGCTTCAATGCAGCGTCAAGACCTACTTTATTAATCATGCGAAGGCCAGCGGCGCTGATCTTCAACTGAATCCAGCAACCCTCTTCTACATAGTAGAATTTCTTGCTGAACAGGTTGACGTCAAAGCTTCTCTTTGTGTGGTGCTTTGAGTGAGACACATTACAACCTATCTGTGCCTTCTTTCCTGTAATTTGACAAACTTTAGACATTTCTATCTACTTTTTTACTTGTTCTTTTTTACTACTTATTCCAAACAGGGTGCAAAGGTACTAATTTTCTTTGAAACAAGAAAAGTCGGAAACCGGTTTTGGGCTACAATTATGATTTTTTAACTTATTCATTCACCTCTGCAACTGTCTCAGCCTTAAGATAGTCCAAAAACAACTGCATAGCGCGATTGGTAGCAATAGCCAAATTGATGTCACGTCCGTGATCTTCTTCTACTTTGACAGTCATCACCTTTTCCGCATTACCACAAGCTAACCAAATTGTGCCGACGGGGATGTCTTTTGTTCCTCCTGTTGGACCTGCGATACCTGTTGCAGAAATGGCATAATTAGTATTCAGTATTTTACAGGCTCCCAGCACCATCTCCTTGGCCACCTCCTCACAAACAGCCGTTTGTTCTTCTAGTACCTGGGGATCGACACCCAGCAGCGACTCCTTAATCTCATTCACATATGAGATAATGCCACCCTTGAAATATTTCGAAGCGCCGGGAACCGACATAATGGCCTCAGCAATACGTCCACCGGTACAACTCTCTGCTGTTCCTACCGTCTTCTCCATATCCCAAAGCAGTTCACTTACCTCCCTGCTTATCATTTTCGATTCAAAATCCATCATAACTATTCACTTTTCACTGTTCACTATTCACTTAAAAGTCACTTTCGAAAAGGCTGGGGCATCTATACCACAAAACTCCCCATCCAGATACTTATAATAACCCACAATACCAATCATCGCAGCATTATCGGTGGTATAACTGAATTTAGGGATATAGATGGTCCAACCATACCGTTTTTGAGCATCATAGAAAGCATTACGCAAACCATTGTTGGCACTCACACCACCGGCCACAGCCACATGTTTGATACCCGTCTGCTTCACGGCCTTCTTCAGCTTTTTCATCAGAATGTCCACAATCGTCCATTCCAACGAGGCGGCGATATCCTCCTTGTTCTTCTCGATAAAGTCGGGATCCTCAGCCACCCATTTCTGTAACGAATACAGAAACGATGTCTTCAGTCCAGAAAAACTATAGTCGAGATTGGGAATATTCGGCTCAGCAAAATGGAACGCCTTGGGATTACCCTGACGCGCCAGACGGTCGATGATCGGTCCACCAGGATAACCCAGACCCATCACCTTCGAACATTTGTCGATGGCCTCACCTGCTGCATCGTCAATGGTCTGGCCCAGCACCTCCATATCATTATAGGCATTCACCTTCACAATCTGAGAATTACCACCAGAAACCAAAAGACACAAGAACGGCAATGGCGGAATCTGATTACTCGGAGTATTCGGAGTACTCGGAATCTCCGGCTCTCTGATAAAATGCGCCATCACGTGCCCCTGCAAATGATTCACGTCAATCATCGGAATACCTAAGCTTCTGGCAAATCCCTTGGCAAAGCTCACACCCACCAACAGCGAACCCATCAGTCCTGGGCCGCGGGTAAATGCGACGGCCGTCAACTGCTCCTTAGTGATGCCAGCCCGTTTGATGGCCTGATCCACCACCGGCACCACATTTTGCTGATGTGCTCTCGATGCGAGTTCAGGCACCACACCGCCGTAAGCCTCGTGCACCGACTGCGATGCTGTCACATTCGACAACAGCACACCATTCTTCAGCACCGCTGCCGACGTATCATCACAACTCGACTCTATACCTAATATATATATATCCTTATTCATTAATACGTCAGTATTTCCACGCCATGTTCCGTCATCAACAGCGTATGTTCCCATTGTGCACTCGGTTGTTCATCAGCCGAGATAACCTCCCATCCGTAGGGATCATCGGCATCGATAAACACCTCATAGGTACCCATATTGATCATCGGTTCAATGGTGAACACCATTCCCGGTACCAACAGCATACCCGTTCCGCGATGACCATAGTGGTTCACGTCTGGCTCTTCGTGAAAAGCACAACCCACACCATGACCGGCCAGATCCCTCACCACACCATAGTGGTATTTCTTGCAGTGTTTCTCAATCGCATGGCCAATATCACCCACAAAAGAATAGGGCTTGGCTGCCTCCATACCGATTTCGAGACACTCCTTGGCCACACGTACCAGTTGTTCTTTCTCTGGCGTAGTCTTCCCGATGATGAACATACGACTGGCATCGGCATAATAACCGTCGAGAATAGTGGTGAAATCGACATTGATGATATCGCCCTCTTCAAGCACATCCTCCTCCTTGGGCACACCGTGACAAACAACTTCATTAATCGAAGTGCATACTGACATCGGGAATGGTTGGGTATCCTCATCGCCGCCATAATTCAGACAGGCGGGGATGGCATGGTGCTCCTCACAATACTTTCGACAGATCTGGTCAATCTCCAATGTCGACATTCCTTCATGGATGGCGGCGGCCACCGCGTCGAGCACACCAGTATTCACAACTCCAGCCCTGCGGATGCCCTCTATCTGTTCCGGTGTCTTTATCAGGTCGCGCGTCGGCACCTCCTTGCCTTTGTTCTCCCAATACATGATGGTCTTGTCCATCTCCGTAGGGGCAACTCCCGACAAGCAATGCCAGCGTCTTTTCTTATTTCTCTGAGCCATTCTTTTACCTTATTATATATATAAGCGGGTGCAAAGGTACGAAGAAATGAGAGAAAAACCAAATATATTTCACTTTTCTTCGCCTCAGCTTTTTACTTTCCACCATTCTGAAGGTCATATTATCAGATGACAGACGATAATCAAATCATCCCGTTGATCAGGGAGAACGCAGAAAAGGGATTCCGACTGCTGATGGCGAAATACAAGGAGCCAGTCTATTGGCATATCCGCCGACTGGTGGTGAGCCATGCTGACGCACAGGACGCGACACAGGACACATTCCTCCGCATCTTCCGCTCCTTCAGTCAGTATAGCGGCGAGGGCTCGTTCAAGGCCTGGATCTTTCGCATCGCTACCAACGAAGCCCTGCGTCTGTTAGGACGGAACCAAGGCAAGACGACGCTGTCACTCGACGAGACGCCTCTGGCGGCACTCACGATAAAGGCCGACGACTACTTTGTCTACGGCAATGCCGAAGCCATCCGACTGCAAGAGGCCATCACTGCCCTACCCGCTAAACAGCAGCTGGCCTTCAACCTCCGCTACTACGACGAGTTGTCGTACCGCGAGATAGCCGCCGTCACCGACTCCACGGAAGCTACCGTCAAGGCGAACTACCACTTTGCGAAAGAGAAAATCATCAAGTATATGAACTCAAACGACATATAATATATGGAACAGAATTATGATTTCAGCCACATTGGCAAGCAGATGCCCTACACCGTGCCCGACGGATTCTTCGACGAGCTCGAGGAGAACGTGATGAAAGAGCTGAAAGAGAGTAGTGCTCCCGCAGGAGAATCTCGTAAGGCCCGCATCGTCCGCATGACCGTCCGCGCAGTGATTGCCGTCGCTGCATGCATCGCCCTGCTTTTCATCGTCAAGAAGGCGCTGCCGCAAGGCAGTGATGCCACCACCGACGACTTCGAAAACGTGGAATTGGCATTCAACAATCTCAGCACCGACGATCAGGACTACCTGCTCGAGGTATATCAAGAAGAACAATTTTTAGATAACTACTTAAACGAATTAGACAATGATGAAAGTATTTAGAATTCTGCTGACAACCATTATGATGATTGTTTTCAGCACCGCCGTATCGGCACAGGAGGCCAACGCCCAGCAGACTAGTAAGAAACAACGCATGAGCCGTGAACAGATGGCTGCGATGCAAGCCAAGCACATCGCCCGCCAACTGGCACTCGACGATGCCACCAGTCAGAAGTTCATCGAGACCTACAGCGCTTATCAGAAGGAGGTGTGGGCCTTACGTCCCAAAGGCCACGGCCAGAAAAAGAACCGTGCAGAGATGACTGATGCCGAGGCCGAGAAGGCCATCAAAGACCAATTCGAACACAGTCAGAAAATGCTCTCCCTTCGTCAGGAATACTTCGATAAATACAGCAAATTCCTAACGGCCAAACAGATTCAGCGCGTCTATGAATTGGAGAAGCAGTCGATGAATCGTCTCGCAAAGCGCGGACCCGCCAACCAGCGCGGCAAATGGAATGGCGACAGACCCAACGCCAGCCGCCCCAACGGTCCCGGGAAGGGGCCGCACAACGGCCAGCATCCCCACCAGCCAAAACCACAAAAACAAAATAAATAACAGCCCCTTTACTAAAATGGAAAGGCCAGGGAAAACGCCCTGGCCTATTTTTATTGTAACCTATATCGTCATTTCTCGAAAGTAATGCGGCCCTGAGGCTTCGCATAGGACTGTGGCATCGTACCATTGAAGGTGCCAAGAAAATCAGCCAGACAGTCGCAATAGCTCTGCGAGGTGATACTGATAACACGGGCAGATTTCAGTGTGTCGTAGAATCCGCCCTTGATGGTGTATTCCGTCGTAGCGATGGTGTAGTGACGCATGAGGTCGATAGGGCTGTACTGACCAGAAGCGGCGTCAAGCACTTGAACATCGGATACGGTGCGTACACCTGCACGGTCGGTAATCTTAAACTGTAAACCCGACACCTGTGGGAAACTACCGTCCTCGACTGTGTAAGTAGCGCACTTCTGGAGCATGTCGACAATCTGTTGCCCGGTGGCCTCAAGTGTGATCATCGGGTTACCGAAAGGCAGTGCATCGAGTACCTTGCCATAGGTGATGGATCCCTTTCCAATGGAGTTGCGGATACCACCACCATTTTGCAATCCGATGTCCGTTTTCAGGACAGTACGGAAGGCATCGGCCACAAGGTCGCCAATATTCGCCTCACCACTGCGCACCAGACGTGTCTTACCGTCGGCTTCGTAGATGGTCAGATCGAAGGGACTGCGAATGATCTCTCGCTCTGTGACCTGCTTCATCAGGTTTTTCACACTGTCGGTCACGGCCTTGATGCGTGGCTGCTGGTAGACGGCATCAGCGAGCGGGATAAGACGAGTGGTACATTTGCCGTCGGGGGCGATGGTCAGCCGACCAATATTCTGGAGCTGGGTACCGGTCTGCGTAACGGGAATCATACGACCATCGAGATTGGGTGCCTCGCTTTGTTCGATGGCGGAATGACTGTGACCATCGAGCACCACATCAATGCCTCGGGTACGGGCCACGAGTTCGTGACTATTGAGGTGGTTGGTCACAGGCTGCTCGCCAAGATGCGAGATGAGCACCACGATATCGGCACCCTGATTACGGGCCTCGTCAACGGCTTGCTGCACAATGCGGGCAATCTCGCGAGGTTTCAGATCATAGAGTAACAGACCGTTGTCATCATAGAATGAATAGGCTTCCGAACGCATGGTTTCGCTGGTGACGACGCCAACGAACGCCACACGGCGACCGCCCAACTGACGGATGACATAAGGCGCATAAAATGGTATAGGAGAGCCAGCCTCGAAAAAGTTAGCGCAAACGATGGGCGACGGCAGCTGGTCAAGGAGTTCGCGCATGCGAGGCACACCATAATCAAACTCGTGGTTGCCCAGTCCGATAGCATCGTATGGCATGTGGCGGAGGATATCAACAATGTACTGGCCCTTTGAAATAGAGCCAGCCACGCCACCCTGCAGATAATCGCCACAGCTGACGAGGGCCACAGCGAGACTATCCCCCGAGGCGACCATCTCGCGGAGACCGGCCAGACGAGCGTAGTTGTCGATGGCGCAGTGCATATCATTCTCGTAGAGCACCACGATAGGCTTCTGCTGCTGGGCGACGGCATTAAGGTAGCCTAGCAAGGCCATCTTACCACGCATGGTCTCTCGGGGTGTGAACTCGCCATTGACCCAGAAGTAACGCTGATTGAAATAGGACTCCTGACGTGGCCAACCCTGATCCCATGCAGGATAGCAGTATTTCAGGATGACCTGCGCATCGCCACCGTTCTGACCAGGCGACCAGGTCTCGGTGCCGTTAAAGGGCGTCTGACCCGGATGGCACTCAGGCGCACCGTCGTTACGACCCGTGGTGTAGCAGTCAGTGATATGACGCTCACCCAGACCTGTCATCTCGACAATATTGCCAGGGTTACGTCCGAGAGCCCATCCGGCCTCAGTCATCATGACATGTTCAAGCTCACGTTTACGGACATCGTTGTCAGCCATATAGTGGGCCATCATCACAAGCTGGAGGTTCTGAGATACCTGCCAACGAGTGTCGTTGGCACTGCGACGTGAAGGACGCTCGGCCATATGACTGATATTATAGCTCTCAGCCTGTGCATTGATGCTGGCGCGAAGATTGTCATAAAGGGTTGCGTGATGGCGGGGGTGCGGACAGATGAGGTATGCGGCAGCAGCCCACAGCTGACAGAAGGGCACATCACCGGCTTCGTGGCGGTTGGTAACACCGATACCGAAGAAGCCCTGACGCCCCTTGCTGAAAAGCGATGATTGAGGCGTCTTAATCATGCTCTCCTCTGCAAAGATATCCTCCCATTGCTGCTCACCGGTAAGGTTGTAGAGGAAAGCAGCAGCCAACTGACGGAAGTCACGCCCACGCATCTGAATGCTGCCGACGTCCTGCATGTCATCGAGTTGCTGGTTCTCCTGTTTCTCAGCAAAGCGGAAGGCCTTGATAGCCTCGGTGGTATAATACTGTTGGAGGGAGTCATTGTGCTGCAGACGGAAGGCCTCGGCAAGTACGGCACAGTTGGCGGCATTGGCCCAAGCAGCCATCGTGGTACAGCCGGCCTGGAACATCACCGTCCAGTCGGAACAGGGATTGGTGACACCCTGCGAATAGGCCTCGCCGTCGCGGATGGAGAGGAAGAAATCTACCTCGTTTCGGGCCTCGTCGATCAGGTCGGGAATGCCGTTGCCGCTCTCGCGGATACCGAGGTTATCATCGGTGAGTCGGCCATCAGAGAGGATAAAGGGAAGCAACATGTCGTAGATATTACTGACATGAGCCAGATGACGGTCCCAGTCGAAAGCGTCGGAATGTCCGCCACGGACAACGGTATTCACAGGATTGCCGGGCAGACGGTGTTTCCAGAAGATCGAGGCCTCGGCCTTTTTGAAGTGAGGCTCATCCCAGACATCCATACGCAACTGGCGCCACTCAGGACTCCACGGGGTGAGGTCGGTCTTATAGACGGTCAACTCCTTCGGATCCTCATCGGGAATGAACTGCGGTTGACGGGGCACAGGCCAGACATGTTCGGGATCTTTCGGCTCACCGAGACGCATGTAATAATAACCACGGACGGAGTAGCGATAGGGTTCAAAGTAGACGTTGGGGGAGATATCGAAGTCCATCGAACAGCCCACATCCTCGACCACCAAACGGTAACGGCCTGAGGCGGCGGTCTTGAAGTCAATGTTCCACACATCGGTACCGATGAGGGCTTTCTTGCCAGCCTCCTGTTCAGCATCGGCAGCATGCTTCCAGAACTTCACTGTGCCGACATTCAGTTTTTCCTGCGTCTTCACATTATATAAATAGACTTGCCTACCCTCGAAATCCTTGTAGTCGCGCTGCCCGCCATCACCCAACCACTGGTAGAGGTCGGCAGCATGCGTCTGCTCGGAGGGCACGTAACCGATGATATTCACATGGACAGCCTCCGACTGCGAGTTCCAGATGTCGAAACAAACGGAAAGAGAGGTTGTTTCGGCACCGATGCCCTTGGGGATAGTCACGGTGTAGGTGCAGCCCTGTTTCATCGCCTTCGGCAACTGTAGGAAGAGCCAGTGGTCGAGTTCGGCGGTGAGGGTATGGTCGAAATTCATCGGTTTCGACTTACGCCAGACATGCTGCGGACGGACGTTGCCAAAGGTCTTGTCATCAACGGAACTGATACGCCACAAGGCTGCCTGCTGGGCACGGTCGGCCACCAGACGTTCACCAAACACAAGCAGGGTATCATCGCCCTCGGCAAAGGAATGGCCCAGATAGGCACTAGGTCCCGTACCGTCATCGCGATAATGCACCTCACCATCACGGAAATGCACCATGAGGTAGTTCTTGTCGATCACTTTGAGTCCGAGGACCTTGGTGGCTGCTGCCGGCACGGCCATCATTAGGACGACGCCTAGGACGACAGTCTTAAGAAACTTTTGAATCATATCATTCATCAATTGTTGGTTTCTAATGTTGCTAATAAGTTGGGCAAAGATACGGACTTTTTGCGAGAAAGCCAAACATTTTACCCACTTTTTCATCGGTAGCACAACAAATCGACGGAAAAATGCGTTATAATATCTGATGAAGCGAACGAAGACATATCTTCTGCTGACGGTCATGCTACTGATGAGCATGACCCTTTGGGCTGATGACTTTACGCTAAAAGGCAAGGTGATCGATGAAGACAATAATGCACTGGAACTGGTAACGGTATCCTGTCTGGAACAGGGCAAGGTAACGATGACCAACCTGCAGGGTGAGTTCTCTATCAACCTGAGCAGTGCCGACTCGGTAGAGGTACGCTTCTCCATGATCGGCTATGCCACTCGCAAACGGGTGTTCCGCCGTCCCAAGGGCAAACTGACGGTACAGATCGTGATGAAGCCAATGGAAGCCCTGCGCGAGGTGACCATCACCGAGAAACGGCGACAGACCAGCACCACCGAGCAACTCGATATCGAAGATGCCAAACAGGGACCATCGACTACCGGCAATGCCGTTGAAGAACTGATCCAGCAACAGGCTGGTGTCTCGTCGCACAACGAACTGTCGTCACAATATAATGTCCGTGGTGGCTCATTCGACGAGAACTCTGTTTACATCAACAATGTAGAGATCTACCGTCCCCTGCTCATCCGCAGCGGACAACAGGAAGGTCTGTCGATCATCAATGCCGACATGGTGGAGAAAATCGGTTTTTCCAGCGGTGGATTCGAAGCGAAATACGGCGACAAAATGTCATCGGCACTCGACATCACCTACAGACGTCCCAAACGCTTCGAAGCCACGGCCACAGCCTCATTGTTAGGTGCCAGCGGATACTTAGGCATGAGCAACAAGAAGTTTGCCATGAGTCATGGTCTGCGCTATAAGACCAACCGTTATCTTTTAGGCTCCCTCGAAACCACTGGAGAGTATCGACCTAATTTTTTTGATTATCAGACATATATCAGCTATACACCCAATAGTAGATGGGCCTTGGATATCATCGGCTACATTTCTGAGAATCATTACAATTTCAAACCCGAAGACCGCGAGACCTCGTTTGGTACGATGGAGGATGTCAAGTCATTCAAAGTCTATTTCGACGGTCAGGAGAAGGATGTGTTCCGCACCCTCTTCGGCACCGCATCCATCACCCGCAATTTTGGTGATTCCACCAAGATAAAATTCCTGACATCTGCCTTCCATACCAAGGAGAAAGAAACCTACGATATCATGGGCCAATACTGGCTCGATGATACGGAGTCGTCAGAGCATCTTGGCGTAGGAACTTACATGGAACATGCCCGTAACTACCTGACGGCCGACGTGGTCAGTTTTAAGTTGATGGCCAATCACAAGACACAACGGCATGACATGGAAGTAGGAATCACCTATAAGACAGAACGCATCAGCGAACAAGCCCGCGAATACGAGATGCGCGATTCCAGCGGCTACTCCATCCCCCACTCTGCCGACCGTCTTGACCTGATATATACCCTCACCTCCAAAAACGATGTAAAGAGTCATCGCATCGAGGCATATATGCAGGACACCTACCGTTTTGCCAAAGGAGAGAACTTCTTTACCCTCAATTATGGTGTTAGACTGGCCAATTGGTCGTTCAGCAAAGAGACGATTGTCTCACCACGAGCTTCACTGGCCGTCGTACCAGCCTTCAACCACGATCTCACGTTCCGTTTCGCGACCGGCCTCTACTATCAGGCACCGTTCTATAAAGAGATGCGTGACACAGTCACAGAGAACGGCATCACGGTTGCCAAACTGAATGAGAAGATCAAGAGCCAGCGCTCGTTACAGTTTATCGCCGCAATGGACTATCGGTTTAAAATGCTCGACCGTCCCTTCCGCTTTACCACAGAGGTGTATTACAAGGCACTGTCGAACCTCATTCCTTATAACATCCAGAACGTGAAGGCCACCTACTACGGTGAAAACCTGGCCTCAGGCTATACCGCAGGTCTGGACCTGAAACTGTATGGCGAGTTTGTGCCTGGCACCGATTCATGGCTCACCTTCTCGCTGATGAAAGCACAGATGAAGATGAACGGCATATCGTTCCCCCAGCCCACCGACCAGCGATGGGCCATTAACCTGCATTTTACCGACTATTTCCCAGGCACCGACCGCTGGCGGATGACCTTACGACTGGCTTATGCCGACGGACTGCCCTTCGGTGCCCCCCACAGAGGCATCGAACGACAGAATTTCCGGGCTCCTGCCTACAAGCGTGCTGACATCGGTATGAACTACCGGGCCATCAAAGATGGAAAGGGCGTGAAAAACCTTTGGTTGGGTGTGGATTGTCTGAACCTTTTCGGCATTTCCAATGTCAACAGTTACTACTGGGTGACCGACGTCAATTCACGTCAATGGGCTGTGCCAAATTACCTTACAGGGCGCCAAATTAACGGAAAAGTGACCGTAGAATTTTAAATTATGTTAATTGAACACGTTTTTCTTATGTTTATAGACATAATTCAAAAGATTTTCTTAAATTTGCACCCAAAACAATGAAACAATTAAAATTATTAGGAAACAATGAAGTTCAAAAATCTATTCCTTTTCGCCGCTATCGCTATAGTAGCGTCTTGTGGCAAATATCAATTTGATGCGACCCAGGTCAATCAAGAGATCTCTCTTCAGCGTGCCAAGAACCAATTGGGCGTTGAGATTGACCCCAATCAAAATTGGAGACCAATCCGTCATGGAAGTGTGACGATTACCGCCAATGCTGATCTGGAGAACATTGTCAAGGTGCAGTTGCTCACAGAGTCACCTTTCGGCAATGAGGATGCAGAAATCCTTGCTTCTAAGGACTGTTCTGCCGGCCAGCAGGTGACACTTACCTACGAAGCCCCTGACTATCTGACTGAGCTGGTAGCCGCATGTGTCAACAACAAAGGTGTTTATTACATCAAGGTGTTTGATATCGAAAACACTTCTGTAGATTTCAATCAGGGTGCAAATGCCCGTAACCGTGCATCCGTTTTCGACAACTATCCTTCTGAGATTATTCTCGGAAGCTGCATCAAGTCGTTTAATGCCGAGCGTGCCGAGGCTTCCATGAATAGTGAATATCATAATTTTATGAGTCACGAAACACCAGGTGGTGGTGGTACTCATAGATATTATGACAACTGGAAGGACGGCTCATGGGCTAACGACCGTCTTTGGGACCATCAGAGAGTTGCAGGTGATGGCGGTTGGGCTATCGATGGAGGTACCATCAGCCGCAAGGTTTCTGACGAAGGAGATATGCAGACCATTAAAGGCATTGTTACCGGTTACCTGAAAAAGACCGGTGGTGCCATCAAGACCAATGGTACCAATAAATCCAACAACTGGGCAAGTTCTGCCGCAAGTAATGAGTATTTCACTGGTTATGGCAACTGCATTGTCAGTGATGGTACCCCAACCGTCCTTGTACCCCTTCAGATGTGGACAACAGAGGGCCATTTCAACACTATCTACTATTATTATTACGATCCTGCCAAGGTAACCTCTGCTGACGATATCAAGAGATTGCCGAAATTCAGGGCCATCAATGGTTTTGCAGGTGGAGATAATTTTTCGAGGACAAAAGAGTATCTTCTCCCCTACTATGGCGACAATCCTGCTGAAGGCACATGGGCCAGCCCTGCCATCCCCGCAGGTTATATGATTGGATTCTTGAACCGAAAGGACTTTAACAACGCTGGCGACGTTTCTAGCAGTGGCAGCGGATGTACCTATGGCGACGGAAGATTGAACTTAGAGGTGAACCATCTGGTGGGCCACTATTTCTCAGCCATGAGTACAGACTTATCACAGTTGATCCGTTACGACAAAGCTGACGGAAGCAAAACGCAAACAGTTAACGGAAAGACCCCTCAAGGCATGGATTTTGAGAGTCCGCGTATTGCCGTGTTTAGCGCCAACGACCGCACTTACCTCTGTTTCGAGGATGGTGCCGACTGTAACTTCTGCGATATGATTGTCGAAGTGAAGCAGGGAAATAAGATCCTCGAGAGCACAGAGTCTCCAAGTGTAAGGACGGTTGCCTATACCATGTGCTTTGAGGACAGACCAAATGAGGCCGACTACGACATGAACGACGTGGTACTGACCGCAAAACGTGCCAGCGATACAGAAATTACTCTGACACTTCTGGCCTGCGGAGCGAAAGACCATGTAACACTTCATAATACAAACTCCGCATTTGAAGGTAAGGAGATTCACGAATTGCTCAATCTGTCAGATGACTCCCCCTACTATAATACAGTCATTGGAGGTAACTCCGGTGGAGGTACTTCTACAACCGTCATTGTTGACAGCAAAACGACTATAGAGGACTACCTGGCTGGCATTTATATCACCAATCAAGTGAGTGGACAGGATATTCGTTTCCCAGGCCAAGGTAATGCCCCATCAGTCATCATCGTACCTGCCAACTTCAACTATCCCAAGGAGGGCACCAGCATTATCAAGTCCTATCCTAACTTCTTGGAGTGGGCACAGGATATGAACGCCAGCAAGGATTGGTACAGAAGTACTGAGGGTGTTGACAGATATCCGCTCCTCTTCTTGAATCAATAATGGGTTTAAAACATACCAATAATCCCCAAGATTGCCGCCCAAAAGGTGGCAATCTTTGTTTTAGTATAAAAAAAGCCTAAAAAAACATCGGTTTCTCCTTATTCTCCACTTTATTGATTACCTTTGCACATTATTTATAAATATACACTAATTTTTTAAGATATGAAGATTTCTCACATTGAGCATTTGGGCATCGCAGTCCAGAGCATCGAGGAAAGCCTGCCGTACTTCACAGAGGTACTGGGCTTAGAGTGTTATGCAACAGAAGTAGTAGAGGACCAGAAGGTAAAGACAGCCTTCCTGAAGTGTGGCGAGGTGAAGCTGGAGCTCCTGGAGCCGACATCACCTGAGAGCACCATCCAGAAGTGGCTCGACAAGGGCAACAAGGGTGTTCACCACGTAGCATTCTGCGTAGAGGACGGTGTTGCCAAAGGTCTGGCAGAAGTATCTGAGAAGGGCGTGCGCCTGATCGACGAGAAGCCCCGTAAGGGTGCTGAGGGGCTGAACATCGCCTTCCTCCATCCAAAATCTACCTGCGGCATCCTCACAGAACTCTGCGAGCACCCAGAGTAAGTTTTAGTGAATAGTGAATAACAAATAGTGAATAGTATATAAAACAATGAGCAAGCAATTAGAAAAGATCAAGCAATTGATTGAGAAGCGTGAACAAGCACGCCTCGGTGGTGGTGAGAAAGCCATCCAGAAACAGCACGAACGTGGAAAGTACACAGCCCGTGAGCGCATTGAGATGCTGCTCGACGAAGGTTCGTTCGAGGAGTACGACATGTTCAAGGAGCACCGTTGCCACAACTTCGGCATGGAGAAGAAGCAGTTCCTTGGCGACGGTGTCGTAGCCGGTAGCGGTACCATCGAGGGCCGTCTCGTATTCATCTTCGCACAGGACTTCACCGTTCATGCCGGTTCTCTTTCTGAGACCATGAGCCAGAAGATCTGCAAGGTCATGGATATGGCCATGAAGATGGGAGCCCCCGTGATTGGTATCAACGACTCTGGTGGTGCCCGTATTCAGGAGGGTATCAACGCCCTGGCCGGTTACGCAGAGATCTTCGAGCGCAACATCCTGGCATCAGGTGTGATTCCTCAGATTTCAGGTATCTTCGGTCCCTGCGCCGGTGGTGCTGTTTACAGCCCTGCACTCACCGACTTCACCCTGATGATGGAAGGCACATCCTATATGTTCCTGACAGGTCCGAAGGTGGTAAAGACCGTGACTGGCGAGGATATCGACCAGGAGCACCTCGGTGGTGCCTCCGTCCACGCCACCAAGTCGGGTGTGACTCACTTTACCGCCAAGACTGAGGAGGAAGGCCTGCAGATGATCAAGATGCTGCTGAGCTATATCCCCTCAAACAATATGGAGGTGGCTCCCCGTCGTAAGTGCGACGATCCCATCAACCGTATGGAGGATACCCTCAACGAGATCATCCCCGAGAACCCCAACGAGGCTTATGATATGTACAAGGTCATCGCTGCTGTTACCGACAATGGCGAGTTCTTCGAGGTACAGCCTAAGTTCGCCAAGAACATCATCGTTGGTTTCGCCCGCTTCAATGGTCAGAGTGTAGGTATCGTAGCCAACCAGCCTTCTTGCTATGCTGGTGTGCTCGACGTGAACGCTTCTCGTAAGGGTGCCCGTTTCGTCCGCTTCTGCGACGCCTTCAATATTCCTATCGTATCGCTCGTCGACGTGCCCGGATTCCTGCCCGGTACAGGTCAGGAGTACAATGCCGTCATCCTGCACGGCGCACAGCTGCTCTATGCTTACGGCGAGGCTACTGTACCCAAGATCACCGTCACCCTGCGTAAGTCCTACGGTGGTTCTCACATCGTGATGGGCTCCAAGCAGCTCCACACCGACCTGAACTACGCATGGCCTTCTGCTGAGATCGCCGTGATGGGTGCCAGCGGTGCTGCTGCCGTGCTGTATGCCAAGGAGGCTAAGGCCAAGAAGGAAGCTGGTGAGGACGTGAAGGCCTTCATCGCTGAGAAGGAGGACGAGTACAACGAGCTCTTCGCCAATCCGTATCAGGCAGCCAAGTATGGCTACATCGATGATGTGATTGAGCCTCGCAACACTCGTTTCCGCATCTGCCGCGGTCTGGCCCAGCTCGCTACCAAGCGCGACGCCCTGCCCGCCAAGAAACATGGTAACATTCCAATGTAATCGCTTATGAACAACGAAGTATATGCAGCCATTGCCCTGGCGCTGCACGAGCATCTGGGCAATAACGTTCACGACCGCGAGCCGGGCATCATCACCATCGATGCCCATCCGACTCAGTGGAACGGCTACGCGCTGTCGTTTACGCCACAACCCTAAAAATAATAAAGGTTATGAATGAATACAAGTATACAATCAACGGCAACAAGTACGAGGTGGTGATCAGCGACATCACTGACAACATCGCCACGCTGACCGTGAATGGTGAACAATATACCGTGGAAATGGAGAAGCAGGCTGAGCCCGAGAAGCCGAAGCCTGTAGTGCGCAAAGCCGCAGAAGATGCCAGCGAGGGCGGTTCAGCCGCTGCTTCCGGTTCTGCCTCTGGCACCGCCATCAAGGCCCCGCTGCCCGGCGTCATCACAGACATCCCCGTGGAGGTAGGTCAGGAGGTCGCAGCCGGCGATACCGTCGTCGTGCTCGAAGCCATGAAGATGGCCAATGCCCTGCAGGCCGAGAAGGCCGGTAAGATCAGTGCCATCGTGGTCAAGGTCGGCCAGAGCGTGATGGAAGACGAAGCCCTCGTCTACATCGAGTAATTCTTCTTACAGCTCAAATCAACAAGAATCCCTGCTCGTTTGAGCAGGGATTCTTGTTATTTCGGCTGCAGGTCGGCATATTCCTTTGCGACATTCTCAAAACCGGGACAATCCTTCTCGGGGTTAAGGTCACGATGTCCTAGAATCACGGCGCGGGGGTAACGCGCGTGGAGGTCTTCAAGCAATGAGCGCATGGCAGCCTTCTGTGCCGGCGTGCGGGTGTCGTCGGGTTGACCGCGGATATCCAACCCACCCTCATAGCAGACGCCAATCGAATGGGCGTTGTGGTTCAGGCAGTGCGCGCCTATCAGCCATTCTGGACGGCCTGGCTCTATTGTTCCGTCTCGTCGGATCACGTAGTGGTAGCCGATACCCAACTTCCAGTGGTTATCCTTGCGATGCCACGTATCTATCTGAGCGGCCGAACTGGTCTGGTCGGGCCTCACCGCAGAACAATGGATAATAATCATGGTGATGGTTCGCATAACTATTCACTATTCACTTTTCACTATTCACTGTTTCATGCAGGCCTGAACAAAGAACGTGGTGATCACCAGCGTGATCAATGACCCAACGAACTTCAAGACCTTCCCGATTTTACTACGATTAAATTTCATCTATTCTCAATCTATACTTTTCACTATTCACTCTTCACTATTCACTAGGGCTAGTGCTCGCGCTAGTCCTTATCGAGTCCTTCGCCACCGTCACCGCCGTCGTAGCCGGTGGAACCGGTGTTGATGATCAACGTACTGGCCTGACCGGGCATCGCGAAGCTACCGGTGTACACACCATCGTCCTCAGTCAGCTCGATAGAAGAACCATTGATGGTTGCCGTCGGCACCTGACCCTCAGCCGGTGTGATGCTGATCTCCACCTCATCGTCCTCACTGAGGTTGCTGCCTGAGCTTACGGCACTTCCATTGAGCGTTACGGTCGAAGAGCCACTACCACTGGTGGCGATGGTCAGCGCGAAACCGCTCTGCTGACTATGGCTGCCATTCTGAGATCCTCCATTCTGCGAGCTGCCCTGCTGGCTGTTATCGCCCTGCTGAGAACTACCGTCGTTACCCTCGGTTCCTGAGTTTGTGTTCGTCTCGTCCTCATCCTCCGGCTCTGCATTCATGGCGTTGTCGTGTGTCTCCTCGAACACCACGTCCTTCAACAGTGTGATGGCGTTGACGTACTTCTGCTTGACGCTGCCGTCGGATTTCTTCTCCTGACCCACCACGACGCGCTCCGTCTCAGGCTGGAACAGCACGCGACGTGTGGTGATCGTGGCCGAGGTGCAGTCCTCGATCCTGGCAACGCCGATCGACGAGAAGCCTACCTTCATGATACCGATGCCGTCGAGTTTCACCTTCTGACCCAGTTCGAAGTAGTGCTTCATGGCAGCACCCAGCTCGTCGAGCACCGCCTTGATGTCCGACTTCTTCACCGAGGCCTGCTGCTGGATGAAGTCCGCCAGCTCTTCCGTACCGATGAAATGGTTGTCATACACGGCAGTCGCATAGTACTTGCCGTAGCTCTTCGCATTGTGCGAATTCTTGTTCTGTGATTTAATGTACTTCTGACTCATTTTGTTTAATTGATAATTGATAATTGATAATTGATAATTATTCTGGCAGCCGAGGCAAAAAGGAGGGGGTCAACTACTAGTCGTTCAAATAGTCTCTTCGTGCTATCCGGATAGTCTCTATGACGTGTTCAGATAATCCCTATAGGGGTGTTCAAATAATCTGAATGAGTCGTCCAAGATATCTGAACAAACCGTGGAAGCCATCCCTTCGGTTCGTCTTGCTTACCGGATACAAAGATACGACATTCCAGAAGTACGTTTTGGGCTTTCCATAGTTTCCGTGAGATAAACAGGTTTCCATGAAATTTACACAGTAAGAACCGTCCCTACTGTGTAATTTCTATGCAGAACAGGTCAGCAATATATTGAACGATCCGTGGTGAGAGCACCTTGGAGTTAGGTCTCATGCCCATCGCCTCCAACTCCTTCTGATACGGTCTGCACCAGTTCATCAACGTAGTGACCGTCACTCCGGCTGCGTCAGCCAGCTGTTGTTTCGACATCGCTTTCATTATTTGTCTTTATTATATGTTAATCTGTTATTATGTCTTTAATAGTTACTCTGTCTTTAGGGTCAGTGGACACTACTGGACAGTAAATAATAAAGAGTCCTCATGCGTACTGCGTGCGTGCGCGGTACGCGTGAGGTGTTTGTCAGAAGCACTGTCCGCTACTGTCCACTGACCCTTCCTCGGCAGCTGCCTGGATGGCCATCGACTGTTGGGCAGCATGCATCTCGTCACCGCTACGGCACACCACGATATAGCCCCGCACACCATTGTGCTTCACACGACGGAAGCCCAGCTCACCCATGGCACGGCCCAGATAGACCGCCGACAGCTTCTGCGAGATATTCGCCGAGACCACCTGCATAGCACGCGCCACCGACATGAACACCCCGGGCTCGGCATCCCTCGGCTGACGGAAATAGAGACTGGCCAGCTCGTATTCCAGACGGGGCGTCTCAAACTGCTGGTTATGACGTGCCAGCTTCAGGATCTCATCGCGCGAGAACCAGTAACGGAAGCCCTGCTGATAGAGTGCATACGCCTGACCGTAGATACCCTCGTAATTGAACGGATGCTCTTGGGGCGGTTCAATGCTCTCCACCTCGAACGGCAGCCAGCGACGGTTGCCCGTCGGGTCAGAGAGGAACTGCACATTATTACCAGTAGCGCAGAACGAGGCGATATGTTTGCGATGCTCATGGAAATGGGCGTAGGCCGCACGCTCGTCAATGCTCGGCATGGTGATGGCGGCCTTCAGCTGGTTCAGCTCAGAGGGGCGCATCGTATCCAACTCCTCACAGCAGACGAGACCATACTGTGCCAGTTTCAGCAGGTCGTCGCGTTTCATGCGGCTGGCATCGGCTTTCAAATAGACGTAAGCCTGCAGATCCGGCGGCATAAGCCATTTGAGCCAGGTCGTCTTATACGAGCCCTGTTCACCCAAGAGCACCAGGACGACATTATTCACGGCGTCATCGTCAATCCACCCCGCCACCATGCCTACCAGCCATTTCTTCAGATACGCCGCGAAGAGCATCTGCTCGTCAGTATCCCCCTTTACTGAAACCGACAGCGACAGTTCAAGAATATAGTCGTCGGTGCCGTTCCACGGCGGCAGGTGCTCGAGGTAATACCTGAACGGATGGTAGTCCGGTGCGAAGTCCGACTCTATCACGCGATAGATATCCTGCGCCCTCGTGGATTTCTCTTTCGACAGTTCCGCCCACAGCGAGTTGACGATGCGGTCGCTGACGGGCTGCCAGTCCGTGCCGTCGGTCTCATAGTTCGACGGCAGCTTGCACTCAACCCTGCCTGTGATGACGTTATACCTCAGGAAGAGCCTGCCTCCAAGGAAATCCTTGATATCCTCCACCGTGGCATACACCTCCCGCCAGTTTTTCTTGTGCTCCTTCTCACTCTCTTCTGCGGCTTTCTTGACCTTAGGTCGAGTCTCCTCACGCTCGGCCATTTCAAGCGAACTTGATGGCTCTCGCTTAATCGGAGCCTTCTTTCGTTTCTTCTTAGGTTTCTCTTCTTCCATAACGATAAAGATTATATCCCGGCGGCAAAGATACGAAAAAGAAAAAACATTTACCCCCCATATACCGGGGATATATGGGGGGTATAACCTGTTTTAGGAGATTTAGCTTAACACGACTTTCATACTGTCTTGGAACACCAATGATTGCTTTTGATTGAGGGCATCATAATAGTCTTTATACATATTTTTCCTGTGCCAGAACGATTCAAACACCTTCCACTTCTCCTTGATGCCCAGCCGCTCCGCCATCGCATCGGCCAGGAGTGCCGCCTGCGTCCGCGAGAGCAGAGGCTGGTAGTGCTCGTCCACGTAGCCCGCCAGTTGGGCCTTTTGCCAAAGCAACATGGCCTGGGGGGTAGCGAGAGCTTCAGGCAACTCACTTTGTTTTTGAGGGACGGGGTGCAATGCAGCGGAATGTCTCTCCCCAAAATACTGTGTTTGAATATGGTCTACATGTTGTGCGCCAGGGGCGACATAGACTAATTGGATATGGCTGCCGAAGTTTTGCAGGTCCGTCTGATGCAGCATGTCAAGAAGACGATAAAAGAAGTCAAGGACTTCGTTGTCATTGTTGAAATTCATAATTCACGTTTCCGCTTATGTTTGAAGATAAAATATTGTTTTACGCCATAAGGCATGAAAAAACTACGGAATGCGTGGGTGGTTTGGTTGAGGTATTGCACATTCTCACGGGATTATTCCTACCTACCCCTATTCAAAAATGCATTACCGCCAAAGCCCACGCCTCCGTAGAGGTGTGGACTGGCAGTCATCTGCTTTTTTGAATAGTTCACGGTAGGATTTCGCGAGAATTAAAGCGACAACTGTCTTAGTCTCTTATATCTTCTGAGTGCAAAGATACTATAATTCTCTGAGACACCCAAATTTTTAGCTATATTTCTATGGACTCATCGTTTTTTGTTTTACTACAACAATTGCATAACAACCTATTTCCCTTGATAGGTGCCGATGAAGAACACAGCACCGCTGCTGGCCTCCTGAATCAGATAGACAAATGGATGATCAGCATGGAATGTTGGAACGGAACCTGTATGTATGCCATCAGACGTAAGCATCGTAACTATTGTAGCTGCAGCAGCCTCAGTACCGGCCTCGCTCACCTCAATGGCGGCATTCTGCTTGATAAGACCCACAAAGAGGTCTTTTGCCTGTGGACTCATACCTGTGAACTCGTTCATCGGCTTGAACATCGACGGAGCACCCATGCCGGCAATCATTTCATTCAACAGATTGCTGCTCTCAGATTTGAATCGTGGCAAAAGAACATCAACAGCGGTAGATTTTCCGTTTTCTACAAATTTCGATGTAGATTCTGCAAATCTTTCCAGTCTTTTGGCCGAGAGACCTGCCAGGACATCATCAACGGTCTTGCCTTCGTAAGGCAGCAGGATATACATCGTCCATCTCTGACCCTCACCATAGCTCAAGCCAAGAACCTGGCATGCATTTTCAGATCCCAAGTATACAGCGTCCTCACGATGCATCATCGGAAGAGTCACCTTCACCCCGTCCTCACGGGTAAACTCCATGTCCTTTGTCTCTGCCTTATCGAACGGATGAGTCCAGGGTGCATTGAAATAGACGGTATTAAGCAGAACCAGCAGAGAAGCGACGAGATTATCCTTGCTGACGATGGAAGGAATCATTCCCTCAGTCTTTTCACTGCACCAACCGTTGATAAAGTCCACAGCAGACTGTGAGGTGAAGTCGAGCGATACAGCCTCACCGTCATAGTAGTCCTTGACAGTCTTGCTATAATCGTCGGCCAGTGTAATAGACTGGTTTGAGGCTGTTGCGACAAGGTCTGCCAATCGCAGTTTTACAGACTCGTCCACGATCGGAGCATTGTCAATCAGTTCCTTACACAGATCGTTGAGCGCCTGGCTGTCGTTATTTCCATATCCCAGCAGCTTCAGTATTTCACAGCTCGTCTGTCCGGTTGCACCTGCGTTGAGCATGCCAAGCACATAGGTAAGGCTCAGCGGCGATACCACATTGCTCTTGCCTTTCAGTCCCTCTGTCTTACTTAAAGCACGGTAGAAGTCGAAGGTAAAATCATTGTTTCTGATGACGGCCTCCTTTTGGCTGTCCGTCAGACTGATAGAGCGCACAACGACACTGCCAGTATTCGGGTCTGTCGTATCTCCATTGGGATTGTCATTATTCTTCCCTTCGTCCTGTGCGGTCTTGTTATCATCAGGACGTACAACTTCTGACTCTTTTACGACTTCCTCATCACTGCTGCAGCCTGTCATCATTCCTGCTGACATAATGAGTGACATTGCAAATATTAAATAATTCTTCATAATTCTTTAATTTTAAATGTAATCCGTTGCAAAGATAGTAAGAAAATTATTAACAATAGTACAAAATCAAATTAAATTATAATCTTTTTCTTAAAGTATTTTAAACTTATTCTGAAGCAGGATAGACACATTGTAATCGAACTGAAATAGGATAACTGATATTATGAATCTGAGATCCCGAATCATAGAAAGTTCCTTCAGTCGTATCAAAGACATTAGTGCTGAAATATCCATTACAGTCACCATCCCATCCCCAGTTGAAATGATAGAGATCAAGCGTTCCGGAATCATATAATTCCAAGATTTCCCATACAAAACCACCCACGGGCTTTCTTGCCAGCACATGTTGATAGTAGATATTCTGAAATCCATCCAGTACCCAACAATGACCTTCAACATTCGATATACCACCTTCTATCAAGTACAATTTCCCGACAGTTAAACTATCATAAACATGAGCAATTTCCGAGCTATAACTCAACCAACCAGATGTATTATAACCATAATAACTCATACAGTCAGGAACATTATTGGCATATGTACTTATTGGGCCGTAAGGGTCATAATAACTATCAGTAACCTCACCCAATTGACGGCACAGCCTTGAAATGGCTATATGATCATTATACTCCAAGCAATTAAACTGTTGAGGATGCTTCACATGAGCTTTCATTCCTGTCCAATTCAGGTATTGAATAAATGGATTATATACATAGTTTATTTCTATTGAGGTTGGATACTCATAATACGACATTATTTGGGCAATTGCTGTATTTGCACAACCACAGTCACCGTTAGGACATAATTCTCCCTCAGGATTATATGTCCCCCAATTAACTGTGACATAAGGTGTCACTGTATGCGTACCATATAAATAGAATGTTGTATCAACAATTTCATATATTGGATCATCGGGTATGAGACCCGGATCAAATCTTGGCATTGAGGCTATATGTTTCTTTGCCATATCCATATAGAAATTGAAGTTTTCATTATCAGACCTGACCGCAGGATCATAATGTCCTTTCTCTGTCACGGCAATGAGAGCCTCTGCGTTCTTACAAGCCGAAATAATCACAAAGCCCTGATTGTCCTCAAAATTAAACACATACATCAGCGTGTCGTTCATATCTGACGATGTGCGTGTCTTGGCATCGAGTTTACAAACCTTTGTATCGCTGAGGGCTATCTTTCGAGGAGAGACGGCTCGGGTCTGAGCCTGGCCGTCAACCATCTGAATGGAAGCCTGAGCTATCTGCAGGGCTTCCTCATAGCTGCGGATACTACTTGTCTGCTGTGGAGCAGGGTGTTGGAAATCAGAATCTATCAGTTCCTGATTTGAGCATGAAGCCATCATGATGGC
The DNA here is from genome assembly GCA_946415245.1 of uncultured Prevotella sp. GTDB lineage: Bacteria > Bacteroidota > Bacteroidia > Bacteroidales > Bacteroidaceae > Prevotella. Next base: position 35,738 of record CAMKRS010000007.1, on the reverse strand, counting down.
TAATGCGAAAATAGATAAAAGTTTTGTTTTCATAATTGTGATTGTTTAATTCGGAATCACGGGGACTGGCACCAGATCTCCGCAATGCGAGAGTCAGTCTCCGTAATTCACAGATTCTGTTTGATTGCTAATTTGCTATCTTCTTTTTAAAGTTCTCATCAAAGTAAGACTGTTCTTCTTCGGTCATACATCTATATTTCATTATGCTATATTGGGCGTCTTTCCCAATACTCTTTGAAAGGAACACATTGCCAGAAAGAACAAATTCATCATCATTAAGCAGCAATATCCTGTGCTTTCCGTTTAGCCAGCTTTCCTTGAAAGAATTCATTTGAATGGTCAAAAGATTATTGCGCTCATCATATGTGAAATTACCCAAATCATAACAGAGACCATTCTCCCATGCAGATGGAACATAGTCAACATAGACATATTCCTTAATTCCAGAATTATCTGTAACAGAAAAGTTAGGCAAAGACATTCCGTCAACTCCTATTTCCAACAAATCATAATCCACGCCATCAATAGTTACATGGTCTAAAATCGTCCCCTCCTTCATGACGTTTTCTACTCGGACTAATTTCCAGCCTTTCTCTGAGAAAAGGCTGAGGAATTCTTTTGAAGAAATGGAAAAATCAGTATCAGGTAAGATATACTCACTAATTACCGGTGTCTCATTGACTTCGTTTGTAACATGATCATCGTCATTGTGCGAACAAGAACACATGACACATACCATAATGTACAAAATAACATTAAATACCTTCATACTCTTACTTTAATTTACATTGTAGTTTATAGGATATATATTTGTAATAATATGGTTGTCATAGGAGTAATTTGGTGCAGCCAACGGAGCTGTTATATAAAAACCGTTGTCAGAGCCTCCCCAACCCCAGTTGCAGCGTACATAATCTCTGTACTGAATATCACTGGGGTCGTCAATGTTAACCCTTTCTTCTATCATGTATCCATCTATAACCCATGCGTGACCTCCTACGTTCGGGAAGACTCCCCCACGAATATAGAATGGGCGATTATTATCAACCTCTGCCCAGCATGCATCGATTGAATAACCATTCAAATACAACTCATAATGGTATCCCATTTCTTCAAAAGCACTAATAGCACTTGTTGGGCTTGCTCCTGAAGAATTCAAACCATAGTTCATTCCTATAATATTGCCTATTCTTGCTATAAGTTTTGCGACAGAAACTTCTGCTGCTGTAGTCTGAGGCGTTTCGTAAGGATTACCCATTTCATTCCATAAATAGGTATAACCACCGTCTGTTGTTGGTGCGTGATGATATGCCATAATCTGGCCAACAGCAATGGCAACACAACCGGCAAGAGCATGGGATCCATTTATAATGGGGCAATTATTGTTGTATGGGGCATGTTGATGCCATTCTGTCCATGTAAGTGGTCCTTTTCGTTCTACAATCTCCCAATCTGTATAATAAGAACTTCTAGTAGTAGTTCTAGACGAGTTGTTAAGCTGTTCAGCATAGTAGAGGCAAAGTTCGTTCAAATACAAATTCAATCCAGGATTATCTATCTCGCCTGAAGGTTTTAGGCTACCTTTATCTATAATGCCTACTACATCTCCCAATCTTTTGTCGGCAGAAACTAGCACATAGCCATTGGCATCTTTGAAATTAACAATATACAAAAGAGTGTCTGGCAAGATTTCTAATTTACTTGCGGCTCTTGTCATATTTTCAAATTTGCATATGTCTTTTGTCTCCCAAACATATACCTCTCCAACCTCTCTTTGTCTGTCATTCCCTCGAGTGTTGTCTGCCATTTTATCCGCCATATCAATGGCAAATTGTACAGCTTCTTCTGGTGAAATACTAGTCTTTGCATAATTGGGGAATATATTGTTGTTCGTCCCATCAAAATCAGAACAACTATATAAAACAAAAATGAATGACGTGAAAAAAAAATTTATCAAGTAATCTCATAACTGAATTTTAAATTTAAATGTATGTACACTCAAAAATCACAAATATATAAAACTCCAAAAGCAATAGTTGCCACTGATGATCTCAATTCTGTAATCTCTAGAGAGAGTAGAAGACAGAACTATAATACTAAAATAATCTTTTTCATACATTTTATAATTTAAACGATTCTACATATAAAAAAGGATTAGGGATTCCTATAACGTAAAAAATCCTTGGTATATAGCTCCATCATCTGCCTCAAGCAGAATAAAATAGGAGCCACTCCCTAAAGAAGACAAATTATAATATAAGGTGTCATCAATAGGAGTGGGGGTATCATCAGAAACTGCCAACAGACCATTTCTGTAAATACGAACGCGATCAATAATAATGTCTGAAGTAATAGAGATAGAAATAGACTGCGTAGTCTGACTTACAATGCCATAAACATCCTGATGGATAGGAGCGAGATGTGGCTTGAGTTCTGGATCATCTGGATCAATGATAATAATATCAATAGTGTCACCTCTTAACACATTATTTTGATATGCATGGGCTGATGATGCAAAAATAAACAGCAAAGATAAAACAAAAAACTTCTTCATAATCGTATCATTTTAATTGATTCTTGGTGCGAAGTTATAAAAAGAACCAATATCTTCCAAATATTTTGCTATAATTTTTCAGGGCGCGTCCCATTGGCATTTCATTGTCTAATTGACTGATATTCAATAACTAACAAACAATAAAAGGAATGTTTGTAACATAAAAATGGGACACGAAGAGCGTCTTTGTTTCCTAAAGAATGATAAAAATAAGGAGATTATTTGTAGTAACAATCCAATTGTTGTAATTTTGCAGAAAACAAATAAAACTATGATGAAAAGAAACCATGTCTTTTTTCTTTCTGTGATGATTCTTTTGGGGTGTTCACGGCTTTCAAGCTATCAGCATCAACTTGAAATTGCTGAGGCGGTGATTGAAGACAATCCAGATAGTGCTTGGATATTGTTAAACGAGATACCTGCGTCACTTGTAAATGAGGGTGAAGAGCGGGCTTTGTACAACCTGCTTATGACTGAAGCAACGTATAAGTTATATAAGCCTTTTGAAAATGACTCGTTGATTAACTATAGTATTGACTATTATAGTAAAGGTAATAATGTCAACCGATTGGCTGCCGCTAATTTATATAAAGGTGGATTGTATTTTCATTTGAGAGATATGGACAAGGCTACTTTTTATGTCAAACAAGCAGAGGAATTAGCTCAAAACTCTGATGATGAATTGCTCAGATGCAAAATATATGAGTTTTTGGCGACAATAAACCATAATGTACAAAATTACCAACTATTTCAATATTATGCTAATCTTCTTTTAGAAAGCTCATTGAAATTAAATCAACCTATAAGGCTTGCATTGGCTTATGAAAAAATGGCTCTAGTTAGCAGAAATCTTGGCGATTCAAAACAAGCACTTGATTATATGCAGTTATGTATGAATCACGCCGAACAATGCAACGATAGTGATAAGGTATATATCTATACCAATTATGCCAATACATTGTATTCTGAAGGAAAATACTCTGAAGCAAGACCATGGATTGAAAAAGCAATCCAAATTAAACCTCATGCCAGTCAGTATATTACATTGGGTAAATTATTCCATCTGGAAGGTGACACCCTTCAGGCCCGTCAGAGTTGGGAGAAGGTTGTCACTATGGGAGATGCCCGACATACAATCAATGCCTATAAGTATCTGGCTCGGCTTTATAACGAGCGGCGGAACTATTTCAAAGTAGCCCAGATGCTGGCTAAGGCTGACAGTGTACAGACCTTTTATCATGAAGAGCTACGCACCACGCAATTAGCTGAAATTCAGCATCGCTACGACAAAGCAATTACCGAGAAAGCTTTGGCAGAGCAAGAGAACAAGAACATGGTCATTATTGGTGTGGCTCTCATTGGGCTGATTGTCGCTTTGTTGGCCATCATCTACTATCAAAGACGGGCCAAACGGTTTGAGAGTGCCATCAGCGATTTTGTCGAGGACATCAAAGCTAAAGAACAGAGGCTTGCCCAACTGGAGAATTCCGGCAAGGACAGGGACAATGAGATTGCATTGCTGAAGGCTAATATAGAAAAAATCAAACAGGCATCGGCAGACAAGATAGGACGTGGAAAGGAATTGTATGAACTCATTGCCAAGAAGGAAAAGCCGACATCTTTCAACAAGGAAAAAGAACAGGAGTTCGTAGACTACTATGCATACACTAATCATGAGCAATACGTCCGTCTGGTATTGCCTTATCATCGCTTGAGTCTGCGTCTGACCTGTTTCCTGATCCTGCAAGAAATGGGCTATACCTACAACGATATTGCAGATTTATTAAACGTAAGTGTTTCAGCTGTCCGCAACTATCCCCAGCGCCTGGAATGAATGTAACAGAGGGACGGTTCTTTTGTTATACCGACTCGGGCGATGTAACAAAAGAACCGTCCCTCTGTTACGCACTAGCGGCATTTATCGAACCACTCTTTGAGGGCGTAACGGGGGATGCCGCGCTTGACGGCGGCATTCAACAGGTCGCGAGCCTCTTCCTTACGGTAGAGGGTGATGAGGATGTCGGCCTTAGAGACGACAAAGCCTGAGTTGAGGGGTTTAAGGCGGATGGCCTCGTCCCAGTCGTAGAGGGCGATGTCGTATTGCTTCTGCTCTGTCTCGAAGGCAGCGCGGGCAGCATAGGCATCAGCCGAATCCGGGAACATCTGTACTAGGCGGTTCAGTTCGTCGAAGGTATCCGTCTTGCGCCCCATCTTCTGCAAGACATGCGCCAGACCCAACCGTGCCTCGAAGTGTGTGGGTTGCAGACGCAGGAACGCCTCGTAGTCGACACGCGCCAGATCATAGTGATGCTGCTGGATATGGACGTAGGCACGGAAATAGAGCGCAGCCAGATTCTGATTATCAGTATGGAGAATCTTGCCGTATTCCGCCAGGGCGTAGTCCCACTGCTCGAGATTGATATTGGCCTCGGCCTTGAGCAAGTGCAGGTTCAAGTTGCCCGGGTCCTTGGCGATCTGGGCATTGAGCACTTCGAGCGAGTCACGCCATTGCTGACGGGTCTGAGAATGGACGGAAGTTAAAGGGAATAAAAAGGAAGTTAAAAGGAATAGAAGGGACATTACTCTGCTTGTCCCATATTCATTTCGGTATTGTCCTTTTATCTTCCCTTTAACTTCCATCTTTAACTTCCCTTTAACTTCCTTTCTTCTATGCATTCCTAATATAATTTACAATCCACTCTCCTACTTCACGCGTGCCATAATGAGCACCGCCCTCTACCTGAATCTCAGGGGTACGGACATTGGCATCGAGCGAGGCATTGACGGCCTTGCGAATCAGGGCGCCCTCCTTGGCGAGGCCGAAATGTTCGAGAAGCATGGCGGCAGAGAGAATCTGAGCCAGAGGATTGGCGAGATTCTGTCCGGCTGCCTGCGGCCACGAGCCATGAACGGGCTCGAAGAGCGGCGTATGCTCGCCCAACGAGGCAGAGGGTTGCAGACCCATGGAACCGGTGATACAAGCCGTCTCGTCGGTGAGAATGTCACCGAAGGTGTTCTCCGTCACGATGACATCGAAGAAACGAGGCTCCGTCAACACGCGCATCGAGGCATTGTCGATGAACATATAATCCGTGCGCACCTCAGGATACTGCGGCTCGATCTCCTTGGCAATCTGACGCCACAGACGGGAACTGGCGAGGATATTGGCCTTGTCGACCACGGTGAGGTGCTTGTTGCGCTGCATGGCCATCTCGAAGCCGAGCCTGACGATGCGCTCAATCTCAGGACGCGTGTAGATATCGGTGTCGTAGGCCTTGTCGTTGTCCTGATAACGCTCGCCGAAGTACATGCCGCCGGTCAGTTCGCGCAGCACCACGAAGTCAGCCCCACGAATGAGTTCATCCTTCAAGGGAGACTTGTGCAGCAGACAGTCGAACGTAGCCACAGGACGGACGTTGGCAAACAGGCCGAGTTTCTTACGCATGGCCAGCAGGCCCACTTCGGGACGCACCTTCGCCGTCGGGTCGTGGTCGTATTTCAGATCGCCCACAGCAGCAAAGAGCACGGCATCGGCCTGCATACACACCTCGTGGGTCGCATCCGGATAAGGATCGCCCACCTCGTCGATAGCATGAGCACCACAGATGGCCTCATGATACGTGAACTCATGTCCACACTTGGCTGCGATGGCATCCAGCACAGCCACACCTTGTCTCATTATCTCCGGTCCGATACCATCGCCCGGAAGAGTTGCTATATTCAGTTTCATAATTCGTTATTATATTCTTTTTCGATGATGTTCAACATTTTAAAGGTCGCCTTGATAGCGGCTTCCGTCTGGTCGGCATCGAGGCCGCGGGTACGGAACAGCCGGCCGTTGTCGTTCCAGGTGATGACCGTCTGCACCAAGGCATCGGTACGTCCACCCGGGGGAATGGTCACGGCATAGTTGGCAAGGATCGGGAAGGTGCGGTCGAGATATTTCTTATAGATGTATCTTAGCGACTTCACAAAAGCATCATACTGACCGTCACCTGTGGCACTGGCCTCATACTGCTGACCGTTGATCTCGATCTTGATATTTGCACCAGGCTTCAAGCCATAGGCCGTAGAGACGATGTAACTGACGAGTTTCACCTTGTCTTCAGGCGCATCGTGTTTGAGCACATCGCTCACAATGAAAGGCAGGTCTTCCACAGTTACCCGTTCCTTCTTGTCGCCGAGCTCCGTGATACGCTGCGTCACCCTACGGGTCTGTTCGGGTGTCAGTTCCAGACCCAGTTCTTCCAGATTTTTGGCAATATTGGCCCTGCCGCTGTTCTTTCCCAGGGCATATTCGCGCTTGCGTCCGAAACGTTCGGGCACGAGGTCATTCTGATAGAGGTTGTTTTTCTTATCGCCGTCAGCATGGACGCCCGCCACCTGGGTAAAGACATTGTCACCGATGATGGGCTGATTGGGCGCAACGGCGATGCCACTATAACTCTCTACCAGGCGCGAGATGTCGTTGAGTTTGTTCTCGTTGATATTGGTCTTGGCATGGAACTGATCCTTCAGGATCACCTGCACGCTCGACAACGGGGCATTGCCACAACGCTCACCCAGACCGTTGACGGTGACGTGCAATCCCTTGGCCCCACTCAGCACGGCAGCCAAAGAATTCGACACAGCAAGGTCGTAGTCGTTATGCGCATGGAAATCGAAGTGGGTATCAGGATAACGCTTGATCATCTTACGGAAATACTCTATGCATTGGAGGGGATTCATGATACCCAGCGTATCGGGCAACATGAAGCGACGGATACCGCTATCGCAGAGCTGATCCATCAGATGGTAGACGTACGAGGGCGAATCCTTCATGCCATTCGACCAGTCTTCCAGATACAGATTCACAGAGATGCCTTTGCTACGGGCATATTTCACTTCCCGACGGATGTCCTCGATATGTTCGTCGGGGGTCTTCTGGAGCTGCTGGGTGCAATGCTTCAGCGAGCCTTTCGCCAGCAGGTTCAGCACCTTGCATCCGCAGGCATCGATCCAGTCGACGCTCTGCCCGCCATCCACAAAACCGAGCACCTCTACCCTATTCAGCTTATCAATCTTCTCCGCATAACGGCAGATCATCTGTACAGCCTCTTTCTCACCGTCAGAGACACGGGCAGAAGCTACTTCAATACGATCCACATTCAGATCGTGCAGCAGCATACGGGCCATCATCAGTTTCTCGTGAGGCAGGAACGAGACGCCACTGGTCTGCTCACCATCGCGCAAAGTAGAATCCAATATCTCCACAAAAGGCTGGATGCGCTTGTAGTTATTTACTTTCTCTGCTGTTCCCATGCGATTGTCTTGTCTTGGTTCTGTACTAAAAAATCGATATCGTCGAGGCCGTTGATCAGACAATGCTTCTTATAGGCATTGATCTCGAAGGTCTCCTGACGGCCCGTAGAGAGATTCGTGACGGTCTGATTGGGGAGGTCGACCTTGATCTGAGTACTCGGATCATTCTGAATACTCTGAAAGAGTTCGGCGAGGAAGTCCTCGTTCACCTGCACAGGCAGCACGAAATTATTCAGTTCATTATTCTTATGGATATCGGCGAAGAAACTGCTGATGACCACTCGGAAGCCATAACCGGCGATGGCCCAGGCCGCATGCTCACGCGAGGAGCCGGAACCGAAGTTCTTGCCAGCCACGAGGATACAGCCGGAATAAGCGGGATTGTTCAGCACGAAGTCCGGATTGGGAGTGCCATCGGCATTATACCGCCAATCGCGGAACAGGTTATCACCGAAGAAACGTTCCTCACGCGTCGTTGCCTTCAGGAAACGGGCGGGAATAATCTGGTCTGTGTCCACATTCTCCAAAGGGAGAGGCACACAAGTACTGGTTATGATGTTGAATTTCTGTTTCATAATAATGTGCGTGGATCAGTTATTACTCCGGTGACGGCGGCGGCAGCGGCAACCAGTGGCGATGCCAGGATGGTACGTGCGCCAGGACCCTGACGGCCCTCGAAGTTACGATTAGAGGTGGAGACCGAGAGTTTGTCAGCGGGAATCTTATCGTCGTTCATTGCCAAGCAGGCAGAGCAGCCCGGCTGACGAATCTCGAAACCTGCCTCTGCAAGAATCTTGTCGAGACCTTCCTCACGAATCTGACGGTCGACAGCCCACGAACCAGGCACGAGCCAAGCGATAACATCCTGAGCCTTCTGACGACCTTTCACAATTGAGGCGAAGGCCCGGAAGTCTTCGATACGTCCGTTGGTACAAGCCCCCAGGAAGACATAGTCAACTTTGGTTCCCAACAGTTTTTGTCCAGCCTTGAAGCCCATATAGTGGAGTGCCTTTTCAAAACTTTGTTCAGGCGACTTTGCCAATTGGGCATTAGCGGGAATCGACTCTGTGATGCCAATACCCATGCCGGGATTCGTGCCATAGGTGATACGCGGCTCAATGTCAGCAGCTTCGAATGTCAGTTCCTTGTCGAAGACGGCATCATCGCCACTCTTCAAGGTCTTCCATTCTGCCACAGCCTGCTCCCAAGCCTCACCCTTAGGTGCATATTCCCTGCCTTTAATATAGGCAAAGGTGGTTTCGTCGGGTGCAACAAAACCGCCACGAGCACCCATTTCTATCGAGAGGTTGCAGAGCGTCAGGCGACCTTCCATTGACATCGCTTTCACCACGTCTCCCGCATACTCGACAAAATAGCCGGTAGCACCGCTGGTAGTCAGTTTGGCCATAAGATAGAGCGCCACATCCTTTGCCGTCACACCCTTGCCCAATGTGCCGTTGATACAGATACGCATCGACTTGGGTTTCTGCTGGAGGATACATTGCGAGGCCATCACCATCTCCACCTCCGAGGTACCGATACCAAAGGCCACAGCCCCCATCGCACCATGGGTAGAGGTATGAGAGTCACCACAGACGATGGTCATACCTGGCAACGACAATCCTTTCTCAGGGCCCACCACATGGATGATGCCGTTGTCCTTCGACATCATACCGTAATGCGTCAATCCGAAATCGGCTGCATTCTTCGCCAGCATATCCACCTGTTTCTTTGACACAGGGTCTGCGATGGGCTTATCCTGATCATGTGTAGGGGTGTTATGATCCGGCATACAGAAAATCTGCTGAGGACGGAAACATTTCAGTCCCCTGGCCCTCATACCTTCAAAGGCCTGGGGTGAGGTCACCTCATGACAATAGAGACGATCGATATACAGTTGTGTGGGACCATCCTGGATCTGCTGGACCACATGTCTGTCCCATATCTTATCGAATAATGTATTCATTCGTCTGCCTTTTTAAACTTGTTGATACAGTCGATATAAGCCTCCACCGAAGCCGTCACAATGTCGGTATCGGCACCGAAACCATAGTACAGAGAGCCGTCGTACTCCACCTGCATGTGTACCTTACCCACATCGTCGGAGCCTTTCGAGATGGCCTGAATGGTGAATTCCTTCAAGGTCATCTGTTTCATAATGATCTTCTTCAGGGCCTTGATGGCAGCATCCACAGGACCATTACCCGAGGCAGCCGCCTCAAACTTCTGGCCGGAGATATCAAGGCCAATGGAGGCCACACTCTTCACGCCCTTACCAGTAGTGACTTGCAGGAAGTCGAGCTTCACGGCATGAGCCTCAGCCGTATCGGCTCCCGCCAGCATCAGCACATCGGCATCGCTCACCTCCTTCTTCTGGTCAGCCAGTTGCAAGAACTTCTCATAGATCTTGTCGAGTTTCTGGTCTTCCAGATCCACACCGTTCATGTGCAGACGATGTTTCAGGGCAGCCCTTCCGCTACGGGCCGTCAGCAGGATGCTATTATCATCGATACCCACATCCTTCGGGTCCATAATCTCATAGGTATGTACATTCTTCAGCACACCATCCTGATGGATGCCACTGGAATGGGCAAAGGCATTACGACCGACAATGGCCTTGTTGGGTTGTACGGGCATATTCATCAACGAAGACACCATACGCGAGATGGGGTAAATCTTCGTGGTGTTGATGTTCGTCTCTATCTCAAGGTTCTTGTGACATTTCAGAATCATCGCAATCTCCTCCAACGAGGTGTTACCGGCTCGTTCGCCGATACCGTTGATGGTTACTTCCACCTGTCGGGCGCCAGCCATCACACCACTAAAGGTATTGGCCGTTGCCAGACCTAAGTCGTTATGACAATGGGTAGAGATGATGGCCTTATCGATACCATCGACATGCTCCATCAGATACTTGATCTTCTCGAAATATTCCTGCGGCAGACAGTAGCCTGTGGTGTCAGGGATGTTCACTACAGTGGCACCAGCCTTGATCACAGCCTCCACCACCTGAGCCAGGTATTCATTATCCGTACGGCCGGCATCCTCACAGTAAAACTCCACATCGTCGACATAACGCTTGGCATACTTCGTGGCAGCTATAGCCTGTTCGAGGATATGCTCGCGGTCGGAGTTAAACTTATACAGAATATGCTCGTCGCTGGTGCCAATACCCGTATGAATACGCTTGTGCTTAGCGTATTTCAAGGCCTCGAAGGCCACGTCGATATCATGCTCCACCGCACGGGTCAGTGCACAGATAACGGGCCAAGTCACTGCCTTTGAGATTTCAATCACGGAATTGAAATCACCAGGACTACTCACAGGGAATCCTGCTTCAATCACATCCACGCCCAGCTGTTCCAGCGCCTTAGCTACCTGTATTTTCTCTACGGTATTCAACTGGCAGCCGGGCACCTGTTCTCCGTCGCGGAGTGTTGTGTCGAAAATGTAAAGTCTGTCGTTCATTTTTGTTCTTGTTAAATTATAAAGTTTATTATTCTTTTGTCTGTAACGAAAAAGCCTTTCACACTCGGAAGTGAGAAAGGCTCTATATCTTTTTTTGTATCCTATACCTATTTTATATATACACCTAAATCACTTCCGGCTGCTCCCTGCAGTCGAATAATAATAATGGCGCTAATTAGGTTGAGATTCAACATCTTTTCTTTGTTCTTTTTAAATTTCGGGGGCAAAGTTATAACTTTCTTGCGAAACCAACAAACATTTTGTTATTTTTTTGCGCTAAAAGGTATCAAATTTACACTTTTTACTCTAATTCATATACTTCGCTGGGCATTTTTCGCTTCAATACTTCCAGTTGAATATCCTTCCCAGGGATGATGCCATAACTGCGCAAGATAGCATCCACCGTCTTACGTGCCAGCTCTGGGTGATTATTCTCCTCACTCAGATGACACAACCAGACATGCTTCAGCCGTTCCGTCATGTTCTCGGCTAACACCTGACCACAATCTTTATTCGACAGATGGCCATTGGGACTGATAATCCTGTCTTTCAGATACTGAGGATAAGGACCGCCCTGCAACATCTCCACATCATGGTTGGCCTCAATCACAAGATAATTGGCTTCGCCGATGAATTTCTTCATCTCCTCCGTCACACTGCCGGCATCGGTCATGATGACGAACACCGTACCCTCTACCTCAATCTTATACCCCACATTCTCACTGGCATCATGAGGCACTGAGAAAGGTGTCACCAGAAAATCACCCAACCTGACGGTGGTACCAGGCTCCAGATACTGTTTCTGTTCTTTCAGTAGTTTCCGTTGCACACAATAGTTATAATCTATGCCCAGATGTACTTTCTCTGTGGCATAGACAGGTACATTGTAATCATGGCTAAATGCACCGACAGACTTGATGTGGTCTGCGTGGTCATGCGTAATCAGGATTCTCCGCACCGTACTGAGACTGATACCATAATCCCTGGCATGCTTCTTGAGCGTTCTTAAGCCAACTCCAATATCTACAAATAATCCGTCTGTCGCGGTTGCGAGATAATAGCAATTACCACTACTACCGCTCCCAAACGATATAAATTTCAGCATTTTGGTTTATATTTTGTGCAAAAGTACACAAAAAATAGTGTTCAACCAAAGAATTATACATTTTTAATGTTTAGAACGGCAGTCCAACAGCGAAATGGAAAGCAAAGTCGCGACTCAGCCGAGGATGGATGATGGCATAATGTTCTTCCTCTTCTGATTCGTACGCCGGATTCACCGCCTTCATGCCCATATCGAAACGCATGATGAAATAATCGAAGTTCAGACGCAAGCCCAGACCGTAGCTCACAGCCAAGTCGCTGAGAATGTTCTGCAGTTTAAACTGCCCTCCAGGCTGTTGCTCGTAATCACGAATAGTCCAGATGTTACCTGCATCCACGAACAAAGCCCCACCAAACTTCCAGAACAGGTGTGTGCGGTATTCGAGATTCAGGTCGAGTTTCATATCACCCGTCTGAGTGATGAAATTGATATTACCGTCACGGCCTTTATAGCGTCCCGGACCCAGACTACGTACACTCCATCCGCGCACACTGTTGGCACCACCCGAGAAATAGCGCTTCTCAAACGGCAGTACCGTACTGTTGCCATAGGGATAGGCAATGCCCAAACCGCAGTGGAACACCAGCTGGTCGTGATAGTCGGGCAGCAGATTACAGGTGAAGTCCACATCGCCCTTTATGTATTGGGCATAGGCGATGTTAAACACCCGGTAATGCCCGTCGCCATCCTGTTCGGCACCGAACAACTTACTGCCCAGGTTCAACAGATTACCCGCCGTCTCCACATTCGTCTTGATGGCGATATGTCCGTTATTGTAACTATAACCGAAACCCGTTTTCATGATAAACATGTCCTCGTAGTTATACCTCAGAATGGCATTATAATTGCTGTTATCCTGCAGATACTCGTTCTTGAAGGTCTCACTGATCCAAGGCATGAAGATATAGTTCAGGTCGAGCAGATCAAACTGATACTGGTCGAACCGTTTCTGAGGCTTCCAGCGATAGCGCCAGGCAGCAGAGAGTACACGACGATGGAACTCCGGACGGTTCTGTGTGTCGTAGAGCAGCGACACCTCACTAGTGGCAATCGTCCGTTTCCGCATCTCACGACTCAAGAAAGGCATGATAAACCGCGGGAAGGTCAATCGGCTCTCCACACTATACTCCACGAAGTCCTGATTTCTATAGCCCTCCAATCCGCGAATGGCCTCATAGGCACCGCGCAACTGCACGCTGAAGGTCTCTGAGCCCCGGAAGAGATTCCGGTTCTGATAGGTCAGTGAGGCTGCAGCACCCAGGTCACCTGCCGTATTCGTACCCTCTGGCTGGAAACTGAGTGTCGAGGGTTTGTTGGTCTGCACCTGCACATCCATATCGAGCTGGGTTGGATCTGGTGTCTGCTGGAAATTGATGTTGGTATACCTCACGGCCCCCAGCCTTCCGAAGTGCGTATAGGTGTTCTGGAGTCCTTCTGCAGAATAAGGTTGACCTTCCGTCAGCATGGTATTCTCCCTCAGCACCCGGTTGCGAAGATGGATTACCGAATCACGCGGATCACCGCTGGCATAACTGATCTGGCGGATGGTATAGCATGTATGTAACGTATCCTGAATGTTACTCGTACGATAGGGCCTCAACTGTAAGGTCAGATCCACCTGACGCGAATCACGGATTGAATCAGCCAGGAAAGAGATAAACTCCTTGTGGAAACGGTAATAGCCTTGATTCTGCAACAATGAGGTCAGTCGTGAGCGCTCCTCGTTCAGGGCATTCACATTAAATACCATTCCTTCGTGCAACTCTCGCTTGTCGATGTCATTTCCCAGCAATCGGGCTATCACACTGTCCTGAATGTCATACACCAGATTCCTAATCACATAATGACCACCTGGATGAAGTACATAGAAGGCGTTGAGTTTCTTTTTCTTGACAGTCGTAAACAACTCCACCTCTGCATCCAGATAGCCCAGGTTTCGGAGCGCCAGCTGCAGTTCCTCACAGGTCTTTTGCGCCTGCAACGAGTCAAACAGCACGGGTGCCTCGCCTATCGACTGCAACGTACGGTTGATCCAGCGGGTGGTATCCTCACCAGCCAAACGGTAAATGCCTAGAGGAATCTTTGCCAGCGAGAACCAGCGCGAATTGCCTTTCTGCCGCACATAGCTCTTCAACTGCGATGTGTTTATATCCCTGTATTTACCGTCGGCCACCACCGACACACGGTCCAACATCACCTCACCTTCGGGAATGTCACGCGACGATGAGCATGCCGTCAGCAGCATGAGCAGAAAAGCGGTGACCAACAGGCCTATTTGGTGTTTTGACATCAATATCTCACGAATTTGCTTGCAAAGATAGAAATAAATCTTTATCTTTGCAAACAAAAACCGAAATGATTAGCAAAAATCAGATAAAATATATCCGTCAGCTGGAACAGAAGAAGTTCCGCAAGCGTGAAAACTGCTTCGTGGCTGAAGGCCCGAAAGTCGTTGGCGATCTCATGCGCCAATATCAACCCAAGGCCATTTTCGCCACCGAAGACTGGAATGGTATAGAACTCACAGGACCTGTTCCCGTGAGTCGTGTTACCGACGAGGAACTGCGCCGCATCAGTTTCCTTCAGACCCCGCAACAGGTCCTCGCCCTCTTCCCCATCCCCGAGCATACCTCTTACCTCTCACCTCTTACCTCTCACCTCTATTTGGCTCTCGACAGTGTGCAGGATCCCGGTAACCTCGGCACCATCATCCGCATTGCCGACTGGTTCGGCATCGACACCATCTTTTGCAGCGAAGACACTGCTGATGCTTATAACCCTAAGGTGGTACAGGCTACAATGGGAAGTCTCGCGCACGTACATATAATTTATACCGAACTGTTGCAGCTCTTCGACACGTTGCCCAACAACTTCCCCGTCTACGGTACCTTACTCGACGGCGAGGACATCTACCAGCAACCCCTCTACGATTATGGCATCATCGTCATGGGCAACGAGGGCAACGGTATCTCTGAAGCCGTTCGTCAACGGGTGACCCACCGTCTGCTCATCCCTAATTTCCATCAGGGACCAAGTGCCGAGAGTCTTAACGTGGCCATCGCCACTGCCATCACTTGTTCTGAATTCCGTCGCAGAGGCACAAAATAAAAAGAGACCTATCTTCTCAGACAAGCCCCTTTGCTAAAAATGGAAAATGATAAATATAGATTAAAATTACTAGTTATCGAGTGCAAATATAGACATTATCACTATAAAAAACAAATAATTCCGTCAAAAATCGCCACCCAATTCGTCATTTTTGTCATATTAGAACAGTTATCGTTCCTTATACACACAAAAAAGGATTCACGTTGGGATATTTGACGTCAATGTGATGATGCGATCGCAGAAACGGAGGTTTTCCGGACGTTGGGAGATCATGATACGCGTACACTTCATCTTCGCCAGATGCTCAGCCACACGCTGCTGGGTGACATTGTCGAGAGCCGAGGTAGCCTCATCGAGCAACAGGACATCAGGTTTCTGCACCAAAGCGCGGGCTAGCAAGATGCGTTGGCGCTGACCACTCGAGATACCGTGACCATCCTCACTGATTGGTGTTTGCAGACCATGAGGCATGTGACTGATATCCTCATCGAGAGCCAGCAACGGCGACACCGATGTCACCTTGACATAGTCGTTTAACCGTTCAGGCGACTCCAGCCTGCCGGGTTGAGGGTTATTGGTGGTTTATTCTTCTTTCGTCATATTTAGAACTGTTTGAGTTCGTTGTAGATGCGTTGTACGGGGAGACCCATGACATTGAAATAACTGCCAGAGAGATTGGTGACGCCGATGTAGCCTATCCACTCCTGAATGCCATAGGCACCAGCTTTGTCCAAAGGCTGGTATTTGTCGACATAATAGTCAATCTCGGTTTCTGTGAGTTTTTTAAAAGTGACATCTGTAATAACGACAAAGCTGCGCTGACGCTCCTTTGTCATCAAACAGACACCTGTCATCACCTGATGCGTCTGACCACTCAACTCACGGAGCATTCTTCTAGCATCGTCAAGGTCGGTAGGTTTGCCCAACACCTCATCACCCAAGACCACTACTGTATCAGCAGTGATAATAAGATCGTGGTCGGTCATCAGATTCTTATAGGCTGTGGCTTTTTCGGTGGCAATATAGACCGGAATGTCCTTGGTATCCAAATCATCCGGATAATCCTCCTCGATATTCGGCAGCACACGGACCTCGAAATCGAGATCCAATCCGCCGAGCAACTCCTGGCGTCGCGGGGAGTTGCTGGCTAGGATAATATGATAGTCACTTCTTACCATCCGAAAGCTTTCTCATCCATCACCCATTTTCCTTGGGCCCGGAGTGTCTGTTCTATCACATCACGACCACATCCATGACCACCGATACAGTCGCTGACATAGACACTCGCCTCCTTGATTTCCGGACATGCATCCTTAGGACACACAGGACAGCCCACACGACGCATCACCTGCAGGTCGGGGATATCATCGCCCATGTACATCACCTCCTCATCGCTCAAACCATATTGATCGAGGAAGGCGTCGTAGGCCTTGATCTT
This sequence comes from uncultured Prevotella sp., assembly GCA_946415245.1. Classification (GTDB taxonomy): domain Bacteria; phylum Bacteroidota; class Bacteroidia; order Bacteroidales; family Bacteroidaceae; genus Prevotella. The sequence continues at coordinate 18,764 of CAMKRS010000007.1, read as the reverse complement.
CACGGCACAGCCCACGTAGATATCCTCCACGCCCAGCCCTTCATAACGCCGACAGATGCTCGACACGTTGGCGCCCGTCATCACAACGATACGCAGACCGAGTTTCATAGCCAACTGGATGGCATAACCGTCCTTGATATTTACCGTGCGCAAAGGCACACCGTCGGATGACAGTGTGATAGTCTCCGCACTCAGCACTCCATCGATATCGAAAATGATAGCCTTAATCTTTTTCAAATCATAGTTAATCATGACGGTACTTGTTCAGGTGTACGTTCTCCCATTTCAGTTTATCTTCATTCTGCGGTTTGCGCTCGTCGGCCTTATGACCTACGGCAAGGATACAGAGACAGTTGAGATTGTCAGGAATGTCCAGCACGCCACGAATCACCGTGTCTGCCGTTGTCCCATCATCGAGACCACGTCCACGCATCTGAATCCAACAAGAGCCTAACCCCAACTCCTCAGCCTGATACTGCATGGAGATGGCAGCAATGGCACCATCCTCTATCCAGCAGTCGTTCTGCATGGGATCGCCCAACACGACGATTGCTACAGGGGCATCTTTCAGAAACTGTCCACCAAGGTTCTTGGCATCAGAGAGTTTCTCAAGATCCAACTTGTCGTCGACCACCACGAACTGCCATGCCCGCTGTCCCTTGGAAGTGGGAGCCATCAAACCTGCACGAAGAATCAGTTTGAGGGCGTCGCCATCGATTTCCTCTTCCGTAAACTTGCGGTGACTGCGACGCAACTGCGCCAAATCTTTGAAATTTGTCATACGTTCATTCTTAAATTTTTGGCAAAGATACGATTTTTTTTAGACAAAAGAACAAAAGAAACAAAAAAAGTTGTATATTTGCGGCATGAAAGGTATCACAACAACCATCTTTACCCATCTGGAGAAGTTGCCAGCCGTGAGCGAGACAAACTTTTTCCACAGCCGAGAGTTGTTCGCCATCAGTGCGAAGACACCGAGGATGAAGCCCTATATGGTGGTGTGTACCGATGAATCAGGGAAGGTATTGAGTCAGCTGCTGGCCATCGTCCGTTACCGTGCCTCTATCCTACCCCCTTATTTCTTTATGCATTGTCGTGTGATGGGAGAAGGCGAATACACTTCCAGCGACTGGCGAAAGGAAGACCTGTTTGGCGAGATGCTACAGGCACTCACAAAAAAGATGGGCAGCAAGACTCTCTATATCGAGTTCAGCCATCTCACACAGAAGACCTTCGGTCATAAGTTGTTCCGTCAACAGGACTATTTCCCTGTACACTGGATGAGCATCCACAACTCACTACACAGTCGACTGCCCGAAGAGCGCATCAACGAGAAGATGCAGCAGCGCATCGACAATGCCTATGCCCGCGGACTGACAACAGAAGAGGTTAAGAATGAAGAAGATTTTAAGGCTTTCACCAAGTTATTGCACCAGCACCATTGGTTCAAGCCAAAGCGATACATCCCTGACAATCAGTTTTTTAAAGAAGCAGCAAAGACCGACAGTTGTCGACTGTTCGTGACTAAATACCAGCAGCACGTGATTGGCTGTTCTGTCTGTGTGTATAGTCAGGGTGATGCCTATTTGTGGTACGCGGCGTTCCGTCGTAAGACCTATGTGATGCTGCATCCTGACACGCTGACCATCTGGCATACCATCAAATATGCCCACCAGAACGGATATAATCACATCAACTTCATGGATGTGGGTCTGCCTTTCCGCAAAAATTCCTTCCGCGAGTTCATCCTGAGCTTCGGCGGCAAACCCGTCAGTACCGTACGTTGGTTCCGTTGCTCCATTCGTTGGATCAACGGCCTACTCTCATGGATTTATCGCGACTAATGACTGCCAATATAGAGGAACACCATACCCAGCAACACCAACGCCAGATCGAAGGCCTTGGCCTTGAGGTTCTTCTCGTGGAAGAAAAGCGCACCAAACATGAAGCTCACCACCACGCTACCTCTGCGGATCATCGATACGATGCTGATCATGGCATCAGGTAGACTCAAAGAATAGAAATACATGAAATCGGCTGCTGAGAGGAAGAGGCTGACACCCAGAATCGACCATGACCAGTGGAAAGGAGTCGTCTCATTGTGTTTCGGCCACCAAAGCAGCCAAAGCATCGCCCCCATCATCAAACACTGGTAGATGTTGTACCACGATTGTACCATCATACGGTCCAGTCCCACGCCACCGCTTTCGACAGGGGCCATCAAGTATTTGTCATAGAGACCACTAAGCGCTCCAAGAGCTGCTGCCCCAACGATCATATAAATCCAGTGGTCGTGTTTGAAATCGATACCCTCCTTCTTACCACTGCGGCTCAGCAGCAGGAACGATGCTACCGCCAACAACACACCTATCCACTGCCAGATGTTCAGACGTTCGCCGAATACCAGCAGTGCTCCCACAAGCACCATCACTGGACGTGTGGCATTGATAGGACCCACGATGGTCAACGGAAGATGTTTCATACCGAAATAGCCGAGGATCCAACTCGATAAGACGATCACAGCCTTCAATACGATGTACTTGTGCATCTCCCAACCACCACTCGCCACATGAAAGATACCACCATCGAGGGCGTTAGAGGTGCCACTCATCACGATAAACGGCAGGAAGATCAGTGAGGAGAACAAAGTATTGAGAAACAACACGGGAATGACTGCATTGCTTTTCAACGCCTGTTTCTTAAAAGAATCGTAGCAGCCTAACAGCGCTGCCGACATAAATGCCAAGATTAACCACATATCAATAGACGATATCTTCCAGGAAGAGCGCATTGCCAGGCATCGACTCCCCGGCATCCGAACGCTGCTTACCTTCAATCACTTTCTTAAAATCATCCAACGACAGTCTGCCACGTCCTACTTCAATCAGTGTACCTACCACCGCACGCACCATATTACGCAGGAATCGATTAGCACGGATCTCGAAATACCAGGTTGTTGGCGAGGTCTGAACCCACTCGGCTTTTGTCACCTGACAGAGGGTGGTCTTCACATCGGCACCGCTTTTGCAAAAGACTCCGAAATCCTCGTAGGTCATCAGGATCCGAGCTGCATCGTTCATCTTGGCAAAATCCAATGGATAGTGGATCTCACAGGAATAAGCCCGTTGGAAGGGATCTTTCGTGGTATGAATATAATAACGGTACATACGTGATGTAGCCGAAAAACGGGCGTGCATATCTTCGCTCACCATCTCAACCTTGCTGACAGCAATATCATAGGGTAGCAGCCTGTTCAACTTATATGCCAGTTGCTGACCATCGATGGCATCACCCTTCCAATCAAAGTGCGCCACCATTTTACGAGCATGCACACCAGCATCCGTTCTGCCAGCTCCCGTCACAGCAATAGGTTCACGAAGCAATGTGGAAAGAGCCTCCTGCAGCCGTTCCTGTACCGACACACCATTCGGCTGTATCTGCCAACCGTGATACCGCGTCCCATCATAACTCAATGTCACAAAATACCTACTCATACATCACCCATCTTACTTTGTCACTCTTATCCAATCGGCATCCACCCAACCACGATCACATTTCGCATCGCTCTCCGCAGCAATATATCCAAACTTCGCACCAATCCATTTACCCTCCTTCATACGGAATTCGCGTCCACAGTCGGAGTATTTCTTGCCGTCCTTACTCCAAGAGAACCTCACCTTCGCATCTTTCACCTTCAGGCGCAGGTAGATATCCTCATGAATGCCTGGCTTATAGTCAGTTTTGTCGACAGCAGTAGGTTTCAGCGTCGCAAGGATTTCCTCCGTCTGGGGGTTGCCTTTATCGGCGCCAATACAAGTCATTTGCACCAATTGGAATTCCTGGCCTATACGACGTACGACCATCGCGGAATAATTGAGACCCATCATGATCAGACCGCCAAACTGCCCATCTGCCTTAGAGGTCATGCGAATCTTGGTCGCCACCGTAAACTCGTCGGCAGGTGTCTTCTGGAGCAACAGATTGGGTACTTCCCAGAAATTCTTCCAATCCTTCGACAGTTTATATGTGTAAATACGAAAGGTGCCAAAGGCAGTGGAAACACCAAACTTCTCATCGTAATTGGCATGCCACTGCCACTGTTTGCCCATCGTGGGCGAGTTAAACTCATCGCTCTCCACAGGATTCATTATCACGTCTGAACTACTCTGAGGCATGATAAAATTAGTGACAGGCTCACCATTGATGCCCATGATGGGCCATCCAGTAGACCAGTCAACGGGATTCAGATGAACCACGCGACCATAAGCCTCCTTATCTTGAAAATGCAAAAACCAATCCTCGCCGTATTTCGTATGTACCCAACCACCTTGATGGGGACCGTTGATTTTGGTTTTTCCCTGCGCCAAGACAATCTTATGTTCATAAGGGCCATAAGGTGATTTACTACGCATAGCCAACTGAAAACCAGTAGGCACGCCTCCGGCTGGACACATGATCCAATACCAACCATCACGCTTATAGAACTTCGGTCCCTCGCATGTACGATTCTCGCTACCATTACCATCGAAGACAATGACAGGTTGTCCGATGGCCTTCGTACCATCTGCAGACAACTCTCTGACCGTCAACACACTGGCGAATTTCGCACGCGAATTGGCCCAACCATTCACCAGATAGCATCGTCCATCATCATCCCAAAGGGGTGTTGTATCGATATATCCCTGACCACGAATAACACAGACGGGATTCTGCCATTCGCCCGAAGGGTCTTTGGTTTTTACCATATACACGCCATAGTCAGGATCTCCCCAATAAATATAGTATTCGCCATCATGATAGCGGATACTAGGAGCCCAAACGCCATTACCGTGCTGAGGAGTACTAAAATGCTGTTCCAATTCTGCATCGCCAGTATAGAGTGACTTCAGCGCATAGCCAATGATCTCCCAATTCACCAGATCCTTCGAATGAAGAATGGGCAGGCCCGGTACACAGTTAAATGATGACGCCGTCATATAATAATCCTCGCCACTGGGACCAACACAGACATCGGGATCAGAATAGTCGGCGTTGATCACAGGATTGGTATAGGTGCCGTCACCATTGTCAGGCGACCAGACCTCAGACTTATATTGGGCATAGGTCATAAGGGGCAATGCTATAGTTAAGAAGACTAGTTTTCTCATATTTGTTTAATTTTTAGTTTATATGTATTGTCAGAATATTCTACCCGCATCACATGATCAGAAAGGCATTGTTTGGAGAGTGCTAATGCCACATGCCCCATCGTTCTGCGCAGATTGATTTCAACACAAGGATTCAATAAAAAGCGATGGTTACCCTCACCTTTCACCACCATCATATCCACGCCGAAAGGACCGGCATACTGGTCACGATAGAGAGGACCTAGATAAGCACAAATCTTTTCTTTAACAGAAGTCAGTAATTCTTCTGGTATATAGCGGTTTATCATTTCTTGCTTTTCTTCTTCTGATGCAAGAATATTACCAATATAGGCACCATTCTGAGTATGGAATATCGAGAGTCCCAAACAACGTACATGACCTTGGCCATCACTCTCAAACTCCATACCAAAGTCCTTCACTTTATGACAAAAAGACTCTATGACTACGCTCCCTTGAGAGGCTATCACATTCTGTATCCAGCGTCGCTGATACTCATTAAGCTCTTTGTCAATAAATCGGATACCTCTTCCACTACTACTCCAGGGAGCCTTAATCACAATCTGCTGATAAATCCGAAGGGCTTGCTCCACCTCCGCCATCAAGTCCGCCTGCCAAGATTCTCCAATGGTTCCTTCGAACTCGAGTTCTCTCAACAAATCTACTGCATACTTACGATGCGACAGATCGCGAATCATGGCTATCTCCTCTTCCGTAGGCACCGCCGTCACACCATAGCGAAGCAGAAAACTGCGCAGCGCTAGATCCCAGCCCCAAGGTTCCACATGCGTGATGTTGAGCTTCGCTAACTGATGCTTATCCACAAAGCCATCGAAACCACGATGCATCACTCGGGCAAGATCACGTTGTGCAGCTTCCACATCCTCTACCAAGACATAGTCCTCAGAGGCCCAGATTGCTGGCAAATAACCTAGGTCGTGCCGAAGTTGTCTTCCAGCATGAGGCGAAGTGAAATTGCTGAGGTTTGCGGCCAGAGCAATATCGTGTTCCGGATTAAAAATATGTAGTGTTGCCATGTTTCAGGGCGCAAAGTTATATAAAAAAACTCAGTTCTCACTAAAAAAATTTGGTAATATGAATCTTTTGTGCTATTTTTGCACAATAATTCAAATAAAACTATCAATATGCCAGTAAAGATTCTTAGTGTAGACGACGAGATTGATCTCGAATTGCTGCTAACGCAATATTTCCGTCGTCAGATCAGGAAGGGAGAATATGAGTTTCAGTTTGCCCACAACGGACTGGAGGCATTGACCATGCTTCTGAAGGAAAAAGACTTCGATATTATCCTCAGTGATATCAATATGCCCGAGATGGATGGACTGACCCTGCTGACCAAAATCAACGAGATGCAGAATCCTGCCTTGAAGTGCATTATGGTATCCGCTTATGGTGATATGGGGAATATCCGTCAGGCGATGAACAACGGCGCCTTCGACTTCGCTACGAAGCCCATCGACCTCGACGACCTGAGTGTGACCATTGAGAAGGCTATCGAGCAGATTACCTATATCAAACAGATGCAGCAGGAACACAACCAGCTGGAGTCTATCAAGGGCGACCTGGCTGTGGCCCGTGAGATCCAGCAGGCCATCCTGCCGAGAATCTTCCCACCATTCCCTGAGAATGCCAGTCAGCTTGATATTGCCGCCTCGATGAATGCCGCCAAAGACGTGGGTGGCGACTTCTACGATTTCTTCCGTATCGATGAAGACCGCATCGGATTTGTGATTGCCGATGTCAGTGGAAAAGGTGTGCCCGCTGCCATCTTCATGGCCGTAAGCAGAACGCTGATAAGGGCAACGGGCATCAGAGGCGTGAGCCCGGCAGAATGTATTAACTATTCGAACACGCTGCTGGAGAAAGAATCGGTGAACAACATGTTTGTGACCGTGTTCTACGGCATTTATAACATCAAAACCGGTGAGGTAAAGTATACCAACGCCGGACACAATCCCCCGTACATGCTGAAAGCAAACGGCAGTCTGGAGAAGCTGCCCGTGTCAGGCAATATGGCCATCGGCATCTTCGACGACTTCGAGTATACAGAGACAACTTGCCAGTTGGCACAGGGCGACACCCTCCTACTCTACACCGACGGTGTGACCGAAGCCATCAATCCGCAAGAGGAGGAGTTTACCGAAACGCGTCTGGAGCAGACCCTGAAGAAGGTGGCGGGACAGACCTGTCAACAGGTGATCGACACCATCAAGGCCGACGTGAAGACGTTTGCCAATGGCGCTGAACAGAGTGATGATATTACGCTCCTTGCAATCAAGAGACAGTGAAGACTAGAAATATTATAACAGGCGTTGCGGGGGTGCTGTTGGCGGGAGCTGCGGCAACAGGCTTCCTGGGCTGGAAGGCAGAACGCGAGAAGGTGGAAGACCTGGAGAAAGAGGTGGAAGCCTTGCGGCTGCAGGAACGACGGTCGGCCGTAGACAGAAGCGTAAGTAAACAGATGGAGGAGCTGGCCAACGAACAGCGCGAGATTTCTGACGAGAAACGTGAGGAAGCCATCCAGCAGACACGCGTGGCCAACGAGATGCGCCTGCGCTCGGAACTGGAGCGGCAGAACGCCATCATAGCCGAGCGGAACGCTGTGGCCTCGGAGCGAAAAGCTGTGGAAGCCTCGGAGATAGCAGAGAGTCAGCGACAGATGGCCGAACACCAGCGACTGCTGGCAGAGATGTCGAAGCAGAAGGCCGACACACTGAGCTATATCGCCCTCGGACGTTCACTGGGTTCGATTTCCACCATCCAGGCACAGGCGGGCAACGAAGACGTGGCCAACCTGCTGAGTTATGCCTCGTATCTCTATACCTCACGCTACAGAGGCGACATCTACTACCCCGCCGTGTTCCAAAGCCTCATGCGTTCGAGCCAAAGTGTGGTATCGTGGACGGAGCATACGGGCGCGGTGACGAATCTGGAATATATGCCGGGCGAAGACCACCGACTCGTGTCGGTGAGCGACTACGGTGAGATTATCCTGAGCGAAAGACAAGGCAACAACCTCAAGACGAAGGTGCTCTTCAGAAACAAAGACTTTGACTTCCGCGATGTCATCATCAACCGCACGAATGGTTGCATCTACGCCGCAAGTCGCTCGGGCCATCTGGTGGTGGTGCAGCAAGACCTCAAGACGGTGAAAGTGGTAGACCTCGACAAGATAGAACACCCCATGCGACTGCATGATATCAGCGACAACAACCTGCTGATTATCGGTGAGAACAGTCTGGGGCTCTACGATATAAAACGCAACATCCTACGCAGCACCCGACAGCTGAACTTCCGCGTTATCAAGGGCTCGCGCAAAAACAGTCTGCCCCTGCTCTTCGACGACAAGGGCAAGATGCACCTGGTGACGGGACTCGACAACATCAGCACGGAGAACGTGCCTGTACCGGGCACCGTGACCGCCTATTGCGAATCGAAAAACACCGGCATCGAAGCCTACGGCATGAGCGATGGCACCATCTGGCTCATCTTCAAGGACGGGAAACGGCAACGGCTGTTAGGTCACCGGTCGCGTATCTCAAAGATGAAACTCAACGGCCGACGCCTCTATTCTGCCAGCTACGACGGTAAGGTGAACCTCTGGATTACCGACAATGAGAAAGTGGAGCCCATGACCCTCATTGAAACGAAGAACTGGATTATGCACTTTAACTTCGACTCGACGAAGAACACCTTCTGGATGGGTGATGCGAAAGGCGGTCTGACGGCCGTGAACATCTCTGTGCCCATCATGGTGGAGCAGGTGAAGAAGAAACTCAAGCGCGACCTGACCACCGAGGAATGGAACTACTTCATCGGACAGTCAGTGCCCTTTGAGTCGTTCATCAATGGAAAGGAGGTGGCCCCATGAAAAAGCTTCTGATAGTACTATTCACTATTCACTGTTCACTCTTCACTGCCTCTGCTCAAGGCATTCCTTTCTTCCGTAACTACACGGCGGAGGACTATCATGCCAACAACATGAACTTCGACATTGAGACCGACGAGAACGGCACGATCTATGTGGCCAACTTCGAGGGTCTGATGTATTACGACCATGCTGAATGGCGTATTATCCGCACGCCAGGCACAACGCGCATCATCGTGTGCGTCAGAGCCAGCGACAACCAGATATGGGTGGGCGGCTATAATTACTTCGGAAAGATTAAGCGAAAGGCCAACGGCGAGATCTACCTGCAGAGAATAGGCAGTGAAGACCTGTTCCGCGGCGAGGTGAGAGAGATATTCGAGGAAAACGGCAAGCTGCTCTTTGTGGTGAGCAACGGCTATATCTACGAGGTGAAGAACGACAAGGTGAGCGTGTTTAAGAATGTTGACGAGAAGTCGCTGAAGATGGGCATGCTCGATGTGGTGAACGTTGAAGCGCTGGAGAGCGGCGCGAAGGAAGTGGCGATGACCGACACCGTGCTGACAGAACCGTTGGGCGACAACTTCACCGCCTATCTGAGGAAAAACTCCGGATTGATCATCAGCAACAACAATACCAACACGAGCTATCCGATGACCGATGCCAACGGCCTCTGTTCAAACGACCTTGCCTACGGCGCTTATGACGGCAGAGGACAATTATGGGTAGCGACCGGCAGAGGACTGTTTGCCGTACAGGTGCCCTCTTCCTATTCGCGCTTCACCGCCAACGAAGGACTTATCGGCAGCGTGCTGTCGTTAGAAGCCCTCAACGGAAAGATCTATGCTGGCACCGACGACGGTTTGTTCCGGCAGGAAGGTATCCGCTTTGTCAGGGTAACCGGCATCAACCACGCCTGCTGGAATCTGAAGAAATACGGCAACGACCTGTTGGCAGCTACTGCCGATGGTATCTACAGGATTGCCCCCGACGGACGAGTGGCCCATCTGACAACCGTTACCTCGCTGGCTGTAGAGACCGACGGTGAGATGATCTACAGTGGCGAGCTCAACGGCATCTACCAGCTCGGGGCCAATGGGCAGAACCACAAGAAAGTATGCAACCTGGAGAATGTCAGGAAGCTGCTGAAAGACAAGGATGGCGTGATCTGGGCACAGAGCCTGTACGGCACCGTTTGGTTTAAGAAACCCAGTGAAGCAAACTTCAATCTCTATAAGACCGGCAAGAAGGCAGAGACCATGTCGACCATCGTGCCCGTTGCAGGACAGGTGACGGTGGTCAGCGCCGAAGACACAAAGCCCTTCCCCTACCCGCTCAACTCCTTCATCGACGATAAAGGTGTGACCTGGATGACCAACAATGAGGGAAAGCGCCTCTACCGCTGGAAAGACGGCAAGCGATTGGGCGATATGGACCATATACTCTTCCCCCTGAACGAGACCACCATCCGCACCTTATTAGTGCAGGACGACCACATTTGGATTGGCAGCGACAACCAGCTGACCGTGATCGACACCAGCATGAAGGAGCCCATGATGGACATAAAGCCCAAGCTACAGATACGCTCGATTGTTTTAAACAACGACAGCGTGCTCTGGGGCGGCTTTGGCACGATGCCCGAGGTGTTGCCTACCCTTGGTTACCAAGATGACAACCTGGACTTCACCTTCTCGTTCAACTTTACCCCCATCGTGGGAAAGAACCTGTACAGATACAAGATGGACGACGACAAATGGAGCCCTTGGTCGACGCAGACCCGCATCAGTTTCACCAACATCGCCGAGGGTGCCCACACCTTCAGCGTGCAGGCGATGGACGCCATGAACCGACAGTCGGACATTGTCAGCATACGATTCATGATTACCCCTCCCTTCTACAAACGGTGGTACATGAACCTGTTCTATATGCTGCTGATGCTTGCCGCTGCCTACGGCCTCTTCCGGCTCCGTCTGCGCAAGCTGGAGAAGGATAAGATACATCTGGAGAAAGTCATCAAGGACCGTACGGCAGAGGTGGTAAGACTGGAGAAGATGGCCACTGCCGGTAAGCTGACACAGGGACTTATCGACCGCATTCTGAACCCGCTGAACTACATCAACAACTTTGCCAAGCTCTCAGAAGGTCTGGTGAAAGACATCAAAGCCAACGTGGAAGACGAGAAGGAGCGGATGAACGAAGACAACTACGAAGACACGATGGACGTGCTCGACATGCTCAGCGGTAACCTGCAGAAGGTAGGCGAACACGGGCAGAATACCACCCGCACCCTGAAGGCGATGGAAGAGATGCTGAAAGACCGTAGCGGCGGCATCGTAAAGATGGACCTCACTGCTGTGATACGTCAGGATGAAGAGATGCTGCAGGCCTACTACAAGAAAGAGCTGGACGAGCATCACATACAGACGGTGTTCGACCTGCCAGAAGCACATCTGCAGATAAATGGTAATCCCGAGCAGCTGAGCAAGACCATCATGAGTCTGCTGGCAAATGCCGTCTATGCCGTTGTGAAGAAAGCGAACAACACCCAGTATCAACCCGAGATTACGCTACAGGCGAAAGCCGACGGCAACGCGGTGAAGATCATCGTACGCGACAATGGTATCGGTATCGAAGACACCATCACCGACAAGATCTTCGACCCCTTCTTCACCACCAAGACTACCGGTGAGGCTGCGGGTGTAGGACTCTATCTCAGTCGTGAGATCGTACAGAATCACGGCGGAGACATCAGCGTGCAGTCGGTCAAGAACGACTATACAGAATTCACGATTACACTACCCTATAAAAAATCATAGCACTATGGACCAGATTGAACAGTTGAAAGAACAACTCCATAAACAGGAAAAGCTCGCCTCGCTAGGCGTCCTGAGTGCTGGCATCGCCCACGAGATACAGAACCCCCTGAACTTCGTCATCAACTTCAGCAAGATGTCGGACAAGCTGCTCAAGGATCTGGAGGAGATTGTGGCAGACAACGAGGATAAACTGCCCGAAGCCGACCGCGAAGACCTCAACGACATTGTGGCCGACCTGAAGGAGAACATGATGAAGATTGTGGAGCACGGCGAACGCGCCATCAGCATCATACAGGGTATTCTGCTCGTGTCGAGAGGCAAGGAAGGCGAATTCCTGCCCACCGATGTGTCGAAGCTCGTGAAGGAATACGTATGGCTGTCGTATCACGGCATGCGTGCCAACCATAAAGGCTTCAACGTGAGCATACACGAGAGCTATGAGGAAGGGCTGCCCATGACGATGGCCATTCCACAGGACCTGAGCCGTGCGGTGATCAACATTACCAACAACGCCTTCTATGCCGTGTGGAAGAAACAAGAAACGATGGGCGAAGGTTATATGCCGGAGGTGTCGGTGAAGGTGACATCGGCGGAGGGAAACATACGGGTGAGCATTGCCGACAACGGTGAAGGCATGAGCGAAGAGGTGCAGCAGCGCGTTTACGAGAACTTCTTCACCACCAAGCCCGCCGGACAAGGCACAGGACTCGGCATGGGCATCACCCGCGACATCATCGAGAACAAACATAGCGGACACCTGTCGTTCACATCGGTTCAAGGCGAAGGCACTACCTTTACGTTCACTATACCCATTAGAAAATGAGCACAAGAAGACACCTTATTATAATAATAATATGCCTGTTGACGACGCTCTCTGTTTCAGGACAGGATTACGCCGCCCGACAGATCTACGCCCAGGCGGAAAGCGAATACGACATCGGCCGCATCGAACAGGCGCTATTGCTGCTGCAAGGCAACGTAGAGCACTTTAGCGGCAACCTGCGTGAGAGTGCCTACCGACTGATGGCCCTCTGCTGGCTCGGACTCGATGACACCGAGAAGGCAGAACAAGCCACCCATTATCTGCTGAATGCCGACCCCTACTACTCGGCCTCGCCACAAGACCCGCAGCGGTTTATCGATATGGTGGAGAACCTCCGTTCGGGTCTCACGGCAAAGGTTACCACAGCCTCCAGTCAGGCAGAGTCGTTGGCCGAGGTGCCTGTGCCCATCACCCTCATCACCGAGGATATGATCCGTAACTGCGGCGCACAAAACCTGCAGGAAGTGCTGGCGACCTATGTGCCCGGTATGAACATCATTGACAGTAACGACGACATCAACATCGCCATGCGCGGCATCTACAGCAACGGGCAGGAGAAGATACTCATCATGCTCAACGGTCACCGCTTGAACAGCTACTGCACCAACATTGCCGCACCCGACTTCAGTGTCAGTCTGGAGAAGATCAAACAGATAGAGGTGCTGCGCGGTCCGGCTTCCTCGCTCTATGGCGGTGTGGCCCTCACAGCTGTGGTGAACCTCATCACCAAACAAGGTGCTGACATCGACGGTGTGAAGGTAAAGGCAGGCGTGGGCAACTACGGACAGATGCGCGGCGACATTATTCTCGGCAAACGCTATTTCGACCTCGACCTGTTGGTTTGGGGCAGCCTCTACAAGAACAACGGTGAGGAGATGAAAGTGCCGGAAGAGCGATTCGACGAAGATATCTACGACATGCCCTACGACCACTTCAAGATAGGCCGTATCGGCAACAAGCCCTCGCACGATTTCGGTCTGCAGCTGAAATGGAAAGACCTGCAGTTCCTCTATGACGCCCGATTCTCACAGATCGTAGCGCCCTTCACCATGAGTACGCTGGCCAAGACCTACGACTGGGACAGGTATAAATCGATGAACGGCTATTCACCCAGCTTTGCGACGACATCGCACCATGTAGACCTGAGCTACAGCCGACAGATAAAGCAACTCTATCTCAAGGGCAACATCGCCTACGACAACTCCGACCTGACACACTACCAGGTGCTACTCGACACAGAGTTTCCGGCATTAGGCACATTGTTAGGGATTGATGTTGATGCCCTTGATAACATTTTCAATTATCCCGGACTCTTCAGATACATCAACGGTCAGGAGCAGAACTACAGTGTACAGTTGAAAGGCGACTACAGCTATGTGAACAGCAAAGCGCATAAAGGCAACCTGAGCTTCGGTACGGAGTTTTCTCATTTCAAGCTCGACGACGTGCGCTATGCACTCGGCTATAATTACGAAAATGTAGCCCCGGAAAATCCGATGATTCCAGAACATGGTAAAGGTCATGAGAACAGTTATAACGCCTTCTTGCAACTGAAGCACCAGTGGCGTTCGTTAATCTTTAATGCCGGACTGCGATACGACCATAAGAAGCGTGTCGACAATCGTACGCTGAATGAGTTCTCACCCCGTGTGGCACTCATCCTTATGAAGCCCAAATGGAACATCAAGCTCAGCTACTCGAAGTCATTTGTCGATGCACCTTATTTGTATCGTAAGACCGACGAGCTGCTGCCATTACTGACAAAGAACACTAGTCTCGATAACTATGCCACCCTAAACCCGGAGTTCGTGCATTCCTTCCAGATTACCTTTGCAGGATTGGAATGGGCAAAGGGATTGTCCTTCGAGGTCAACGGTTTCTACAATAAGGCCGAGGACCTGATTATGACGCATATTATCGAGCATTTGAACGAGGCGGTCAACAAGACCGCAGGTGTGGAAGTGATGACCAGCTACCGCAGTCCGAAGTACAGCGTAGAATTCAACTGCACCTGGATACGCACCTTCGATTCGAACCTCTTTATCAAGAACATTGATACCAACAACAACACGCCGGCCATCACGTCGAATGTAGTCCTGGCCTGGCAGGCAACTCCCCGACTGAAGCTGTTCTCAAATGTGTTGTTCGAGAGTAAGCAGACCTCATATAACCTCGACCTCACGCAGATGATTCTATACACCAATATCGCTTCCTACATCGAGGAAGCGTTGGAGAATGAGTATTACGATTCAGCGATGGAATGGACGGAAGAGTTGGAGAGGGTGAAAGGAACACTCATCCATCAGGAAGACATGAAGGCCCGCGCCATCATGAACCTCGGTGCTGAGTACAAGTGGGGCAACCTGACCCTCGGAGTAAATGTGCGTAACCTCTTCAACACGCAATACAACCGCAGCGGTATGAACACCAAACTCATCCCCCAGAAAGGGCGCTGGTTTATGTTCGATGTGGCCTATAAGTTCTGACCAGAAGGCCGAATTTTGCCCCAAATCCTTGATTAAGCGCAAAAATAACATTATTTAATACAGAAATTGCAATTTAGACTTTGCAATTTGAAGAAAAAGTAGTAATTTTGCCGCACTTTATAAAGTGTAGAACAAATCAATGGCATAATGGAGGCTTTTTTCAGGACACATAGATACCTTGTGGAGCATGTCAATGCACCAGTTCGTCGAGCCCTTATGGACGAGATCAACTGGAACGACCGTTTGATTGGTATTAAAGGCACCAGAGGCATTGGAAAAACCACCTTCCTGCTGCAATACGCCAAGGAGAAGTTTGATATCAACGACCGCCAGTGTCTGTATATCAACATGAACAACTTCTACTTCCAGGGTCACGGTATTGCCGACTTTGCCGGAGAGTTCTATCACCACGGAGGCCGCACACTGTTGATCGACCAGGTGTTCAAACAGCCTGACTGGAGTTCAGAACTGCGCAAGTGCTATGACCTCTACCCCAACCTCAAGATTGTTTTCACAGGTTCCAGCGTGATGCGCCTGAAGGATGAGAACCCCGAGCTCAACGGCATCGTACGGTCGTATAACCTCAGAGGCTTCTCCTTCCGCGAGTTCATCAATCTGCTGACGGGCAACCATTTCCGTCCCTACACCCTCGATGAGATCCTCCGCGACCACGAGCGCATCATCAAGCAGATCCTGCCCAACGTATCCCCCAACCGGTATTTCCAGGACTATATCCACCATGGTTTCTATCCATTCTTCCAGGAGCACCGCAACTACAGCGAGAACCTGCTGAAGACCATGAACATGATGACCGAGGTGGACATCCTGCTCATCAAGCAGATCGAGCTGAAGTATCTCACGAAGATCAAGAAGCTCTTCTACCAGATAGCCGAGGAGGGTTCGAAGAAGGCACCCAACGTGAGCAAGCTCGCCAACGACATCGAGACCTCACGCGCCACGGTGATGAACTATATCAAGTATCTCACCGATGCCCGTCTGCTGAACCTCATCTACCCCATCGGCGAAGACTTCCCCAAGAAGCCCGCCAAGGTGATGCTCCACAACTCCAACCTGCTCTACGCCATCTATCCCATTCAGGTGGAGAAGCAGGAGGCCATGGAGACCTTCTTCGTCAATTCGATGTGGAAGGACCACAAGGTGAACATAGGTGGTCGCGACTGCAACTACACAGTCGACGAACAGCTGAAGTTCCGCATCATGGATGCCCAGCAGATGCAGCGCATGAAGCTGCAGGACGATGTAATCTACGCACGCTACAACACAGAAATAGGACGAGGCAATCAAATACCTCTCTGGTTACTAGGCTTTCTGTATTAGTTAGTAATATATAATTAGGTTTTCATTTATATTTTTAAAAACAAATGGCTAAAGAAAAGAAATTTATCACCTGTGATGGTAACGAGGCAGCAGCTCATGTGAGCTATATGTTCTCGGAGGTAGCCGCTATCTACCCCATCACCCCGTCTTCGCCTATGGCGGAGCATGTTGACGAGTGGGCCGCACGTGGTCGTAAGAACCTGTGGGGCCAGAACGTCAGTGTTCAGGAAATGCAGTCAGAGGCTGGTGCTGCCGGTGCCGTTCACGGTTCACTGCAGGCTGGTGCTCTCACCACTACATTCACCGCTTCTCAGGGTCTGCTCCTGATGATTCCTAACATGTACAAGATCGCCGGTGAGCTGATCCCCTGCGTGTTCGACGTTTCTGCCCGTACGCTGGCTTCTCACTCTCTGTGTATCTTCGGTGACCACCAGGATGTGATGGCTTGCCGTCAGACTGGTTTCGCTATGCTCTGCGAAGGTTCTGTACAGGAGGTTATGGATATGACCGCCGCTGCTCACCTCGCTTCTCTGGAGACCTGCGTGCCCTTCGTTAACTTCTTCGACGGTTTCCGCACCTCTCACGAGTATCACAAGATTGAGCTGCTCGACCAGGAGGATGTTCGTCCTCTGGTAAAGGAAGAGTACATCAAGCGTTTCCGCGATCGTGCTATGTCGCCTGAGCGTCCTATCACCCGTGGTACCGCTGAGAACCCCGAGACCTTCTTCACACACCGTGAGGCCTGCAACCCCTACTACGATGCAGTACCCGAGGTTGTTGAGAAGTATCTGGGCGAGCTCTCTAAGATCACAGGTCGTGAGTATCACCTCTTCTCTTACTACGGCGCTGAGGATGCCGACCGCATGATCATCCTGATGGGTTCTGCTACCGATGCAGCCCGTGAGGCTATCGACTACCTGAACGGTCAGGGTCAGAAGGTTGGTATGATCTCTGTTCACCTCTATCGTCCGTTCTCTATCAAGCACCTGCTCGCAGCTGTTCCCAAGAGCGTGAAGAAGATTGCCGTTCTCGATCGTACCAAGGAGCCCGGTGCTAACGGTGAGCCTCTGTACCTCGACGTGAAGGATGCCTTCTTCGATGTTCAGGATCGTCCTGTTATCGTTGGTGGCCGCTACGGTCTTGGTTCTCACGACACCACTCCTGCTCAGATCATCAGCGTGTTCAACAACCTCGCTATGCCCGAGCCCAAGAACCACTTCACCATTGGTATCGTCGACGACGTGACCTTCACCTCTCTGCCCGAGGTTCCCGAGATCGCTCTCGGTGGCGCTGGCATGTTCCAGGCTAAGTTCTTCGGTCTGGGTGCTGATGGTACCGTAGGTGCTAACAAGAACTCAGTTAAGATCATTGGTGACAACACCGACAAGTACTGCCAGGCTTACTTCTCTTACGACTCTAAGAAGTCAGGAGGTTTCACCTGCTCTCACCTGCGTTTCGGTGATACACCTATCCGCTCTACCTATCTGGTAACCACACCTAACTTCGTGGCTTGCCACGTTCAGGCATACCTTCACATGTACGACGTGACCCGCGGTCTGCAGAAGAACGGTCAGTTCCTGCTGAACACCATCTTCGACGCCGACGAGCTCGAGAAGTTCATGCCTAACAAGGTAAAGCGTTACTTCGCACAGAACAACATCACTGTCTACACCATCAACGCCACCAAGATTGCACAGGAGATTGGTCTGGGCAACCGCACCAACACCATCCTCCAGTCTGCCTTCTTCCGCATCACTGAGGTGATCCCCGTTGAGCTGGCTGTCGAGAAGATGAAGGCTGCTGCCCTGAAGTCTTACGGTGCCAAGGGTCAGGATGTGGTTGATAAGAACTACGCCGCTATCGATCGTGGTGGTGAGTATGTTCAGCTGACCGTGAAGCCCGAGTGGGCTAACCTGCCCGACGATGCTGAGAAGCAGGATGATGCTCCCGCATTCGTTAAGGAGATGGTTCGTCCTATCAACGCCCAGGCCGGCGATCTGCTGCCCGTCAGCGCATTCGCTAAGTTCGGCACTGCCGACGGTTCTTGGGAGGTTGGCACCGCTGCTTACGAGAAGCGTGGTGTGGAGGCCTTCGTTCCCGTATGGAACAAGGACAACTGTATCCAGTGTAACCAGTGTGCATACATCTGTCCTCACGCTGCCATCCGTCCGTTCGTGCTGACCGACGACGAGCTGAAGGACTTCCAGATCGATACCCTCGAGATGAAGGCTCCTGCCGCTATGAAGGGCATGCACTTCGTCATCGAGC